>NZ_ALMY01000087.1 GCF_000440115.1 Streptococcus suis YS56 | reverse complement strand
TGTACTACTTTGATTGATGTTTGGTTATGATTTTCGTTTTCTGAAAACGAATTTTTCTTCATGCGTTTGGCGTGCTAGGATACACAGTATTCTTAGATAAAAACACAATAAAACAAACAAATCTGGAAAAATTTCTACACGAGGCTGGGCAAAAAGCCCAGCTCCACTAGTCAGAGTTCGTGTCAACATCTCAGCGCAGTGGTTGATTGGCTTTAACAGTCTGGGAGACTGTTAAAGGTGGGAGATAGGATTTGCTTTGCAAATCTCAGCACTTCGTGTTTTACACTCCAAATCTAACCATTACGACTGTTGCGAACAAAGTTCGCTTTATCTCCAACCTCAAACTGTCTCCCAGGCAGTTTGAGCTGTGCGGGGGTGGAAGTAAAATAGTCCAGTGGACTATTTTAGCCCAAACCTAAATGTTTGGAAGTGAGGGGAACTCTTCTATGAATGGCTGAGGTCTTTCCCACTCCCAAAAAGAACATGATTAAGACACCAATTACTAAAATAAATTCCAGGATACCAGCCTCTATCTCTAGTAAAAATATACCATTTAAAATTTTTAAAAAATATGCACTATTGCCCCAAAAATGTGAACGATTTGGCATTTTTTTCTTCTTACAAGTAGTATAATCTGATTGTACAAGTAAATATGTAAAAAGGAGAGGAAAATGTATACCAAGAAAATCGCTCTTAAACAACTAGCCATATCTAGTACTACAGTAGCCATAGTGAGTAGCCTATGGGGAAGCCAGCCTCCTATAGTTTACGCAAATGATGCATCGACGGTATCTGTTCAATATCACTATATTGCACAAGATGAACTAACAAGTTCAGAGAAGGATTCTGTCTTATCTAAGCTGAAAACTGTCTCACCTTCCAAAGAAACAGCTACGGAGAATCAAACAATCTATCTCATCTACAAGACCGAACCTAAAAAAATATTTGGGATTCTTCCAGCTACAGGGGAGACTGGGATCAATCTATTAACGATTGGAGGGGGACTTCTTCTAGTTCTAGGAATAAGTTTGGCCGGAAAAGGCAAAAAGAAAAGGATTATTTCATCCATCCTTCTTCTGACCGCCACTGGTTCTATTCTACCTATCCAGAGCATCCAGGCTCTAGAAGGCAATTTACTTGCAGGCTACAATCAGGTTCATCAGCTCAAAGTCGGAGACCAACTCCCTGATCCAAGTAACATAAAGCTGTATCAGTATGTAGGCTATGTCACTGACAAAGATATAGGTCCACAATCTACCGAGAATAAAGAGAGCTCTTCCACAACTGCATCATCTCAGCAACAAGATAGTACCGATAGCGCTATAGATAATGAAACCTTGCTCTTCAATCTAAAAAAATTAGATCCAACAAGCGACAACCAGCAACTAAGAAAGGCTGCCAACAATATTGGTGCAGACCACAAATTGGCTAGTAGTAAAATGATCAGCCTTGTCCCCATGGCCGACAAAACCATTATTTCTGATATACAGGGAAGAGAGGAAAACATCAATACACTCCTAGCTCACTTTGAAGATGGCAGCACCTTATTTTTCCCACTCCAATATACAGAAAACAAAGATAAACGTGCTTACTACCAAGTAGCGGATTGGGGAGTTACTTATTCACCTCTCCAAACATTACAAGACTACTCTGACATTCTAGACAAGGTAGTTCCAAGCCTACAAGCGGTTGAATTTCGTTCTGAAAATATGTATACCGCTCTCTCCATTACAGAAAATCAAGAGCAGCAAATGGACCGTCTCTATCTAGAAGAACCATTTAACAAAGTTAAGACAAATATTCGTGACTATCTAAAAAAAGCGTTAATAAATGATGAGTCTGTTAAACTAGATGATCCAGAATCAGTCACACAAACCATTCGTACCATCGAAGAGAATAAAGAAATTATCTTACTCAGTTTAGCCTACCTCGATAGATGGTACGATATTGATTACGGAGAAATTAATAGCAAGGAATTAACAATGTTCCATACGGATTTCTTCGGAGGAGAAGCGGATTCACTAGATGCTCTCATAACTTTTGGACAAAATGACTACCAGAGTTACAGTCCGCAAAAAAGTTATTTTTCCTATGCAGAGAACTTTGCATCTGTCACAGACAAGGCATCCCTGACTGATTTCCTTGAAGCCTATCGAGAAATCTTTTTACCTGAAATGTCTGATAACGATTGGTTCAAACAAACGACAGATGCCTTTATCGTAGAGACTAAATCTACCGTTCTTAGCGATGAAGACAACAGCAGACTAAATGTCTATGAGCGATTAAAAGATCCTCAAATCCCTGAAGAAGTAATTACGCCTCGTATCCGCGATACCTATCCAAATATGTTACTCCCGCTATTAACAACGAGCGAGGACAATGTTTACATCATTTCAAACCTATCAAATCTCATCTTTAGTTCCTACGATCGTTACATTGATCAATCTCTAAAACTAAGCAATCCCGAAGCCTATCAGGCCGAACTCTCCAAAATAAAAGATCAAATCCTGGCAGATGCCGAGTTGTATCGTGCTCATTACGACATGTGGTACCGTATCCTGCCTGATTATCATAAGCATACCTTACTCTACTTCCAGCCAGTATGGGGAGGACACGGCAATTACGCCTACGACGCCTCTTCTTACGCTTGGAAAGGTGTTTGGTATTCCGATACAGGCAAGCTCACTCCTGAATTTGTTGATAAAATGCAAAATGACGCTACCGCTGAGACGACAGCTGTCATTCAAGAAGTTTTCGGTCCTTCTGGAACCTACTTCCTTCCTGAACTCACTTGGGCCGGTGCTTATGCTTGGAGACAGGAAGTCAACTTTGTCATCACCCCATTACTCGGAACAGATGGCGCCGTAACACTCACGCACGAGATGGTTCACGCATTTGATTATGATAAATTCTTACTCGGTCATAACCGAAGAGCTGGTATGCAACTTGAAGCATTTCCTGAAGGAATGTTACAAGCACCAGACCGCGTCGACTATCCAATCATCGGCTTTAATTCTCTATCTGATTATTCAGGTTATACTGGCACTCGCTACCACAATGTTAGTCCTGAACGCTTCCAAAATTCAACAGATTTACAACAATATATGCAGGGCTTATTCGATCTCATCTACACATTAGAATACGCCGAAGGTACAGCTATTTTAAAACAGGATAAAGACACTCAACGCCAATGGTTTCACAAATTAGAAACGAAAGAAAAAATCATCCCAGGTGCGGAAGAGTATGGACCTTACGGAGTAAACCTTAAACGTGATTTCACAGATGAAGAATGGAATAGCATCGAGCTAAAAACTGTTGATGACCTTGTTGATAATGATGTGACCGTCCGTCGTGAATCTGCAAATCGCATTGAGCGAGACCCTGATAATCCTGAAGAGGTGATGAACAACGGCTATCACAAACTAAGTCTCTTTGCTCCTATCTGGGCTACCGCAACAACCGAGCGTGTTCCTGGTGATCTTTCTTTTCGACGTACAGCATTTGAACTTCTAGCTGAAAAAGGATATGAAAATGGCATGGTACCTTACATGTCTAACCAATACAAACAAGCAGATAGCGATGTCGTTCCTGATTCACTCATCTTTACCAATATTCTCCCTGAATACAATGGCGATTATAAGACTTTCAAGAAAGCGATGTACCAAGAACGCGTCCAAAAACTTGCTTTCCTAAAACCTGTTACCATCAACTATGATGGGCAGGAGCTCACGGTAGCCAACTATGAGCAATTGCAAGAATTGATGGATCAAGCTGTCCTAGCCGATATTGCTGCAGGTAATTTTACAACAGAAAATACGAAAGTTTCTGAATTAAAAGGATTGTTACACGATGCCTATCTAAAACTTACAGATGATTATAGAACTAGTATTTTTACAGAATAAGAAAAAAGTTAGGGATTATTTCTAGTCCCTAACTTTTTATATTACTTTTCTGATACCTGTTTTGCCAAAGCAAAGTTTCCAAGAGTTGCAGAACCATTTTCAGCAACAGCTGGCGTCACGATATATTCTTTGACATCTGGTGTTGGGAGATAATCGTTCATCAAACCGACAAACTTCTCACGTACACGATTAAGCATGTGCTCTTGAGCCATAACTCCTCCACCAAATACAATTACTTGCGGACGATAAAGTAAGGTTGCCTGTACGGCTGCTTGAGCAATGTAGTAAGCCTGCACATCCCAAACGTCTGAATTTAACTCGATCAATTCACCACGAATACCTGTACGGCCTTCAAGAGAAGGACCTGCAGCTAAGCCTTCCAAACACCCATTGTGGAATGGACACATCCCTTTAAATTCATGTTTTACATCGTAAGGGTGTAGGGCAACGTAAGTATGACCCGCTTCGGTATGACCCAAGCCACCGATAAACTCACCATTTTGAATAGCACCTGCACCAATACCTGTACCAATTGTATAGTAAACTAAGCTCTTTACCCCTTTACGAACCAATGTTTCACCAAAAGCTGATGAATTCACATCTGTCGTGAAGTAGAATGGAATGTTAAATTCCTTAGCAATCAGACCAAGTAAATCAATATTTGACCAGTGTGGTTTTGGTGTCGAAGTGATATAACCATAAGTCTGTGAGTTTTGATCAACATCAATTGGACCGAAAGAACCAATCGCAATACCTGCCAAACGATCTTCATAGCGCTTGAAGAATTCAACCGTTCTCTCAATCGTTTCATAAGGAGTCGTCGTTAGAAATTGCGTTTTTTCAATTACTTGGAAATTCTCATCACCAACAGCACAAACAAATTTTGTACCACCAGCTTCCAAGCTTCCGTAAAGTTTTGTCATGTGAATATCTCCCATTTTTTATCTGTTCTATTATACCATAGATAATAACAGAAGAAAAAGGCTTACCGCCTTTTTCTAAATATTTTTACTTCTAGGCTCTCATCTTACTTTCAGTACTAGGCAACGAGCTGAAGGCTGTACTGAAGTACGCCAAAGCGAGTTAACGAAGTAATGAAAGCAAAGAGGGGGGCTAGAATTATTTAGCAACTTTCAAGAAGTCCGCACCGTGAGCGATTGTTCCCTCTGCAAGTGGAGTTACTTCTGTAAAGTCTGCAGTGTTTGTCACGATAATCATGGTTGTATCATCAAGACCAGCTTCAGCAATCTTAGCTGCATCGAATTTTGCAATTGCATCGCCAGCTTTAACCTTGTCGCCAGCTGCAACCAATTTCTCAAAACCGTTACCGTTCATTGATACTGTATCAATACCGATATGGATCAAGATTTCAGCACCTGAAGCTGTTTTCAAGCCATAAGCGTGACCTGTTTCAAAAGCAATTGTTACTTCTGCATCTGCTGGAGCGTAAACAACACCCTCAGACGGTTTAACAGCCAAACCTTTACCCATAGCTCCTGATGAGAAGACCGGGTCATTTACATTTTCAAGAGCAACAACATCACCTGAAAGTGGAGATACAAGAGTTTCTTCAGCTACAAGTCCTGTTTCTGCTTCTTCAAGCGTTTCAGCTGTTTCTTGTGCAGAAGCACTAGACTTTTTTACGTCTTTCTCCTCATCTTCATAACCGAAGAGGTAAGTCAAAGCGAAACCAAGAGCAAATGATACAGCAACCATAAGGATGTATGGAAGAATTTGACCATTACCTGCGTAAAGTGTCAAACCTGGGATGATAGTAACACCCATACCTGTACCGGCAAGACCAAGAAGAGATGCTACAGCACCACCGATGGCACCAGCAACCAATGAAAGAAGGAATGGTTTGCGGAAACGCAAGTTAACACCGAAGATAGCTGGCTCAGTAATACCGAGGAAGGCAGAAAGAGCTGCTGGGAAAGCAAGAGCTTTCAATTTAGGATTTTTAGTTTTCACACCAACCGCTACTGTAGCAGCACCTTGTGCTGTCATAGCTGCAGTGATGATAGCGTTGAATGGGTTAGCACCAGTGTTTGCTACCAATTGAGCTTCCAAGAAGTTGAAGATATGGTGAACACCTGATACAACGATGACTTGGTGAACACCACCGATAAGGAGACCACCAAGACCCATTGGCAAGTTCAAGATAGCTTGTGTACCAGCCAAGATGTAGTTTTCAACCACGTGGAAGACTGGACCAATGACAAACAAGCCAAGAATAGACATTACAAACAAGGTCACGAATGGCGTTACCAAGAGGTCAAGAACTTCTGGAACAACCTTGCGGACAGCTTTTTCAAATTTAGCACCAATCAAACCGATGATGAAGGCTGGCAATACTGAACCTTGCAAACCAACAACTGGGATGAAACCGAAGAAGATAGTTGGTTTCACATCGCCACCTGATGCTACAACCCAAGCGTTTGGCAATTGACCAGCAATGAGCATCATACCAAGAACGATACCAATTGTTTGGTTACCACCGAATACACGGAAGGTTGACCATACTACCAAGGCTGGCAATACGATGAATGCTGTATCTGTCAAGATTTGTGAGTAAACGTTCAAATCTTCTGGAAGAGTATAACCAAGAGCTCCAAGAAGACCACGAAGACCCATGAAAAGACCAGTTGCTACGATAGCAGGAATGATTGGAACGAATACGTCACCGAAAGTACGGATAGCACGTTGGAAAGCATTGCCTTGTTTAGCAGCTTCAGCTTTTTGCTCACCAGTAGTCGCTGTTGGCAAACCAAGGGCAACCACTTCATCGTAGATTTTGTTTACTGTACCAGTACCAAAGATGATTTGGTATTGACCAGAGTTGAAGAAAGCACCTTGTACTTTTTCGATGTCTTCGACTGTATCCTTGTCGATTTTTCCTTCATCAACAACCATGACACGAAGGCGAGTCGCACAGTGGGCAACACTGCGTACGTTCTCACGTCCACCAAGGGCGTCAATGACTTTTTTTGCAATTTCTGTATTATTCATCTTGCAAAAATCTCCTTATTAAATATTTTTTTATTTTTTTGAAAGTGTTTTCAAACTTTCGATGGTTTTATTATATCACTTTTATAAAATATGTCAAACGTTTATCACATTTTTTTTTGAATTTCTTAAAAACATTGTTAAAACTTGATTTTTTACAAGAAAACGTTTACTATATTAATGAAAAACTAGAAAATTTGGAGAAAATTATGGCATTTACAACAGAGGAGCGTTACAGGGCTTATGCTGACTGGACACCCGAATATATTGAAAAAATAAAGAAGAATACAGAGAGTTCACCTTGGAGGACCAACTTCCATATTGAAACACCACATGGACTGTTGAATGATCCAAATGGATTTTCTTATTTTAATGGAAAGTGGACGCTTTTTTACCAATACTTCCCATTCGGTGCTGCGCACGGATTAAAATCTTGGGTCCATACAGAGTCAACGGATCTGGTCCATTTTGAAGAAACTGGTACGGTTATGTACCCAGATACACCACTTGATAGCCACGGTGCCTACTCTGGCTCTGCCATGGAATTTGGCGACAAGCTCTTCCTCTTCTATACTGGAAATGTCCGCGATGAAAATTGGGTTCGCCATCCATACCAAATCGGTGCCTTGATGGATAAAGATGGTAAGATTGAAAAGATTGATAAAGTCTTGATTGAGCAACCAGAAGATACCACCGACCATTTCCGTGATCCACAAATTTTCGACTATAAAGGGCAATATTACGCTATCGTCGGTGGACAAAATCTGGAGAAAAAGGGAATTGTCAAACTTTATAAAGCTGAAAATAACGACTACCTCAACTGGACCTTGGTCGGTGACTTGGATTTTGCCAATGATATGACAGCCTACATGATGGAATGTCCAAATATTGCTTTTGTCGGTGAGCAACCAATCCTTCTCTACTGCCCACAAGGTTTGGACAAAGAAGTCTTGGACTATGGCAATATCTATCCCAACATGTATAAAATTGGACAGAGTTTTGACCCTGAAACAGCAACTATTGTTGAACCGAGTGAATTGATCAATCTGGACTATGGTTTTGAGTGCTATGCAACCCAGGCCTTTAATGCACCAGACGGTCGAACTCTATCTGTTAGCTGGCTGGCTCTTCCAGATGTGGAATACCCAACCGATGCTTATGACTACCAAGGCTGTCTGTCATTGGTTAAAGAATTATCTATCAAGGACGGTAAACTTTATCAGTACCCTGTGAAAGCCATTACCAGCCTTCGCCAAGAAGCTCAGCCATTTTCAGCCAAAAAAGAAACCAATAATGTTTACGAATTGGAACTTGATTTTTCAGCAGATACTAAGTATGAAATAGTACTTTTCGCAAATGAAGACAAGCAGGGTCTTGTCTTGACTGTCGATACAGAGAAGGGACAGATCACAGTGGACCGTGAACATTGTGGCCAGCCATTTGCTTTAGATTTCGGTACAAGTCGCTCATGTGCTATTGAGGCAGGTCCATTAACTGCCAATATATTCATTGACAAATCAGTCTTTGAAATTTTCATCAATAAAGGAGAGAAAGTATTTTCTGGTCGTGTCTTCCCTAATGCGGATCAGTCTGGTATCGTCATTACGACTGGTAATCCGACCGGAACCTACTACCATTTAGATTATGGTCGCAAAACTAACTGATGTCGCACAGTTAGCTGGGGTCAGCCCAACAACTGTCTCGCGCGTTATCAATAAAAAAGGATACCTATCTGAAAAAACCATTCGCAATGTCGAAGAGGCTATGCGTGAACTAGGCTACAAACCTAATAATGTAGCTCGTAGTTTACAAGGTAAATCTGCAAAATTAGTTGGTCTCATCTTCCCAACAATAAACAATATTTTTTATTCTGAATTGATTAGCCATTTAGAAAAAGAGCTTTTTGATCGAGGCTATAAAACCATTATTTGCAATAGCCAGCACGAGTCCGATAAGGAACGTGAGTATCTGGAAATGTTAGCAGCTAACCAAGTAGATGGGATTATCTCGGGCAGTCACAATCTCGGTATCCAAGACTACGACCGTGTCGTAGCTCCAATTATCGCTTTTGACCGCAACCTCTCTCCTTCCATTCCCATTGTCTCTTCAGATAATTTTGCTGGTGGGGTATTAGCTGCCCAAACCTTACAAAAAGCGGGATGTCACAATCCATTAATGATTACTGGAAACGATGATTCCAATTCACCTACCGGCCTTCGCCAAGTAGGTTTCACATCTATTTTGAACAAAGCCGAAGTTTTTCATATCTCCAGTGATTTCTCACCTGTGCGCAAGGAGATGGAAATCCGAGCCATTCTTGAAAAACAAAAACCAGATGGTATCTTTGTATCTGGCGATGCAACGGCTATGCTGGTATGGAACGTCATTCGTTCATTGAATCTGTCTATTCCAGAAGATATTAAATTGATTGGTTATGATGGAACAAGTTTCATCGAAAACTACTATCCTCAACTGACAACCATCAAGCAACCATTAACCGAAATAGCTCGCCTGCTGGTTGAACTATTAGTTGATAAAATCGAAGGAAAAAAACTGACAAAAACAGACTATATCCTACCGATTAGCCTACTAGCAGGAGCTAGTATATAAAAAAAAGCTGTGCCTAATAAAAAAATTAGGTACAGCTTTTTTGTGATACATTCTCTTGTTTCTCAAGTAAAAAAGAAGCTCATCAGGCTTCTTCTTTAATAAACTGGCTCAAAACTCCATTGACAAACTTAGCTGAAGATTCATCAGAAAATTCTTTAGCCAATTCAATAGCCTCGTTAACAGCAACACGGTCTGGTGTTTCTTCGAAATGTAAGATTTCAAATAGGCCTAGTCGCATGATATTCTTGTCAATCAAGGTTAAACGGTCTAAGGTCCATCCTGCTTTTAATCGGCTAGACAACTCCTTATCCAAGTCATCACGATAGTCTGCGACACCATTGACAAGGTTAAGGAGAAAGAGCGGAATTTCAACTCCTTCTTGCTCTTCCTCTCTATCATAAAGATAAGAAAACTGAGCTGCCTGAACAGGTTCTTGACCAAATTCAAGTGATACGATTGCCTGCAAAGCACACTTACGCAGGGCATGTCTGTTATTCTTCATCAAGGAAATCCTCTCCGAATAAATCTTTCAATGCTGGTTTTGGTGTTTTATCAGGAACAATGCCGCTGACATGGATATTAACCGCAGCCACTTGAACTTCTGCATAATTGTAAACTGCTGTCTTGACTGCACGCTGGATGTCCATTGATACGGCAGGAACATTTACACCATATTCTAGATAGACGTAAATATCCGCAGTCACTCGACCTTCCTCGTCAGTTTCAAGATAAACACCTTTATTTAACGATGTTTTTGACCAACTGTCTGCTACACGCTTATTTTGAAGAGAATGTACTCCATCAACTTTCGCTGCAGCAATGCCTGTAATTACTTCAAGGACGCGAGGTGCGATAACAATCTCGCCTTGATATTCTGTTGTCATAGGCTCTCCTTTCTTAAGAGGAAACGATTAAGCACGTGATACGTAAGTTCCTTCTGCTGTGTTGATAACGAGTTTTTGACCTGCTTCGATAAAGTCTGGTACGTTGACGACAAGACCTGTTTCCATCGTAGCTGGTTTACCTGAACCTGTAACAGTCGCACCTTTGATAGATGGTTGTGTTTCTGCAACGACCAATTCAACAGTTGTTGGTACAGTAACACCGATCACTTCTGTTCCGTAGAACTGGATCTTCACATCGGAATTCTCCAAGATATAGAGCAATTCTTCTTTGATGGTCGCTACTGGAATTTCATACTGATCGTAAGTCTCAGTATTCATGAAATAAGCTGTGTCATCCATTTGGTAAAGGTACTGTGCTGGAACTGTTTCGATAATAGCTTGTTCAAATTTTTCATCTGGACGGTAAGTTGTATCGAAGGTTGAACCTGTACGTACATCACGCAATTTCATACGCATGATGGTGTTTCCTTTACCTGGTTTGTGGTGGCTTGCATCCAAAACTTTAATCAATTTACCTTCAGCTTCGAAGGTCATACCTGCTCTAAGTTTACTTGCTTCAATCATTGTATTGAATACCTCTTCAAATTTTATTTATTCGTTTTATTTTACCACAAACTGTCAAATTTCTCAAATGACAATCAATTCCTTGGGTGCTAATGTCAAGACTTCACAACCGTTTTCCGTAATCAATAGGTCATCTTCGATACGGACACCATATTTGTCATCCAAATAGATACCAGGCTCATCCGTCAAGACCATACCTGCCTTGATAGTCTCGTCAGATTTTCCAAAATACGGATATTCATGAATATCCAAGCCGATACCGTGACCGATGCCGTGTGTAAAGTTGGCTCCGTAACCCGCCGCATTGATAATCTCACGAGGAATAGCATCAAACTCGCGGTAGGTGACGCCTTCTTTGGCCTGCTCAATTAAAGCCTTATTGGCACGCAAGACCACATCGTAAATCTCACGCTCTTGATCTGTCACATGACCGATATGGATGGTCCGTGTCATATCGCTGACATAATGCTGGTAATAGCAACCAAAATCCAGCGTCAAGGTCTCACCCGTTTGGATAACCTTTTCAGACGCTCTTCCATGAGGCATAGCAGAGCGGTAGCCAGATGCCACGATGAACTCAAATGATGCCCCTTCTGCACCGAGTTGACGCATGCGGTGGTCAAGGAAATGATTGACGTCCATCTCAGTCGTCTGACCTGGTTTGATAAAGTCAAGAACATCAATAAAAGCCTGATCCGAAATTTGACATGCACGGCGAATGGTCGCAATTTCTTTCTCATCCTTAATCATACGCAAGTCTTCGATAAAGTTGGACATAGCGACCAACTGATACCCCTCAAAAATGCTGGTCAGATATTGATAGAAACCATAGGTCACTTCGCTATCAAAACCAAGCTTTTCAAGTCCATCTTCCCTAATCACCTTAGCAATTTCTTCAAGAGCAAAACGGCTGTCGATAATATCAAAGCCTTGCACTGTCGCCTTGGCAATCAAGGTATAGCGTGCGTCCGTCACAAACAAACGACGTTTGCCACTGATGAAGACAGTCGCCTCTGTTCCCCAAAAACCAGTTAGGTAGTAAATATTGTTTTGACCAGTTACCAAGATTCCATCAACAGTTGATTGAGCTAATTTTGCTTCGAATTTTTCAAGTCTTTTTTGCATCCTATTCCTCCAATGATTTTTTAACTATTATAGCAGAAAATTATGAATAAGAAAAACTACTGCCAAAAGACAGTAGTCCTATTTTTAACGAGAACGCAGCTCAACAGGTTCCAAGAATATGAGTTGTCCTAATTTAGCTACACCAGTAATTCTAGCTTTGATATGAAGGTTCTGTCCCAACTGAACTGAATCTGTATCATCTACGAGTTTTAAATCATAAAAGTTAACATTTTCAAATTTCATTGGTACTCCAAAATAATTAGAGGTGTTTTCATCAACCCAATCTCCACCTTCAATCAAATAATCAAAGCGAGTATCGTAACTTCCGTGAGGCATAACATGAGCGACATGTCCATCAAATTCGACAATTACCCCCTTATATTTCTCAAAAAATTCCTTGGCCTTTGCTTCATCGGGATTAGATAAAATATAGGCAAAATCTGGATTATCTGGCGTGATTACCTGTGTTTGTTGCTCTGTCTGACTAGTGCTTGTTTCAGTACTTGCTTCTTGTTCAGAACTAGAAGACGAACTTTCTAAGCTTGAGCTACTCTCTACATTATTGCTTTCTGTACTCTCCTCAGAGTTGTTATAGTCTTTAAAAGTATGATAATGAATGGTTATAGGCGTATCCTTTTCAAACAAGTCTCCCTCCGAAAAACTATCTGTCCCCTTTACTGTAATCTTTTCAATCTCCCCATCCTTAGTAAAAATTCCAAAGGTCAAATCTTCGATTTTCTGTGTTGATACATTTTCAAAGCCGGCATCCTCTAATTGCTTTTGAATGGACTGATAGTCTGCTTCTTCAGGACTAGAACCAACTGGAATAGCAATTTTATTTGTATCTGTTGTTTCGCTACTGCTACCACAGGCTACTAAACTAATACTTACCAAACAGGCTAGACATAAAAATAAGAATTTCTTTAACATAGTTGCTCCTTTATCTTTTGTTAGGTATATTGTACTACACACCATTTATTTTTGCAATACAAATAGTAATACATTTTGTGATATTTATTATTCGTTTATTTCGCTATACACTTGTAACAAGGAGCAAATAGATGGCATTCAAATTAAAATCAGATAAAAAAGAAACAGAAATCAAAACCATTCGATTTCCGTCAGAGTTGGTAGATAGAATTGAGGAAGCAATCGTCAAAAAAGATGTCAGTTTCTCAAGCTTTGTCATTCAGGCCTGTGACTATGCCTTGAATAATATGGATAAAGAGCAGTAAAAAAGAGCCGATGGCTCTTTTTTATAGTCTTTTAGTTTACTTTTAGTACTAGGCAACGAGCTGCAGGCATAACTGAAGTTAGGCAAGGCGAGTTCAAACACTCCAGTGGAGTGTTTGAAGTTGGAAATAAGGAAACAAAGTTTCCTCATTCGTCCAAGTAATAAAAGAAAAACTAAATGACGATACTTGCTTATTTCAACTTCATTTTCAGATACTGGCCTGTAAAGCTGGCTGGATTTTGAGCAACTTCTTCTGGCGTTCCTGTCGCGACAACGGTACCGCCACCGACACCGCCTTCTGGTCCCATGTCGATAATATGGTCAGCCGTCTTAATGACATCCAGATTGTGCTCGATGACAAGGACAGTGTTGCCGTCATCGACAAAGCGGGCCAAGACCTTGAGCAACTGAGCAATGTCCTCAGTGTGCAGACCTGTCGTTGGCTCGTCCAAGATATAGAGGGACTTACCAGTTGACCGCTTGTGGAGTTCAGAGGCCAATTTCATCCGCTGGGCCTCCCCACCTGACAGGGTTGTCGCAGGTTGTCCCAAAGTCACATAGCCTAAGCCCACGTCTTGAATGGTGCGGAGCTTCCGTTCGATTTTGGGAATGTGTTTGAAGAATTCCACCGCATCATTAACCGTCATATCAAGGACCTGAGCGATATTCTTCTCCTTGTAGTGTACTTCCAAGGTTTCCGAGTTGTAGCGATGTCCATGACAGACTTCACAAGGCACAAAGACATCTGGCAGGAAGTGCATTTCAATCTTGATAATCCCGTCACCCGAGCAGGCTTCACAACGACCTCCTTTGACGTTAAAGGAGAACCGTCCTTTCTTGTAGCCACGGATTTTGGCTTCATTAGTCTGGGCAAAGAGGTCACGAATATCGTCAAAGACACCTGTGTAGGTAGCTGGGTTGGAACGCGGTGTCCGTCCAATCGGGCTTTGGTCAATGTCAATCAGGCGGTCCAAGTGTTCAATTCCTGAAATGGACTTGAATTTACCTGGCTTGTCCGAATTGCGATTGAGTTTCTGTGCAATAGCTTTTTTCAAAATGGAATTGACCAGGGTTGATTTACCTGAACCAGACACCCCTGTCACCGCTACAAATTTCCCAAGCGGGAAACGAACAGTCACATCTTGCAGGTTGTTTTCCTTGGCACCTGTCACCTCTAAGAATCGACCATTGCCAATACGACGTTCCAAAGGAACTGGAATTTCACGTTTGCCAGACAGGTACTGGCCTGTAATGGATTTTTTATTTTTAGCTACTTGGGCAGGCGTTCCAGAGGCCACGATTTCTCCGCCAAAGACACCCGCACCTGGACCAATATCAATCAACCAGTCCGCCTCCCGCATGGTGTCCTCGTCATGCTCCACCACAATCAAGGTATTGCCCAAGTCCCGCATCTTTTTCAAGCTGGCAATGAGACGATCATTGTCTCGCTGGTGCAGACCAATCGACGGCTCATCCAGAATATATAGGACACCAGACAGGTTGGAGCCAATCTGAGTCGCCAAACGAATTCGCTGGCTCTCACCACCAGACAATGTCCCCGCTGCTCGTGAAAGCGTCAGATAATTGAGACCAACATTATTTAGGAAGGACAGACGATCCTTGATTTCCTTGACAATCGGTGTCGCAATCGTCGCTTCATTTTCAGACAAGGTCAGATGTTCAATGACTTCCAGATGATCCGCTACGGACAAGTCAGACAACTGCCCGATATGAAGTCCCTGCTCGCCACCAACTTTGACAGACAGGGCTTGGTCATTGAGGCGGTAGCCGTGGCAGGTTCCACAGGTCAGCTCATTCATATAAGCCTTCATGACCGTCCGCGTATAGTCACTATTGGTTTCACGATAGCGGCGATTAATGTTGGTAATCAAGCCCTCGAATGGAATGTCAATGTCACGCACTCCACCGAACTCATTTTCATAATGGAAATGGAATTCTTTCCCATCAGAACCGTTGAAAATCAGGTTCTTCTCCTCTTCCGTCAATTCCTCAAAAGGCTTATCCATGTCCACACCAAAGTGGTTCATGGCCTGCTCCAACATCTGAGGATAGTAGTTGGATGAGATTGGATTCCAAGGAGCCAAGGCACCCTCACGCAAGGTCTTGCTGGCATCTGGGACAATCAAATCCGTATCCACTTCCAGCTTCATCCCCAAACCGTCACAATCGCTACAAGACCCAAAAGGCGCATTGAAAGAGAAAAGACGAGGCTCCAACTCTGGTACCGTAAAGCCACAAACTGGGCAGGCATAGTACTCAGAGAAAAGCATTCCCTTCTCGTCCATGGTGTCGATGATGACATAGCCGTCCGCAATCCGCAGGGCCGCCTCAATGGAGTCAAAAAGCCGCGAACGAATGCCCTCTTTGATGACAATCCGATCGACCACGACCTCAATGTTGTGAGCCTTGCTCTTGGACAATTCTGGTACTTCCGATACATCATAGACATCACCATTGACCCGCACCCGAACGTAGCCGTCCTTCTGGATTTTCTCAAAAATAGTCTTGTGTTGCCCCTTTTTCTTCCGAACAATCGGAGCTAGAATCTGCAAACGCTGGCGCTCTGGCAATTCCAAGACCTCATCAACGATTTGTTCCACCGAAGAAGCCGCAATCGCTCCGTGGCCATTGATACAGTAAGGCACCCCAACTCGAGCATAGAGCAAACGGAGATAATCATTGATTTCCGTCGCTGTACCGACTGTCGAACGCGGATTCCGCGACGTCGTTTTTTGGTCGATGGAAATAGCAGGGCTGAGACCCTCTATGGAATCCACATCTGGCTTGTCCATGTTGCCCAAGAACTGACGAGCATAGGCAGACAAGGACTCTACGTAGCGCCGTTGGCCTTCGGCATACAGAGTATCAAAAGCCAAACTCGACTTACCAGACCCCGACAACCCAGTCACCACCACCAGCTTCTCACGCGGAATGGTCACATCAATATTTTTTAAATTATGGGCACGCGCCCCATGAATCACAATATTTTCTTGCATAACATGATATAAGTGCGTTAAGAAAGCGAGAAGAAAATAGGAAAATGTGACGTCACTTCGTGACAAAACATTTTGTCTTTTTCTCGACGCTTTTAGCACGCATTCGAATCCTTTCTAAGATACAAAGGGCGTCAAATGCACAGTCAAAATAGGAAACTGACGATGTGTCTGAAAGACACAAGGAAGTTTATCTTTTTGACACTGCATTTAGCCCGTGTTCAATTCCTTTCTAAAGATACAGAGCCCGTAAAACGTAAGGTGAAAATAGGCGGTAAGTCCGAAATCTGTGATTTCGAAGACGCACCCCCGTCAAGACAACTAGTGCTTTCACAGGTTGAAAACCGAAGAAAGTACAGATGTCTACGACGCAGAAGCCAGTTCCACATGCTTAAACATGAAGAAACCAGCAATTTTTCACACAGCGTTTAGGGCGTGTTCATTTCCTTTCTTAAGAGGCTATAAGCTATGGTATACGGAACAAGGAAAAATCCGTACAACTTATTCGCTTAAATGTCTACATATTATATCACATTTCTATATAAAACCTTTCCGAAACTGCACATTTTTTGGTATAATAGAGGTTGCGTTAACGCAACAAAGATAAAAGGAGGGCAAAGATATGAAACAAATTTTTCTATCAACCATGACTGATTTAGAAGAAATTCAAACCTTTGAACCAGGGGCTTGGATTAATTTGGTCAACCCCTCCCAGAGCGAGTCTATGGAAGTGGCTGAGCACTATAAAATTGACATCGCTGACCTGCGAGCACCACTCGATGCGGAAGAATCCTCTCGTATCACCGTCGAAGATGACTATACGCTCATCCTGGTCGACGTCCCAATTCTTGAAGAACGAAACAACAAGACATATTATATTACTATTCCTTTGGGAATTATTCTAACAGATGATGCGATTATCACGACTTGTTTGGAACCATTGCCACTGTTTGAGCAGTTTATCCATCGTCGTCTACGGAATTTCTTCACTTTCATGAAGTCTCGTTTCGTTTTCCAAATTCTCTACCGCAATGCCCAACTCTACTTGTCAGCCCTACGGACCATTGACAGAAAGAGCGAAGAGATTGAGAAGCAACTCCATGAGGCCACTCGAAATGAAGAATTAATTGTACTCATGGAATTGGAAAAAACCATTGTCTATTTCAAGGCTTCCCTGAAAACCAACGAGCGGTTGGTCAAGAAACTGGCTTCTTCTTCTCGCCTATTACGAAAATACGAAGAAGACGAAGATTTGTTGGAAGACACCCTGGTTGAAACCCAACAGGCCATTGAGATGGCAGACATCTATGGTTCCATCCTGAACTCTATGACCCATGCCTTTGCTTCTATCATTTCTAACAACCAGAATACCATCATGAAAACCTTGGCATTAGTGACAATCGTTCTCTCTATCCCAACCATGGTCTTCTCCGCATACGGTATGAACTTTAAGGACAACATCATTCCTTTTAACGATATTCCCTATGCTTTTTGGTGGATTATCCTCTTCGCATTTGCAATCAGCCTATCACTCACCTTCTACTTCATCCGTAAGAGATGGTTTTAACCTAAGGAGATTAACATGTCATTTACAGAAATCAACGGATTAACAAAAAAGAACCAAGAATTTATCCATATTGCGACCAACCAACTGATTAAAGATGGAAAGTCTGATAGCGAAATCAAAGAACTCTTGGAAGAAATTTTACCAACTATCATTGAAAAGCAAAAAACTGGCGTGACTGCCCGCAATCTCTATGGAGCACCCAGTGAGTGGGCTGCTAGTAAGACAATTTCTGAACAGGAAAAGAAAGACCAAGTGGAATACAATGAAAATCCATGGTTGATGTGGCTGGATTCTAGTCTCTTTATGCTGGCTATCATCGCTGGTATCAATGGCTTGATGAACCTGTTAGGACAAGGTGCCCAATATGGATTCTTTACCCTCTTAGTTATCGGTTTCGGTGTTGGTGCAGGGATGTACTTGATGTACCATTTCGTTTACAGAGAACAAATTAAAACTGGGCAACGCCCTAAATTGCTGAAAGCTATCGCTTTTCTCGGACTTGCTACTCTGGCTTGGTCAGTCGTTTTCATTCTGGCAGCACTGATTCCGGCCGCTTTTAACCCAGTTCTCCCTCCGCTTGTTACTATTCTTATCGGAGCTGCTGCTTTCGGTGCACGCTACCTCTTGAAAAAGAAATATAACATTCGCAATGCCATGTCCCCAGTTCAATAATAAAACAAAGCGATTGGAATATTCCAGTCGCTTTTGTTTATCTATACGATAATCTGAATACTCAATATACTTTCGTATTCTAAGCAAGCCGTTGAAACAGTCTAGCCACAGACTGTAACTCGCTTTATTTTTTCTTGGCTCGGGTTGAAACAGTCTATCCCCAGACTGTTTCAATCCACCAGACAATTACTCGCTTTCTCATTTTCAAGCTCATGAAAAATAACCCGCTCTCGCTATTGCGCATTTCACATTTTCATAGCGCAAGCTAAAAAGACCCGTCAGGGTCTCAATTCACCTTCTAATTTCCGAGCTCATGAAAAAACAGTCCATACTCTTATTGCGCTTTTCACATTTCCAGAGCGCAAGAAAAAATCGCCACACAGGGCGATTGCGCCTTTCCAGCTTCTAGGTCGTAAGCTAAAAAGAGTCGTAAGCTAAAAAGACCCGTCAGGGTCTTGATTCGCCTTCTAATTTCCGAGCTCATGAAAAAATGGTCCACTGGACCATTTTTTTAATCTTCGTTTACGAATGGTAGCAATGCCATTACGCGAGCACGTTTGATAGCTGTTGTTACTTTACGTTGGTTTTTAGCTGAAGTTCCAGTTACACGGCGTGGAAGGATTTTTCCACGTTCAGAAATGAAACGGCTAAGAAGCTCAGTATCTTTGTAATCAACATATTCAATTTTGTTAGCTGCGATATAGTCAACTTTTTTACGGCGTTTGAAACCGCCACGACGTTGTTGAGCCATGTGTGTTCTCCTTTATATTATTATTTTCAGACCTAGAATGGTAGGTCATCGTCTGATATATCCATTGGATTGCTTGCTCCAAATGGACTTTCTTCTCGAGCGAAGTTTGGTGTAGATTGTGCAGGTGCTTGATAAGGTGAGTTATAGTCATTTCCTCCAGCAAACGAGTTGCCAGCTGAATAGCCTCCACCTTGACCTTCACGGGCAGTACGGCTTTCCAAGAGTTGGAAACTTTCTGCAACTACCTCAGTAACGTAGACACGCTGCCCTTGCTGATTATCATAGCTACGAGTCTGGATACGACCTGTAACACCAATCAGAGCACCTTTCTTAGCCCAATTCGCCAAATTCTCAGCTTGTTGACGCCAAATGACTACGTTGATAAAATCCGCTTCACGCTCACCGTTTTGATTTTTAAAATTGCGGTTAACCGCCAAAGTAAAAGTCGCAACAGCTTGGTTAGACGGAGTATAACGAAGTTCTGCATCACGGGTCATACGACCAACCAATACTACATTATTAATCATACAACACCTTCTTACGCGTCAAGTTTGACAATCATGTGACGAAGAATGTCGCCGTTGATTTTTGACAAACGGTCAAACTCTTTAAGAGCTTCATCGTTGTTAGCTTCAACGTTAACGATGTGGTACAAACCTTCGCGGAAATCTTTGATTTCGTATGCAAGGCGACGTTTTTCCCATGCTTTTGATTCAACGATAGTTGCACCGTTGTCAGTCAAGATAGAGTCAAAGCGTGCTACCAAAGCGTTTTTAGCTTCTTCTTCAATGTTTGGACGAATAATATAAAGAATTTCGTATTTAGCCATTGATATGTTCCTCCTTTTGGTCTAATGACTCATGGTCTAGCCACGAGTAAGTGAGGGATACTCACAGAAAATAATTATACCATAATATAGAAAATGTGCAAGTGAAAACAGCTTACTGAAAACAATTTCACGAAAGAAAAGACTATCCAAGTTCATGGACAGTCTGATAGATTAAGCCACAATCGCTTTGGCTACTTCTTCTGTTGTCATGCGTGAGAAGTACTGTGTGGTGTCGATTTCTTGCAATTTGGCAAGAACATCTGCGTATTCATAGCGGGTGCCAACCAGCAAGTCTTCAATGTCTGACACATCACCAATACCGAAGAAGTCTCCGTAAATCTTGATGGATTCGATAACAGATTTTTCGGCCTTGATGTAGGTTGTGATTTTACCTGCTGGGTAACGAACGCTACGCTCCACTGTATATTCTGGTGTTTGACCGTAGGTCCAATCCCATGTCGCAAACTGGGTATCACGGATTTCTTTGATACGAGCCAAGTCACCTTCTGACAAGACATACTCGTCCATATCTGGATATTCTTGCTTCATCTGGTTGAGGATAGCATCTTTGAAGTCCAAAATCGTCATCTTCTCTGGCAATTCGTTATTGATATTGGTCACGCGGGCACGGACTGACTTGACACCCTTGGATTCAATCTTGTCCTTGCTGACCTTGAGGGCACTTGCGAGGACTGACATATCCACATCAAAGAGCAAGCAACCGTGGTGCATCATACGTCCTTTGGCATAGGCTTGGGCATTACCACAGATTTTCTTACCATCGATTTCCAGGTCATTACGGCCAGTAAAGTTGGCTTCTACACCTAGTGTTGCCAGAGTATCGATAACTGGCTTGGAGAAGGTTTTGAAATCAAAAGCTCCCTCGTCTGCCTTGTTAGAGATAATGGTGTAGTTGAGGTTGTTGAGGTCATGATAGACAGCGCCACCACCTGACAGACGGCGAACAACATGGATGCCCTTTTCGTCTGTGAATTCCTTGTTGATTTCTTCAATAGCATTCTGGTGCTTACCGATAATGATGGCAGGCTCATTAATCCAGAGAATAAAAATTTCGTCAATATCTGTTAATTCCTTGAAAGCGTAGGCTTCGAGGGCAATGTTATAAGCTGGGTCATTGCTGTTATTTACAATGTATTTCATGCAAAACTCCTTTATTGTTAACTAATTTTTATTATAGTGGAAACGATAACAAAAGACAAGCCACAAGACTTGTCTTTCTATTGTATTTTAGACGCTCTTATTATTTCCGTTTTGGTGGGTTGTGAATCGCAACACCCAGAACATCAAGGAAGGCTTCGTACATTACTTCTGAGAAGGTTGGGTGACCGTGGATTGATGCTGCCACGTCGTCAACTGTCAACTCAGATTCCATGATGGTTGCTGCTTCGTTGATCATTTCAGCTGCAACTGGACCGATGATGTGAACACCAAGGATTTCATGGTATTTCTTCTCAGCGATAACTTTTACGAAACCATGTGCTTCGTTAGAAGCAATGGCACGACCGTTACCAGTGAAGCTGTTGCGACCGATAAGGATGTTTTCTTTACCGTATTTCTCGATAGCTTGGTCTTCTGTCAAACCAACCATAGCGATTTCTGGGTGTGTGTAAACCGCTGCTGGTGTGAAGTCCAATTTAGCTTTATGGTGGTTACCGTGGATCGCATTTTCAGCTGCCACTTCACCCATACGGTAAGCAGCGTGTGCCAACATCTTCGTACCGTTGACATCACCTGGTGCGTAGATGCCTGGGATAGAAGTTTCTTGGTATTCGTTGACCTTGATACGACCGCGGTCCAATTCAAGGTTAAGATTTTCAAGACCAGCCAATTGTGGTACACGACCGATTGAAAGAAGGGCTTTTTCAGAAACGATTTCTGAGCCGTCATTCAACTTGATAGTCAATTGGTTGTTAGCTTCAACGATTTCAGATACACCAACAGAAGTCAAGAATTTCATACCTTTCTTAGAAAGGACTTTTTGCAATTCAACAGACACTTCGCGGTCCATACCTGGAATGATACGGTCAGCCATTTCAACAACGGTTACTTCTGTACCGTATGATGCGTAAACCAGACCAAGTTCCACACCGACTACGCCACCACCCATAACAGTGAGTGACTTAGGAATTTCACGCAAGTCAAGGATATCGTCAGAAGTCAATACCAGCTTAGAATCAATACCTGGGATGTTGATGCGTGATACTTTAGAACCTGTTGCAAGGATGATGCTACGACCTTTGATAACCTTGTCGCCAATGACAACAGTCTTGTCAGGGTTTACTTGACCAAGACCGTTGAAGATCGTTACCTTGTTAGCTTTCAAGAGACCTTGAACGCCACCAGTCAATGTCTTCACAACCTTGTTCTTGAAGTCAACTGTCTTGTCCATATCAACGGTGTAGTTAGTTGAAGCAAGATTAATACCACGCTCAGCCGCAATCTTCAAGCCGTCAAGGATTTCAGCGTTCTTAAGGTAGGTCTTAGTTGGGATACAACCCTTGTTCAAGCAGGTACCACCAAATTCTGATTTCTCAACGATAGCGATTTTACCGCCCAATTGAGCACCACGAATAGCGGCATAGTAACCAGCAGGACCACCACCGACAACAACCATGTCGTACTCATCAGCTGCCAATTCAGCCTTAGGAGCTTGTAGAGCTGCTGCAGGAGCTGCAGGTACTTCCAAACCAGCCGCCTTCAAGTCAGCAGTTGCTTGAGCAACTTCAGCTGGAGCAGGTGCAGCACCCACTTCAACTGTTTCACCTTCTGCACCAAGGTAAGCAATGACTTCAGTTACAGGAACAGTTGCACCGTTACCGTGAACAATTTTCAAAAGAACACCTGATTCTTCCGCTTCCAATTCCATACTTGTCTTGTCTGACATCATCTCCAAGATAACATCACCTTCGTTGACAAAATCACCCTCTTGTTTTTTCCACTCGATGATTTCGCCTTCTTGCATATCTACACCAAGTTTCGGCATAATAATTTCAATTGCCATAGTTATGATACAAAGAACGTCAAATGCGACAGAATTTTAGGAGTCCAACGAAGGATGCTTGCATCCAAGGCGGACTATCTAAATTCCGAAGCATTTAGTTCGTGTTCAAATGTCACGAACTCGTTCTACATCCTTTCTTTATTTTTTCTCTTTACCAAATTGAGCACAGGCTAAAAACCTATTGAAAAAGATAAATCGCCTCGTGCCTCAAGGCACATCGTTGATTTCCTATTTTCATACGGTTTTCTTAACGCCTTTTGCATCTTATCTCAGATCAACAATTCCAATGGGTTTTCCAGCAAGTTCTTCAAGTCAACCATGAACTTAGCACCATTCATACCATCAATGATACGGTGGTCGATGGTCAAGCAGAGTGCCATGATTGGACGGATTTTGATTTCGCCGTCGATAACAACTGGTGTTTGAACAGTTGATGCTACACCAAGGATTGCTGAGTTTGGTTGGTTGATGATTGGGTTAAAGGTTTTAGTACCAAACATACCCAAGTTGGTGATAGAGAAGGTCGAACCTGACATTTCAGCCCCCTTCAACTTACCAGATTGAGCCTTCTTGATGACATCTTTCGAAGCCACCACAAAGTCAGACAAGCTCATCTTATCTGCGCCGTGAACAACTGGCACCACCAAGCCATCATCTAGACCTACTGCGATACCAAGGTTGACGAACTTGTGTAATTCGATTTCTTGTGCATCGTTAATCAAAGATGCGTTCATGTAACGGTGTTCTTCTTTCATCAAAGTACGAACAACCGCAAGACCAATCAAGTCTGTAAAGGTTACTTTCAAACCAGTCTTGTTCATGATTGGCTCAAGGACTTGCTTACGAAGTGCAATAAGGTTGGTCATGTCGATATCGTAGTTAAGCGTAAAGGTTGGAGCTGTCAAGTAAGAGTTGACCATACCTTTTGAAATTGCCTTACGCATTGGGCTCATCTTGATGATTTCAACGCCTTCTGGCAATTCTTTAGCTGGTTTTTCTTCTGCTTTCGGTGCTGGAGCAGCAGTTTCTACAGCAGCCGGAGCAAGTACTGCAAGAACGTCGTTCTTGACAATCTTACCGTTGACACCTGAACCTGCAAGGGTTGACAAGTCAACACCTTGGTCTGCTGCAATACGGGCTGCAAGCGGAGTTGCTTTTGGAGCTGCTCCCTTGAAGTCTTCGACGTCAACCTTGTGGACACGACCGTTAGCACCTGTTCCTGGAACAAGACCCAAGTCAATACCAAGCTCACGCGCCAACTTACGCGCAGCTGGAGTAGCGCGCACCTTGCCACCACCTTGTGGTTTGGCAGCAGCTGCAGGAGCAACGATGACTGGTGTACGACCTGCAGGTACTTCTTCAATAGCCGCTGCTGGTTCAACAGCCGGAGCACTACCGACTTCGACTGTTTCACCTTCTGCACCGATGTAGGCAATGACTTCTGTTACAGGAACGGTAGCACCGTTTCCGTGAACAATTTTCAATAGGACGCCTGACTCTTCTGCTTCCAGCTCCATGCTGGTCTTGTCAGACATCATTTCCAAGATGACGTCGCCTTCGTTGACAAAATCGCCCTCTTGTTTTTTCCACTCGATGATTTCACCTTCTTGCATGTCCACACCGAGCTTAGGCATAATGATTTCAATAGCCATAATTATGATACAAAGAACGTCCAAATGCGACCGAATTTTAGGAGTCCAACGCAGGATGCTTCACATCCAAGGCGGACTATCTAAATTCCGAGCATTTAGTTCGTGTTCTAATCCTTTCTTTCAGTCTCTTACCTTGTCAAGAACCAAACCAGACTTCGATAAGCGAAGTGGCTCAATTCTTTTCCAAGCATTCTTAGTCATGCTAGAACATTTTATTTCTAGCATAGCAGGGTTAGCGTCTTTCCGATTGTATTTCTGCCAAGGCGATTTGGTGCAGGCATAACTGACCTTTGGCAAGCCAAATCAACACAGTCAGAAAAGATAAGCGGATGACGATAATATTAGCCCTTGTTTACTTGCTTGTAGATTGCCGCTTTGATTTTCTCTACGTTTGGCAATACTGCGTTTTCAAGAATGTTTGCGTAAGGAACTGGTACATCGTCTGAAGCGATACGGATGATTGGTGCATCCAAGTAGTCAAAGGCTTCGCTTTCTGTGATGATTGATGCGATTTCACCGATGAAACCACCTGTTTTGTAAGCATCGTTAACCAAGATAACCTTACCAGTTTTCTTCACAGATTCGATGATCAATTCTTTGTCCAATGGGATAAGGGTACGTGGGTCAACCACTTCTACGCTGATGCCTTCAGCAGCTACTTCTTCAGCCGCTTTCAAGGCACGTTCCAACATACGACCGTATGAAATGATGGTTACATCTGTACCTTCACGTTTGATTTCACCTTTACCAAGTGGAATGTAGAAATCAGGGTCCAAGTTCACTTCTTCTTTTTTACCGTAAAGAGCTTTTGGCTCCAAGAAGATAACTGGGTTGTTGTCAAGGATAGATGATTTCAAAAGACCTTTTGCATCATTAGCTGTACCAGGTGCAACCACCTTGATACCTGGGATGTGAGTCAACCAAGCTTCAAGAGATTGTGAGTGTTGTGCCGCTGAACCGATACCTGATCCAGATGCCACACGGAAGGTTACAGGTGTTTTCAAGCCACCACCAAACATGTAGTTGGTTTTAGCCGCTTGGTTAACAATCGCATCAAGGGCAATTGTGATGAAGTCCATGAAAGTCAAGTCAACGATTGGACGAAGACCTGTTTGAGCCGCACCAACCGCAGAACCAGCGATTGCTGCCTCAGAGATAGGCGTGTCGCGAACGCGTTTTGGACCAAACTCATCCAACATACCAACAGATGTACCGAAGTCACCGCCGTAGATACCGACGTCTTCACCCATCAAGAATACTTTTTCATCCTTACGCATTTCTTCGCTTTGAGCCAAGTTAATCGCTTCACGCAAGGCCATTACTTTTGTTTCAGCCATTTTTTACTCCTAATTTATATCAATTTATCTTTACTATACTAAACTGTACTAAAGTTTGACTTGCTCTTTAGAGCTTAGTCAAACTTCTTACGTTACAATCGTGTTCGGTCTAAAAACTCGGAAAAAAGAGACGCAACCGTTTCAGATTCAGCTGAATTACGGATGTGGCTACCTTTAGGTGCGAACTTCCTTGTGTGCAAGCACACTGTGTTAGTTCCCTATTTTTCAGTCGTTTTTTAGACGACCTCACAACTTAGTTAGAATTGTACTCGAACTAAGGACTGTGCGAATTTCATGTTTAACTATTGTAGTTACTGCGTCGTAGACAACTGTACTTTCTTCGGTTTCACCTGTGAAAATACTAGTTGTCTTGACGAGGGTGCGTCTACGAAATCAAAGATTTCGGACTTACCGCTTATTTTCGCTGTGTCCATTTAACGTTCTCATTACTTACGACACGGAGACTATTCAGCCGATATTGCTGAATAGGCGAAGTTAGTGAGGTAAGTAGGTAGTCCACCATAGTGGCTACCGTAGTTTGACTTGCTCTTTAGAGCTTAGTCAAACTTCTTACGTTAGTCTACAAACACATCTTCGTAAGCTACTGAGATGTCTGGATCTGGGCTTTCTTGTGCGAATTTTACAGATGCTTCTACTTGTTCTGCAACTTGTGCTTCGATGGCATCCAATTCTTCGTCTGTCGCAATCTTGTTTTCTGTCAAGTATTTGCGGTATTTCTTAAGCGGGTCTTTTGCTTTCCACTCGTTGACTTCTTCTTTGGTACGGTAAACACCTGCGTCGGCAGTTGAGTGACCAAACCAGCGGTATGACTCAACCTCAACCATTGCTGGTCCGTTACCTGCACGAACGTATTCGATGACTTCTTGCATTTTCTCATAAACGGCAATGACATCGTTACCATCTTCAACATAGTGACCAGGCATACCGTATGCAGCAGCACGTTGGTAGAGGTGAGGAATCTTAGTCGAATAAGAAATATCTGTTGAGATACCGTAACGGTTGTTAGTGATGAAGAAGATAACTGGCAAGTTCCAAACAGCTGCCAAGTTCATTGACTCGTGGAATGAGCCTTCGTTAGTAGCTGAGTCACCTGAGAAGGCGATAACGATATTATCTGTACCAAGATATTGTTGAGTAAGGGCTGCACCTACTGCAAGGGCATAACCACCACCTACGATACCGTTTGAACCAAAGTTTCCTTTTTCAACGTTTGCCAAGTGCATAGAACCACCACGACCTTTTGATGTACCAGTTGCCTTACCAGCAAGCTCAGCCATCATGCCGTTGATGTCAATACCTTTTGCAATAACGTGACCGTGACCACGGTGGTGTGAGAAGATGATGTCTTGGTCTGTCAATCCAGCAATAGGTCCAACAGCTGCAGCTTCTTCACCGACTGAGAAGTGAGTCATACCTTGTACAAAGCCACGACGCACCAATTTGTTCAATTTCATATCAACATCACGGATTTGTTGCATTTTCAAGAACATATCCAAGTGTTGTTCTTTTGAGATAGATACCATAATTTCCTCCAAAGGTTTTTCTCTTTCTGTACTATGATAGACCAATATTTCACAAATGGCAAGTAATTGAACCGTTTTCTTTTTACAGAAAGTTTCCTGAAACAGCTTGATTTCGTGCGTTTTTTCACAAATCTATCAAAGCTAACCACCTTCTTTTTGAAAAATATTTCACAAACTTGAAATCCTCTTGAAAGCCCTTATCCTTTCTGTTAATATAAAGAAGGAGGTGCTTATGGAATTCGATTTATTTCTCAATATCTGTAACTACATTGGTACGATTGCATTTGCAGTTTCTGGAGCAGTAAAAGGCTTTAAAAAGAATCTAGATATCTTTGGGATTTGCCTTCTCAGCATCATTACTGCTGTCGGAGGTGGTATCATTCGTGATACCATGGCCAATCGTATTCCTACTGCACTTACCGATCCAAAAGCCATCTATCTTTCCCTTGTGGTCGCCATTGTCATGTATAGTATCGTCATCAATGTCAAACAGGACAAGCCATTCGATAAAAAAATGATTTATTTTCTGGCACAGACAAACCTTGTTTTTGATGCGATTGGGCTTGCTATCTTTGCCCTCATTGGCGCAAGTACTGGAGTATCTCTTCATTTGAATGCCATGACCAGTGGGATTTTAGCAGCCTTAACTGGGGTTGGAGGTGGTATTGCTCGTGATTTGCTCGTCAATGAAACCCCAATCGTTTTGAAGGAAGATGTCTATGCAGTATTAGCTCTTTTTTCTGGCATCCTCTACCACCTTTGTGTCGTTAATTGGCACTTCCCTCAAATTCCAACCTTTATCAGCATTTTTACAATCAGCTTGATGATTCGTTTACTTGTTATAAAATATAAAATCAATCTTCCCAATATGGAACATAAAAGAAAGGCCTGAGTAGGTAAAACTCGGACCTTTTCTTATTTTTTCGGCTTACCAGCCACCACGTCCACCAGGACCTGTATGTACAATTTCAGTAATTTGTTCACCATTGACTGTGACCGTACCACCAGTCAATTCAGCTATCCCATCAAAGTCGAAGGAAGATGTTGGTGCAGTTACTGCAATGCTACCACCAGAGATGTAGATATCACCGTTAGCATCGAAGGCATCTGTATCTCCACTTCCTACTGCAACTTTCAAGTCACCACCTGTCACCTTAATAAAGATATCTGATGAAGTTGTGCTCGCTGCATTAATGGCATCATCTGAACCGTAAACATCCAAGGTACCACCATTGATGGTAATATTGGTTCCCTCAAGGGCTTCTAGTGATTCAGGTACTGTAATGGTACCACCATCAATTGTCAATGCAGTTTCTGCTTTGATACCATCATCGCCTGCTCTAACAGTGATTTCACCACCTGTAATAGTTGTGTAACCTTTTGTCGTATCTGTATCATTGGTTGATTTGATACCATCACCACCTGCAGTTACATTGATTGTTCCGCCATTGATTGTCAATGAATCTTTACCACGAATACCATCATCAACTGCTGTCACTGTGATATTTCCTGCATTGATTACTAAATCATCCGTTGAAACAATACCATCTTGGAAATTACCTTCAACTGTCAAGTTACCATTACCAGTAATGGACAAGTCAGCTTCGACGTGGATGGCTCCTTCGATGTTTGTATCTGAGTGATTGCTGGTATCTTTTACTGTATTACTTGTACCATCTTGAATTTCCAATTCAACGTTGTCTGCGCTAATAACATTGATAGCTGCTGTATCAGAGCTTGAAACTTCAGCTCCTGCCAAGATGATTCGTACATTAGCATCAGTTTCAACTGTTACACCTGCAGTTGTTGAACCTGTCAAAATGTAGGTACCACCCTCTGTAATTTTCAAGCCATCATTTGACAAAGTCACTTCTGTTGTTGGAAGAGCTGACCAGTCAATAGATGAAGAACTTGAATCAGATGATGTTGAGTTACTTGATGTAGTTGATGATTGGCTAGTCGTTACCGAACTTGATGTTGTTGTTGAACTAGAAGTTGAAGAACATGCTGCTAAGACACCAAGACTCATAAGAGTAACACCAGAGTAAAGTAAGTTTTTAAGATTTGTTTTCATATTATAGATTCCTTTTCTTTCTTTAGAAAGTCGTATCCCTTCCTGATACGCTCCTAGTTTACCTTTCCTTCCTAAAAGAAAGATTAAAGATTGCCAAAAGAAAACTTAAAGTCTGATTTTTACCAGTATGCTTGTACTACCTAGGCTCCTTCCACTACCGTCCATTCAACATTCGTTCCATGATTACCCTTCCCCTCAAGGAATACCCTATTAAAATTGGGTCCCCTGATGTAGACCGCCTGAATTTGAACTTACGTCCTTTCCTCTCTATTTGAAAATGAAAAGAATAAAAAGGAAAACAAAGTTATGATGCCAAATAGTAAATAATTACTCCTTATACCAAAGTTATCTGCGAAAATACCAGCTAGAAAGTCCGATACCATAAAACTAATGGAAATAAATAAATTATAGACCGACCATGATACTGCTCTATTTTTTTCTATCGAACTATTAAACATAGAATAAAAATGATTATTATAACTTGAATTGAGAACACGCATCAATAAAAATAATACAATTTCTATGAATACATTCGTTTGAAAAAACATAAAAATAGCTAGCACTGGTAGTAATAAACTGATTTCAAACTTCATTTTTAGGTAACTCCCCAAAGCCATAGCTATATTAAACATGAATAGTACTATGCCCAACATATCTAGTGAAAGTCCCTGTTCATTTAGAAAAATGCCTGCATAGGAATTGCTGATCATAATTAGAGTTGAGAATGCTACTCCTAACAGTAGTAAATACCATGGAATCGTTTTAACATCATCAAAGCTAAAAAATCTTGAATCATTAGGTAATTCATTTTTTATTTCAGGTAATTGTATCACATTTAAGAGGCTGAAAATGACAAATACAATCGAAATAATAATCGGATAAATATAATTCCTATTCAGTAGATAGGGAGATATAATTGTAATAATCGCTATAAAAATGTATTTTACCGTATTGAGGTATTTCAAAAAAGATTGATATACTAGCTCGTTGCCAATTAATTCAAAATTATAAGCATTAAGAACGCCTGAAGATAAGGATTCTGACAAGCCAAAAAATATCGCTGAAATATATATTATTTTTGATTGTCCTAACAGTAAGCAAGATAGGGCTAAAGTTAATAACAAATTTGATAAAATCAAAATTTTCTTATAGCCAAACTTACTTGAAAGAAAACTTAAAGGAATATCAAAAACTGAGCCGCATAACTCAGTAATCACTGATAAAGTAGCTATTTCTGTGAAAGAGAAGCCCAGATGCTTTAAGAGCAATACACCTATAAAATAGTAGGGCAATCCGGACAAAAATATATTCATCATGTATAAGTTCAAAAATCTTTTACTCATAATTGGCAAACTGAGTCTCTAAAATATTCTGGACTCTTCTCCTTGATCAAGTTAACATAGCAGCCACCCTCGCAAATTTTTAACAATCCACAAGATAAACACTTAGAATTCTTCGTTCTAAAAGAACGAATCCCTCCATACAACGGATCATCATACCAAACATCTAACAAATCTTTTTCAAAGGCATTCTGCTTAGTTTGATTAACTCCTAAAAAAGCAATGCAGGGCAAGATATCCCCATTAGACATTATTTCCATCTTAGTATATTTTGCACGACATCCATAATACATTTCGTCAAACTCTGAAAATTCAATTGAATTATTTATCAACTCTGGATAAGCGGTGAAAAGATGACATCCCTCAGTAGCAAAATTTAAATTTGCTTCACGTTGAGTTATATAATCTGTAACATACTCATTCAACCTTCTCAAATCAGCCAAATCGTATTTTTTCTTTATTTTCGTATATCCTGTTACCTCAGAATAATTAGCTACTGAAAACCTATCTATTTTATTCTCTATACAAAAATCAACCAATTCTATAATTTGCTCATAGCTTTGCTTTGTATACACTGCATTAATTCTACATTTTTTTCCAACCTCATTAAAGTACTTCGCTAATTTTATTTGTCTATCAGGTCTCACCCCCATTAATTCAAAATTTAATTTAGAATCTAAAGTCTGCAAAGATAAAACCGGTGTAATATATTTAGATTTAGCTAGAATTTCTACTGTACTTTTCTTTATTAATTGGGCATTAGTTGTTATAGTAGTCTTTATCTTTAGTTCCTCACAAGCTATCAACAAATTATCAATATCAAAATATCTAGTCGGTTCCCCTCCTAAAATTGAAACACTTAACACTCCATTATCTTTTGCTTGGCGCAAAATTCTTTCCCAATCTTTAGCAGGTTTGGCATTTCTATCTTCACGATTTGCTAAAAAACAAAAACCACATTTTAAATCACAGTACATACTGGGGTATATTACTAGTTCAAGCGGAAAACTCAGTATGTTATGTTTTTTTAATTTTGCTACATGCTTTCTCGCATTTTGAAGAGTCTCGTAAGGATTGTTCGATGAATCCTCAATATTATTATCAGAATAGATATTTAATGATAATGCTCTCTCTAGTTTCCCCATCTCAATTTCTTTTTTAAAAAAAGAAGTTGCAATTTCAATACCATGATTTTGAACTAAATATAGAAAGAAAGCCTCAGTCTCATCTAACTCTATTCTTTCAAAATTTGTTTTGTTTATTAAAATTCCACCAAACTTTTCTAATCTAAATAAAATATCTTCTGAAATTGTCCTCATCTTGAACACCTCTTTAAAAAAGCAGAGGAAAATAACCTCTGCTTAACCTATGTATAAATTACTTTATACATGCCAACCGTCGCCTTTTGCCATAGCACTAGACTCAAGGACTTTTTCAAGTTCTTTTGACATAATTGCTACTCCTTTCGAACGTGATACTGTAAGTATATTCTTTTAAATCAATTACAATAAAATGTTCCCATATATGCCAATTAACTATTTTCTGTTAAAATTTTTTTCAAATGTTCTTCATAAATCTGTGCCACATGATCACTACCTGCTAATTTCATCGCTCCAATACACTTCCTCATTTCCACAATCGCAAATTTACTTCCAGTTTTGCGATAGCGATAAAGATTTTGAGCATAGAGAAAAACAAGTCTCTCATAAATTTCTGTTTCGATAAAAAAGCACTGTTTCAATTGCTTCTCAAAATACAAAGCATCTATAAGATTTTGCCGTTCGATACAGGTGATATAGGAATTAAGTAACATCGTAGAAATAAGACGACGATTATTAGGGATTTCTTTAAAAAAGTCTGACCGTCTAGACATTTCCCTCGCTAATACTATGAAAACATCATATTTCAAGACATCTAAAGTATTCATGAAAATCAAAAGTTCATAATAGCCCCAGTATTCCACACTAAATAAATAGTCAGTTAATTCATCTAAGTCTTTATCATTGTAATAATTTTCCCCTGACAAATCTTGCAGGCGAATCTTTAATAAAATGATATTGATGTGATAAAATTTCTCCCGTTTATCCTCCGATTCTATCTGAGAATAAAGAAGTTTTTTCATGCCTTCGACATCACGAGTAGATACATAATAACGTACTTTTGACAGGAGCTCATTTAGTTCATCTCTATGAAAATCATGAACCGCATACATAAATTCATCGATCGGCATGTTAATTTCATCCAATATGAGTAAGAACTTTGAAATCGTTAAGTCAGTCTCTCCTTTCTCAAATCGAGAGAGCTGAGACGTTGAGATACCAACCTTTGCGACATCTTTTAATTTTAATCCTCTCGATTCTCGAAACTTTTTAAAAATTTCTCCAAAATTTTTCATCTCTCCTCCTCCATCACGCATATATGGGAATAATTTTTGTTTGATCCTATAATAGCATACAATAAAGAAAAATAAAAGTGAGGATTATCACATGAAAAAATACCATTTATTAACTCTTCTTTTTGTTATTTTAGAAGGAATTATCGTCATCGGTGTAGGATAAAATCGAGTAAGAGCTACTCACCACCCCCTCTCACACCACCGTACATACCGTTCGGTAAACGGCGGTTCAACTAATTTTTAACGCATGTCGTTCTAGATAATAATCTAAGTAAGAAGCCAGTCCATGTTTAGCGAGGACTGGTTTTGATATGGCACATTTCAATACCGACTTCTGAGCCACTAATGGATAACGGTCACCCTATCCAGATACTTTATTCGCTATATACGCCTTATACTAAATTAGAATCAAATTTCACAAACCGTTCCGGCATAGCTACCAACAACTATTCATTACATTTTGCAAAGTACTGAAACTAGAAAATTTTTAGGTAGTTTATCATTAAATTTACATATCTGATATAAAAATTTCCAATTATACTCATTTTGATTTTATACTCAGTTAAAATCAAAAATAGCGGAAGTCCAGTCTCTATCTACAATTGATTTGAGTTGATAAGCGGTTAAGGTTTGAATAACCTCTTGAAGTTTATCGATTACCTCATTTAAGGTCCTAAATACTTTATTCTTGAAACCAAGTTTACGAATCTCAGTCCAGACTTGCTCAATAGGATTCATTTCAGGTGTGTAGGGTGGAATGAAGGTAAATTCAATATTCTTAGGGATATTTAAGGTCTGAGATTTATGCCAGATGGCATTATCCATGACTAAAACAATATAATCTTCTGGATAAGCTACCGATAGTTGGCGTAGAAATGCATTCATCCAATCACTATTACATCCGCCTGCTATGATGAAAAACGAGTCGCCTGTATGGGCATCCACAGCTCCATAACAATAGCGGTACTCACGAATATGATGACTTGCTACGTGAGGACGATAACCTTTAGGAGACCAACACGAGCCAAGTTTACTGATACGCCCAAAACCCGCCTCATCTTGAAACATAAGGCGGATTTTTTGATATTCTTTTCCATCAATAAAGCGCTTACTCGTTCTCTCCTCGAATAAAGATTTTATTTTTAGACGCTAAAATGGTTTCGGCGTCTGCTTTTTTCGGATGTTGGGGACGTGGGCTAACTTTACGCCAACCATGACGTTTCAGGAGAGCATAGAAACCTTCTCGAGTTGTCTTGTGCCCAACTCTCTCTTGATAAGCTTTAAAGAGGGTGTTAACAGTAACGAATTCTCCATTCAAAGAGGAAGAGAGATGCTCTTTAAGGAAAACTTCTTCCTCCTCATGCGTCATATACGAACGGCGGCGACCACCACGATTTTCCTTTAAGAGGGCTTCTAAGCCACCACTTAGATAGCGATTCAATAAGTTTCGGACTGTCTGATGGACAAAACCTACTGATTTAGCTACGGATGTTAAATTATGGCATTCAGAATAAAGAATGAGTGCCTGGATTTTTCTATGATGCGGAGCATTATTTTTATCTTTAAGTGCTTGCTTTAATTCTTCAACTTGTGTCTGGGTAAATTCTTTTGTCATAATACTATCATATCGCTATTTTTGATTTTTGTTAAGTATTAGGTCTCGACCTCACGATAGTCAGACTTGGGAGTCGCTATTGGGTTCATGGGCTGTGGGTGCCCACAGAGGACTTGCTCCTCCGATTTACGACATACCGATGTACTCAAAGTGCTTAGGAACTACAAAAGGCCGGGAAACCCAGCCTAGGAATAATCATTGATAAAATCTATAGCTTAACCCAATGCAAGCTTTTCAACTCAAGCAAGGGGGATGTTTCAGGATTAGTATCCGATTCAGAAATCCGTTTCAATCCTGGAATCATTGCATTGTACTGATAAATCCGGTATACTCCACCCCCTTCAAATAAATAGGTTCCATCCTGTAAGGGACGAAGAATGGCATCCGGGCCAATTTCAAAACCAATATTTCGGAAATTATCTACTAAACGAAAATTCTCCCCAGATAGCTGCGTGTAAAGATCAATGAGGATATAGTCACCAGATTTATTCAAGGCTATGAGCAATTCCTCTGTCCCATTTTGATCAATATCGTATAGGCTATAAAATGCTCCGCTGTATTCTTGGCCTTGACTCGTCAGTAAACTTAGATAACTACTAACCTCGTCCTGATTAATCGCTTCAGAAACCTGACCTAAATTGGCTTGGTAACGATCGATAACGGACTGGTACACAGTCGGTATCGCCTGAGTATTTGTAGAAGATGCTTCGGTTTGTGAGTCTGAACTAGATGTAGTCTCTGAGGAAGACTCTGAGGTAGATTGTTGGTCCGAACTAGTTGTAACTTGGCTCGATGAACTAGTATTGGAAGTTTCATCCTCCTTGGTCTGAATGGATTGACATGCTGCTAATAACACAACCGTGGATACCAACATTATACGACTAATAAACTTTTTCATAACTTCCTCCTACGCAATCTCTTTTATATTAGTATACCATCTTTAGAAAGGCTTGTAAACGCTCACCTTTTTTTCACACACCGTACGCATGTAAAATAGTCTCTCTTCAAACCGTTTTTTATCCGCTACCTCGCGATAGTCTAGCTTGGGAGTCGCTATTGGCTTTACCGTTAGCAGGTGCCCTTGGAGAACTTTCACCTCAGATGTACAACATGCTCGTCGTACACAGAAAAAGCCGAATGTTTCCATTCGACTTTCTTAATCTTTCTGTTCGAGAGCACGGAGCATTTGATCAATTTTGTTACCATACTCTATTGATTGATCTTTTTCAAAGACCAAATCAGGAATTTTATAAAGTGTCAACTTGCGACCAAGTTCCCTTTTAATTGTTCCTGTTGCTTTTTCCAAACCAGTTTGTGCTTTTTGATTGTCGGAAGCCAAGTCACTCATGATTGTGTAGTACACTTTGGCCATTGATAAATCACCAACCATCTGAACATCAGTGATGGTTACACCTTGCACACGGGGATCACGGACTTTCTTTTGCAAAATTTCATTGACTTCGCGCTTGATTTCCATCCCTACACGGTCTGTACGAAAATGGTTTGCCATATTTTTTCCTTTCTTATACTCATTTAAAATCAAAAATAGCTATCTCCCAATAAAAGTAGATGTAGATGGTTTCGATTTTGAATTTTTTCAAAAGAAAACAACATGCTTAAAATTAATGATTCGTAACTCGAACATAAATAGAACAGTTTTGCGTATTATAAATAATTTACGCTTGCTATTTTTGAACTTAACTGAGTATTACATGATAGAAAAGCTGAGTTTTCTCAGCTTGAAAAATCCTAGTAAGTTTGAAGGCTATTGCCTCAAACCTACTATCTTCTATAACAAATGGTCAGCTTCTCAAACGATTACTCTATAAGATAGTTCATTCTTGAGAAAAGATTATTTCTTAATTTCTTCCATGATGTAGGCTTCGATGGTATCATCTACACGGATGTCGTTGTAGTTTTCAATCATCAAACCACCTTCTTGGGCATTACCGACTTCTTTCACATCGTCCTTGTAACGCTTCAAGCTTGCCAATTTACCGTCGAAGATAACAACGCCATCACGGATGACACGGACACTTGAGTCACGGGTAACCTTACCACGTACGACCATAAATCCACCGATAGTACCAATTTTAGATACCTTGAAGGTTTCACGGATGACTGCTTCACCGATGATTTTTTCTTCAAACTCAGGATCCAACATTCCCTTCATGGCATCTTCCATCTCTTCAATTACCTTGTAGATGATACTGTGGAGACGTACTTCTACATCATCCGCTTCCGCTTGATTGCGTGCTTCGGCAGTTGGACGAACGTTGAAACCGATGACAAGCGCATTTGATGCTTCCGCAAGGGTGATGTCTGATTCGTTGATAGCACCAACTGCTGAGTGAACGATATTGACACGCACACCTTCCACTTCAATTTTCTGAAGGGATGAAGCAAGTGCTTCAACAGAACCTTGTACGTCAGCCTTGATAATCACATTAACTGACTTAACTTCACCTGCTTTAAGAGTGTCAAAGAGGTTTTCAAGGCTAACTCGTTGCGTTGCTTGACGTTGTTTAAGAAGGGCGCGTTTAGCACGCTCTTCACCAGCTGCACGCGCAGATTTCTCGTCTTCGTAGACTGCAAAATGGTCACCAGCCATTGGTGTTTCGTTCAAACCAGTGATCGAAATTGGAGTTGATGGACCAGCAACCTTGACACGACGACCAAGGTCATTTGTCATAGCACGAACACGACCGAAGGTATTCCCGACAACGATTGGGTCTTGCACATTGAGCGTACCTTGTTGAACAAGGAGGGTTGCCACGGCACCTTTTCCTTTATCCAAATGCGCTTCAATAACTGTACCAATCGCACGAACAGTTGGGTCGGCCTTCAGTTCTTGAATTTCAGCAACCAAAAGAACAGTTTCCAACAATTCATCAATGTTTTGGTTAAACTTAGCTGAGATTTCTACAAATTCAGATTCTCCACCCCAAGCAGTTGAGATAACACCGTGCTCAGCCAATTCACCGATGACACGCTCTGGGTTTGCACCTGGCTTGTCAATCTTGTTGATAGCTACAATGATTGGCACATTAGCTGCTTTTGAGTGGTTGATAGCCTCAATTGTTTGTGGCATGACACCATCATCTGCTGCAACGACTAGGATGGTCAAGTCGGTAACAGATGCACCACGTGCACGCATAGAAGTAAAGGCCGCGTGTCCTGGAGTATCCAAGAAGGTAATTTTCTTACCAGCTTCCTCAATTTGGTAGGCACCGATATGCTGTGTGATACCACCAGCTTCTCCAGTAGCAACACGAGAATTACGTAGGGTATCCAACAAGGTTGTTTTACCATGGTCAACGTGTCCCATGATAGTCACAACTGGTGGACGCTCTGTCATCTCTTCTTCATTGAGGTAACCCTCTTCAACGAAGAAACGCTCGATATCTGCATTGTCCACCTCTACTTTTTCTTTGGCTTCGATACCGTAATCAACCATGAGGAGTTCAATGGTATCGCCATCCAGAGATTGGTTCTGTGTTGCCATGACACCCATGAGGAAGAGTTTCTTGACGATCTCGGCAGGCTCACGCTTGATCCGTTTTGCAATTTCTGCGACGGTCATGCCAGCTGTGTATTCAAATTCAGTTGGCAATTCGTGGAACTTGCGTTCTGTGACAGGCTTGGCAGGTTGATTGTTCTTGCCACGTTTATTTTTCTTGTTGTTATTCCAGTTACTATTTCTTTGATTTCTCACTTGATTTTGACTATTTCGATTTCTTTGTTGTTTCCGTGGACCATCTTCTTCGTCACTGTTAAAGTCACGCTTTTTATCTGGTCGAGCTTGTTTCTTACGACGGGTATCTACAGCACTGTCAGCAACTTTCTCAGGTACCGCTGCGACTGGTGTTGGTTTAACAAATGGCTTGCTTTCAATCACCGGTTCTTCAAACTTGATTTCCTTCGGTTTTTTCGGTTGCTTTTTCGCTTCTTGTGCCTGACGGAATCGTTCTTCGCTAGTGCGAGCATATTCTGCATTTTGCTCAGCTTTTAGAGCTGCTGCACGTGCTTTGAAATCAATTTTCGGTGCTGCTGGTTTTGCAACCTCTTTTTGCTCAAAGCGTGCTGGTTGGCCTGAACGATTGTCTTGGCGACGGTGATCACGATTGTCACGACGGTCACCAAAACGATTGTCCTTGCGTTTATCTGAACCTTGCTCACGTCTATTATCGCGTCGGTCATTACGGTCATTATTTGGACGGTTTTGACCTTGTTGACGGTTATCACGACGGTCTTGATTTTGTTTGCCTTGACCACCTTTACCTTGTGCTCGTTTAGCAGCTTGCTCCTTGGCACGCGCTTCCCGTTCTGCCTTAAAGTTACGGCTCTGTGGACGATGTGGTGTTGCTGGTGCAACCACCTTTGCTTCTTCCTTAGGCGTTGGCGCAGGCGCGTCTTCTTTTACGACCTCAGCCTTGGTTGCTGCTGGCTTTTCTACCGGCTGAACTTTCGCTGTTGGTGTAGGCGCTTCTACTTTTTGGTTAAAGCTATCAACCAAGCGTTTAGCACCTGCTTCATCTACACTTGAAGCATGGCTTTTGACTTCAAAACCCAATTCTTGAGCCTTAGCAACAACTTCCTTACTGCTGACGCCTAATTCACGGGCTATTTCATTCAATCTCTTCTTAGACAATGCCTTGTCCTCCTGTTCTATTCCATAATAGACCTCATCTTCTTTGTAAATCCAGCGTCTGTCACTGCAAGGACTTTTCTGGCCTTGCCGACAGCTGCACTCAATTCCAGTGTTGAAAACACTGTTACAACTTCTACTTGATAGGTATGACTTTTATCTATTACTTTTTTACTTAAATTTCCAGCTGTATCGTTGGCTAAAAACACCAACTTTGCCTGCTTTTTTTGGATGGCTTCAACAACCAAGTCTTCGCCTGAAACCAAGCGACCTGCTCGTTGGGCCAAGCCCAATAAATTTAAGATTTTCTGTTTCTTATTCCAGTCCAAGCTCTCTCCTCTTGACCTTGTGATCAACATAGGCAATCAATTCATCATAGAACTCTGCAGCCACTTCCATACTAAAGGAACGATCGAAAACACGACGTTTTTTAGCCTGAGCAGCTTCCTCATTGTCCAATTTTATATAGGCGCCGCGACCGTTTGCCTTGCCAGTTGGATCGATAAATACTTGACCTTCTTTATTTTTTACAATACGGAGCAAATCCCGTTTGTCGATGATTTCACCGGACACCACAGACTTGCGCAAGGGTATTTTTCTAGCTTTTGCCATGGTTGCTCCTTTTGCCTTATTCTTGTTCTTCTGCGATTTCTTCTACAACTTCGTCCGTCGCATATTGAGCTGCCTCGATTGCTTCATACTCTGATGCAGACTTGATGTCGATGCGGAAGCCTGTCAAATGGGCTGCCAAACGAACGTTTTGACCACGGCGACCGATTGCTAATGACAATTTATCATCTGGCACAACGACTGTAGCGTGCTTGCCATCTTCTGTGTCAAACAAGACTTGGTCAACTTCAGCAGGTGCGAGAGCATTGTAGATAAATTCCGCTTCGTCAGCTACCCACTCGATAACATCAATATTTTCCTCAGTCGGAATCATACGGTCATTCTTAGCATCATAACGAGCTGGGTGGAATTTGCTCGTGATTTTCTTGATATTTGAACCACCACGACCAACGATCGTACCGATTGCATCCACGTTTGGATTGTGGCTACGAACAGCGACTTTCGTACGGTCACCCGCTTCACGAGCAACACTCATGATCTCAACAGTCCCATCATACACTTCAGGAATTTCCTGCTCCATGAGGCGTTTGATCATTTCTGGATGGCTACGGCTAACAAATACGTTAACTCCACGACCGTTGTCTTCTACCTTGTAGACATAGACTTCAATACGGTCATGTGACTGGAAAACTTCGCCAGGAATTTGATCCTGTTTTGACAATTGAGCTTCAATCGTACCAAGGTTGACATAGATAAAGCGATTATCAAACCGTTCAACAGTACCAGACATGATTTCATTTTCATGTTGCTTGTAGGTATTGAAGGTAATGGCACGCTTTTGCTTGCGCATTTTTTCCATAATGGTCTGCTTAGCTGATTGAGCAGCTACGCGGCCAAATTCTGCTGGATCTTCTTGGAATTTGATTTTATCTCCCATTTCATACGCAGTTGAGATGGCCAAGGCATCCTTAAGGCTGATTTCCAAACGGCTATCAAAGACCTCATCCACTACTTCACGGACAGTATATACATGGAAGTCAGCCTTCTTCTCATCAAACTCGATGACTGCTGACTCTGCTTGTCCATAACGGCGTTTATAAGCAGAGCGGAGTGATTCCGTCACTGCATCAATAATATCCGCCTTGTTGATACCCATGTCTTCCTCTAAAATGCGGAAGGCTTCTAGCATTTCTCTACTCATCTTCATTTCCTTTTGATATCAAAAGGTCCTTTCTTATACTTAAATTTTAACGGCTAAACGTGCCTTGGCTACAGTCGAATATGGAATGGTCACTTCCTTTTTACGGGTCTTGTCCATGTATTCCATGACTAAATCCGTTCCATCAAAGGACAGGAGAGTTCCTTCAAAAATCTTCACCTTGTCAATTGCCTGATAGAGCTTGACATGAATGTACTTCCCAACAGCCTGGGCAACTGCTTCTGCTGTCTTCAAGGGACGTTCCAAACCTGGACTGGTCACTTCAAGCATATACTGCTCTGGAAAGGGATCTGGCTGAATCGTATCCAAAAGCGGACTAATGATTTCGGATAAATCTGCCGTATCCTGAAGGGAAATCCCTCCTTCCTTATCAATAAAAATCGATAAGACATAGTCACCACCCATTTTGCCATATTCCACATCTACCAACTCATAAGGAGCTTGGATAGCTGGTGCAATGGTAGCCGTGACCAAATCAATAATTGATGACATAGGCACCTCCTTTTACAATTCTAACCTGTTACATTTTGCATACAGGGAAAGGGTTGACTGACGTCAACCCCCTTTTCTCTTTATTTCTATCCTGTATTTTACCACAATTCCCTAGAACTGTAAAGAAAAACGATAAGGGCAACTGCTAGTAAACGTTATCCATTTTTACAGTTGCATCTCTAAGATTACTTTGCTATACTATCATTGGAGGTCTATCATGAAAAAAGAAAGTATAGTATTCACCCTTTGCCTAGTGCTTCTCATCATAACTCTAGCTGTCTTTCTCTTTATTGACCCATTTATTGTATGACTTAGAAAGCCTTAGACCAATAGCCTACTTGCTCATCGGCTCAGCTATTGCCACTTGCATTGTCTATCTAATCCATTTTACTAAACAAAAATAAGGAGTCCATTGGGATTCCTTATTTGCTTATCTTATTAAAATCGTGCTTCCACGCGATAGATAACCTGACCCTTGTTTGAGAATTTCTCCTCATACTCTGTCATAACGTTACCTTCTAAACCATCTGCATGTAAATCCAACCAAACCTGCTTCAAGACCATGCCATATTGAGAAAAACTAGCCAGGCTATACTCAAACAGACCACGATTATCTGTTTTGAAGTGGATTTCTCCCTTCTCAGGTAGGATTTCCTTGTAGGTATCTAAGAATGACTTGTAGGTCAAACGGCGTTTCTCATGACGTTTCTTAGGCCATGGATCTGAAAAATTCAGATAAAGCTGATCTATCTCTGCCGGTGCAAAATAGTTGGTCAAACTCGAACCATCCACCTGCAATAATTTTATATTTGGCAAGCCAGCTTCAAGCACACGGTCCAAGGCATAGCTTAACACGGTCATCTGAATATCAATACCAATATAGTTAATATCTGGATTTTGCGCAGCCATACCAGTGACAAAGCGACCTTTACCAGAACCAACTTCTATGTGGATAGGATTATTGTTTCCAAAAATCTCTGCCCATTTCCCCTTACATTCCTCTGGATTGGAGATAACATACTGGGGATTGTTTGCTAGAAGCTCACTGGCTCCCTTACGATTTCTAACTCTCATACTTCCTTATAGAAACTCTGACGGAATTGCCGTAGAGCATAAATTTCTTTATTTGCAGCCAAAACATTGTAGCTTTCTACATGCTTAGCAATTTGGTTTAGGTAGCCAAGCTGGCCATACCAATAAACCTTATTTAATACTGTGCTGTTATATTTGTAGCCATAAGCCCGAAGCCACTCTTCCCATGACTGACGAGGAATATAATGCGTCAAAATATAGGCAACATCCAACATCCGATCCGTTACACAAGCGGTCTCCCAATCTGTCAAATACACCAAACCAGACGTCGTTTCTACCCAGTTACTATGATGCAAATCTCCGTGAACAAATGTTGCCACCTCTTGACGGAATCTTGGTAGATTATTCAATAAATCTTGGCAGATAGATTGCAGATAAGAATTCTGTCCCAATCTAGTTGGCGCCTCTTTTTGCCAACGATAAACCAAATCCTGAGGTTCCATATAGGTGTAATTCATCTGCAAAGCCTGATTGAGCAAAATGCGAGAATAGTGCATTCTCACCAGTATTTGACGAATCTGTTTACTAGTCATATCTTGACGCTCCAAGGTACGACCATTCAACCACTCCTGCTCTACACGATGCCCCATTCCTACTTCACGATTTGCTGACAAAACGGGTGGTGTAATTTGCTCACGCGCAAGAGCAGACACTATCGGAGGCATCTCATACTTCACAAAGACTGGCGTTCCGTCTGACCGTAGGCCTTTAAACGCTTTGCCACTATTTCCTGCAATAGACTGTAATTGTAGCCCACTGGTATCAAACTGCATGCCTTTCCTCCTTTAAAAATTCCTTACTATTTTACTAATTTTCGTCTATTTAGTCAATCAATTTTTTTATTTTTAGAGGCAAATATATTTCATGCAAGAAAATCCCCACGAGAAGTAAGACGACTACCATCGTATTCTCTTTAGAAAATAGCAGAGCAAAGCCCAATTCCACCAGTAATAGACTGTATAAAATCACTCTAAGCAAATTCTGAAGACCGATTTTCTTGGAAGCTTTCTCCAAAGGATACAGTTGTGTTACATATTGATAATCATAGTGCTTGTAAAGCCCCAACAACTGGAAGACAAGCAAATAATGAAAGACTAAAACTAGGCCGATGGATAACCACGATTCTTCGATGGCAAATAGGGACAAAATCGCCAACAACAGTAGACGTATCGTCAAGCCCAAGTAGTCTCCTGAACGCAAGAAAGCCCGTAAGTAGAGATAAAACCAAGTCTGTCTCGACTTGACAAGACGCAAGATTCCATTGAGATAGCTTCTCGGTTTAACAGTCGTGCTGATGCCTTTAACCGTCGTAAACAAGGCAAAGAAACGTAAAATAGACTGTTTCCTTTTTTGTTCATCTTGAATAGCCTTAGACCAGTCCAATACTCCCTGTGACTGATAAGCCACTAATTGGCGCTTGACAAGAAGACATTTTAAAACCAACAAAGCAAGAAGACCAGCTACAATCATCCACACCGGTAAACCCAGTTTCAAATAGATTGGTAACAAAACAAGCTGAACCACCACCTGTATAGAGGACCAAAACAAGACCGTGCGTCTGGCTGCAACCTCGAGTCCTTGCAGAATGTCTTTTTCCTTGGTCAATAAGAAGATTTGATCAGCTTCTTCTAAATAAGTCGCAATTCTTCCAGACAATAGCACCAGTAGACTGATTGCAATAACCACCAAAACAACCGGCAACGGATTCTCAGGGAATGACAACAATAATTGACGGTATTGCAAACTCAAAAAGCCTAATAAAACCATGAGAACCAAAACAAAATGGTCATTCAGAACATAGCGCAGATACTTGGAACAACGATTTAAAAAATCTAGTCGGCGTTGTTGAAACAATTCTTTCATCCAGCCACTCCTTCTTGCGTCAAGGCCAGATAAATTTCGTTCAGACTTGCACCATCCATACCAAATGCGCTTTGTAGTTCCTCCAAATTTCCAGTTGCACGGACCTGTCCCTGATGTAAAATCACAAAAGAGTCGCACATTTTCTCAGCTGAGTCAAGAACGTGAGTGGACATGAGAATGGAAGTGCCCTTAGATTTTTCTTCCTCCAAAAGAGCTATCAAGTCAGAGATAGCCACAGGGTCTAATCCCAGAAAAGGCTCATCAACAATCAGCAGACTCGGCTCCACCATAAAAGCACAAATAATCATGACCTTCTGCTTCATTCCCTTTGAAAAGTTGACAGGAAACCAGTCCAATTTTTCATCCAAGCGAAACAGTTTTAACAAGTGCTCAACACGTCCCCAAGCTTGCTCCCAGGATAAATCATAGGCCATTGCTACCACTTCCAAGTGCTCTTTGAGGGTTAGTTCTTCATACAAACTTGGTGTTTCAGGGATAAAACCAATCTTCTTCCGATAATTTTCAGCCCCTTGTAACAAAGTTAGGCCGTCAATTGCAATCTGTCCTTGATAAGGTGTCAAAAGACCGATAATTTCCTTAATAGTCGTTGATTTCCCTGCACCATTTAAACCAATTAGACCAACTAATTGACCATCCTCAACCGTAAAAGATACATCTTTCAAAACCGGGATATTGACATACCCTCCAGTTACATTTTTTACTTCTAACATACATTTCTTCCTACAATTTGATATAATTATTATAACAAAAATCCCAGAAAGAGGTTGCCATTATGTCGGATTGTATTTTTTGCAAAATTATATCTGGAGAAATACCAGCTTCAAAAGTCTACGAAGATGACCAAGTATTAGCCTTTTTAGACATCACTCAGGTCACAAAAGGACACACATTGGTCGTCCCTAAAAAACACTACCGAAACGTGCTTGACATGGATGAAGAAGCTGCAGCCACACTCTTTTCTGTTGTGCCAACCATCACTCGTCAGTTAAAAGAAAAACTTGGAGCTAGTGGTCTAAACATCGTTAATAACAACGAGGAGGTCGCTGGACAAACCGTCTTTCATACACACATCCATCTCTTACCACGCTTTAACAATCAAGATGGATTGAACATTCAATTTAAAGCCAACGACCCTGACTTCCCAGCCCTGGCTCAACTGGCACAAGAGCTCTATCTAGGAGAATAATATGAAACTTCGTAATATCATTTTAGCCGTAAGCGCCGCTACCGCCAGCTTCCTTGCAGTCACGCATCGGGATAAAATTGCTAAAGAAGTACAGGAAACCAAACAACTTCTATCAGATATTCAATTGAGCAAGGACAATATTCAGGAACAGCTTGCCATTATCCAAAGTTTTCAAGAACCCTTACAGGAAATGGCTTCTGACTTACAATATAAGACTCGAGTCTATCAGCAAAGCATTGCAGGAAACTTGGAAGAAATCCAACAGATTCTCAAAAAATACCAGAATTAGAACAGCACGAGGCTGGGCAAAAAGCCCAGCGCCACTTCTTAGAGTTCGAGTCAACATCTCAGCGCAGTGGTTGATTGGGTTTAACAGTCCAGTGGACTGTTAAAGGTTGGAGATAAGATTTGCGAAGCAAATCTCAGCAATTCGTGTTTTGCACTCCAAATCTGACCATTACGACTGTTGCGAACAAAGTTCGCTTCATCTCCAACCTCCAAAGGTTCCCCGAACCTTTGGAGCTATGCGGGGGTGGGAGTGAAACAGTCTGGGGATAGACTGTTTCAGCTCAACAACTAGAAATAAAGACTTGTTGACGAACTCTTTTTAGACCAGTCGACTTCTTTCCCACTCCCATTTCCAAACATCATCATTTAGTTTCTCTTTTATTACTTCAACGTAAGAGGAAACTCTGTTTCCTTATTTCCAACTTCAAACACTCCACTGGATTGTTTGAACTCGCCTTGCCTAACTTCAGTTATGCTCAGTTATCCCTGCAGCTCATCGCCTCGTACTAAGAGCAAACTAAAAGCCTATAAAAATATAAAAAATTGAAGAAGTTTGCAAAAGATATCAAGTCATTAAACTCTTAGAAACATTGATCTTTCGT
>NZ_ALMY01000086.1 GCF_000440115.1 Streptococcus suis YS56 | reverse complement strand
AGTTTTTTATTTTCAACATAAAGAAAAAAGATTGAAGAAAATTGTCCAAAATGGACTTTTTCTTCAATCTGAGAGGTTGCAAACGACCTCTATTTTTTTAGGGTTTTAGTACTCGCTCGTCAAAGTAATAAAAGAAAAACTAGATGACTACATTATTGCGACCCGTTTTCATCACCGAGTACTGGCTCTGTTGAAAAATCGGTTATCTGCTCTTCAGTCGTCACAGTCGTAGTAGCCGATGGATTCCCTATTTCTGGATCCAAGCGTTCCGCCCACGGACTTGCTTCTAGCAACAAAAGATTTGTATATACATCATAAACGTTGATTGGACTTGGCAATCCCATCTGTCCTTCGTAGACCTTCACGTTTGTGACTAAGTCGGTTTTTTCTTCTAAGCCGATAGATTTTTTCAAAATATTTTGCATTTCCAATAGGTGTTCGCTGGTTGGTAATTGATAATAGATTTCATCAACCATTTGGTCCACACCGCGCAACTGATAGGAATTCAATTTAGAGACCGAGTCTTTATAACCTAGGAGGCTTGGAATTGTCGCAGGACTAATCTCAATGTTGGTTCGCATATTATTGGAGATGGCGGTCAGAATTTTCTTATACTGGGTCAAACCATCTAACTGGAGGAGTTTTTTTATAATAGCCGTGATAACTTCTCGTTGGCGTCTCTGACGTCCGATATCCCCCTCAGGATCATCATAGCGCATCCGAGCATAAACCAGCGCCTGATCCCCATTTACCAACTGTTGCCCCGGCTGGACAATAGAGGTGTAGGCAGGCTCATGTTCTGAAATGGATATAGGGAAGCCAAGAGTATTGTTTATCTCAATACCTCCAACCGCATCAACAAGCTCAACCAGACCATCCATATTTATTTCGATATAATGGTCAATGTTAATATCCATCATCTTTTCGATCGTGGCAATGGCCATCGGTGCCTGTCCGTAGCTATAAGAATGATTTAGTTTTTCAACCGTTCCTGAAGACTCCCCGTTCGCTTCTGCAATCTCAACCATAATATCACGAGTCAAGCTCATCATATTGGTTTCCTTAGTCTTGGGATTAACAGTTACCAAAATCATCGAATCACTACGGCCACCCTCCCAATCTCCCCCGCGGGTCGCTTGGTCCATATCCACCCCCATCAGTAGGATGGTTAGGGGCTCTGTCGCATCAATAGGAGTAATTTCATTTTCTCCATCTAGCTGCTTATAGGTTTTTGAAATAGCACCTGTAGAAAAATTTAACAAGCTGGCACCATATATTAAGCCGGCACCTAGTGTTAAACCAACAATAGCCAAAGACATTAAGAATATTTTTTTTCCAATTGTCATACTTCACCAATTAACTTGCCCATATAATAAAGATCAAGCCATTCCCCTTCATCTGTTCTAGCCCCTCTCACTTGGGTGCCCTCAATGATAAATCCTAATTTTTGGTATAAATGTACTGCCGCCTGATTGCGAACCTGAACCGTTAATTCCAAACGTTTCAATACATCCATTTCCTCTGCCCAATGCAATACTTCCTCCAGTAAAATCGTCCCTAGACCGTGACCCCAATAGGCTTTTTTTACTGCAATAAAAATATTTCCGATATGGCTAATGCGAAACTGCTTAGAGGACTTAACAGAAATTGCGCCGACGACTTCCGAACCAACCTTAGCCAGCAGGCACAATTCACGAGGATTTTCGATTCCTGCTTCGAAGATGGTCTCCATTTCATCAACACTAAATCGAAAACCAGTCTCATCCATGACCAGATAATCCGTTTCTCTAGCAACTTGATTCATAAAATCAATAAAAGCTGCTGCATCAGCTGGTTCAGCTTCACTAAAATACACTTCTTTTTCAGACATTTTGGAACTCCTTCGCTAAATCGCTACTTTGAGCCCCATGAGATTCGACTGTCAATCGTCGACCATCTCCCTCTTTCTCTATACGAATGAGCAAATAGTCATCAAATAGACTGACATCCAGTAATTCTCCCCACTCGATAACCGTTAGACCACCTCCATAGAGAAAATCATCCAAATCAATCGAGTCAGGATCATCTCCAATTCGATAAACATCTAAGTGATAGAGTGGCATGGTCCCCTCATACTCTCGAACAATCGTATAAGTAGGACTCTTAATCATCTGTTCAATTTTTAAACCCTTGGCCAAACCCTTGGTCAGAGTTGTTTTCCCAGCACCCAAATCCCCTGATAATACTAAAACTTGATTTGGCTTACAGGCTTTTCCAATTCTCTCACCAATGGCAATCAATTCATTTTCATTATGACTATACATGTCTATCATTATACCATAGCCATCTAGCTTTGTCATAGGTCTACTGGAATTTGTAGACAAATCGATAGAAAAAAATCGCAAGCCAGAGCCTGCGATTTTGTTTATTCTACGCTGAAAAGATATGGATAGACCGGTTGATTTCCTTGATGGATTTCGACCTCGACATCTTCAAATTGTTCTTCTAGCTGCTCAGCAAGAGTTTGAGCCAATTCTTCATTACCATCTTCACCGATATAAATCGTCACGATTTCGCTGTCTTCATCGAGCATTTTCTCAAATGTAGCAACAAGCGTCTCCATCATATCTGGATTAGAAACCACAATCTTACCATCAACCATACCAAGGTTGTCATTTTCATGGATTTCAAGACCATCGATGGTTGTGTCACGGACTGCAGTTGTCACGCTACCGCTTTTCACCTCTGCGAGAGATGCCGTCATGGCTTCAAAGTTGCTTTCCAAATCACGACTTGGGTCAAAGGCAAGCAAGCTAGTGAACCCTTGTGGCAGGGTCTTGGTTTCCACAACCTTAACCGCAACTTCTGCAACCTCAGCAGCCGTCTGAGCCGCCATCAAGATGTTCTTGTTGTTTGGCAACAAGATGACATTACGGGCATTGACCAATTCAATAGCATTGACAAAATCTTCTGTTGATGGGTTCATAGTCTGACCACCTGAAATCACATAATCAACGCCTTGTGATTTGAAGATTTCTGTCAAACCTTCCCCAGCAGCTACCGCAATAATAGCATACTCTTTTTGTTCAGCCGGTTTTTGGAAACTTTCTTCTTTCTCAACCTGAGCTTCATGTTGCTCACGCATATTGTCCACTTTTACCTTGACCAAGCTACCGTATTGAAGACCCGCTTGCATGACCAAACCTGGATCTTCTGTATGGACATGGACTTTAACGATTTCATCATCGTTGACCACAAGGAGGGAATCCCCAAGGTCATTCAGATAGTTGCGGAATTCTTCATAATCAAAGTCCTTGACGTAAGTAGGGCCTTGGCGAAGAGCTACCATGATTTCTGTACAGTAACCAAAAGTAATATCCTCAGTCGCTACATGACCAGCAACTGACTTGTGGTGTTCTGCATTGATCATCTCAGACATGACAGCTGGTGTCGCTTCAAAATCTTCTGAAGCAATGTACTCGCCTGTCAGAGCTGACAGGAAGCCTTCGTAAATATAAACAAGACCTTGACCACCTGAATCGACAACCCCAACCTCTTTCAAGACTGGAAGCATCTCAGGTGTTTTCTTGAGGGCACGGTTGGCACCGTCAAGAGTGGCACGCATGACCTCAACCGCATCATCAGTCTCTTCTGCCTTTTTCAAAGCGGCAGTGGCTGCGCCACGAGAAACCGTCAAAATGGTACCTTCAACTGGTTTCATTACGGCTTTATAAGCCACTTCTACACCATGTTGAAAGGCTTGCGCCAAATCCTTACCGTCCAATTCAACCTTGCCTTTAACAGATTGACCAAAACCGCGGAACAATTGCGACGTAATAACACCTGAGTTTCCACGAGCTCCCATCAACAAGCCCTTAGAAAGAATTTGCGCAACTTCTCCAACAGTAGAAGCAGACTTATCTGCCACTTCTTTAGCACCATTGGTAATAGTCATCCCCATGTTGGTACCAGTATCCCCATCTGGAACTGGGAAAACATTGAGTGAGTTCACATATTCGGCCTGTTTATTTAGACGAGTTGATGCCGCCTGCACCATTTCTTGAAATAAACTAGTAGTAATTTTAGACACAATTATTCTCCTACGACTTTAATATTCTGGATAAAAACATTAACGGCATCAACAGAGATACCTAATTGATTTTCCAAGTTGAATTTCACACGTTCTTGGATATTGCGAGATACTTCACTGATTTTCACACCGTAGCTCATAACAGTGTAAACATCGACTGCAATGCGACCATCTTCCAAGGTCTTAATAACAACACCTTTGGAATAATTTTCTTTACGCAATAGAGCCTGAAAATTATCCTTAATCGCAGACTTACTAGCCATACCCACAACACCAAAAATTTCGGTCGTAGCCCCACCGACAACTGTGGCAATCACGTCATCAGTCAATTCAATCTGGCCGTCTTTTGTATTGATTTTTACAGTCATAATTCCTTACCTCAAATAGTTTTATCACTCCATTTTACCATATTTTCTAAATTCTGTAAAAAACAAGCTTGTGACAGCTGAAATGTACAGAAAAAGGGAGCGGGAAAGAACTCGACTAGTCTAAAAAAGAGTTCGTTTTCCCACCCCCGCACAGTTGATTAGGTCAGATTTGGACTGTGAAACACGAACTGTTGTGATTTGCTTTGCAAATCTTATCTCCAACCTTTAACAGTCCACTGGACTGTTAAACCCAATCAACCACTGCGCTGAGATGTTGACACGAACTCTGAGTAGTGGAGCTGGGCTTTTTGCCCAGCCTCTTATATATTTGTTTAACCCAAACGTTGTTTGGCATCGGCAGCACGTTGGAAGGCTTGGCCGACATAGTTGATACAAAGCATCATGACCAAGATGAAGATGGCTGCTGGCAACCAAATCCAAGTCTTGTTTTCCAAGATATCCGCGTTACGGGCATTTGAAATCAAGGTACCCAAACTTGGGACAGTCGATGGAAGACCAAATCCAAGATAAGTCAATGAGGTTTCAATACCGATATTACCTGCAAAGTTGAGTGTCAAGTTAACGATAATCAATGAACTCAAGTTTGGCAGAATTTCACGGAACATAATCATAAAGTCGCTTGTTCCAAGTGTTTTGGATGCATTGACATAATCCAAGCTCGCTTCTGACAAGGTTCTTGTACGGAAGAGACGAGCCTTGGCTGTCCAATAAAAGGCACTCATGATCAAAATAAAGTGATAGATGGTATAGTTTTTGATAACTGTTACAAAAACAATAATAAGCATGGTTACTGGCAAAATCATAATGAAATCTACAATTCGCATTAAGAAACCGTCTAAACGACCACCATAATAACCTGAGATTAGACCAACTGAGATACCAACAATACTAGTAATAATCGTAATGGTAAAACCGATAATAATTGAATTACGAGCACCGATAATCAATTGGCCAAAGATATCTTTACCACCTTCATCGGTTCCTAAGATATAACCATCAACACCTGGTTCCAAGTAACGTCCTAAGAGGTTGACTTTCATCACTTGTTCTTGATCTAAAATCAAAGCTCCAATGAAAACACCTAAAAGAACTGTTACCAAGATAATCAATGAAGTCAAAGCCAGCTTATCCTTCATAAATTCTCGTGCAATGACACGAAAACCACCTGGAGGAGTTGAAGCTGATTGTACTTGTTTTTTATTTTCTTTACTCACCTTACTCCTCCTTCTATTTCACACGGATACGTGGGTCTACAATACTCATGATAATATCTGAAATCAAGGTTCCCAACAAAGTTCCCATACCAAAGATTAACAAGAGGGCCAAGATGACACTGTAATCACGGCTTGAGATAGAGTTGAAGAACAATTGACCAATACCAGGATAGGTAAAGATATTTTCGATGAAGATCGATCCACCAATCAAACCTGTCAATTCGTAACCCAAGAATGATGCAATAGGCAAAATAGAGTTACGGAAAATGTGACGGTTGTACACCACGCGTTCAGGCACACCTTTAGCACGAGCTGTACGGACATAGTCCTGGCTCTTGGCATCAATAATACCTGTACGAAGATATTGGATAGTAACTGTTGTTGACAAAATCGCCATCGTAATAGCCGGCAAAATCATATGGTGTAGACGACTAAGGATAAGTGACAAACCTTCCACATCTCCGCCAACTGATCCACGCGTTGGGAACCAACCTAAAGTAAAACCAAACAACCACAACATAAGAATAGCAAATACAAATGTTGGAGTTGAAAACGTTAGGAAGTTATATACTCCAATGATTTTATCTGCAATTGAGTTTTGATAGCGTCCCGCAATCATCCCCAATGGAAGAGCAATAGCATAGGTCAAAACCATGGTCAACAACGATAACCAAATCGTGTTATTCAAACGTTGCATAATAACATCAATAACCGGTTGTTTAAAGAGAATACTTTGACCGAAATCACCTTGCAAAAGATTACCAACCCAGCGGAAATACTGGATATGGATTGGATCATAATATCCGGCTGCAATACGTTTCTGTTCGATAATAGCAGGGTCGATATTAGGGTCAATCATACCGGTAAATGGATCACCAGGCATCATTTTCGCTACAAAGAAAGCAATGACACTCAGAATGATAATCTGAGGAATCATCATGAGTAAACGACGTAATATTGTTTTCCACATCTTAGTTCTTACCTCCTTCTGGAAGGGCTACCTGATGAGTTGCCGAGAAGGCTTTCAAATCATATACACGACCGTTTTCATCATAGTACTGACCTTGTTTCTCTTGATATTCCTTCTCTGCAGCCAAACGCTTCTCTTTATTTTTCAAGCGATTCACTGGATCAATGGACGGAATAGCTGACAAGAGACGTTTAGTGTAGATATGCTGTGGATTATTATAAATATCGTTTTTATTTCCCGTTTCTACGAAACGACCACGATACATGATGAACAACTCATCACACATATGTTGCACTACGCCAAGGTCATGGGAAATAAATAGATAACTGAGTTTGAACTCATCCTGGATGCGTTTCATATAGTTCAAGACCTGCGCTTGAACAGACAAGTCTAGGGCAGAAACAGGCTCATCGGCAATAATCAAACGAGGATTGCTTGCCAAGGCACGTGCTACGCCGATACGCTGACGCTGACCACCAGAAAACTCATGCGGATATTTAATTAAAGCTTCTTCATTTAGACCAATCGTATCCAATAATTGAAGAACCTTTTTCTTTTCCTCATCTGGAGACAGACGGTCAAAGTTACGAATAGGCTCTGCAATGATATCTAAAATACGCTTTTTAGGGTTGAAACTAGAAAGTGAATCTTGGAAAATCATCTGCACATCGCGGTTGAAGTTTCCTTTTTTACCACGTGATTTATTGGTTACATTTTGCCCCTCATAGATGATTTGTCCTGAAGTAGCACGTTCCAAACCAATAATTGCCTTACCGATTGTTGATTTACCTGAACCTGATTCACCAACCAAGCCATAGGTCTTACCTTCTTCAATTTCAATATTTACACCATCTACAGCGTAGACATGGTCTGTGACACGGTTAAAGAAGCCACTACGAATTGGATAATGGACTTTTAAATCTTTTACTTCAATAAATCCCACTATTAGGCCTCCCCTTCAAAATAGAATGTCTCATGACATGTACAACGCACAAAATGGTCAGGACCAATCTCATGCATCACTGGATTTTCTTCATGAGCTGCTGCATCAATCCATGGAATACGTGGTGCAAAACGACAACCCTTACGCAACATCTTCGTAATTGGCGGTACAATTCCATCAATAACGTGCAATTCGCCACCTTCACTACCAGATTGTGGATTTGACTTCAAGAGTGAACGAGTATATGGGTGTTTTGGATTGGTAAAGAGTTCCTCAACGGGAGCTACTTCGACAAACTGACCACCATACATAACTGCTACACGGTCTGCCGTTTCTGCTACTACACCCAAATCGTGGGTAATCAAGATAATACCTGAACCTGTTTCAGCCTGAATATCATTCAAAAGGTCCAAAATCTGCGCCTGAATGGTAACGTCCAAGGCTGTCGTTGGCTCATCGGCAATAATAATTGGTGGCTTACAAGAAAGAGCCATTGCAATAATAATACGCTGACGCATACCACCTGAAAGTTCATGGGGATACTGCTTAAAGGTACGCTTAGGATTCGGAATACCTACTTGAGCCAACAATTCCAAAACACGCTCCGTACGGGCATTGGCATCCAAATCTGTATGGTAGAAAAGCGCCTCATCAATCTGGGCACCAATGGTCATCAATGGATTTAAAGAAGCCAAGGGATCCTGGAAAATCATACCAATATCGTTACCACGTACTGTGTTATACTTAGCCTCATCCATTCCAATCAATTCCATATCATTGTACTGGATGCTGCCTGTAATTTTAGTATTCAATGGATTGTGCAAACCCATAATAGTTGTTGCCAACGTTGACTTACCACAGCCAGATTCCCCAACAATTGCTAAAATTTCATTCTTTTGTAAGGAAATATCAACACCATCGACTGCATCAAAATAATCATCTCCAATGCGGAATCCAACGTGTAAATCCTTAATGTCTAAAAGCGGTTTTTCAGTAGCCACGCTTTTTCCTCCTTTGTTCGTCAGCTATCCCAACTTCATTCATCGTTCAAGTCAAGTACCTTTCGGTATGTGGAAAGTGACCTTTTTAAATCTTCTTTAACAAACCTACCAAGTCCATATAGAGTTTGATAACGTTTACTAAATATTCAAAAATGATATATATCATTTTTGTGTACTGGTTCTACTATACCATAATTATCTGAAAATTCCAATAGCAATCTGAAAAAAGCCAACCAAGTTGGCTTTTTCAGATTCTATTGTTATCTGCTAATATTATTCTGCAGCTACACCTTTGTCAGCAGTCAATTCGATATTTTCAAGAGCAATACCCTTACCTGAAGCTGAACCATAGTTTGAATCATAGTTTTTCACGCGTTTGTTAAGCGCAGTAATTGACTCAGACTCAAATGTTGGAATCGCAAATGCTTGCTCATGAGCGTATTGTTGCCATGCTTTGTAGTTTTTGATGTTTGTTTCTTCATCGAATGAATCGGTAGAGCTAATAGCATCCAACAATTTTGTATTTTCTTCAGATACGAAACGTGACATGTTGAACTGAGCAACTTCTCCCCAAAGTCCAGTAGGGTTTGGATCGAAACCTGTTGACCATCCACCAGCATACATATCGATAGCAGGATCATTTGCTTGAATCGCATCGTAGAATGAGTTGATTTCAACTGTACGACCTGTGTACAATTCAACGTTCAAGCCGACTTCTTTCCACCAAGCAATGTACTGTTGTACAAGGGCTTCGTTAGCTTCAGTACGTTTACGAGCTGCAAAGGTAATCTTGAATTCTTTACCATCTTTACCTTCACGGATTCCATCACCGTTTGTATCTTTATATCCAGCTTCATCCAAGAGTTTCTTAGCTTTTTCTGGATCGTATGTGTATCCTTCCAATTCAGAATCATGGATATCACCGAAGAATGAGATAATCAATGAGTTAGCAGGGTGGTAAAGACCATTATACAATGACTCTCCCGCTGTCTTGGTATCAATCGCATAGGCAATCGCTTGACGAAGTTTTACATCATTCATCTTAGCATTTTCATCCATGACGTTTTTACCTGCAGCCTCGTCATATTTACCAAGGTTAAATGAAATGTACTCGTAAGCTGAATCCAAAGAACCAACGATATTCAAGTTAGATGCATCTTTATAAGAATCCAACTGATCTACCGGCATATCTGCGATATCATAGTTACCAGCTTTCATCTCAGAAACAATTGTATCTGGAGATACGATATCGATCTTGAATGAGCTTGTTTTTGGTTTTGTACCTTTGAAGAAGTATTCATTTGGTTCGTAAGTGATAGACTCACCGTTTACGATTTCCTTAATCTTCCAAGGACCCATACCTACAAGCTTAGCAGTACGTGAGTACTCGCTCTTTTCCCAATCTGCTACTGGGATATCTTTATAGATGTGTTCTGGTTGAATATAGGCAGGTACATCACCACCCGCATACATCATAGAAGGAGACATTTCTTTCACAGTCAATTCTACTGTGTAGTCGTCGATTTTCTTCAAACCTGAGATATCATCAGCTTTGCCATCTACGAACTCTTGCATACCTTCAATGTTCAAGAATTTGTCATCAAAACGGACACCAGTATAGTCCTTGCTTGCCATTGACTTGATAGTGAAGATGTAGTCATTGATAGTAAATGGCTGACCATCAGACCACTTGTAGTCTTTACCAGTCAAGCTAACAGTGATCTTCTTACCTTCTACATCAAACTCAGCTTTTGCAAGACCTGAGTCATCCAACTTACGATCTCCATCGTAACCGAACATTGAAATATCAACCATTCCACCAAATGTTGAATCGATTGTATTTTCAGTCAATTCGTCAATCAAGAGACCTGATGAAGTTGTAGCTGACACCAAAGCATATTTCAATTGTGCGTCCGCAACAGCTGAACCATCTTGTTTCACTTCTGACGGGAATGACAATTCTTGCGATTGTGAGCTAGAAGATGACTTAGAGCCACAAGCTGCCAAAACAGATGCAGATAAAAGAGTAATACCTGCTAGAGCAAAGAGTTTTGTTGTCTTTTTCATAAAACACCTCTGTTTTTCTTTTTCTTAGACACATAATCTTATGTCGTTATGAAACTTATTATATCATAAATTTTTCTTAAATAAAGTCTTTTTGTCAGAAAATTTTGTAAAAACATAAATTTTCATTATTTTCTAATTTTTTCCATATTTTTTCCAAATTTTTCTCACATTTCTTGTGATATAATAGAAACAAATAACAGATAAAGGAACGATTATGCGTAAACTTCTAATAACACTCACTACGATTCTTGCATTTTTTTTGACTTCCACACCGATTATGGCAGAAGATTTTTCTGTTGCAGCCAAGCATGCTATCGCAGTTGAAGTAAGTAGCGGCAAAATCTTGTATGAGCAAGATGCCGAAACCAAAGCAAGCATTGCTTCTATCAGTAAGATATTGAGCATTTACCTGGTCTACGAAGCACTGGCAAAGGGTGAGATTACTTTAGATACTATGGTAGATATTTCTGATTATCCCTATAGCCTCACTTCTAATACAGAATTAAGCAATGTCAACCTAGATGAACGTTCCTATTCAGTAAGAGACCTATTAAACGCTTCTTTAATAACATCATCCAATAGTGCTATTATTGCTCTGGCAGAAAAAATAGCCGGTAGCGAAGCTGCATTCGTGGATCGAATGAAAGCAAAAGTCCAAGAATGGGGAATTACTGACGCAAAGATTGTAAATGTATCCGGACTAGACAATACCGACTTGGGTGAAAATATTTATCCAGGTTCCAGTCCCGAAGATGTAAATATGTTTTCAGCCTTAGATGTTGCTATCATTGCAAGACGATTAATACTCGACTATCCTCAGGTACTTGACATTACCTCACTAAATGCCTACGATTTTGGTGGCTACACTTACTATAGCACCAACCAAATGCTAAGCGATGGTACTCACGCTCGTGGAGGGGTTGACGGCTTAAAAACAGGGACCTCAAACTCAGCAGGTTCAAGTTTTCTTGCAACAACTCAACAAGCTGGTATGCGCATTATCACAGTAGTATTGAATGCCACTGATGGGCTGACCTCTCCAGAAAATCGATTTGTCGCGACAAATGATTTGATGAACTATGTTTATTCTAACTTTTCGCTTGTTACGCTAGTAAAAAAAGGGGAAGCTTTTGAAGATAGTAAGATAAAGGTTTTCAATGGTGAAAAAGAAACAAGTCCTGTTGTTGCGGCAGCAGATTTAACTGTTGTTCAACGAAATCAAACTGATAATGTCCCCACCGCAACTTTCACAACGGATATAAAAGAAATTGATGCTCCCCTCAAAGCAGGGACCTTGGTTGGCAAACTGCAACTGAAAGATCAAGAACTCATTGGAAAAGGTTATATTTCCGAGCAAGCTAGTGTCGATATGATTATCCCTAGCGATATGAAAGAAGCATCCTGGCCATTCTCTTGGTGGAATCAATTTGTCCGCTATGTCAATGAAAAATTATAAAAAAATAGTATGTCGAACGATTTTCGACATACTATTTTTTATACGATTACAAAGAAGAGCGACTTCCGTCGCTCCCTATCTCCTACTTCCTTAGTGAGAGTTCCTGCAGAACTCCCTATTACATATCGCTTCCTTACAGGAAGCGACGTCAGTAGGATAATCTAGTCTCCCAGACTATGTTATTTATAGAGAAGAGCGACTCCCGTCGCTCCCTATTTCCAACGTCGGTTGGAGATTTTTTGGCTTTTAGCAAACTTAAGTTTGCTAAATTGCCAAAAATCTAACCAACCGACCCCTCCATTTCATAGGCAATCAGTCTGTTGAGTTCGACTGCATATTCCATTGGGAGTTCTTTGGTGAATGGTTCGACAAAGCCCATGACAATCATCTCTGTGGCTTCTGACTCGGACAAGCCACGGCTCATGAGGTAGTAGAGCTGTTCTTCTGAGATTTTTGATACTTTGGCTTCGTGTTCGAGGGCCACTTGTGAGTTGTGGATTTCATTGAATGGAATGGTATCTGATTTGGAGATATCATCCATGATAATGGTGTCACACTCGATGTGGCTGATTGACTTGGCTGAGTTTTTAGCAAAAGTGACTTGACCACGGTAGTTAACTTCTCCACCGCCACGGGCAATGGATTTGGATACGATAGAAGATGAAGTCCGTGGTGCATTGTGGATCATCTTGGCACCGGTATCTTGGACTTGACCCTTATTGGCAAAAGCAATGGACAACATAGTTCCACGGGCTCCCTCACCCTCTAGGTAAACCGCAGGGTATTTCATGGTCGTTTTAGCACCAAGGTTTCCGTCAATCCACTCAACTGTAGCATTTTTCTCAGCACGGGCACGCTTGGTTACCAGGTTATAAACGTTATCAGACCAGTTTTGAATGGTCGTATAACGCATATAGGCACCTTCGTGGGCAATGATTTCCACAATAGCAGCGTGGAGGCTGGCAGTTGAGTAAGTCGGAGCGGTACAGCCTTCTACGTAGTGAACACTTGCTCCTTCGTCCACGATGATGAGGGTGCGTTCAAACTGACCTGTTCCTTCGTTGTTGATACGGAAATAGGTTTGGAGTGGAATATCCAGCTTAACCCCTTTTGGTACATAGATGAAGGTCCCACCTGACCAAACCGCTGAGTTGAGAGCAGCTAGTTTATTGTCTGACGGTGGAACGAGTTTTCCAAAGTATTTTTTGAAGAGCTCGGGGTGTTCCTTGAGTGCCGTGTCAGTATCTGTAAAGATAATGCCGTGCTTGTCGTACTCTTCCTTCATGTTGTGGTAGACCACTTCTGATTCGTACTGGGCAGAAGCTCCTGCCAGGTAAGCACGCTCAGCTTCTGGAATCCCGATGCGTTCAAAGGTTTCTTTGATTTTGTCTGGCACATCGTCCCAGCTACGTGCTGGCTTATCCGACGGTTTTTGATAGTAAACAATATCATCAAAATCCAGTTCAGACAAGTCGGCTCCCCAAGTCTGCATAGGCATTTTCTTAAAGGTTTCGTAGGATTTCAAACGGAATTCCAACATCCATTCAGGCTCGCCTTTGATACGGGACATCTCACGAATGACTTCTTCACTCAAGCCCTTACCAGTCGAAGCCACCAGTTCCACGTTCTCATCATGGAAACCGAATTTGTATTCCCCAAGGTCAATCGGGGTTGGTTCAATTCTTTCTTCTGACATAATATAAGATACTAAGCCCAAAAAGTATGAAAATAGCAGTTACGCTCTCTTAAATACTTGCTGGGCGAGTTCAATTTCATTTCCAATCAGAAACTGAACAATCCTTTCTGTATGATTTTCATTTTTTGTTTATTTATAGTCTTTTAGTTTACTTTTAGTACTAGCTCTAGCTGTCTGGGAGACAGTTAGAGGTTGGAAATGGAGCGAACTAAGTTCGCATCAAAAGCTGCAAGCAATTTCAATCGTCCAGTGGACTGTTGAAGGTTGGAAATAAGGAAACAGAGTTTCCTCTTGCGTCGAAGTAATAAAAGAAAAACTAAATGACTATATTGATGCTCAGTCAGCACTCTCACTATGTTCGATTGCTTTCTTCAAGACACTAAACTTGGTTGGGACTTGCTATTTGAATTCATGTTTCGCAAAGCGAATGCTAAGTTCTATCAATGACACGAACTACGTTCGCTTCATTTCCAACCTCCAAAGGTTCCCCAAACCTTTGAAGCTAATTCGCTGATTTTGGTATTGTCGACCAAAATCGCTCATGTCGCTGTCCCCCTTCATTCAGCACTTTCACTGCGTTCTAGTGCTTTCTTCAGGGCATTCCATGGAAGTGTAGCACACTTGATGCGTTGTGGGAATTTGGCAACGCCTGCGAGAAGGGAGGCGTCTCCCAGTTCCTTCTGACGAGCGTCTTCTTGGCCTTGGACCATTTGTGAGAAGATTTCTGCCAGTTCTTGAATCTGACGGATTTCTTTTCCAAGGACAGCCTCGGTCATCATGGAAGCCGACGCGGTTGAAATGGTACACCCAACTCCGTCAAAAGCGATGTCGGCAATCCGACCATTTTCAATCTTGACTGATAGTTCAATCACATCACCGCAGGTTGGGTTGTGGAGTTCTAACTTTTCCACTCCGTCCAAGCTCCCGCGGTGACGAGGCGACTTGGAGTGTTCAGACACAACTGCCATATAAAGAGAATCTAATCTAGATAGGGCCATTGAAAAACTCCTTTGTCTTGATGATTGCCTCGACCAACTTATCACAGTCGGCCTTGGTATTGTAGATGTAAAAACTTGCTCGCACGGTGGCTGGCACCTGCAAGTACCTGAGAAGCGGTTGGGCACAATGGTGACCTGCCCGCACAGCAACACCTTCATAGTCCAGAGCAGTTGCCACGTCGTGTGGATGCAAGTCATCCAAGTTAAAGGCGATAACTCCCGTCCGCTTGGACAGGTCCTGACTGCCATAAATGGTCAAGCCTGGAATAGCCTGCAATTTTGGAAAGACATAGTCAACCAGTTCCGCCTCGTGGGTCTGGATAGCGTCCATGCCAATTTCCGTCAGGTAATCAATCGCCGCTCCCAGACCAATGGCACCTGCAATATTAGGCGTTCCTGCTTCAAACTTCCAAGGCAATTCCTTCCAAGTGGCTGACTGCTCATAGACAAAGTCAATCATCTCACCACCGAATTCAACAGGCGACATGAGATTGAGCAATTCTTCCTTGCCGTAGAGAACGCCGATTCCTGTCGGACCTAACATCTTATGACCTGAAAAGGCATAGAAATCCACGTCCAATTCTTGCACCTTGACGACCATATGGGGAACTGACTGGGCTCCGTCCACCACCAAGTAGGCACCGACTTGATGCACCAGCTCTGCTATTTCCCCAATAGGAGCCACGCTGCCTAAAACATTGGATACGTGGGCTAGGGAGACGAACTGGGTCTTAGAAGATAGTAGTGACCGCAGGTGGTCCATGTCCAGCTCGCCGTCTTTTAGGGTCACATAGCGGAGCTTAGCACCTGTTTGCTGACAGGCTTGCTGCCAAGGGAGGATATTGGAGTGGTGCTCTTGGACCGAGATAATGACTTCCTGCTCTGGCTGGAGAATTTCCTTTGCAAACTGAGCCACCCAGTTAAGACCGGTGGTCGTTCCTCTGGTAAAGAGAATTTCCTTGCTAGACTTGGCCTGGATAAAATCAGCTACCTTCTGCCGAGCCGCCTCATAGCGAGCCGTTGCCCGTTCTGATAGGGTATGGACACCACGGTGGACATTGGCATTGTCTGTCTGGTAGTAATCTGCCAGCACATCCAGTACCTGTTGCGGTTTTTGAGTGGTCGCTGCATTGTCCAAATAGACCAGTGGCTCATCGTTAACAACTTGGTCTAGGATTGGAAAATCCTTGCGGATGCGTTCAAAATTAATCATCTTATCTCTTTGCTAATTTTTCTTCAATCACGGCAATCAGTTGGTCACGAACTTCCTTGACAGGAATTTCTGTAATGACTGCACCAAGGAAACCTCGAACAACCAAGCGTTCAGCTGTTGCTCGGTCCAGGCCACGACTCATAAGGTAGTACATGTCTTCTGGATCCACCTGACCGATTGAGGCTGCGTGTCCAGCTGTGACCTCATTCTCATCAATGAGGAGAATCGGGTTGGCATCTGAGCGAGCCTTGTCAGACAGCATGAGGACACGGCTTTCCTGCTGGGCATCTGCACCTTTAGCACCGCGGACAATGTGTCCGATGCCATTGAAGGTCAAGGTTCCACTTTCTAAGATAACCCCATGTTGCAGGATGTGACCTACAGAATTATGACCGTAGTTGGTCACCCGCGTATCCACACCTTGGACCTGACGACCTGATGACAGTCCGACAACTTTGAGGTTGGCATGGCTGCCGTTTCCTTTTAATTCGCTGTCTAAGTCCGCAATGATATTTCCTTCGTTGAGCAGACCAATCGCCCAGTCAATCGTTGCATCATTTCCAAGATAGCCGCGACGGTTGAGGTAGGTATCCAAATGCTTACCAAGGCGGTCAATAGCCGCAAACTTGATTTGGCTACCAGCAAGAGCAATTACTTCTACAACAATATTGGCTGAAGTCGCTGCTGTACCGTCGCCTAAACTTTCAAAACGCTCCAGGTAATTAAGCTTGGCATTTTTTCCAGCGATGATGAGGACACGTTTGTTAAAGGCAACTGGACTAGTGCTGTCTTGGTAGAAAAGGGCCTCAACTGGCTGGTCGATTTCAACATTGTCTGGTACGTAGAGGACAGCTGTTGCGTTAAAATAAGCTGTGTTGTAAGCTGCTAATTTGTGCTCGTCGTAGGCTACGGCAGCGCCGATGTATTTTTCAAGTACTTCTGGAATGATGTCCATAGCCGAGGCAAAGTCTGTAAAAACTACGCCTTTTTCTACTAGGTCAGCTGGCAACTGCTCTAGAACCGTTTGGCTGCCAACCTGGACCAACATAGGATTGTCACCTAGGGCTGTAAAATCTGGAACAGCCCCGATTTCATCATTTGTGGCTAGGCTTCCGTCACCTAAATTCCAACGGTGAAACTTGACCCGCTCAATAACCGGCAAATCCAGCTCTGCTATTTTGTCAAAAGCCTTAAGACGCAGGTCTGTCAACCAAGTTGGTTCTGCCTGCAAGGCTGAAAATTCTTGAATTTTTTCTTTGGTCATAGCTTCCTCCAAAGACTTAAATGTCATCTTCTTTGTAGTCGATGCCAAGCTCAGCTGCAACTTGGACATATCCTTCTTTTTCCAAGCGTTGCGCCAATTCTGGTCCGCCTGAAAGCACGACACGGCCTTCCATCATGACATGGACAACGTCAGGCGTGATGTAGTTGAGCAAGCGTTGGTAGTGGGTGATAATCATGGCACCGAAACCTTCCCCACGCATAGCATTGATACCTTTTGACACAACTTTAAGCGCATCGATGTCCAAACCTGAGTCAATCTCATCAAGAAGGGCAAAAGTTGGTTCCAACATGAGTAGTTGCAGAATCTCATTGCGTTTTTTCTCACCACCTGAGAATCCTTCGTTGAGGTAACGCTCTGCCATTTCCTCTTTCATGTTGAGGAGTTCCATTTTTTCATCCAACTTAGTGATGAAGTCACGAACAGAAATCTTGTCTTCATCTTCCTTACCAGCATTCATGGCTGCACGGAGAAATTCCGCATTAGTGATGCCTGGAATTTCTGACGGGTATTGCATAGCCAAGAAGAGTCCCATACGAGCACGTTCATCAACTTCTAATTCTAAAATATTGACACCGTCAAAGAGAATTTCCCCTTGGGTCACTTCATAACTTGGATTGCCCATGATGGCTGCTGAAAGGGTGGATTTCCCTGTTCCGTTAGGTCCCATGATAGCGGCGATTTCCCCTGTTTTGAGGGTCAAGTTGACGCCTTTTAGGATTTCTTTTCCTTCAATTTCCACATGAAGGTCTCTGATTTCTAATACTGACATGTTGTGCTCCTTTTCATTTTTGTCCTCTTCAAAAACCACATTAACTGACCAAGCAAACTAGATACACCGATAAGACTCAACTTTGGCAGTGGGAAAGAACCCGACCATTCATAGAATAGTTCGTCAACAAGTCTTTATTTCTAGTTGTTGAGCTGTTAACCACTACTGCGCTGAGATATTGACGCCAACTTTGAGAAGCGGTGCTGGGCTTGAGCCCAGCCTCTTTTCTTGTTAATGATGATTTTCAGAGAGTGTTAATCTATAAAATAGTCTTTTCTGACAATTTTATACTCTTCGAAAATCAAAATTATCCGTTATCAACTTACCTTGATGAGTGAAAAGCTCCAGTGGAGGTTTTCAGCCTGTTACCTTGAAATAAGATAGTAACAGAGTTCTATCTTCGGCTTCGTTTCCTAGGCTACTTTTGATTTTCATTGAGTATTAATTAACCATATCCACTATATTATACCAAAAAAAGAGCCAGAAGGCTCTTTTCTAGTTTAGAAAGATTCTTATTTTCTTTTTTTAAAAAAAGAGCCAGAAGGCTCTTTTCTAGTTTAGAAAGATTCTTATTTTCTTTTTTTCTCTTCGTAGCACTTTTTATACTTTGCGATTTTTTCTTGACGGTAACTACTATTACCAATAAACCGAAGAAGATTGAGCAACGGAGTTCTATTGATACCAAAGATGCCAATCAATTCACAGAGAATCTCAATCCCCAGTCCCATGGTCACCAATAGGAGAATCCCCCCTATTCGACTCGAAACATTGAGCAGAAGAGAGGTCAGAGAAAACAGGAAGGAAATAGCATAGATGACCAAGACTGTACCACGATGGGTTAAACCTAGAGATAGCAAGCGATGGTGGAGGTGCATCTTATCTGCTTCATAGATTTTTTGCCCAGACAATTTTCGGCGAATGATGGCTACTACAGTATCCGTAATAGGCACTCCAAGAATAATCATCGGAGTAACCACTGCAACAGCTGTCGAATTTTTCAGTCCTTGAAGCGACAAGACTCCGATCATAAACCCAATGAAAAGGGCTCCTGTATCGCCAAGATAAATGATGGCGGGATTATAGTTATAAGGTAAAAAACCAACAATCGCCGCAACCAAAACAAAGATGGTTAAGGTCAAAAAAATATTGCTATCATGCAAAAAGAAATAAGACACAATTCCCATCGTTGTCAAGGAAATAATCGATACTCCCGAAACCAGACCATCCAGACCATCAATCAAGTTGACTGCATTCGTAATGGAAACAATCCAAAGGACCGTTAATAGAAAAGAGAGCCAGACAGGAAATTGAAGGAAAGGTCCTCCAAAAGGAATCTTAAAGCTATCAAAACGAAATTCCGTAAAAATCCAAATGATCGTCGCTGCAGCTAGAATACCAAACATTTTAGGAGCAGGCTTTAGCTCCTTGACATCATCAATGAATCCCGTAAGAACGATAATGCTGGATGCTAGGACCAGAGGCCAGATATAATGCAAGTAAGTGCCATGGTAATTGACACGGGTAACAATTCCTGGTAAAAAACATAGGACAGAAATGGTAAATGCCACAAAGATGGCCAGACCTCCCGCTGAAGGCATGGGTACCTTATTTATCCGCCGTGCATTGGGATTATCGACTGCTCCAACCCTCAGGGACATAAAACGAACCAAGGGGGTAGCAATGGCTGATATGACCATGGTTGTAATAATGACCATTATGTATTTTAGAGCAAAAGGAATCATACTGTCGGAACCTTCCTAAGCTCCTCGATTGCCGCAAGCGGAAGCGTCAAAGTTCCGTGTTCTTGTAAAGCAGGTCTGGTCAACTTCGTATCATTGGTAAATTCCAACATTCGTGAGAGAATGTAGCCTGGATACTGCTTGGAACGATTTTCTACATTGATAAGAACGGTCAAATAGTAGTGACCATCCATTTTATATAATTCCGATTCTTCTACTGGATAATCAACCGTACCAACAAAAGTAAACAGATCCTCTATCGTTGGAAATTCCAAAATATAGTAAATATAGCGCTCCTGCTCCTCTTCATCTGCTTCTTCCTCTTGCTCTACCTCTTCCAAATGACGAACGGCTGTTGCATCCGGTGCACTTTTCTCACGAACGGTTTGCTCCAAACTCTTGAAAAACTCATCTGGAGTCATACTTGCGACATCACCAAGTTCCGACAAATCTGTAAATTCATCAAAATTCAAGCTCTGATCCAAATCAGACTTGGTAACAAAGATGTCCACCCGATCTGGCTTCGGAGTCACACGAAAACTCAGCATACCGCTTTCTCGGAAAGTCATTGGTAAATCCAATTCATCCAAAACTGTATAGAAGAACTCCTCTGTCTTTTCTTGCGGAATGAGAAAGTCCGAAAGTTCCATTCCTCTCTCTTCCAAATCATCTAATTTTATAGTGATTTTCAAGGTTGAATCACTAATTTGCTTTACTTTCATAACTACCTCATTCATTGATTCATCAATTTCTTAAAATTGATTGATCATTTTCAATACTCATACATATCTTCCACCATTATACTAAAACCAAGCTCGAAAGACAAAAGAAAAGCAGGTCTCCCTGCTCTTAAAATAAAAATGTGATAAAGGCATAAACCAATAAAATCGCCCCTAAAATGATGCGGTAGTAACCAAAAACCGTGAAATCATGTTTTTTAACAAAGTCTGTCAAGAAACGAATAACAACTAAGGATACCAAGTAAGCCGTCACACTAGCGACTAACAAGAGCCATACCTGCTCCATATTCAGGCTATTGCCATCTAAGAAATATTTAACAGCCTTCAAGCCACTATAACCAAACATGGTTGGAATCCCAAGAAAGAAGGTAAAATCTGCCGCCACAGTTCGGCTGGTCCCCAAAATGATTGCTCCCAGAATGGTCGCACCTGAGCGACTAGTCCCCGGAACGATACTTAAGACCTGGAAACACCCAATCAACAAGGCAGTTTTATAAGACATTTTCGCTAAGTCCGTCACCTGTGGCTCTACACCTCTGTTACGGTTCTCAATCCAAATAAAGGCAATACCGTAGACAATCAAAGCAATCGCAATCGGTACCATAAAATTGAAGTGCGCTTCAAACCAATTATCCAACGGGACTGCAATTAGGATGGACGGAATACAGGCAATGACAACCTTGGCCCATAATTGCCAAGTCAATTGAATATCACGCTTGGTTTTTCCAGGCTGGAATGGATTCAATTTTTTAAAGTAAATGGTCATAACCGCTAGAATTGCTCCTAGCTGAATGACAATATTAAACATTTCTAGGAAGTTCTTACTTTGGTTTAATTTCACGAACTCTTGAACCAAAATTAAATGCCCAGTTGAAGAAACTGGCAACCATTCCGTTACCCCTTCAATGATTCCTAAAAATATAGCCTTCAACAATTCCAAAATCATAATAAACTCCTTTTTTCAATTCTAATTATTATACCATAAAAAAATAACACAATGATAGTTCAAGGATATTGAAATTTGTCAGAATTTTTAATAAAATGGTGTAATAGCATTTTAAAGGAGACATTATGAAACGTAAACTCAGTATATTTCTGCTGACCCTAATCGCTGTTTTTTCTGTAACAACAGGGGTTCGGGCAGACGAATACCTGCGGGTCGGTATGGAAGCCGCTTACGCACCATTTAACTGGACCCAAGAAGATGATAGCAACGGTGCCGTTCCTATTGAGGGAACCAATCAATTTGCCAACGGATATGATGTTCAGGTTGCAAAAAAAATCGCTGCATCCATGGACAAAGAACTCTTGGTTGTTAAAACCAAGTGGGAAGGGTTGGTCCCTGCTCTTACATCTGGTAAAATCGATATGATTATCGCCGGTATGAGCCCGACAGAAGAGCGCAAGAAAGAAATCGCCTTCTCAGATAGCTACTACACTTCAATTCCTACCCTGGTTGTTCGTTCTGATAGTCAGTACGCAAACGCAACCAGCTTGGCAGATTTTGCTGGTGCAAAAATCACTGCCCAGCAAGGGGTTTACCTCTATGATTTGATTGACCAAATCGAAGGGGCTAACAAACAGACTGCCATGGGAGATTTCTCCCAAATCCGTCAAGCTTTAGAATCTGGCATTATAGACGCCTATGTTTCTGAACGTCCAGAAGGTCGTACAGCAGAAGCTGCAAATAAAGCTTTCAAAATGGTTGAATTGGCAGACAGTTTTAAAACCAATGCCGAAGATGTGACCATTGCTGTCGGTATGCGCAAAGATGACGATCGTATCGCTCAGGTCAACGAAGTCTTAGCAACTATTTCAGAAGAAGAGCAAATCGCACTTATGGATGATATGATTGAAAACCAGCCCGTTGAAGAAGCCAGCGAGGGCGAAACACCTAGTTTCTTCGCCCAAGTTTGGAATATTGTTGTTAACAACTGGCAACAACTTCTGCGCGGAACCGGGATGACATTACTCATTTCCATCCTCGGTACAATTATCGGTACTGCTATCGGTCTCCTCATCGGTGTCTTCCGTACAGCTCCAAAAGCAGCAAACAAGGCGCTTGCTATTGGTCAAAAAGTGCTCGGTTGGATTATCAATATCTACATCGAAATTTTCCGTGGTACGCCGATGATTGTACAATCCATGGTTATTTACTATGGTACCGCCCAAGCATTCGGACTCAATCTTGATCGCACACTTGCCGCTATCTTCATTGTATCCATCAACACAGGTGCCTACATGAGTGAGATTGTCCGCGGTGGTATCTTTGCCGTCGATAAGGGCCAATTTGAAGCTGCGACTGCTCTCGGATTTACCCATAATCAGACCATGCGTAAGATTGTCCTTCCACAGGTTATTCGTAACATCTTACCAGCGACTGGTAATGAATTTGTCATCAATATCAAAGATACTTCTGTATTGAACGTTATCTCAGTTGTCGAACTCTATTTCTCAGGAAATACTGTCGCAACCCAAACCTATCAATATTTCCAAACCTTTACGGTTATTGCTATTATCTACTTCATTCTAACCTTTACTGTGACACGTATCTTACGCGCAGTTGAAAAGCATTTTGATACAGATACATACACAACAGGTGCAAATCAAATGCAAGTCGAGGTGCCACATGACTAAAAATGTAATTCTTGAAATCAAAAATCTAAAGAAATCATACGGACAAAATCAAGTCCTCAAAGACATCTCTATTAGCGTTGAAAAGGGCGAGGTTATCTCAATCATCGGTTCATCTGGTTCGGGAAAATCAACCTTCCTCCGATCTATCAACCTTTTGGAAACACCAACAGAAGGACAGATTCTATACCACGGACAAGATGTTTTGGCTAAAGGATATGATTTGACGACTTACCGTGAAAAACTAGGTATGGTATTCCAATCCTTCAACCTTTTCAACAATCTAAATGTATTGGAAAATGCCATTGTAGCACAAACTACGGTACTGAAACGAGATCGAGCTGAGGCAGAAAAAATCGCCAAAGAAAACCTCAACAAGGTTGGCATGACCGAACAGTACTGGCAAGCCAAACCAAGTCAACTCTCTGGTGGACAGAAACAACGTGTGGCCATTGCACGCGCCCTGTCTGTTGACCCAGAAGTTATCCTCTTTGATGAGCCGACTTCTGCTCTCGATCCAGAGATGGTTGGGGAAGTTCTCAAAACCATGCAAGATTTGGCAAAATCAGGATTGACGATGCTTATCGTAACTCACGAAATGGAATTTGCCCGCGATGTTTCAGACCGTGTCATCTTTATGGATAAGGGTGTCATTGCCGAAGAAGGCAGCCCACAGCAAATCTTTGAAAATCCACAAGAAGAACGTACACGTGAATTCCTTCAGCGTTTTCTTGGATAATCTTTCATTCTATGCTAAATCCCACACTTACCAGTTTTCTAGGCTGGTAAGTTTTTTTGTACCAAAAAAAGAAGACCAAATGGTCTTCTCAGTAAAGGTTCTAAATAAAACTATTATTTAGATTAGTTTTCAAATTTCTTGTGGTTTTTATCGTAAAAATCAATCAACCCCAAGGCAGTAGCAAATGAAATGTTGTCAATTTTAGCGCGTCCTTGTGCAAGAGCGATAACTGACATTTCACGAGCATTCGTTTCCTTGCTGATACGGTAACCAGTGATTTTCTTTTCACGAACCCAGCCAACAACTGCGGCAACTTTTTCGTAACTAGTCATGAGAAACCCCTTTCCTTTTTATTCGTGCAATTAAGTATAATACAGATAAACCTATTTTGTCAAGCAAAATGTTCGGTTTTTACTATGATTTTACTTTGAGAGATGACAATAGTTGTGTTCTGATATCTTCTACTCCTTCCGGATTTGCAGGAAGGAAAATGGTTTGATTACCTCCTTGTGCAAAATTGTTTAATGTATCCAAGTATTGGTTGGTCAACAGGATTGACATAATTTGCTCCTCAGACAGACTGACATTCGAATCTTTCAATTCTCTGATCGAATCTGCCAAGCCATCTACAATTGCCTTCCTTTGTTGGGCAATCCCCACACCATGTAGACGGTCTTTTTCAGCCTCTGCTTCTGCTGCTGTAACAATTTTTATCTTGTCTGCTTCTGCCAATTCTTGGGCCGCAACCCGTTTCCGCTGAGCTGCGTTAATTTCATTCATTGATTGCTTGACCTCGGCATCTGGCTCGACCTTTGTAATCAAGGTCTTGACGATAACATAGCCGTAGGTTGACATTTCTTCTGCTACTTGTTTTTGAACTTCCAGAGCAATTTCATCTTTTTTCTCAAAAAGCTCGTCCAAGGTCAACTTAGGAACTGAAGACCGAAGAGCATCCTCAATATACGACTTGATCTGAGCCTCTGGATGCATGAGTTTATAATAGGCATCCGTTACATTATTCTCATTGACACGATATTGAGTGGCTACATTCATAGTCACAAATACATTGTCCTGAGTTTTGGTTTCTACCACGATTTCACTCTGCAACATCCGCAATTGAATACGGGCTGCAATGACATCAACTCCAAAGGGGATTTTAAAGTTAATACCTGAGGTAGATGTTTTTTGGTACTTCCCAAACCGTTCCACGATGGCAACCGTTTGTTGCTTGACAACATAAAGCCCTGAAACAACCAAAATCAAAGCAATAAATAGAAAGAACAAGAAACTACCGATAAAAATAATTGGACCTAGTGTCATAACGACCTCCTAAACAAGCATTTTATAAAGCGAATCATTTTCATGAAGATTGATGTACTGGGGATCAAACTCTTCCAAGCGAGAAATAAACTGCGTATAATCTGTTTTATCTCCTAGGGCAATACCGATTAGAACCGGCCCTGTTCCCTTATTGGCACGTTTGATATATTCAAAACGAGTAATATCATCATTTGGCCCTAGAATATCATTTACAAATTCACGAAGAGCCCCTGGACGTTGTGGAAAATTAACAACAAAGTAGTGTTTAATTCCCTCGTAGATAAGCGCACGTTCCTCCATTTCCGGCATCCTGTTGATGTCGTTATTACCACCAGAAATGATACAACAAATGGTTTGCCCCTTGATTTGGTCCTTGACTACCTCAAGAGCTGCAATCGTTGCTGCTCCTGCTGGCTCAGCAACAATACCCAGCTTAGAATAGAGGTCTAAAATAGTCCCAGAAATCCATCCTTCATCCACACCAATCAGGCGATCTACGTATTTCCGAGCCACTTCGTAGGTCGACTTACCAACTTTCTGTACCGCAATACCGTCAGCAAATTTATCAATTTGGTCTAATTTAACCGGACGACCTTTATCAAAAGCCGCTTTCATTGACCGTGCCCCACTTGCTTCAACACCAACAATCTTAATTTCAGGTGCATGTTCTTTCAGATAGGCCGAAACGCCTGCAACCAGACCACCTCCTCCTATGGGAACTAAAATCTGGTCAAAACTAATGGTTTGCTCTTCCGTTTCTTCCAAGATTTCATAAGCTACTGTTCCCTGACCAGCCTGCACATTTTCATCATCGAATGGGTCTATAAAGGTTTTCCCACTTTCCAGAGTATAATCTTGTGCCGCCTTGGCTGACTCATCGAAGGTATCTCCTACGAGCCGAATCTCTACGTAGTCTCCTCCGAAAAATTTAACCTGCCCTATTTTTTGTTGCGGAGTTGTAATGGGCATGAAAATCGTAGCAGGAATTTGCATTTCCTGACAGGTGTAGGCCACACCTTGAGCATGGTTTCCGGCCGAAGCACAGACCACTCCGCGTGACTTCTCATCATCTGTCAATTGTGAAATAGCATAATAGGCTCCTCGAATTTTAAAAGAGCGAACACGCTGTTCATTTTCTCTTTTTAAATAAATAGTTGCACCATATTTTTCCGACAAGTATCGACTATAATCCAAGGGGGTACGTACTACCACGCGCTTAAGAACGGAGTATGCTTGTTCTACATTTTTTGCTGTAATCATAGTTCCATTAATTTCTTTCTATATTTATTGTACCAATATTCCCTGAAAAATCCTAGCAATTAGACTTATATTCAAGCTACTAGCATGTTGTTCAACAGAAAACGAATGTTTATTTTTGTAAAGGTCTATTTATGAACAAAATGGGCAAAAGAGCTGGGAAAACCAGCTCTTTTATTCATTTTCGGAGATAGGGGAAAAAGGGAATGACATCCCCTCATCTGCCAACTCAAACCTTAAATGTATTGCCATCACGCAAAGTAAAGCTGACTATCACCCTATCTACCTTGATAGTGTTTAATTATAGATTTTGAATGCGTCGTCATCATTGCGTCCAACAAATGGCATTGCTTTGCGGAGTTCTGCACCTACTTTTTCGATTTCAAGATTCTCTGCTTCTTTACGATAAGCTTCCATACGTGGACGGCCTGCTTTATAGTCATTTACAAATTCATTTGCAAATTTACCAGATTGAATATCTGCAAGGACTGCCTTCATGTTTTCTTTGACTTGGTCTGTAATGACACGTGGGCCTGATACATAGTCACCGAATTCAGCAGTGTTTGAGATAGATTGGCGCATTTTCTTAAAGCCACCTTCGTAGACAAGGTCAACGATAAGTTTCATCTCGTGGAGAACTTCGAAATAAGCCAATTCAGGTGCATAACCTGCTTCTGTCAAGACTTCAAAACCTGCCTGCATAAGAGCTGTCAAGCCACCGCAGAGAACTGCTTGCTCACCAAACAAGTCTTCTTCTGTTTCTTCCTTAAAGGTTGTTTCCAAAAGACCAACGCGAGCTGAACCAACGCCTTTTGCCCAGTCCATTGCAATATGTTTTGCATTGCCAGTTGCATCTTGGTAAACAGCATAGAGGGCTGGTACTCCAAAACCTTCTTCAAAGGTACGGCGGACCAAGTGACCTGGACCTTTTGGTGCACACATGAAGACATCCACATCTGCTGGTACCTTGATAAATTCAAAGTGAACGTTGAAACCATGGGCAAAACCAAGGGCATTCCCTGCTTCCAAGTTTGGAGCGATTTCTTCATTGTAAAGGTCTGCTTGGATTTCGTCTGGAGCCAAGATCATGATAACATCGGCTTGTTTTGCTGCTTCTGCCACTTCAAAAGTTTCAAAACCGTCTTCTTTTGCCTTGTCAAATGACTTGCCGGCACGCACACCGATGATAACATCATGGCCTGTATCACGCAAGTTTTGCGCATGGGCGTGCCCCTGTGAACCATAACCGATAACGGCGATACGTTTACCGTCAAGCGCTGCTACTGTTACATCTTTTTCATATTGCATTGTTACTGTCATAAGATTCTCTTTTCTATTTTTTTATTTATAAGGTTGGATGCTCAAAGAAAATGAAGGCTAGACTAGGCGATGCAGACGAAGATAGAACTAACGTTCATCAAGCCAAGTCAACGCAGTATAGGATTGATTATCGAAGAGGATTAGTCTCTACTAAAGCCAGTCGCACCCGTTCTTGCGATATTCTTAATGCCGTAAGGCTGAATCACGCGCAGGAGGGCGTCAATCTTATCTCCGTCACCTGTCATTTGGATGGTAATAGAGTGAGGTGCCACATCGACAACATTTGCTCTAAAGGGTTGGATAATCGCTAAAATTTCTGCTCGTTTTGTTGGCGGAGCTGAAATTTTGACAAGAATCACCTCACGCTCTAAGTGGGGTATGTCCGTTAAGTCACGTACTCGAACCACATCAATCAAGCGGTTCAGCTGTTTGATGATTTGTTCGACCTCATCGTGACTAGCCACGTCTACAATCACCGTCACACGTGAGATGCCATCTACTTCTGTTGGGCCGACGGAGATGGACTCAATATTGATTTGGCGACGAGATAGGACACCTGTAAAACGATTCAGAACACCAGATGAATTTCGCAATTTAGCTGTTAACATTCTACGCATTGAACTTCACCCCCAACATTTCTGCATTGCTCTTACCTGCTGGCACCATCGGTTGAACATGTTCACGATTAGAAATATGAACCTCTATGAGCATTGGTTTATCTTCTAAGATAACTTTCATGTCTTCACTTAGAGTCGCTGGATTGTCAAAACTATAATGACTAATTCCATAAGCCTCCGCCAACAATTGGAAATTCGGTTCATCGTCAAATACAGATTGGCTACGACGCTTTTCATAGAAGGATTCCTGCCATTGACGAACCATGCCAAGAGAGTGGTTATTAATCAATACGACCTTAATCGGTACACCATAGCCATTCAAAATAGCCAATTCTTGGTTGGTCATTTGGAAGCCACCATCACCAACAAAGATGATTACTTCTTTATCTGGATTGGCTAATTTGGCGCCGATAGCTGCAGGAATACCAAAGCCCATGGTCCCCATGCCACCAGATGTTACAAGTTGACGTGCATGTTTGTAGGGGTAGAATTGGGCAGCCCACATTTGATGCTGACCAACATCTGTCACGACAATGGCATCCCCTTGCGTCAACTGACCAATTAATTCAATTGCCGCCTGTGGCTTAATAACCTTTTCATCTTCATCATACCAAAATGGCGCCCGACGTTTGTTTTCCAATACTTGTGCCGTCCAATCAGCATAGCCTGTTTCGACTGTTTCTAAAGCAAGTAGAGCTTTCAAGGTTGCCTTAGCATCGCCCACTACTGGAATAGCCGTTTTGACAACTTTACCAATTTCTGCGGGATCAATATCAATATGTGCTACCGTCGCATTTGGCGCATAGGTTGTTGGATTTCCTGTTAAGCGGTCATCGAATCGCGCTCCAATATTAATAATGTAATCAGCCTGATCCATAGCCATATTGGCAGCGTATGAACCGTGCATCCCCCCCATAGCCAAGGATAATTCATGCTCAATGGGCATTGCACCTAATCCAAGGAGGGTTGAAACTACTGGAATACGGTAGCGCTCTGCAAAGGCAACTAATTCTTTATTGGCATCTGCATAATTGACACCACCACCAGCCAATATAACTGGTTTTTGAGCTTGGCTAAGCTGTTTCAAAATTTTCTTAACCTGCAAACCATTTGGTTCAATCGTTGGCTGATAACTTGGTAGGTGTAGAGTTGGGTCATGATAAAAATCAACAACTCTTTCTTGGATGTCTTTTGGAACATCAATAACAACGGGACCCGGTCTCCCCGTTGTTGCAATATGGAGAGCTTCTGTGATGACTCTAGGAATATCTGCCGTATCCCGAATTTGGTAATTGTACTTGGTAATCGGCATTGTCATCCCCAAGACATCTGCTTCCTGAAAAGCATCTTTACCGATACCACGTGTTGCGACTTGACCAGTAAAAACTAAAAGAGGAACACTATCACCCATTGCGTCCGCAATTCCAGTAATGGCATTGGTAGCTCCTGGCCCAGAGGTTACAATGGCTACGCCCACCTTTCCTGATGATTTAGCGTATCCTTCGGCCTCGTGGACCGCTCCTTGTTCATGACGAGCCAAAATATGCTGGATTCCCTCATATTGATAGATAGCATCATATAGAGGTAAAACTGCCCCACCAGGATAACCAAAAACAAGGTCTACTCCCAGCTGATGCAGGGTGTCCAAAATGAGATAGGACCCCGAACGCGGTTGGTCTAGTTGAATTTCTTGCACGAATATTCCTCCTCTCTGCAAATTTGTTATCTACTATAATATCACAAGGAAGTAGAATGTCAAGGAATTTTCTGAAAATTCCTACATTTGTTCGTTTTCTTAACTATTTCCTAACATTTTCTTAAGCAAAACTTAAGCAACCCCCTTGACTGGCTTGGTTTCAGCTTGATTTTAGAAAACTTCAGTATAGTAGTCCCAACAAGAAAAATAAATGAGGTTTAGGATATGTATTATGTAGTGATACCGGCTTACCAGCCAGATGAAAAATTAATCCAACTATTAGAAATAATGAAAAACAGGCTAAATTGTCAGGTCATCGTTGTGGATGATGGTAGTACTGGCGCATCCAAAAATATTCTTGAAATCGCCAAAACCTATGCAATTGTTCTACACCATGATGTCAACAAAGGAAAAGGCCAAGCCTTGCGAACAGCCTTTAGTTTCATCCAAGATTTGAGAAAGCCCGGTGTCATCGTTACTGCTGATGCAGATGGTCAACACGCTGTCAATGATATTGATCGGGTAGCACGCGCAGCAATGAATTTACCAAGTCGCCTGATTCTTGGTGTTCGTCAATTTACCAAAGACATTCCCTTTCGGAGTCGTTTTGGTAACAAACTAACCAGAGTATTGTTTAGACTGCAAACTGGTGTCAATGTGTCCGATACACAAACAGGTTTGCGTGGATTCCATACTGACTTAATTCCATTCATGTTAGATATTGAAGGCGACCGCTATGAGTACGAGATGAACATGTTAACTCAGGCAAGTCAACGCTATAAAATTACGGAAGTCCCAATTCAAACTATTTATATCGATGATAATGCCAGTTCGCATTTTCGTCCCATAAAAGATGGACTGCTCATTTACAAAAATCTCTTCAAATTTGCTCTGGCATCTTTTGGTGGATTTCTAGTAGACTACGGTGTGTATGCTCTGGCATTATTGATGCTAACAGGACTACCGACTGCCGCACGCTTGTTAGTCGCGAATACCATTGCACGCATTTGTAGTGCTAGCTGTAACTTTGCCCTTAACAAGAAGTTAGTCTTTAAAATAAAGAAAGCGTCACTCGTACTGGAGCTGGCTACTTTACTTTAGCCCTTATCCTCTTCCTTTGTGACACTACGCTTCTTTATCTCTTCCACCAAATTCTAGGACTCAACCTCTACATTGTCAAACTAGCAGTTGGTATCTTCCTTTTCCTAGCTTCTTGGTTTGTTCAAAAAAATATCATTTTTAAAGAAAGGAAATCATTTTCCCATGAAATTGCTTAAAAAACCCTTTGCTTACGCTTCAATCTTCGGAATGCTCTTAACCAGCGGATTTACCTATTCTATGCTAAAGACCTTTGTCCTCTCAGAGGCCATCTCAACAGTAGCTACAAGCAATACCACAGCAAGTAGCCAAAATACAACTACCTCATCTTCATCGACAGCTGCTACCACCGCAACAAACGTATCCACAACAGATACCAGCTATACGGATGACAATATCCAAATTAACTTGGAAACCATCACAACCAACAATACAACTGTCTATGTAGCGGATATTCAAGTTAGCTCGCCAGAGTATTTAAAAACAGCCTTGGCTCAAAACACTTATGGTACAAACGTAACAGCCAAAACCTCAGAAACAGCTGCTGCAAACAATGCCATCCTAGCAGTTAACGGTGATTACTACGGAGCCAATTCAACTGGTTATGTTATTAAAAACGGCGTTCTCTACCGTGATACAGTTCGCGACAATGCATCTTACGGTGACTTGGCTATTTATGCCGACGGCTCATTTGAAATCATTTATGAAAATGAGATTACTGCCCAAGAATTGATTGACAAGGGCGTTGTCAACCTCTTAGCCTTCGGACCATCATTGGTAGAAGGCGGTGAAATTGTCGTAGATACTTCTACTGAAGTCGGTCGTGCCATGGCATCAAACCCACGCTCTGCTATCGGTATCATTGACGAAAACCACTACATTATCGTCGTCTCAGATGGACGTACATCAGAAAGTGATGGACTCTCACTCTATCAAATGGCTGAAGTCATGAAACAATATGGTGCACAAACAGCCTATAACCTTGACGGTGGTGGTTCATCTACTCTTTACTTCAACGGTCAAGTTATTAACAACCCAACAACAAATGGAAATACTATCTCAGAAAGGGCGGTGAGTGACATTGTCTACATCGGTTACTAATTCAACTACAAGAGTTTCAAGAACATTTATCTCCTACTTAGCAATAACAGCTTTCCTGTTTATTTTCAGTCGAATCTATGAAAGTCTCAGCTATGGCGAAGTCTCTGTCTTTATGCATTATATGTTCTGTGTACCATTAATAGGCGGAGCTGTGCTACTCGGTCTGCTACAACTTATACCTACTCTTTCACGTCTCTCCTATAATTTGTGGAATTCTGGCGTTGCAACTATTACAGCTGGTTGCCTTCTCCGAGGCATTATCAACCTATCTGGACGTTCAACTACCTTAGATCAACCTTATTGGTACATTGGCGCAGCCTTCCTAGTTCTATCGTTAGTCGGTCTTTTCATCAATCCATCTGGAAACAATCGCCGAAAAACAACCACTTAATCTACAAATAAATGATAAGGGCACTTAAAATTCTTAGGTGCCTTTTATTGTAGAATGAATTGTTGAAAAATTCGGAAATTTCCAATTATTTATCAAATCTTTTATCGTTTCTTTCATATCTATGATATAATGGGTAAAATAAGATAGGGAGAAGAAAATTATGACCGATACAAACAAACTTAAAAATCTCCGTCATCGTAGTTCTGTCTACGATTCGATGGTCAAATCACCTAACCGTGCCATGTTACGAGCAACAGGAATGACCGACGATAGTTTTGAAAAGCCTATTGTTGGGGTTATTTCGACATGGGCTGAAAATACACCTTGTAATATCCACCTCCATGACTTTGGAAAATTAGCCAAAGAAGGGGTAAAAGATGCAGGTGCCTGGCCTGTTCAATACGGTACCATCACCGTTGCAGACGGAATCGCTATGGGGACTCCGGGAATGCGTTTCTCACTGACTTCTCGTGATATCATTGCTGATTCTATCGAGGCAGCTATGGGAGGGCACAACGTGGATGCCTTTGTCGCAATCGGTGGCTGTGATAAAAATATGCCTGGTTCTATGATTGCTATCGCCAATATGGACATTCCTGCCGTATTTGCCTACGGTGGAACCATTGCACCAGGTAACCTCAATGGTAAAGATATTGACCTCGTTTCTGTCTTCGAAGGAATCGGAAAATGGAACAATGGCGACTTAACTGCTGAAGAAGTTCGTCAGATTGAGTGTAATGCCTGTCCTGGACCTGGTGGTTGTGGTGGTATGTACACTGCCAATACCATGGCTACTGCCATTGAGGTAATGGGTATGTCCATTCCTGGCTCTTCTTCTCACCCTGCTGAATCTCCTGAGAAGAAGGCTGATATCGAAGAAGCTGGTCGTGCTGTTGTACGCATGCTAGAACTTGGCATCAAACCATCTGACATTATGACGCGTGAAGCCTTTGAAGATGCTATTACAGTCACAATGGCTCTGGGGGGCTCAACCAACGCTACGCTCCATCTTCTAGCCATCGCCCATGCTGCTAATGTTGAATTAACACTGGAAGATTTCAACGATTTCCAAGAACGAGTACCTCACTTGGCAGACCTAAAACCATCTGGTAAATATGTTTTCCAAGACCTCTATAATGTCGGCGGTGTCCCTGCTGTTATGAAATACTTGCTCAAAAACGGCTTCCTTCATGGCGACCGCATCACATGTACAGGTAAAACCGTTGCTGAAAACCTAGAGAATTTTGCAGACTTGACTCCAGGTCAAGATGTCATCATGCCACTCGAAAATCCAAAACGTGCAGATGGCCCACTCATCATCCTCAAAGGTAACCTTGCTCCTGAAGGTGCCGTTGCCAAGGTTTCTGGTGTGAAAGTCCGCAACCATACAGGTCCAGCCAAGGTCTTTGATTCTGAAGAAGAAGCAATCGAAGCCGTCTTGACCGATGAAATCGTAGATGGCGATGTAGTCGTTGTCCGCTATGTTGGACCCAAAGGCGGTCCTGGTATGCCTGAAATGCTATCCCTTTCTTCTATGATTGTCGGAAAAGGCCAAGGTGACAAGGTTGCCCTTCTAACAGACGGTCGTTTCTCTGGTGGTACCTATGGACTGGTTGTTGGACACATCGCACCTGAAGCTCAGGATGGTGGACCAATTGCCTACCTCCGTACAGGTGATTTGGTGACGGTTGACCAAGATACCAAAGAAATCACCATGCATGTTTCTGACCAAGAAATCGAAGAACGCAAGAAAACTACTGTTATCCCACCACTCTACTCTCGTGGTGTTCTCGGTAAATATGCCCATACCGTATCATCTGCCTCTAAAGGAGCCGTTACCGACTTCTGGAGACCAGAACGTACAGGGAAAAAATAAGGAACTCAACGACCCTGTCCTCGCGGCAGGGTTTTCCAAAAGGAGAAAAATGAAACTAAACGTCGAACTATCCCGCTTTCGAGTCAAAGAAGGGAAATCAGCTCAAGTTGATGAATGGATGACCTTCCTTAATGACCATTTGGAAGATACCCTGCTCACCCTAGAAGGCGAGAAAATGTATGTCGAAACCATCTTCCGTGAAGTGCTGGACGGTCGCGAATACCTCTACTGGTACTCTGTCCAAGCCGAAGGAGGGATTGAAGTCGAAGATTCAGAATCCTATATCGACAAAAAACATTTAGAATACTGGGAAGAATGCACCGACCCGAGCTATGGCATGGTAGATTTATCTCCTCAGGTTGTCATGATTCCTAAGCCTGTTTATGAAACTCTGGAAGAATTAGACAGACAATACAACGACACATATAAAAACTGAGTTGCAAACTCTTGCAACTCAGTTTCTTTTTATTTCGGACTGATACCAAGCGTAATACGTCCAAGACGGCTGATGCGGGTCATCTTCCAAGCAGGAGACCAGACAATCTCTACCTGTGCATCGTTTATACCATCAATCGTTTTCAAGGCTGCAACTAATTCTCCTGGCATGGTATCTGCACAGGAACAACCTGCATCTGTAAAGGTCATGACAACCTTGCAAAAACCAGCTTCATCTAAATGAATCTCATAAATCAAACCCAAATTGTAGATGTCTAGTTCAATTTCAGGATCGTAAATGGATTCCAAAACCTCTATCAACTGTTCTGATACAGTTAACGCTCGTTCATTAATCTGAATATCTTCTCTCATTAGCTTTCTCATCTTTCTAATTTGTATCATTTTCTCATATTTTTTATCAATTATCAAGAAAAATTTGCAAATTCTGAATATTCAAAAAAAGTTTGGCTGAAACCTCTTTTTATAGTTATTTAGTTTTAAAATAGTATTCAAAAGCGGACTGAACAGAACGACCTGTTCTTAACAATTCAGTCACCTTTCTTTTTAGAGTAGCCCAAAACTGTTCGATGGGATTGAGTTCAGGAGAATAAGGTGGTAAGGGAAGAAAGTAATGCCCGCTAGCTATAGAACACTCATCAAGGTGCTTTTTAGGATGAAAAGCTGCATTATCCATAATGATGACATGGGGTTCTGTCAAGGATGGCAATAGCTGCTCCTGATACCACTTGATAAATAATTCCGCTGTCATCGTTCCATGATAAAGCAAGGGGGCTATAATTTTAGAACCAGTTTGACCAGCTACTACCGAAATTCTTTCGAATCTGCGTCCACTTACCTTGTCGTATACTTTCTCCCCTCGAGGTGCTCTAGCTTTGTGACGATAAAGATAAGTATCAATGCCAGTCTCATCAATGTAAACAATAGGGGTGTTTGGAAAGCAGGCTAAAACATCAAGATAGCGTCTCACTTTTTCGCTATCTTGTTCTTTATAGGTTGTGGTCTTTTTTTAAAGTAATATTCACTTTTTTTAGGGCTGCCCAAACAGATGGAATACTGCAGTCAAAATGCTCTGCTATTTCCCTTAAGAAAGCATCTGGATGTTCGTTAACAAAGGCTTCTAACTTATCCAATGGCAATTTGCGAGGGCTTGGTTTTCTTTTTTGGCGCTCCAAATGACCTAGTTCTTTGAGTTGTTTCTCCCACAGATACAGTGTATTAGTGCTAATTCCAAATAACTGACACGTTTCTTTTTTGGAATGACCAGCCTCTACATAATTAATAACTCGTTTTCTAAAATCTATTCCGTAACTTTTCATAAGTATAGTATAACACATACTATATAGAAACTAACAAACTATACCATGAAAAGAATAAAATAACCGAGTAATTTGCCACAGACTATTAAAGATACGGTTCTCTATAAACTTCTTGCTTGTCCTTCGTTGTCGCCTCCAATAGAAAATAAGTAGCGATGTCCTTGAGTTAGACTATGATAAAACCCATCTCCTTCATAAATTTGAAAAATCCTCATAGTCTTTTGACTTTCTTCATCTTTATAGACATGTTGAATATAGTCATTATCCGAAAACACCTTGTCCAGCAGTTCTTGGCTTGCCAGTCTTGCCTTTCCCTCAATCCGAATAACCTGGATGAGATACTCTTCTTCAGACAAGGCCGACAATGCCACGCGACCATCTTCTATTAACTGTCTATAAAAATGAGTCTCAGAACCAGTCATAAAGAAGATACCATCTTCATTCGCAGCAGTAATATGAATAGGTCGAGCGTGGGGATTTCCTGCTTCATCTACTGTCGCAAAAATCCCCAATTTCATCTCTTCCAAAATTCCCATGATTTCTTTCGTCTTCATCAGCAGCCTCCTTGACATAAATTCTACCTAGATTATAGCAAATTCTATGCAGAAAGTTAAGATGAATAAATCTAAAACCATATTCCTATATCAGATATAGTTGTTTAGTTTTTATTTGATGTGTGATAAAATAGACTTATGACTTACGGAATTGATTTTAGAAAACGCGTTATTGCCTATGTCCAATCAGGACACACAAAAAAGGAAACCTGTGACCTATTTGGTATTGGAACCGATACCTTGTACCGTTGGGAGACACAGCTGAAAAATGAAGGACATCTGAATCGTAAACCACGAGCTCGTAGTCCTCGCAAACTTCCGCTTGACCGCTTGGAAGCCTATGTCAAGGAACATCCAGATGCTTTCTTAAGGGAAATTGCAGAGCATTTTGACGAACCCACTGAAAAAGTCATCAACTTGATGTCTTTTTTTGCTATACTAGAGTCGAGGTGATTCCTATGCTTGAT
>NZ_ALMY01000085.1 GCF_000440115.1 Streptococcus suis YS56 | reverse complement strand
GAAAGCAGGCTAAAACATCAAGATAGCGTCTCACTTTTTCGCTATCTTGTTCTTTATAGGTTGTGGTCTTTTTTAAAGTGATGTTCAGTTTTTTTAAGGCTGCCCAAACTGAGGGAATACTACAGTCAAAATGCTCTGCAATTTCCCTTAAGAAAGCATCTGGATGTTCCTTGACATAGGCTTCCAAGCGGTCAAGCGGAAGTTTGCGAGGACTACGAGCTCGTGGTTTACGATTCAGATGTCCTTCATTTTTCAGCTGTGTCTCCCAACGGTACAAGGTATCGGTTCCAATACCAAATAGGTCACAGGTTTCCTTTTTTGTGTGTCCTGATTGGACATAGGCAATAACGCGTTTTCTAAAATCAATTCCGTAAGTCATAAGTCTATTTTATCATATATTAAATAAAAACTAAACAACTATAGATTACAGTTCAATCCTCCAACCGATTTCCCACTCAATAAAACTACCGTTATTATAATCTACGCGTCCGTGCTCATATCCAAGTTCAACAAATGATGGCCAATCATCATTACTACTTTCGTCTGGGAGCTGGCTTTCACCACTTTCACCTGGAAGTTGAAGACCGCCATTATTACCACTTAAATTCGGCACTTGACTTTCACCACTTTCGCCGGGAAGTTGATGGCCACCATTATTACCACTGAAATTCGGCAAGTGACTTTCACCGCTTTCGCCGGGAAGTTGAAGACCGCCATTATCACCACTTAAGTTAGGCACTTGACTTTCACCACTAGCACCTGGAAGCGGATTAGGTGTACGACCGCCTAAGCCGGAATCGCTGGAAAGCGGACCACTATTATCGCCACTACTACCTAATAAGCGATGCATTCCAGCATTGCCATTCTGTCCTAATTGCTGACTAATTCCCCCTTCACCCGCTAATTGAGAATTTCTATTTTTACTTTCTTGATGATAAACGCTCGATTCTGAATTTTGAGGGCTTCGATTTCCTCCTTCTGAACCCGGTAATGTTCTAGTATTCCGACCACTTAATGCTGAATTTTCTCCCTCGGTTTGCTGCTTCATCCTGCTATTATCAACAATAGACAATCGTTGCTCATTTGCATTTCCGCCTGGTCTTAGAATTTTATTTCTGCCTACGACTAGACCAACCGAAGCTAACGTGACAATGGCACCTGCATATAGCCATCGTTTCCCTGATTTCCACATCCTAAAACGGCCTTGAAATTTGAAAAAATTATTTGACATCTGTGAATATACCTCTCTACTTATTTTTTCACATTCTTAAAAAACGTACGTCATTCATTTGTACTGGATAATTTTATCAAAAAAACATCCCGTAAAAAGCCTCTTACAGCAAAAAATAGATAAAAAATATCCAAAAATACGAACGTTTTACCTTTCGCCCTCAAACTTTGCACGATAAAAAAAGCCATCATTTTTGATGACTTTTCTCTTAATTGATCTGACTTAAATTATTATAAACCATACAAATAAAATAGAAGAACAGCCTCGTATCTTATTTGTAAATACTAAAATTTTACAGAATCTTAATTTGTCCGAATCCGTACTCATCTACTAAGCATGGATCTGACGTCTTGAATCCACCTGCTGGAGAGTGTTGCAATGTAAAATCTCCATTTTCAATCTGTTTTGCAAGCTCATTATTCACTTCACCTTCTGAGCCACGTCCACCTGGTCTATAGTGGTTGATAAATGTATAATTGCCCCAACTATTTTTTGTTTCTACTTCCTCACCTTCAAATCGATATGGATCTGATGTTTTAAAGCCAGTTGCTTCAGATGATACAGCTGTAAATGTTTCTGCTTGAGCAGTAGCTCCTCCAAATAATGCAAGTCCTGCTAACAAGGTTACTGCACCTAATTTTAATGTTGACATAAAAATACTCCTTTAAATTTTTCTTTTACGTACCAATGTACTGTTTTATTATAACAAAAATACAATTTATGAAAAGACGTTTTTTTCAAAAAATAGATAAAAAATAGCCTAAAAATACCAATAAGACGAACTCGATTTTAATACCTATTCGATAATCGAATTTAATCATTACGCTTCTTTAAGATGCTCATAATCAAAACTGTAAAGAATAAGCTGACAGCTCCCAGAATAGCTAAAAGCATACCGTTTTTCTCACCTGTTTTTGGGAGGGAAACGCTCCGGCTTTGCTTAACAACAGCATGGAAATCCTCTTTTCTTTGCTTATCTTCTTCCATGGCTTCAGATTTTTTTGATGGAGCCACCTTCTCTTCCTTGGTCCCCATTTTTTCTTGATGCCCCTTTGACTCCAAGCTCACCTTCTCCTGAACAACATCCATTTGCTGTCCCATCTGCTGATTCTCTCGTGACAAACTCATTGATGGGGACTTAGAAGAATTTGGTTTCTTCATATCATTTGTCTTGACTTCATCTGTGATGGCATCATTTTTTCTGATAAGGGGCGCTGGTTTACTAATCCGCTTCCCTTTTCCTTTTTGTACTGTCACAACCTCCCAAGCCATCTGACTCCCATCTTGGTCAAAAGCCCTGAATGACAACGTTTCTCCCTCTTTTAATACTCGATTTCCTAAATCAAATACAAACTGACCTGTAGCATCAGCGGTTGTCCGAGCAAGCATTTCTTCAGCCTTATGTGTCGATACCAGTTCTACTGTCACTCCTGGGGCAATTTTTCCACTAATATAGCCGTGATCAGTTGTCACTTCGTCCACTTGGAATGGCAAGTCACTCTCATCCTCATCTTCTAAATATTTACCAACGACTACCTCTTTTGAGGCCAACAAAATATTTGTCTTTGGATCTAGAATCTCAAAACGAATTTTCTCTCCTTTTTCAAAGGGGAGTTGTAAATCTTGAATTTGAAAACCGAAAAAACCTAATTCATCAACTTGGACAGGCGGGTATACCTTACCTTCAATTGATGAAACCATCCGAACATAGGCATGTGGAAACAGGGTTCTACCAACGATATAGTCTTTCTTATTGTGCAAAGTAGGGGCAACAATCGGATTTTCAAAGGTTGCCTCATCCATATCTACCTCTTGTAAATAAGTCACCAAGGGGGCAATAACAGCCTTATCTAATTGTTTGCTTGGACCATCTACCGTGTCAATATAAATCGATTCAACTTCTCCTTGCTGATTGTACATCAAGCGGTAATATTGCTCTCCTGGTTGCAATTTCGGTAAGGTAACCTTAAAGTTCCCTGTCTTATCAGCAATTGCTTCTTCCAAAAATTCAAAAGTAGCAACATTATATAATTGTACTTGACCAAACGGAACCGTCTGCCCCTCCAAAACGGAATTATCACTTGAAAGTGGCTTCACCATTATCTGTGAAGGGCTGTCTGTTTTTTCCCACGGAATAACGATATGATTTGTAATAACTGGACGATTATCCTCAGAAATAAATGATAAAACCAGTTTGTCATTCGCCTTAAATTTCGAGCCTGCTAAACTGTCAGAAAAAGTCACCTCAAATCGCCCATCTTTATTGATTGACGTCTTATCCGATACAAAACTTCCATTTATAGACAGATAAACAAATCCCTTAACAGAGGTATGCCCAATGACCTTATTGGCATGTTCCAAAAATGGTTCCACCAGAACTTGGTGCTGCCCATCTTCTGTCTTCTCTAGTCGTTCAGTCGGAATTTTATAGGCATCTGGATGACGCTCAGTTTTGACAGTTTCAATCAGTTCTTCACCTTCACCTTCGCCCTCAGACTCTTCTTCAGATTCTTTCGGAAATGAACTAATCTCAACCACTTGGTTATAGCCCAATGGCTTCTCTAAAGAATGTTTAAACTTACCTTCTTCATCCGCTTCTAGACTATTATCAATGGAAGTAATCGCTTCACCGTCCACAGAAATAAATACATATCCTCAAGGAATAGTCTGACCTGAAATTTGCTTATCACCAGCATGAACAGGATCGATTTTCAAGATGCTTTCTTTAGCCTTTTTCTCGCTGTCAGGAAGACTAGCATCCGTCGGTTTCACTTCTACCTCAGTAGCTTCTTCCTTTTCTGTTTTTCTATCCGAATCCTCTACCACCTCTTCCTCAATAGCAAGTGGCGTCTCCGTTACCTTGGCTTCGATTTCTGTACTCATAATAGTTGTTTCATCAGCTTTTGCAACTGCTCCAACACCTGTTCCAAACCACATAAGCACAATCATAACAGAAGCTAATCCAACCTTACTCTTTCTCAACGAAAAAATTTCAGTCTGTCTATTCATTTTTTCTCCTTGTTTTCTATCATTTAATACTCAACACACACAGTGCCTACTCTAATTATAGAAAACCAATCTCACATAGTATTATGTTTCGTTTGTTTTTTATCTAATCTGCCCATGCTCATTCCTAAGAATAAACCTCAAAACGAAGCTTGGCTCAAGACCAGTACCACTTCTCTGATTTCGTCTTCCCACTCCCAAAATAAAAAATACCAGCTACACCACATAGCTGATATTTCAGATAATTATTTTGCACTTCTGACACAAGCTTCATAGGTTTGTTCCATCAACATGGTAATAGTCATCGGACCAACACCACCTGGAACTGGGGTAATATAACTTGCTACTTCTGATACTTCATCGTATTTGACATCACCGATTAGCTTGCCATTTTCATCACGATTCATACCAACATCAATCACCACGGCACCTGGCTTAACAAATTCCTTGGTCACAAAATGACCATGACCAATGGCAACAACAAGAATATCGGCCTGACGAGCAAGATCTGGCAAGTTTTTGGTACGAGAATGTGCAATCGTTACAGTAGCATTGGCATCCAATAGCAGCTGTGCCATTGGTTTACCAACAATATTAGAACGACCAATAACTAAAGCAGACTTCCCTTCCAGCTCAATCTGATATTCCTTGAACATTTCCATAATTCCTGCTGGAGTAGATGGAATCATGACAGGATGACCTGACCAGAATTTCCCCATGTTAGTCGGATGAAAACCATCCACATCCTTATCTGGGTCAATAGCCAACAAGACCTTCTCCTCGCTGATATGGGCTGGTAAGGGCAATTGCACCAAAATACCATGCCATTCATCATCCTGATTATAGCGCTCAATCAAATCCAACAAGTCTGACTCAGAAATCGTATCTGGAACGCGAACAACCTCACTCTTGAATCCAGCAGCTAGAGCTGACCGCTCCTTATTCCGTACATAAACCTGACTAGCAGGATTTTCGCCAACTAAAATAACTACAAGACCTGGTACCAAACCCTTTTCTTCTTTTAATCGAGCTGTTTTCTCCGCCAAGGCAGCCTGCATTTTTACACCTAGTGCTTTCCCATCAATGACCGTCATACCTACACTCCTTTTGTTTTTTCTATTATACCCTAAAATTCTCCGACTGACTATACTTGTACAAAGTAGAATATAGCATATAGCAAAAAACTCCGAACAATATCGGAGTCGTACTTATTTGTTCATTTATAGTCTTTTAGTTTACTTTTAGTACTAGGCAACGAGCTGCAGACAGTACTGGAGTACGGCAAAGCGAGTTAACGAAGTAATAAAAGAAAAACTAAATGACTATATTACAAGACCTTAGACAAGAAATCCTTAGTCCGTTCTTCCTTGGTATGTTCAAAGACTTCTTCAGGCGTTCCATCCTCCACGATGACACCACCATCCATAAAGATAACCCTGTCAGCTACCTCACGCGCAAATCCCATCTCATGAGTCACGATAACCATGGTCATCCCTGACTTAGCCAAATCCTGCATAACAGCAAGAACTTCACCAACCATTTCAGGGTCTAGCGCAGAGGTCGGTTCATCAAAAAGTAGGACATCTGGGTCCATGGCCAGACCACGTGCAATAGCGATCCGCTGTTGCTGACCACCTGAAAGGCTTTGTGGATAGGCATTCGCCTTATCTGGCAATCCTACCTTTTCAAGTAATTCCTTAGCCTTCTTCTCAGCCTCATCCTTTGCAATTCCCTTTGTTTTAATAGGTGATAAAGTAATATTATCTAATACCGTCATATTCGGAAAAAGATTGAACTGTTGAAAAACCATTCCCATCTTTTCACGCATCTTGAAAATATCATTTGACTTATCAGTAATATCAACACCTTCAAATGTAACAGTCCCCTTGGTCGGTACTTCTAAGAGGTTCATTGTACGTAAGAAAGTCGATTTCCCTGACCCTGATGGACCGATAATAACGACTACCTGACCTTGTTGAATATCTAAATCAATTCCTTTTAGAACCTCATTCTTTCCGAAGTACTTATGTAAATCCTTGATAGAAATAATCGCATTAGACATGGAACTGCCCTCCCTTGTTCAACTTTTTCTCAAACGACTGAATAATCACTGTTAGCACCGTTGTCATAATTAGATAATAGCTCGCTGCAAATACAAGTGGTGTTAAAGGAATATAAGAAGTGGATTGAACTGTCTGAGCACCGTTCCATAATTCCATCACACCGATGGTTGATAACAGTGAACTATCCTTAACAATAGTCACAAATTCATTTCCCAAGGCTGGAAGAATATTCTTGATAGCCTGTGGCATGATAACGTAACGCATCGCCTGCTTTGGTCTAATACCAAGCGAATAAGCAGCTTCCAGCTGTCCTTTTGGTACAGCATTAATACCTGCACGAACAGTTTCAGATACATAGGCACCCGAGTTCATCGAAATAACAATGATACCTGGAATCAAGCGTGTCAAATCTACCGTCAAAATTCCTAGCTGAAAAGTTGGTGCTACAAAATGTGTCATCGCAAAAGCAATCATAATCTGGACAATCATCGGTGTCCCACGAAAAATCCAGACATAGATATTAGCAGTCCAAGCTAAAACTTTATACTTACTACGCTGAGCAAAGGCAAGCAACACACCTAAAATACTACCAAAAAATACTGAGAAAAATGCAATAATGAGGGTAACAATTGCCCCATAATTAAAATAAGCCCAATACTCAGGCAAAAAAGAAAAATTCATTCATCCTACTCCAATTCTGTCATTTAGAGTCTATTATACCACTTTTGAATATTTATGCAATACTTTTGTTTATAATATTCATTTAACATAAGAAAAAAGCACCCTTAGGTGCCTCTCACTTCTTCTTAGTACAATAGCTCATAGATTTCCATTGCAATCAAGTCGATGCTATCAAACGCGTACGTTTCACGAGCAGCAACATCACGCAAGGTAAATACTGAACCATTTTCCTCGTCATAGCTATAAGCCACTTCTGCAACAACAATACCATCACGTTCGAAATTACGTTTCAACGTACCGCCGTCATTAGCCATAGCTTCCAGACGATTGATAATTCTCACCAAATGTGATTCCATATTCGTTCTCCTAATCCTTTTTATAGGAATATTTTACCACATATTGCCAAAAAAGTCTTATTTTTTCCCTATTTTCTTCCTATCGCCCTATTTTTCATAGAAAGTTTTTCCAAGCGTAGCAGTTTCTTGATTTTTCTATGAATCTTGTTATAATAAAGCTAGAACTGACCTTTTTTGACTATTTAACAATAGGTCACATTTTTCACAGAAAGAGGTAGAATTATGCTCTGCAAAAATTGTAATATCAACGACGCAACGATCCATCTCTACACCAACTTAAACGGTAAACAGCAGCAGGTAGACCTCTGTCACAACTGCTATCAAATCATGAAAACAGACCCTAATAATGCTATCCTACGTGGGTTAGGAGATTTAACAAATCCTAACAATATGGATCCCTTTAGTGAATTCTTCAATCACCTAGGTGGCTATCCTGGTAATACCCCTGCTGGAAAAAATCGCGAACAGACTCCTCCCACTCAAGCCGGTGGTGGGCATAATGGACGTGGTGGACAGACCCCTCCTCCGCAACAACCCCAACAACCAAATGGGCTCCTTGAAGAATTTGGTATCAACGTTACCGAAATTGCCCGTCGTGGGGATATTGATCCAGTAATCGGTCGCGATCAAGAAATTACCCGTGTCATCGAAATTCTCAACCGTCGTACAAAAAATAACCCTGTTCTTATCGGTGAGCCTGGAGTAGGTAAAACAGCGGTTGTTGAAGGCTTGGCTCAAAAAATTGTCGATGGCGATGTACCACAAAAACTACAAGGTAAAGAAGTCATTCGACTGGATGTCGTTAGTCTCGTACAAGGAACAGGTATCCGCGGACAATTTGAAGAACGTATGCAAAAACTTATGGAAGAAATCCGTAATCGTCGCGAAATCATTCTTTTTATTGACGAGATTCACGAAATTGTCGGTGCTGGTTCTGCAGGCGATGGCAACATGGATGCTGGCAATATCCTCAAACCAGCCCTCGCACGTGGTGAAATGCAACTAGTCGGTGCAACAACGCTCAACGAATACCGTATTATCGAAAAAGATGCCGCCCTAGAGCGCCGTATGCAACCTGTAAAAGTTGAAGAACCAAGTGTCGAAGAAACTATTACCATTCTCAAAGGTATCCAAAATAAATACCAGGATTACCATCATGTTAAATACTCCGATGCTGCTATCGAAGCTGCCGCAGTACTGTCCAACCGCTACATTCAAGACCGTTTCCTACCAGACAAGGCTATTGACCTTCTGGATGAAGCTGGTTCAAAAATGAATTTGACCCTCAACTTTATTGATCCAAAAGAAATTGACCAACGCCTAATTGATGCCGAAAATCGTAAAGCACAAGCTACACGGGATGAGGACTATGAAAAAGCGGCCTATTTCCGTGATCAGATTGCCAAATACAAGGAAATGCAAAAGGCAACCATTAGTGAGGAAGATATTCCATTAATCACCGAAAAAGAAATCGAAGCCATTGTCGAGCAGAAAACCAATATCCCAGTTGGTGATTTAAAAGAAAAGGAACAGTCCCAGCTTGTGAACCTCGCTAGTGACTTAAAAGCCCATGTTATCGGACAAGATAAAGCAGTTGACAAGATAGCTAAAGCCATCCGCCGTAATCGTGTCGGTCTCGGTGCTCCAAATCGTCCAATTGGATCCTTCCTCTTTGTCGGACCAACAGGTGTCGGTAAAACCGAATTGTCTAAGCAATTAGCTATCGAACTCTTCGGTTCGGCGGACAGCATGATCCGCTTCGACATGTCCGAATACATGGAAAAACACGCTGTCGCTAAACTCGTCGGAGCTCCTCCAGGCTATGTAGGCTATGAGGAGGCTGGACAATTGACTGAAAAAGTCCGTCGTAATCCTTACTCACTCATCCTCCTTGACGAAGTTGAAAAAGCCCACCCAGATGTCATGCACATGTTCCTTCAGGTCTTAGACGATGGGCGTTTGACAGATGGACAAGGGCGGACAGTCAGCTTCAAAGATACCATCATCATCATGACATCAAATGCTGGTACTGGAAAAGTTGAAGCAAGTGTCGGTTTTGGTGCGGCTATGGAAGGGCGGACTCAATCAGTCCTTGGCCAACTTAGCAATTTCTTCACACCTGAATTTATGAACCGATTTGACGGCATTATTGAGTTCCAACCACTGAGCAAGGAAAACCTACTTGAAATCGTCAGCCTCATGCTAGACGATGTAAACAAACGCCTTTCTCACAATGGCATCAGCCTCCATGTAACAGATAAAGTTAAGGAGAAATTAGTGGACCTTGGCTACGATCCAAAGATGGGAGCTCGTCCACTACGCAGAACCATCCAAGATCAGATTGAAGATGCAATCACAGACTTCTACTTAGAACATCCAGCAGAAAAAGACCTACGTGCTGTCATGTCAAGTAAAGGTACAATTCAAATCAAGGCACAAACAAAGACAAAATAAGAAAATAGAGCTGCTCCCTACGAGTAGCCTATTTTACTGTTTTGATACTCTATTTTTCTAAATTTTTCCCCATCTCCATCCTATAAAAAAACTTTACTTTGTAAAGCCTATCACAAGGAAAAATAATAAAAAAGTGGTATAATGTATACAACTCATTCCAATTATGAAAGAGGATAGAATTGCCTATGGAGAAAATCGCTGTATTTGGAGAAAAGAAGGTTGGCGTCAGCTACCAGAGTCGCTTTGGTGTTTACGCAGTTATCCCAGATGAAAAGAAAGAACAGATCATACTCGTTCAAGCGCCAAACGGAGCTTGGTTTCTTCCTGGTGGAGAAATTGAAAAGGGAGAAAATCACCTCATTGCCTTGGAGCGCGAATTGATGGAAGAGCTTGGATTCACCGCTGAAATCGGAAAATACTTTGGTCAGGCTGACGAATACTTCTACTCTAGCCACCGCGATACCCATTTCTATAATCCAGCCTACATCTATGAAGTAACTAGCTACCATCAAATAGGACAACCACTAGAAGATTTCAACCATATTGCCTGGTTCCCAGTCAATGAAGCCATCGATAAACTCAAACGTGGTAGTCACAAATGGGGCATTGAACAATGGAAATTGCAAGAAAATTCATTCAATAACTAGTAAAAACACTCTAATCGTGCTATAATGTAGCCAAAGAGATAGAGGAGGTTCCACATGAAAATCATTAACACGACAAATAGTCATCCCAATCTTGTCCAAAGCCAGTTGGCTAATACTGATGCTTTCCTAGTAGAGACTTATTCTGCAGGTAATACAGACGTTATTTTCACACAGGCACCCCGTCATTATGAACTCTTGATTAGTAATAAATACCGTGCAGTACAACAAAATGAAATCGAGCAAATTCGTGATTTCTTCCTTCATCGAAAAATTGATGAACGAACTATTAACAAGGCTGCCATTCAAACGATTCACACAGACCGTTTGATTGAAATGTCTATTCCCATTATCGCAGAAGTGTAAGAAGCCAGATGGCTTCTTTTTTTCTATTTATAGTCATTTGAATTATCTTTGATACATCGTCACTTTCGTCTTGCCATACTTTAGTATAGCCTGCGCCTCAGTTCCTTGTCTGAAAGCTAATTCATTCGACTATATATCAAAAGTAGCCTAGGAAACGAAGCCGAAGATCGAACTCTGTTACTTTCTTATTTCAAGGTAACAGGCTGAAAACCTCCAATGGAGCTTTTCACTCATCAAGGCTCGTGACAACGGATAATTTTGATTTTCGAAGAGTATTACAAAAAAGCCTATCGCTAGATAGACTTTAACAAATGTATTGTGATTACTTAAGCTTCAAAACCTTGAGCTACTGCTTCAGCAAAGTTTTCTTCCACTACGCTTGCACAGTGATCACAGATTGTCGCACCATAGCTGCGCTCTGCAACACTAGTATCAATACGGCGGCAACGGTCACATACTTCACCGCTTGCACGCTCTACAGTAAAGGCAACTTCTTCTACAAGAACAGCACTTTCAGGAGCTGCTTCCGTGGTTACTGTCAAGTTTGAAACGATGAGCAACTGAGCAAGGTCTGCATTCAAGCTCTCCAAGAAGGACTTGGTTTCAGCTGAGACATAGGCAGTCAAATGAGCTTCGAGTGACTTACCAATCACTTTTTCATTACGTGCTTCTTCCAAGGCTTTTTGAGCTTTTGTACGGAAGACCATAAAGTTTTCCCAATCAGCTAAAAGCTGCGCTTCATTAGCAAAGGTTTCCACCTCTGGCATTTCCGCCAATTGTACAAACTCTTCTGCTTCGTGTTCCAAGTATGACCAGATTTCTTCTGCCGTGTGTGGCAAGATTGGGGTCAAGAGCTTGGTAATTTTCACCAAGATGTCGTAGAATACTGTCTGCATCTGACGACGAGAAAGTGATTTAGCACCATCAATGTAGACGACATCTTTGGCAAAATCGAGGTAAAAGGCTGATAAATCAAGTGTTACAAAGTTTACTACAGATTTGTAAATAGCCATGAAATCATAATTGTCGTAGGCTTCACGGATTTGAGCTACCAACTTGTTAAATTTCACCAAGAGATACTGGTCAACAGAACGAAGCTCGTCGTATGCCACCGCATCGCTTGCAGGATTGAAATCAGAAGTGTTAGCAATCAAGAAGCGAAGGGTATTACGGATTTTACGGTAGGTTTCAGAAACCTGTCCAAGAATATCCATAGACACACGTACGTCGTTTGAAGTATCAACGGAAGTTACCCACAGACGTAAGATTTCTGCACCAAACTGTTTCTCAACATCACTTGGAAGAATGGTATTTCCTAGGGATTTAGACATCTTCATGCCTTTACCATCAAGGACAAAGCCCTGTGACAAGACAGCCTTGTATGGCGCATGACCATTTACAGCAACAGAGGTAATCAAGGATGAGTTAAACCAACCACGGTATTGGTCAGAACCTTCTAGGTAGAGGTCTGCTGGGTAGGAAAGGTTTTCACGGGCGTTCATAACACCATTCCAAGATGAACCAGAGTCAAACCATACGTCCATGATGTCTGTTTCTTTGGTAAATTCGCCATTTGGTGAACCTGGATGTGTGAAACCAGCTGGCAAGAGATCTTTGGCTTCAGATTTCCACCAGATGATAGAACCATGCTCCTCAAAGAGAGCTGCTACGTGGTCTGTCACTTCCTTGGTCATAATCGCTGTACCATCTTCTGCATAGAAGATTGGAAGCGGCACACCCCAAGCACGTTGACGAGAGATGACCCAGTCACCACGGTCACGGATCATGTTGTAAAGACGTGTTTTACCCCAAGCAGGAATAAAGGTCGTTGCTTCGATTTGGTCCAAGATTTCCTGACGGAATTTAGAAACAGAGGCAAACCACTGTGGCACTGCACGCCAGATGATTGGCTTCTTGGTTCTCCAGTCAAATGGGTATGAGTGATTGATCACTTCACTAGCAAGGAGCAAGTCGCCTAATTTTTCCTTAACCGTTGGTACAACCTTGTCATAGAATTGCCCTTCAAAATCAGGACCCGCAGCTTCATTCATCAAGCCACGTTCGTTGACAGTTACCGCAACCTCCAAGTCATATTTGACACCGACATTGTAGTCATCCTCACCAAAACCTGGAGCTGTATGGACGATACCAGTACCCGAGTCTGTTGTGACATGGTCACCCAAGATAACCAATTCATCAACTTCAACATCCCATGGGTGTTCGGTCACGATATATTCAAACTCAGCACCCTTGTGTTTTGAAATCACTTCAAAGGATTCCCAACCGAATTTGGCTGCCAAACTATCAACCAAGGCTTCTGCCAAGACATACTTACGGTCAGAACCAGCTGGTTGAACCAAGACATAGTCAATATCTGCTCCCATGGTCAAACCGCGAGAAGCCGTTACTGTAAATGGAGTCGTTGTCCAGACAACGATGTAGCTGTCTGTATCCAAGAGCCCCTTGCCATCTTTGACCTTGTTAGCATAGTAAAGAGATGTTGAGTCAATGTCATGGTATTCAATTTCAGCTTCTGCAAGGGCAGATTCAGATGACCATGACCAGTAAACAGGCTTGGCACCACGGTAAATATAGCCCTTGTCTGCCATAGCACCGAAGACACGGATTTGAGCAGCTTCATAGTCTTTCGTCAAGGTGATGTATGGATTTTCCCAGTCTGCAGAAACACCCAAGCGTTTGAAATCATCACGTTGCTTGTCAACTTGGCTAAGAGCGTAGTCACGGCACATTTCAAGGTATTCTACCAAGTCCATTTCCTTGCGCTTAACACCTTGTTTTGCCAAGACTTGCTCAATAGGAAGACCATGCGTATCCCAACCCGGTACAAATGGTGCACGGAAGCCAGACATTGACTTTGAGCGAACGATAATATCTTTAGAAATCTTGTTCAAGGCGTGTCCAACGTGGATATTTCCGTTAGCGTATGGGGGACCGTCATGAAGATGAAAGGCAGGTTTGCCTTCATTGAGTTCTTGGCGACGAGCATACAAGTTTGCTTCATCCCAGGCCTTTTGCCATTCTGTCTCGCGAGTTGGTAAGCCTGCACGCATTGGGAAAGCCGTTTTGCCTAAATTAAGGGTTTCTTTGAGTTTCATTTTATCTCCTTTATTAAAAAGTTAATTCCATTTTTATTTCTTGGCCAATCATACCAACTGATTGAAAGCCAAATTTTTCTAAGATATACCGCATTTTATGATTACCAATAACATAATTCATGGTAACTGTGTGACAACTTGGATTTTCCTTAGCAAGACCAATCACTTGCCGAATCACTTCTTTACCGTATCCACGATTTTGACAATCTTTATCAATCAACAAGCGCCATACATAGTAGCTCTTGTCCTCAGCTAGAAGGGATAACAATAAAAAGCCAATGACCTTCTGACCAGATCTTACCGCATAAGGAAGTATATTCTCTTCCTCGCGATACAGCCATGCCTGTGCCAAAGAATACTCAACTGAAGCAACACGGCGCTGGTCCTCAGGTGCAAGTTGAACTTGTAACACTGCTCCAAAGTTGTCCTTGTTTACTAATTCTAATCGTATCATAAAAATAAAAAAAACTCCCGCCAAATAAGGACGAAAGTTCGTGGTACCACCTTAGTTTAGATAGAGTTTCCCCTATCCCTCTATGTTCGTAACGTGAACGGGCGTCTTTCCTTACTATTTTCAGGAAAAATCAAACAAAGTGATGATCCATAGAAAGAGATTGTAGGGCTTCCACCATCTCCTACTCGCTATAAATATTTCTACCGACCGTGTCTCTGCTTATGATCTTTATTATTCTTCTGTTGAAATTTCTACAGACTCTCCACTCTCAAAAGCTGCTGCCTGACGAGTTAATTCTGCAATTTCTTCTGGTGTCAATTGACGTGTATAATCCAAACTTTCTTCTTCAACAGGTAATTCTTCATCCAAAGCCTTATGAAGAACATCACGGAAAGCCTCGTCACTTGTTTGAATGTAACTTGCTGTTGGGCGAAGAATTTCCTCCCATTCAGATGAATTAACCAATGATAATTGGCTTTCTACTGTTGATTTCAGACGCTGATGGAAAATACGTGTCTTGTTTTTTAATTCTTCAGTCTCAATGACAACTTTTTTCGCGTTGTCAGTCGCATTACGAAGAATTTCATTTGCCTTATCTTTAGCTTCATGTAACAATGTTGCCGCATCATAGTCAGCTTGTTTAATAATATTTGCCGCTTGATCTTCGGCCGCAACCTTTACTTTCTCAGCTGTATCTTGAGCTAAAAGAACTGATTTACTCAATGATTCTTTCATCTCATCAAAATAAGCCAAACGTTCCCGCAAATTTTTCAATTCTAACTCTTGGTCATGGTTTTTACGAATTAAATCCTCATAATCACGCGTTACAATGTCCAAAAAGTCATCAACTTCATCTGCGTCGTATCCTCTAAATTTTGTAGCAAAGGTTTTATCTTTTAATTCTAATGCTGTAAGTGCCATCTTTCCTCCTAAGTTTTAACAATGTCTAACTTTAATTTTATCTTCCCTTGCTTAGAAAAACCTAAAAATTCATTTAGGCGAACTCTACCATATCTCCTAACGCTAATTAATTGCCCTATTTCAACCAATTTACTGGTTTGTTCTGCCAGAACATAATCCAACTTCACATGTCCAGCCTCAATCAACTTGTTTGCAGTTGCCCTTGAAAGGTTAAATGCGACCGAAATCAATTTATCCAATCTCATACTAGAAACCAACACATCCTTTGAACGCCATTCCTGTCCAATCGGTAGTCGAACAGTCGTCCATTCTTCTTCCTTTCCCTTAACAGGGACACGAGCAACTTTAGTGATAGATTGTAAGGCAATCTGCCCAAATTTCTGATCGATAAAGACAATCAATCGTTCATCATCAATCAAAATATCACCCAAATACTCCCTTTTAATCCCTAGTTGATTGAGAAAAGTTCCAAGAACTTGTGAATGGGATAAGGTGTGAAATTTTCTAGCATAGGACAAATGAAGAGCGGTTAACTCAAAGTCCTTGATGTCCAACTCATAATAAGCCGGGGCAATAATAACCCGCGAATGTTCAGTCGAAACAAAGTCCCAACTAGAAAACGTTTGTAACTGGTAGTAGTTAGCAATTTTGCATACAATTTCATCTTGTCTAGGATGTAAAAAGTGAGTTAATCTATATGAATACGTATCTTCAACTTGCTGACACATATCCATTATTTTCTCTACAAACTCTCTTTCTTCCCTAGAAAAATGTTGCAATAAGTTTTTGTCATTTTTCATAACTATGCTAACAGTAGCAATAATTGAACCAAAAGGCGAGTTCCCATATTAAGCACAATCATGGCTGCCATTACGGTCCAATCCAACCCCATAAACTGCAGATTAAACCGCCTAAAGGGTTTTAAAATCGGTGCTACCAGCCATTGAATCAAACGTCCAATCGAGCTTGTGTATAGGCTAGGAAACCAACTTAGCAAAGCGTATGCCAATAAGAGATAAGAATAAATCTCTACAATTTTTAATAGTAAAAAAATCAAAATTTGCATAGCATTACCGTTTTATATCAAAGTCAAAATTTGAATCAGCCGCACCAGTAGTTGTACCAGCATTGCGCAATTCTTCAATATTGACAGTGACATTTACTGGAGTTAACAGCCACATGGTATTTGAGACCTTTTTCAAATTTCCAGATAATACTGAACGAGCACCATCCAAGTAGTCTAGGCAACGTCTTGCTTGTTGCTCCGACATATATTGAAAATCAATGAGAATACTCGCATTGTCTAATAAAAGATTTACCATCTCTGGTGCATCTTCATAACGTTTTGGAAACTTAATATCAATTGTAGTTTTGACAATCTCTTTTTCGTTATTATTAGTCATCAATTCTTGCTGCCTTTCATGTAGGCGTTGAAGTTGACTTTCTGAACGTGCTTCCCGACGCGTCTCTACTTTTGGCTGCTGTTCGCGCCCAGGTGCAGCTGTAGTGGTATTGGCAACACGCATTTTAGGACGATCATTAGGCATTGAATAGGCATCTGCCTGTTCTTCAACTTCATTGACTTCGTCAACTTCAAAGTAATTAAATAAGTTCTTAAATGTATCTTTTAATGCCATATTTTCCTCCTCTCCATTATTCAAAGAATGCTGAGCCAATTCTCACATATGTAGCTCCGTGAGCAATGGCGCGTTCAAAGTCCCCACTCATTCCCATACTTAACTCTGTAAAGGGCATACGTGGTAAGTTCCTTGTAGCTAGTTCTTCTTGGATTTCCTGCATTTTAGAAAAAATCTCGTCTAATTCATCATCTGTAGCATCAATCGGTGCCATCGTCATCAATCCAACAAGTTCAATGTTCTCCAATAAACTAATTTCAGCAAGTGCCGCATCAATCTCAGATACTGCAAAGCCATGCTTACTCTCCTCACCGGAAACGTTGACTTGGAGGAAACACTTGACTATTTTAGTCGCACGTTTATCTATTTCCTGAGCTAGTTTGACAGAGTCTAGGGCGTGGAAATAATCAACAAATGGAATAATGTCCTTGACCTTTCTTCTCTGTAAAGTCCCTATCAAATGCCAGGTCAATTGTTTGTCTTCTAGGGCATTATACTTTTCTAAGAACTGATTGACTCGATTTTCTCCAATATGGGTAATCCCAGTATTCACTAGCTGATTAGCAATAGAGCTGTCAACATATTTGGTGACAGCTATTACCTTTACTGATTCACTCGGACGACCTGCCTTTTCAGCAGCTTTTGCCACTGCTGAAAAGATAGCATCCTTATTCTTTTGAAAGTTCATTTTAGTTTAGCGATTACGGAAGAATGGTGGTGTATCCAATTCATCCTCATCTTGATCCATTTTAAATTTTTCGACTGAAACAGTGGATGTTGGTTCTGTGTCAGTTGGACGAATCAAGTTTTCACGACGCAAATCCCACTCTCCGAAGGCAGAAGCTTTCGGCGCTTCAGTTTGTTGTGCAGCTCCACGAGTTGGTGCTGATGCTACTGAATGATCAAAGCGTTGAGAAGGGCGTGGTGAAACAGCTTCCGTACGATGGCGGGCTGGTTTATCAGCAGTATCTTGACGAACACCTGTAGCCACAACAGTCACACGAATCTCATCTTTCATTGTTTCATCAATAGATGTACCCAACCAAATGTTAACACCTTGCCCCGCAGCCTGATTAACGATTTCTGAAGCATCTTCTGCTTCTGTCAGAGTCATGTCATAACCACCTGTAACATTGACAATGACATCTTCTGCACCATCAATTGTTGTTTCAAGAAGAGGAGAATAAATCGCTTTACGAGCCGCCTCAATCACTCGGTCCTCACCAGTACCGATACCAATACCCATCAAGGCGTTTCCTTTGTTTTCCATAACTGTCTTCACATCTGCAAAGTCCAAGTTAATCAAACCAGGATTTGTAATCAAGTCTGTAATTCCTTGAACACCTTGACGAAGAACATTATCAGCTTCGCTTAGTGCTTCTAAAAGCGGTGTTTTCTTATCAACAATTTCAAGAAGGTTGTTGTTTGAAATAATTAAGAGTGTATCTACTTGTTCGCGAAGACCTTCAATTCCCTCAATCGCAAAGTTTCCACGTTTATTACCTTCAAAACCAAACGGACGAGTCACAACTGCGACAGTCAACGCACCCAAGTTTTTAGCAATACGTGCAATAACAGGAGCCGCACCAGTCCCTGAGCCACCGCCCATACCAGCAGTGATGAAGACCATATCTGCACCAGTTAATACATTAGTCAATGCTTCTTCGCTTTCCTCAGCAGCTTTACGACCAACCTCAGGTTGACCTCCAGCACCCAAACCACGAGTCAATTTAGGACCTAGTTGGATCACTGTTTCAGCTTTAGAGCTACTTAGCGCTTGTACATCTGTGTTTGCTGCAATAAACTCAACCCCAGCAACACCTTCTTCAATCATACGGTTGATTGCGTTCCCGCCACCACCGCCGACACCAATTACTTTAATGACAGCACCATGACTAGCTGCTGCTTCAAATGAAAATGCCATAGTTTAAATCACCTTTTCTTTTCTCTTATTCAAACATGCTGCCAAACAAACCACGAATGCGATCTGTGATGTTTCCCTTAGCAGCTGGACGAACTTCTTCTTCCTCATCATGGTAAGTAGGAGCAACTTGTTCCTCTACCTGATCAACTGTGTTCAATTCGTTCACGATTTCTCTTTGAATTGGCTGACTAATCCGAGGACGAGCAACAGGAATTTCAACTGGCTTATGTCTCAAGGTAGTTTCGCCATTTACTGCATGTTGGGCAATATTTTCAACATCTTCTAACTCACCAACATACTCAACAAAGCTAATCACACTTGCAAATGCTGGATTGCGGATACCAATTTGATTTGGAACATAAAGTTTAGTGTTAACACCAAACACTTCTTGGGCCAATTCTGTAATTCCTGGTAAGATAGCACCACCACCTACAATAACAATGCCTCCAGGTAAATCTAGAGCACGTGTACGCTCCAAATCTTGTTTCACACGGTCAAAAATCTGACGCAGACGTGCTGCTATCACTTCTGAAAGGTAGCGCTCGGTCACTTCAACTGGAGCGTTTTCTCCAATCACGTCAACAGTGAATTTTTCCTTATCACTTGCATCTTGCGGATAGGCAATGCCGTAGTTGTATTTCAAGTTTTCAGCAATACTCTTTGAAGTTGTCAATACTTTTGAAATATCATTTGTGATATAATCTCCACCTTCTTGGTAGATGTTTGTATATTGCAACTCTTGGCCACGCATAACAGCCACAGTCGTTTGACCACCACCAAGATCAATGACAGTCGCACCAAACTCACGTTCACCTTCATTCAATACAGAGCGAGTTAGTGCCAACGGAGAAATTACAATATTTTCAACTTGGACACCTGCACGCTCCACCGTTTTACGAAGATTGTGAAGAATGGTGCGTGGTCCTGTGTACAGCATCCCACGCATTTCCAAGCGAATTCCCATCATTCCACGAGGGTCCTTAATGCCTTGGAATCCATCGACAGTGAACTCTTCTGGAATAAATGAAATCACTTCGCGTTCCGGAGTCATACTCTTTGTCAATGCTGATTTTACAACATTCTCAACATCCAAGTCTGTAATTTCTTGTGAATCTGTTGTAACAGGAATCATCCCTTGAGTCGGTTCAATCTGAAGAAGGTTGGCAGGTAATCCAACATTTACCTTTTCAATGCGGATACCTGACTTTTCTTCTGCCTGCTCGATCGCTTTTTTAATCGCTCCAGCAGCCACCTCAATATTTACAATAATTCCATCTTTGACGCCAGCACTTTTTACATTGCTGACCCCAATCACATTCATTTCGTTATCAATATATTCTGCAACCAAGACTTTAACGGAGCTTGTACCAATATCTAATCCCGTAAAAAAGCCGTTTCTAGCCATTCTATCAGTCCTCTCTTACTTCCAACTTTAACAAATCATCTTCCATTTTGAAAAATAGTATAATTAGTCATCATTCATTATACCATATTATATCGAATTATGGTGTTTTTAAAGGATTTTTTTATTACTTTTTCTTTACAAAATTGTCTATTTTAGCTTGCATATCTATAAATGCCAACTTCCATATCAATTGTCGTTGGAACTGTCACTTCTGCCGCTATTTTTGTATAGTAAGGCAACTTCTGACTAATCTCACTCAAGGGAACTAAAACCGTGTTTCCATCTGCCATATTGAGTGTCAGCAAATCCGCGGTCACTTTACTTGGCGTTAAATTTATTGTCTGAATAGCAGAACGAATTCCTGTATCTATTTTCCCCAATTCAATGGCCAGTTCCTTGATTAATTCCTTGTCGGATAAATTAATCGTTGTGTAGCCTTCTGGCAAAGAATCCTGTGAAATCGGCTCTCCACCAACCTCTCCACTAGACAATACTGGATACCACTGACTTTGTTGCTGAATGTAGCCTATTATAGCGTATTCTTTAATTTGAATCGTAAAGGTAGCTGGAAACTGGAACTTGATTGTTGCAGTCTCTACAGACGAACTATTCTTCTTAATATTCTTTGCGTAAGCATCTGCATGCAAAGCTATGGTTACAATGTAATCATCTGGAGAAATCAGACTATAATTTTCTACTTGCTCAGCAGTTAGTCGCTCATTTCCAACAACCTCTATTTGTTTTTTCTTGCTGGTTGGAGAAATAAAATACAAGGCTAGAGCTGCCAGTAACAAACTCGTCACAAGAACCGGAATAGCTTTCCAGACTACTTTGGAAGGAATAGCAGCTTGTAAAGGGTAAATCTTTTTCTCTGTTTCCTTTTTGGATTCCGGACTCTCTTGTCTTCTGTTTATTCCCTGAAAAAGGCCCCTTTTACTCTTTTTAGCTTCTGGGATCTTCTGTTCTGTCTGCCCCTCGTCAACTGCCTGAATATCTGCGTCATCTTTATGAGCAAGGTAGGCTTGGTGGCGTGCTTTCCATTGTTCGAAAAAGGCACTTTTTTCATCATCCGAAGCAGTCATCTCAGGTATGTCTACATCCGTAGAAAGTTCTTTTTCTTCGGCTACTACAGATTCTTTCTCTGCTGGTGAAATTTGTTCTGAATGCAATTCTACTTGGGACGCATGTTCCACTTCTAGCACTGATTCTTCTACATTTGAATCTTTTTCCGTCATAGAACCTACCTTCCCATATCTTCTCTAAGCAAATTGTAAAAACTATCTACTGACTGAATTTCATTAGAATTTGCCATGTTTTGGATATAAAATTCCTTATGTTTCAATAGCTCATCGACTTCTACTAACAGGCTAGCAAATGTCAATTGACTTTCATCAATCTGCTTAGAATATCCCTTTTTCTCTGCATAGAGAGCATTTTCAATCTGATCCCCTCGACTGGCCTGCCGTCCTAGTGGCACAATCAAATGGAGTTGTTGCATGGCAATCAACTCAAACAGAGTATTGGAACCACCACGGGTAATAACGACATCCGCTAAATCCATCAACGGTTGATAAAGTTCTGTTACATAATCCACACGGTAGAGATTCTTTTCTAACCGATTTAAACTAGCATCCCCTGTCAAGTTGATAATATTGAATCGTTCGGTCAGAGCAGCACTATTCTGACTGATTAAATCATTAAAGACCTTGGCACCACCCGAACCACCTACAAAGAGCAAGGTTGGGAGCGATTTATCTAAATGACTGATAATTTCTGGCAACTGAATTGGAGTAACCTTGTCATTCGTTTGCCCCACTTTTGTAACCGCACCAACATGTTTTACTTTCGTCAAGCTGGCAGGTTGCTCAAACGTACTATACATGGTTGTCGCAAATTTATAGGCTATTTTATTGGCCAGTCCCATAGACAAATCTGACTCATGGATAAAGACAGGTACTCGTAATAAATTAGCCGCAATAACTGGCGGAACCGATACAAACCCACCTTTCGAAAAAAGAGCTTGCGGACGAATTTTTGCAATAATGGCCAAGGATTGAAGAACACCAAAACCAACTTTAAACACGTCCAACATATTTTGGAAAGAGAAATAGCGACGTAACTTACCAGTTGCAATAGAATGGAAACGAACATCTAGACCAGATTTGACAATTTGCTCATGCTCAATACCATTCCCATCTCCAATATAGTGGACTTCCCAGCCTTCTTCCAAAAATCGCGGAATCAAAAGGAGATTGAGCGTCACATGCCCAACAGTCCCTCCGCCTGTAAAAACAATTTTTTTCATGATTATTTCAACTCCTCAAAGGTCTGTAAGAAGACATCGCCACGCACCTCAAAATTGGCATACATATCCCAGCTTGCATTGGCTGGACTCAAAAGGACGATATCTCCTTTTTCTGCCATGGCAAAGGCCTTTCTAGTCGCATCCGCAATGTCAAGAGCTTCAATCGTTTCCACTTCTGCCTTATCTGCAGCACGTTGTACACGGGGAGCTGATTGACCAAGGAGTACCATCTTCTTTAGTCCGACCAAATCAGGGACTAATTCATCAAATTCATTTCCACGGTCCAAGCCGCCTGCAATCAAAATGACCTTGCTATTGTCAAACCCTGAAAGAGCTTTTTGAGTCGCCAAAATATTGGTGGACTTACTATCATTATAGAAGGAAACGCCGTTGATCTCACCTACAAATTGCAAGCGGTGTTTAACACCTCCAAAAGCAGACAAACTTTCCTGAATCGCTTGGTGGTCTACTCCCAACAATTTTGCAACCACAATGGTTGCCAAGGCATTTTCAATATTGTGTGAACCTGGGACCCCAATTTGGTCTGCATCCATGATGTATTCACCCTTGAAATAGAGTTTTCCATCTTCCAAATAAGCTCCATCAACCACTTCCTCTGTTGAAAAGGGAACAACCGTTGCATTGGTCTGTTCAGCCAATTCCATGGCTTCTTTCTGGTTGAAATTGAGCACTACAAAATCCTCAGCCGTCATTTGACGCTGAATCATCCATTTGGCTGCTACATAGTCCTCAAAAGTCCCATGATAATCAAGGTGGCTGGCAATAAGATTGGTCACAACAGCGATATGCGGGCGGAAAGATTCTGTCCCCATTAATTGGAAAGACGATAATTCCATGACCAAAGTATCTTCTGCAGTTGCAGTTTGAGCAACCGAAGATGCTGGATAGCCAATGTTTCCACATAATTTTGCAGGTTTATTTCCAGCATTCAAGACTTCTGCAATCATGGTCGTTGTCGTTGTCTTGCCGTTCGAACCTGTAATCCCAACGATTGGAGCATCTGATACCAAGTAGGCCAATTCAACCTCTGTCCAGACTGGAATTCCTTTTCCAATTGCTTTTTCAACCATAGGATTATCATAGCGAATTCCTGGATTTTTTACCATCAAAGCGAAATCTTCATCCAATAATTCCAAGGGATGGCTCCCGCAAATAACACGGATACCATCTTCTAACAAAGATTGAGCAGTCGGATTTTCTTCAAAAGGCTTTCCATCATTAACAGTGACGATAGCACCCAATTTATCCAGAAGACGGGCTGCGGATTCCCCTGATTTAGCTAAACCTAGCACTAACACTTTCTTATTTTTTACAATATCAATCATCTTCATCTCAATTACCTTTACTTTCTAACACCTTATTTTACCCTTTACGAAGACCTTTTTCAAGCCAGAGGACAGAAAAACCGACGCAAAAGCGTCGGTTAATTTCATCTATATCTATAAGGACCAGGTCGCTCTGTTCTCCTCTGCCTATCTTTAGGTTCTTTATCGAGATAATAAATATCCCGCATCGCCCAAAAACCAATCAGAATCATTAGTAGACCAACCCAAATTTCCTTTGAAAATTGCATGATTCTTAAAAATCCAAGTACCAAGGCAATTGCTAATGCTACCAGTAAAAATACTGCCGCAATCAAATTCATAGTCCCCTTAATATTGCGAGGTGCAATAAAAATATAAAAAAGTACTAACATGATGGCGAGGATTAAATAAAACATGCTTCTTCTCCTAGAAATTATTCCTCAGTCGCTAATTTTTTCTTTTTCGCAGCCTTATCACGCTCTGCCTTGTTCAAGATTTGCTTACGAAGACGGATAGATTCTGGCGTTACTTCCATGTATTCATCATCGTTCAAGAATTCTAGTGATTCTTCAAGAGTCAAGATACGTGGTGTCTTAATTACAGACGTTTGGTCTTTGGTTGCAGAACGGACGTTGGTCATTTGTTTTGCAGTTGTGATGTTAACTGTCAAGTCATTTTCACGCGAGTTTTCACCGATAATCATTCCTTCGTACACTTCAGTACCTGGGTTTACAAAAATGGTACCACGCTCTTCAATACGCATGATAGAGTATGTCGTTGCCTTACCTTGATCGATAGAGACAAGGGCACCACGGTGACGACCACCGATTTCACCTTGAACAACAGGCAAGTATTGGTCGAAAGTATGGTTCATGATACCGTAACCACGAGTCATTGAAAGGAATTCTGTTGAATAACCAATCAAACCACGCGCAGGCACTAGGAAAACAAGACGAGTTTGACCATTACCTGTCGCAACCATATCCAACATATCACCCTTACGCTCAGATAGGGATTGGATAACAGAACCTTGGTATTCTTCTGGAGTATCGATTTGCACACGCTCGAATGGCTCCATTTTCACACCGTCGATTTCCTTGATGATAACTTCTGGACGTGATACTTGAAGCTCATAGCCTTCACGACGCATGGTTTCAATCAAGATAGACAAGTGCAATTCCCCACGACCTGAAACAGTCCATTTATCTGGAGAGTCAGTAGGATCAACACGGAGAGAAACGTCTGTTTGCAACTCAGCCAAAAGGCGCTCTTCAATCTTACGAGATGTCACCCATTTACCTTCACGACCTGCAAATGGTGAGTTGTTGACCAAGAAAGTCATTTGAAGAGTTGGCTCATCGATACGAAGAACTGGAAGTGCCTCAACTGCATCTGTCGGAGTCACAGTTTCACCAACGAAGATGTCTTCCATACCAGAAACGGCAATCAAATCACCAGCTTTTGCTTCTTGGATTTCTTTACGCTCAAGACCGAAGAAACCAAAGAGTTTTGTAACGCGGAAGTTTTTGGTTGTGCCGTCAAGTTTAGAAAGGGTAACTTGGTCACCAACTTTAACAGTACCACGGAAGACACGACCGATACCGATACGACCTACGAAGTCATTGTAGTCCAAAAGGGATACTTGGAACTGCAAAGGCTCATCTGAGTTATCCACAGGAGCTGGGATATGCTCGATGATAGTATCGAAGATTGGTGCCATTGTTTCTTCTTGGTCTGCTGGATTGTCAGACAAGGAAGAAGTTCCGTTGATAGCTGATGCGTAAACCACTGGGAATTCCAACTGGTCATCATCTGCACCCAATTCGATGAAGAGTTCAAGCACTTCATCTACAACTTCTTCTGGACGAGCAGATGGTTTGTCAATCTTGTTAACAACAACGATTGGTGTCAAGTTTTGCTCAAGGGCTTTTTTCAATACGAAACGAGTCTGTGGCATAGTTCCTTCGTAAGCATCCACGACAAGCACAACACCGTCAACCATTTTCATAATACGCTCAACCTCACCACCGAAGTCCGCGTGTCCTGGTGTGTCCATGATGTTGATACGTGTTCCGTTGTAAGCTACTGCAGTGTTTTTAGCTAGGATAGTGATACCACGCTCTTTTTCGATGTCGTTTGAGTCCATGGCACGCTCATCCAATTGCGTACGCTCATCAAGAGTTTGGGATTGTTTCAATAATTCATCAACGAGGGTTGTTTTTCCGTGGTCAACGTGGGCAATAATGGCTACGTTACGGATGTCTTCTCTAAGTTTTGTCATAATATCCTCTGTATATTTTAATTTAACTAAAAAAGTATATCATAGATTGGCGTAAAAATCACAGATAATCTTGTTGTAAATGTTTTCAGATAGCAGATTGAAAGCAGAAGAAAAGAGATTGAAGCCAATCTCTTACAAAATATTCTCAAAATTATCGCGCACTTCTTGTGGCCAAACACTGGACTGCACTTCACCGATGTGTTTCTTACGAAGTAAGAACATGGCCAAACGAGATTGACCAATACCGCCACCAATCGAGAGCGGGAAGAGTCCATTTAAGAGGGCACGATGCCAATCAAATTCCAAACGATCCTCGTCACCTGTAATAGCGACCTGACGTTTAAGTGCTTCTTCATCCACACGAATCCCCATTGAGGACAACTCAAAGGCTGAACCAAGTGCTTCGTTCCAAACCAAGATATCTCCATTGAGTCCTTTGTAGCCTGCTTCTGATGGGCTTGTCCAGTCATCATAGTCCGGTGCACGTCCATCATGTGGTTTACCGTCTGCCAGTTCACCACCAATACCGATTAGGAAAACTGCACCGTATTCTTTGGCAACCACATTCTCACGCTCTTTTGGTGTCAAGTCTGGGAAGTTCTTGACCAAATCCTCTGTATGGATAAAGGTGATTTTTTTAGGCAAAACAGACTCAATGTCATAACGAGCTTCAACTGCCAATTCTGTCAGACGGATAGCCTTGTAAATCTGCTCCACTGTTTCTTTCAAATAAGCTAAATTCCGACGACCATCAGGAATAACCTTCTCCCAGTCCCATTGATCCACATAAACAGAGTGAATGGGATCCAAGGAATCCTCATCTGGACGAAGAGCCTTCATGTGAACAAAGAGCCCTTCTCCCTCATTAAAACCGAAACGAGCCAAGGTATGGCGCTTCCACTTAGCAAGTGAGTGAACCACTTCATAGGTCGCATCTGGAATCAACTTCACATTAACAGTAACCGCATTCTCCACACCGGACAAATTATCCTGCATACCATCCCCGACACGACTCAAAATCGGTCCTTGCACTTCTACGATTTCTAGCTTGTCTTTCAAATACTGCGTAAATGTATTTTTGACGAAAGAAATCTCCTCTTGCTGATGAATGAAGCTTTTCTTCATACCTACTCCTCCTCGTAAATTTATACACCTTATTATACTCTTTTTTACCTACTTGTAAAGTCTTTTTATTAAATATTCTGATAATTTAATAAAATTTAGTGATACTGATGAGAAATCCCTTCTCGTAAAGCATCAATCGCCTCTTTTGTCAAGCGTCTCGGACCACGCACCGCCCTGACTCCCAAATCCATCATGCGCGCTCTCGGCAAAACATCATCGGAAAACTGAGCGAGTAATTCCACCTGCATCAGTTTCTTTTCTGTAGGAATGTCTGATTCTCCATGATTTTCCAAGTTCGCTCCTAAGACACGACAAACATAACGAATGGCCTGTACTGGTGCCGTCACGTAGATGGCTACGAAGTCCCCAGCTTGAATGGTTGATTTTTGCGACCAATAGACTACCTTATTTTCCGCAAACTCGGTATCAATATCATAGACCTTTGGATTGGCTGGAATAACCCAGTAATCAGGCCCTTGATCCGCCTTGTAGGATTTTGGTCCTACCAGATAGCGGCTCTTCTCAAGGAGGGCTAAAATCGCTTCATCTTCCACAGTCTCATCCAGCAAGACCGACACCCAGGTCTTCTTTGACATGTGATAGGCAGGGTAAATGCCCGACTGGAACAGCAGCTCTGCTATTTCCCGACCATCGACCTTGAGATTGACGATTTCCACCTGCTCCTGCGACCCACTCCCGTCCAACTTATCTCTCGGAATCTGACTGACCAAAGCGTACCACTTGTTATTGGCAGGGTGGCGAAAGGCCCCATAGGTCGGCAACTTGGCAAAGGGATAGTCAGGCAGGTCACCCCACTGCTCCTTGATGAGCTGAGCTATGCGGTTGCTTTGATTTTGGGAAAATGGCAGAGCGACACAACAAGCCTCCTCTACCCGAGCCAAAATAGACTGATAGCTTTCTCTCACCTGGCCCACAAAAGCCCCAGCTGGCGCAGTCACCAGATGAGCGGTATAGACCTCCTCCATCTCACAATCCCAGACAAAGGAAGACAGCTGACCAGCCTCATCAACCTCTACCACCGCCTCAAACTGCCCCTCCATGAACACCTCACGGTAGATATACCGATTGCCGGAGAAGATGAAACCGAAAGGGAGGAGAGAGGGGAGGTTGATTTGGTAAGAATTAGTTTTGTTCATTATTTTCCTTACTACCTCATCCCATCCACTTTTTGCAGACCAAAACCCATTTCCCAGAGTTCTTGCTTGGCTTCGTAGGAAAGATTGGGGTTATCAATGTTGTAAGTTGCTTGCATAGACTCCTCCTGTTTGAATTTCTAGCCTTATTATACCACAAAAACCCAACCATTATAGGTTGAGTGCTATTTTATTTATACTTTTTTAAAATTCGGTTCGTTCTCTAAAAGTCTGAAATACTTGGTAGTTAGAACTATTCCATCAACTTCTTCATCTCTTCAATCCGCGCTACTGTCGCATCATACTTAGCTTGGTAGTCGGCTTGTTTTTCTTTTTCTTTTTCAACGACTTCTGGTTTGGCGTTGGCGATGAAGCGTTCGTTGCTGAGTTTTTTGCCGACCATGTCTAGTTCTTTTTGCCACTTGGCGAGTTCTTTGTTTAGACGAGCCAACTCTTCTTCGACGTTGAGGAGGTCGGCGAGTGGCAAGAAGATTTCAGCACCGGTGATAACAGCTGACATGGCTAATTCTGGTGCAACGATGCTTGAGCTGATTTCCAGATGTTCTGGATTTGTAAAGCGTCGGATGTAGTTTTCATTTGACTTGAAGAAGGTTTCAAGCTCGCTATCTGCCGTCTTAATCAAAATGGTAATCGGCTTAGAAGGAGCGACATTCACTTCTGCTCTGCTATTTCGCACCGAACGAATCAAATCCTTGAGGCTTTCCACTCCCTTATGTGCTTCCGCATTTTCAAATGCTGGGTTGACAACAGGGTAGGCCGCCACCACGATAGAGCCCTCTGCGTACTGGGCGAAGATCTCTTCCGTCACAAATGGCATGATTGGGTGGAGGAGGCGAAGGATTTGGTCCAGCGTGTAGAGAAGGACAGAGCGGGTCATGACTTTTTCAGCCTCGTTATCGCTGTAGAGCACCTCCTTGGTCAGCTCGACATACCAGTTGGCGAACTCTTCCCAGATGAAGTTGTAGAGGATGTGACCAGCCACACCAAACTCGAACTTGTCGAAGTTTTCAGTGACCTTGGCAATGGTTTCGTTGAGGTTGTGGAGAATCCAGCGGTCCGTCACGTTACCAGCCTCACCAGCTGCAACTTTGGCGACATTCTCACGCGCCGCATCCAAGGTCAAACCTTCATTGTTCATGAGGATATAGCGGGAAATGTTCCAAATCTTGTTGATGAAGTTCCAAGACGCGTCCATCTTCTCGTAAGAGAAGCGAACATCTTGACCAGGGGCAGAGCCGTTTGACAGGAACCAACGCAAAGCGTCCGCACCGTATTTCTCGATGACGTCCATTGGGTCGATCCCGTTTCCGAGCGACTTGGACATCTTGCGACCTTCTTCATCACGAATCAAACCATGGATCAGCACGTTCTTGAATGGCTGACGGCCTGTGAACTCAAGCGATTGGAAAATCATCCGCGACACCCAGAAGAAGATGATGTCGTAGCCCGTTACCAAGGTTGAAGTTGGGAAGTAGCGCTGGAAGTCCGCCGCATTTTCGTCTGGCCAGCCCATGGTTGAGAATGGCCAAAGGGCAGAGCTGAACCAGGTATCTAGGACATCCTCATCCTGTACCCATCCGTCACCTGCTGGAGCCTCTTCTCCGACGTACATTTCGCCAGATTCGTTATACCATGCTGGAATCTGATGCCCCCACCAAAGCTGACGAGAGATAACCCAGTCGTGTACATTTTCCATCCATTGTAGGAAGGTATCGTTGAAGCGTGGTGGGTAAAATTCTACCTTGTCAGCTGTATCTTGGTTGGCAATGGCATTTTTAGCCAATTGGTCCATTTTAACAAACCATTGAGTTGACAAGCGTGGCTCGACTACCACACCTGTACGCTCAGAGTGTCCAACGGAATGCACACGGTTTTCGATTTCCACAAGGGCACCCAGTTCTTGCAACTTCGCAACCGTTGCCTTACGAGCTTCAAAGCGGTCCATGCCTGCAAATTCACCCGCCAACTCGTTCATGGTACCGTCGTCGTTCATAACGTTGACTTGTGGCAGATTGTGGCGTTGACCTACGAGGAAGTCATTTGGATCATGGGCAGGTGTAATTTTCACAACCCCTGTACCAAATTCTGGGTCTGCGTGCTCATCCGCAACGATTGGGATTAGCTTGTTTACGATTGGCAGGATAACATTTTTGCCAATCAAGTCCTTGTAACGTGGGTCTTCTGGGTTAACCGCCACCGCAACATCACCGAATATGGTTTCAGGACGGGTTGTCGCAACTTGCAGACCACGTGAGCCGTCTTCCAGCATATAGGTCATGTGGTAGAATGCCCCTTCTACGTCCTTGTGGATAACCTCGATGTCAGAAAGGGCTGTGCGAGCCGCCGGGTCCCAGTTGATGATAAATTCGCCACGGTAGATCCAGCCTTTTTTGTAGAGTTCTACAAAGACCTTGCGAACGGCTTTCGACAGGCCTTCATCCAGCGTGAAGCGGTCACGTTGGTAGTCCAAAGATAGCCCCAACTTGCCCCATTGCTCACGAATGGTCGCTGCGTACTCATCCTTCCATTCCCAGACTTTATCGAGGAATTTTTCACGACCCAAGTCATAACGGGTCACGCCTTGCTCACGCAAGCGTTCCTCAACCTTAGCCTGAGTGGCAATCCCCGCGTGGTCCATACCTGGAAGCCAGAGGGTATCAAAGCCCTGCATGCGTTTTTGGCGGATAATGATGTCTTGAAGGGTGGTATCCCAAGCGTGTCCCAAGTGCAACTTACCAGTTACGTTTGGCGGCGGAATGACGATAGAATAAGGCTTCGCCTCCGCATCGCCTGACGGCTTAAAGACATCTTGGTCCAACCAAGTTTGGTAACGACCAGCCTCAACCTCGGCTGGATTGTATTTTGGTGATAATTCTTTTGACATTAGTTTTTTCCTTTACTTAATAGTATGCAATTCTTCATAAGCAACACAATCGTTATTTGATTCCGTTGATAGAACAAGTTCTTCTATTTCCCCATATTTTAAATAAGCAAAATCGTTACTACTCCATCCTACGTCCCATTTTACAATCAAATCATCTTCGATTGGAATCATTTTAATTTTTAGCTTATTCATTCTACTTTCTAGCTCAGCTCCTTCAACACAAGTAGATAATGGACTATCTGGTTCAGAAAATAAAAACCAATTTCCTTGTAAAACATTACAGTGCTGACAATAGTTAGCAAAGATGTTTTTGCCAAGCGTTTTAGAATACGTCATTTGGACAAAATAATGTTCTTTTAAATAATTCAATAATTTAGGAGGTATATCGGATTCTTTCTCAGCCCAAGCTAAGTGTACCTCTTCTCCTATCTCCATAGAATCTTCAATAATTTCGATTTCTGCACTATAGAGTTCTCCAAAAACATGAACGTATTCACCTATTCCTAATCCCACAACTAAAGTAGGTTGCTTACATTTCCAGCATTCTTGATGTCCCTCAATAATATATAGATAATCTGTTGCGATAATAACATCATCGCTTCTTTTCAATAACCATTTTGAAAATCTAATATATTCTTCTCTTTCACACTGAGTGTACCATTTTTTCATTTGTGGATGCCATTTAGCCCCTAACCGTTTAACTTCATCTTTTTCAGAGTAAGGAACATTCAAAAATAATCTCACAGGCAATCCTCCTTCTAAAATATTAGTATTCAACTCGGTTTTCTTCCTCCCCCACCAACTCTATCTTAATCCCATCTGGGTCTTCCAAATAGAGGGCATAGTGGTCTGGTCCTCCTGCATGTGGATAGCGGTCATCGTAGAGCAGCTTGACTCGTCTGGTCAAAAATTCCTTCCGCCATTGGTCAATCTCATCAGGTGTGCCCACATGAAAAGCTAGATGATTGAGACCTGTACGGCACCGGTGATAACCTGCCTCTAGGAAGTCCTTTGGCGTTTGGACAAAGACCAGGTACTGCTCTGCTTTTTTATAGGACAGCCCTTTATCCCACTCCTGATAGAGCGAGTAGCCCAGCTTGGTCAGAAGAAAATCGTAAAATGCACGTGAGGTTGCCAAGTCTGAAACATATATTTCAACATGATGTAGCATATCTTCTCCTTTCCAAATGAAAATCCCTGCCTAGACTTGCTAGACAGGGACGAAGTTATTCCGCGGTACCACCCTTGTTCAGATAAACTATCTGCACTTTGCTTATTCGATTCATATCATCAGCAACCAGTTTTGACATTTGTGCGGATTTCTCAGTACCACCGCTTCCTGTGACAAATGGGGCTCAAAACACCTCTGAATAGCCTTATTCTATCAGAATATTCAAGAAAAAGCAATCATTTCTCTTTTTTGAAAACAACACCATTTTCCTTTAATTTTTTGATTGTTCCTGGGCCGATTCCTTTTATGGACAATATTTCCTGCTCTGTCTTTTTCTTAAAATCAGCCTTGCTATGTATCCCTCCGTAAAAGAGATTTATTGCTCTTGAATGTCCTATCCCTTCTAAAAATGGTTCTTCCAAAAATTTTCTAAATTTCTTAGGAGAATTTGGCAATGTATTCGCATAGGATTCCGCCAAAGCAACCATTCCCTCAACTAAAAACGGTTTTGTTTCTAAGAACATGGTTGCGGTATTTAAAGCGATATAGATAGAGTGAACCGTGTATGGTTTGTAAAAAGTTAATTGGGTGGACACACTCACAAGATCCAGCCAACTGTCTGATTGAAAGGCCTCAACCGCTTTGCTATTTAAGTCAGCTAAGCGCTTAAACAACTCTTCCGCCTTTGTAAATTTTCCTTGTAATAACTGGGCCATAATTTGATAAACCAAAACGCCATCGTCCTCCCAGTTCTTCTCAAGTGACCACTGATACAGACTTTCGATTTCATCAAATTGATACAAATGAAGATAGGTAGCTAACATGGTATGAAAATAGCCCGGTGGAAATCCTTCCTCAATTTTAGAACGAAGAAGTTCAACCAGTTTTAAGGCTAAATTTGAAAAACCGTTAATCAAGTAAATTTCTGTTAAAAAACCAAACATTTGCAAGACTGGTCTAGCCTCAATGGAAAACCAATCGGAATAATCTAGTTCTGCCCAATGTTCAACTATTTCATCTTGTATCACCAGCATTTTCTCTAAATATGCTCGATCAATCACTCCATCCCCAGTTTCCAACAATAATTGAAATTTTGCATCCAGATAATGAGGATAAGTTGCAAGCAGTTTTTTTAACTCTCGAATGCGGTGCTTTTTCTGGGATATTTCCATAATCTCCTCGAACCACTCCGTTTCCGCATCCTTACTTCCTGCCGCATACAACAGCTCTCTTAGTTCATCAATATAAAACTCATCATCTGTTACAAAAAATCCTCTAGTCAACTCCAATGCTTTACGCATATCTGTTTGCGACAATTGGCTTAGATAATTAGGAGATTGAAAATCACTAAACTGTATAATATTATCTCCATTATGTTTAGCGTGTCTCATCTCTTTCTTCCGATTTTTCTTCTTTGCCATAAGTCTTTCTCCTTGAATATTCTAATTCCATTATAGCAAGAGAACAAGAAAAAACCAACTAATTTCAGTTGGTTTCTGTCATATTAAACTTTCAACTCAATCCCTTTTTCTTTCAACTGCTTGATGGTTGCAGGACCGATACCTTTAAGGGCCAAGAGCTCTTTTTCTGTATGGTTTGCAAAATCAGCCACAGATTGAATACCTGCTTGGTAAAAGGTTTCCAAACGTGCTGCCGCAATGCCTTCCAAGTCCGGAAGTGCCAAAAAGTCTTCCAATGAAGTCGCTGAAGAAGGCACCTCTGCTGCAACTTCTTTCACTTGTTCCACAGCATGCTCTACTACAGCCTCAGCCTTGTGAGCAACTGTCTCTACTACCTCTGCAGCCCTTTCAAGACCTACACGGCCTGCACGTTTCAAGTCTGCTAATTGTTTTTTCAATTGTTTTTTTCGATTTACTTTTTTCTTTGCCATGTTAACTCCTTTCTCCTTAGAACCTGTACTCACAAGTAAAGTGCCTATATATAAGAAATAGTTTTTCACTAATCAAGGCCGTTTTTTGAGGAAATACTGACTGTATTTTGAAAAAAACAACGATGAATAGCTGAAGAACTAGCCTTAGATAGAAATGCTGAACTGTGAATATAGTTTCTTAATAATGCCTTTGACCAAACAACTCATCTGGTAAATCATGAAAACCTTTGCCAGCATGGTAGTTGGCAAATTTCCCTTGAATGAATCGATAGGCATCCAGCTTGCTCTCATAACGAATATAAGCATCCGCTGCACGCTCATCTTTATCTTCTTCCAAGACACGACGACTTTCTTCAACCGCCATCTCGTTTACCATGACCTGAGTGTTGACCCAAGCTTCAAATTCCTTTAAAAATTCTTGTTCTTTTGTCATTATTTTCCTCTTTCGCCTGCTTCGATTGAAACACACCGGTTTATTATACCATATTTTCTAGAAAACACAAGAAAACCCTAACTGTAACACAGTTAGAGTGTAACCGCCCAATAACAAAGTGTATTGAAAAAGGCTCCAAAGTCCTGTCGACTCTGGAACCTTTTTCTATTTACACGCTCTCTTAATTTTTTCCTTCCATGGTAAATAAGCCTCTAGCACCTCTTTTTTTGCGAGCGTCTCCTCATTAGGTAAGTGTTCTAGAAGATAAGTCATATATTTCTTTGCATCAAGACCATGTCGTTTAGCAGTTTCCAAAAGACTCAGAATGACAGCTGTCGACTTGGCTCCTTCAAAGCTTTGAGAGAATAACCACCTTCGCTTTTTTATTTCTAGGCTCAGGCTGAAACAGTCCACTGGACTGTTTCACTCCACCCCATCACCAAGGTCTTCATAGCCCTCTCAGCCATATTGTTAGACAGGACTAGGTCACCGTCCGAGAGAACGGTTCGGAAGGTGGTTTCGTATTTGAGGCTATACTCCATTGCAGTGCCCAATTTGGAGCCTGGCAAGACAGCCTGATTGTGACACCAATCAAAGAACTCGTCCATCAAGGGAGCCAACTCTGTCTGACGTTTATGTAGCCGTTCCTCAGTAGACAAGTCAGCCCAGTCATTCTCCAAGGCAAACAGGCGGTCACAATAGGCTAAGCCCTTGGCTCCTAAAGAAGTCCTGTCTGTCTTCTTAGGAGTCGCCTCAAAAAACTTTCTCCTGACATGAGCCCAACAGCCAACCAGCTGTGCCTTGTCTAACTGCCGATAGGCCGACAGCGGTTCGCAGTTAACCAAGCTTAGCGTCGCTTCGCTCCTAAACCTTGGACTGCTATCGCATAGGCAGAACTAAAGGACTAAAGTCCTAAGTTACTGCCGTAACATATCACAATGTACGTAGCCCGCATAATCCCCAAGAAATTCCTTTACAACCAAGCCACTCCGTCGTTTGTCATGATGATAGAGGGTGACGCCCTTTTTCTCATGTTTCCCAGACAAGAAGGTCCAGTAGAAGGTCAACTGGCTATCATTTTCCAAGACCTTGTAGGAGGTTTCATCCGCATGGAGAATAGGCTGTTTCAGTAATTTCTCGTGCAATAGGTTATAAATCGGCTCGAAATAATACTGACTAGACTTGATGTGCCAGTTGGCTATTTCCTTCCGACTGATTGGCAGACCAAGCTTATGCCAGTCCTCTTCCTGACGGTAATTAGGCACCTTAAGATTGAACTTCTGATGAATAGTATGGGCGATGATAGAAGCTGAACCCAAGCCGTGTGCCAAAGGTGCCTTAGGAACTGGAGCCTTGATAATCTTATCGCTCAGATTCGTCTGACTACAAGCCTGACACTTGTATGCGTGCTGAACATGGTCAATCCGCTTTAATTGTGCGGGAATGAAGACCAACTCTTGCCGTTGGACAGTAGAACCAATCTCTTTCAACTGTCCATGACAGTCTGGACAAGTGCAGTCTTCGCCCTGCAATTCATGATGAACAATCTCTGGAGTGAACTGACTAAAAATAGCCTGACGAACTCCCTTAGCTTTCTTGCGTTTATAGGTGATGGTCTCCGTTTCAACTGGGTAAGTCAGCTTCTTCAGGGAGACTTTCCTCCCCAAACAAGCTCAGCTGACCTGGTTGATACACAACCTTCTCTGATGATTTTCCGTAGAGTTTCTGTCTCAGATACTCAATCTGTTCACGAAGGAGGGTAAGTTCATTAGCCATCATCTCTATCGTTTTTGACTGTGTTTCAATAATTTTTTCTAGTGATGACATAACCAATCTCCTTCTTTTTATCTCATTATACACAAAGAAAAGCCATGATTTCAATAGAAATCGTAACCGCCTAATAACAAGGTATCTATCTAATCACTCCCTCCTCCTGTATACTGTGAGAAAAACATAACTGGAAGATTTATCATGTCACACCCCATCGTCCCATTGACTATTCCCCAATCTCGCCGTGTTGAGAAGAAAGGTAGAAACGATATTCTGATGAAAATTCGTCTCGGAAAAGTAGAAGTCACTTTCTTCCAATCTATCAACCATGAAGTAATGGAAATGATTTTGGACAAGGTACTGCACTATGACCATCCGACTCAGTGATTTAGGTCAAGTCTACTTGGTTTGCGGTAAAACGGACATGCGTCAAGGGATTGATTCTCTCGCCTACCTTGTCAAAAGTCAATTCAATCTGGATCCCTTTTCAGGTCAGGTCTATCTCTTCTGCGGAGGTCGAAAAGACCGATTCAAAGCTCTTTACTGGGACGGACAAGGATTTTGGTTACTTTACAAACGTTTTGAAAATGGAAAATTGACCTGGCCAAACAATGAAGAAGAGGTCAAGGCTCTAACTTCCGAGCAGGTGGACTGGCTCATGAAAGGATTTTCGATCAATCCAAAAATAAATGTTTCAAAAAGTCGTGGGAGTGGGAAAGAACTCGACCAGACGAAA
>NZ_ALMY01000084.1 GCF_000440115.1 Streptococcus suis YS56 | reverse complement strand
GTTGATTAGGTCAGATTTGGAGTGTAAAACACGAACAAATCTGCCAATCAACCACTGCGCTGAGATGTTGACACAAACTCTGATTAATGGTACTGGGCATTTTGCCCAGCCTCATGGCTTTTCTTTGTGTATAATAAGATAAAAAGAAGGAGGTTCGAGCGTATGGATGAGTTATTGGCAATTATTAAACTACAGACCTCAACGATTGAACAACTTACCAACGAGTTGAGCCTCCTTCGTGAACAGGTTGAGTATCTGAGACAGAAATTCTACGGAAAATCATCAGAGAAGGTTGTGTATCAACCCGGTCAGCTGAGCTTGTTTGGGGAGGAAAGCCTCCCT
>NZ_ALMY01000083.1 GCF_000440115.1 Streptococcus suis YS56 | reverse complement strand
GTGGGATTTGGTATGTGTCGCATCTACAATGAGGATTTTTTGTTTAATGAGCTTGTGTTCAAGGGCGATTTGAATCGATTTTTGTATTAATAAGTCCAAAAAGTGTTCATCTTTAATACGTAACTTTCTGAACTTGGTAAGAGAGGACGCATCAATAACAGAATCCTCTGGAGCTAGACCAAGGAAATACTTAAAGGCCATATCCGATAACGAACGCTCGACAACATCGACATCAGATAAATGATAAATATCTTTCAACAAAAGGTATTTAAACATCATGATGGGTGAGTAAGCCTTTCGACCAAAGTCGACACAATAATGTTTCTCTAACTCATCATAGATAAAACTAAAATCACAGAGTTCCGTTAGCTGCCGTAAAAAATGATTTTTGGGAACAACAATATCATACAGGGGAGAATAGGAACTAAGATCTAACTGAATTTGATTATCAAGCATAGGAATCACCTCGACTCTAGTATAGCAAAAAAAGACATCAAGTTGATGACTTTTTCAGTGGGTTCTTTTTTAGGAGTGTATTTTTGAAGTTTATCTGACTTACATTTTGGACATTTTGGTACTATAATAGTGGCTTTGCTATCTTTTAACCTCCTATAGAGACTGTAGCTAATGATTGCAGTAATGAAAAGAATCGGACCGATATAGTCGAGTAAATTCATAATTTTCCCCCCTTTAAATATTATTTTACTGAATTTTAAACCATTCATCAAGTAAACGAATTGTTGCAGAGTAGCAGTAAGGTGGATGGTTAAACATTGTCTTTGGTAGGAGGCAATATTTTACGTTAAAAGTTTCACATTTTCTTTACAAAATCCGCCAAAAATAGTATAATAATATAAAATAATTCAAATAAATAAAGGAGCTTGTCTATGGCAACATTTTACGTTCCAGCGGTCAACTTGATTGGTCGCGGTTGTGTCAACGAAATTGGAAGTTATGTCAAGGATTTGGGCTACAAAAAGGCTCTGCTTGTAACAGATGATTTTATCCGAACAAGTGATATTTTACCTAAAGTGACCAAGCCACTTGATGAAGTAGGTATTGACTACGTAGTCTTTAGTAAGGTCGATCCTAACCCGACTTGTAAAAATGTATTTGATGGACTAGCAGTTTTGCAGGAAAATGACTGTGATTTTATCATCTCTGTCGGTGGTGGTTCTCCTCAGGATGCGGCAAGCTGTATTTCCATTATGGCAACAAACGGCGGCAAACCACAAGACTATGAAGGATTGCATAAGTCAGAAAAACTTGGTCTGCCAGTTGTAGCAATCAATACAACTGCGGGAACTTCAGCTGAAATCACTATTAACTATGTCATTACCGATGAAGAACGCAAGGTTAAAATGGTTATGGTGGATAAAAACAGCTTAGCTGTTATGTCAGTTAACGATCCTGAGCTTATGTTGTCCAAACCAGCAGCTTTGACTGCAGCAACAGGTATGGATGCCTTGACTCATGCCATCGAAGCCTTGGTAACTCCTGGAGCATACGGTGTGACCAAGAAACTGTCAATGGGTGCCATTGAGTTAATTAAAGAATACCTACCACGAGCAGTTGAAAACGGACAAGATATAGAAGCCCGTGAGGCTATGGTCCATGCTATTTTCCTTGGTGGTATGAGCTTTAACAATGCTGGTCTGGGCTATGTGCATTCTATGGCTCACCAATTAGGTGCTGTTTACGATCTGCCACACGGTGTCTGCTGTGCTATGATTTTGCCAATCATTGAACGTGAAAATGCCAAACGTGTACCAGCAGCTTTCCGTGATGTCGCAAAAGCTTTAGGTCTTGATATCGCAGGTAAGACTGATGAAGAATGTGCTGACTATGCCATTGCACAAATTGAAGAATTGTCTGCCAAAGTTGGAATTCCGAAAAAATTAACAGAGTTGGACATCAAGGAAGAAGACTTTGACTTTGAATACCTCTCTAAGAATGCCTTAATTGATGCTTGTGCACCAGGCAATCCATTCATGCCAACATTAGAAGAAACTATTTCATTCTATAAAGAATTGTTCTAGGATAATATTTGTTTTCTGTTAAGGAAGCGGGGCAAGTGATCCATTATGGTTTGCCCGGCTTCCTCTTTTTTGTGGAAGTATGGCTAACGAATATCAGATAAAATTGAATAGAACTTGTTCTAAGATTTGGTCATTTAGTTTTTATAGTCCTAAATGTCGTAGTTTAGTAAGATATTTAACCATTAGCCTACTTTGACGAATCGATTTTCGTTGACTTCGAAATGATGACTGTAAAAACGACAAAGATATGGAATTTGCCAGCTTCGTAAAGAAGGGAAAAGCTTGCACCGTTTTGCTCCAGTAGCTTGTCCATTAATTGCATGTTGAGAAGAAATGTCACGATTTTTGAAGTGTATTTCTCAGCCTTTACTGACTTACATTTTAGGAATTTAAGTGCTTGTTTAGTTTCCATGTAATTTAGAAAAATAATTCTTTTAGAATAACTGACTCTATGGCTATAGTTGTTAACTATACATCTCTCTAATATTTAAGTATTAGTCAAGGTGGTAAAAATAAGGTAAAATACAGAAAAAGACCAAAGGAGCACCTTTATGACTAGAGAATTTTCATTTGAAACCCTTCAACTCCATGCTGGACAGGAAGTTGATCCCGCGTCAAAATCACGTGCGGTACCTATCTATCAAACTACTTCCTATGTTTTTGAAGACGCTCAAGAAGCAGAAGATTTATTTGCCTTGCGTAAATCAGGGAATATCTATACTCGTATCACGAATCCGACGGTCTCTACTTTTGAAAATCGTGTTGCTGCTTTAGAAGGTGGTATTGGTGCCTTGGCCACTTCTTCAGGAATGGCAGCCATCACATACACTATTCTAGCATTAGCACATGCTGGCGATCACATTGTGGCGGCAACGACACTCTATGGTGGGACTTTTAACCTATTCAAAGAAACCCTTCCTCGCTATGGTATTACAACAAGCTTTGTAGATATTGATGACTTTGAAGCAGTAGAAACTGCCATTCAAGATAATACAAAACTTGTATTTATTGAAACCTTGGGAAATCCTGTTATCAATATTCCTGATCTTGAAAAATTGGCAGAAATTGCACACAACCACCACATCCCGCTTGTTTCAGATAATACCTTTGCAACCCCATATTTGATTAATGTATTTTCTCATGGTGTTGATATCGCAGTTCATTCTGCCACCAAGTTTATCGGTGGACATGGGACGACCATTGGCGGTGTGATTGTCGATAGCGGTAAGTTTGACTGGGCGGCATCTGGTAAGTTTCCTCAATTTGTTGAAGAAGATCCAAGCTATCATAACATTAGTTATACTCGTGATATTGGTGCTGCAGCATTTATTGTAGCAGTCCGTGTGCAATTGCTTCGCGATACAGGTGCTGCCCTTTCTCCATTCAACGCCTTCTTGCTTTTGCAAGGGTTAGAAACCTTGTCTCTCCGTGTAGAGCGTCATGTATCTAATGCTGAAAAGATTGTTGACTTTTTACTTAGTCATCCTCAGGTAGAGTCGGTCAATTATCCATCACTTCCAGATAGTCCTTATAAGCCTTTGGCGGATAAATACCTGCCTAAGGGAGTTGGCTCTATTTTCTCTTTCCAAGTAAATGGCGGAGCAGAAGAAGCGCGTAAGGTTATTGATAGTTTGGAAATCTTTTCCAATTTAGCAAACGTTGCCGATGCTAAATCATTGGTCGTTCATCCAGCTACAACCACCCATGCTCAGTTAGCTCCGGAAGATTTACTTGCTGCTGGGGTCACACCAAATCAAATTCGCCTATCAATCGGTCTTGAAAATGTCAATGATTTGATTGAGGACTTACAGCTTGCTCTTGATAAATTATAGGTTGTGAATCGAATAGCATGACTTCATTCTTTATTAATAAATAAAAGGAAATTTGGCGTGTATGCTAATTTCCTTTTTTATATCTGTTCTAGTTCTTCCAGTCCATTCTCACTTAGTCGGTAGATTCTTTGACAAACTTCTTTCAAAAAACATCTGTCGTGTGATACGCATACCAAGCCACCAGGATAATCGGCAAATAGTTGACGAATATATGGCTGAGAAGTAGGAGAGAAGTTTCGACTGGGTTCATCTAATAAGAGAAAATTGGCTTGATCAAGAACCATTTTTAACAAAAGTAACTTGGCTTTTTGTCCACCAGAAAGTTCACAGATCTTATGATGAACTTCTTGTCGTGTAAACTGCAGACTGGCTAAATGTGTTAAGATCAGTTGTTCCTGCTCACGATTGCCATTTTCTAATAAGAAATCAAGAGGTGTTTTAGACTCATCAAGGACTTCTGTATAGTGCTGGGGCATGTAGCCCAAGTTTATGTCCGCTCGTTGCCTGAGTTCATGATGAATTGTTTTCAGAAAGCTGGATTTACCAATTCCATTTTGTCCAATGATGCCAATTTTCTCTTGTCCATTTAAGTTGAAATGGATGTTTTGAACGAGTAGTCGCTCGTCAACCTTTAATTGGAAGTTTTCTAAGTGAAGTACTTGCTTTCTAGCTGGTAGTGGTGAAATGTCTGAGAAGAAGAGGGAAATAGCATCTTCATGAAAAGGAACTTGTGTGAGATTTTCCTTCATTCTTTCATATCGTTTTTCACGCGATAAGACATTCTTCATTTTCTTGGCTATAAGCCGTCCTAGTGTGGCATCATGGGTGTTGAGCAAGGTATGACGAACCTGTGATTTTTGACGTAGATGCTTGTTCATGGCCTTGTCAAATTCTTTTTGGTCGTTCCGAGCTTGTTGGACTTGCTTCTGATAGGCTTGTTGGCGCTTCTATGTGTAATCCTGATAGTCCAGTTCTTCAACTTTGGTTTGAGCAAGTGTTTTCTTTTTAACTGATTCTAGGTGAATGATTTTTGTAGCTGTTTTACTAAGAAAATCTTCATCATGTGAAACAAATAGGATGGTTTTAGGGCTAGTGATGATATAATTTTCCAGCCAAAGCAAGGTATCCAAATCTAAGTCATTGGACGGTTCATCTAGAAAGACGATGTCGGATGGAGTGGCTAGTGATTTTATCAATTGAATTTTTAATTTTTCGCCACCTGACAGGCTTCCAATCAATTGTTGACTGGCAAATCGCTCGCTGTCAAACTGGAGCTGGTCAGCATAGAGGTAGAGTAGACCGTAATCAATATTGCTCTCTATATCTCCAAAGAAGTAGTCGTTCAAGGTTAGCTCTGCTATTTCCAGTGGAAGACTTTGGGGAATATAGACTGGTGAGTGAAAATATCGGTGAATGTTGCCTGATTGAAGCAGGTAGTCGGCAACAAGAGTTGAATCCATCAAGGTGAGTAATAGGCTGGATTTGCCATTTCCTTCTTCGCCGATGATGGCTATTTTATCGCCAGGGTTGACAATGAGGTTTAGGTCATGAACCAGATTTCTCAAATCTTTTTGATGGTCGAGGGTTAGGTGTTGAGTGGTTAGTAGCATAAGGCCTCCTTTACAAGAAAAAATACACTACCTATTTAGTAGTGTGTCGAAATCTGCTCAAAAAGACCCTATTCAAGGAATAGAGGGAACAGAAAAATGGACGCAAGAAAACTACTAAATAAGTATAGAACTTAAATTTAGTTTACTTGTTATTGTCCATTTCTTCTTACCTCGCATGCTTTATTTGTTTTAATATAGCATATCGCTAAAATCTTGTCAATCAACATGTTATAAAATTTATTGATATTGATAGAGATGTATGTTAAAATGAACTTAATGTTAATGAGAGAGGATCCGAAATGGCAATCAAGGGAATTGAGCAAGCAGATATTTTAGAAATAGACAAACAAGTTCGTCTACGTCGGTATGATGGCCAGCATGATTTTGCTTTTGAATGGCACCAAGATCTAGAATTGGTCTGGCTGGTTGATGGAAATAAGGAACCTTATACTTTGGATCGGCTCAATCGTATGTATGGCTATTTGGCAACAAATGGAGAATGTTACTTTATTGAAATTTTTGAAGACAATCAGTTTATCCCAATTGGTGATGTGACGCTGTTTGCAGATGATTTTGCCATTGCCATTGGAGACAAGCGGTATTGGAAAAAGGGAATCGGGACTAAGGTGTTACAGCGAATGATTGAGCGTGCAAGGGAAGTCGGGCTTGAGGAAATACTTGTCGAAGAAATTTATGATTGGAATCTTGGTTCACGAAAGCTGTTTGAGAAATGTGGCTTTGAAGCAGTAAAGAAGACAGAGAAAGGTTGTTCTTACAAAAAGATGTTATAGGTATTAATTGTGAGATGTTAAAAAGCCTCTGACACACATGGTCAAAGGCTTTTTGTATTTTTACACGTTCAATACCTTATCTAGGAAGTCTTGTAAACGTGGATGTTGTGGGTTGTCAAAGATTTGCTCTGGTGTACCATCTTCAAGGAACTCACCGCCATCAGTGAAGATAACGCGGTTAGCAACCTTGCGAGCGAAGCCCATTTCGTGTGTGACGATCAACATGGTCATACCTTGCTCAGCCAAGTCTTTCATAACGTTGAGTACATCGCCAACCATTTCAGGGTCAAGGGCGGAAGTTGGTTCGTCAAAGAGCATGATGTCTGGGTTCATAGCGAGGGCACGAGCGATGGCAACACGTTGCTTCTGACCACCTGAAAGGCTGTCTGGCATAGCGTCGCGTTTGTCTGCCAATCCAACTTTTTCCAATAATTCCATGCCTACTTTTTCAGCTTCAGATTTGTCCATCAATTTGTGTTCGATTGGCGCAAAAGTGATGTTGTCAAGTACAGACATGTGCGGGAAGAGGTTAAAGTGTTGGAATACCATTCCGACATTGGAGCGGAATGCATCCACATCGGTCTTAGGATCTGTCAAGTCATACCCGTCAACAGTTACTTGTCCACTCGTAATGGTTTCAAGTAAGTTCATTGTCCGTAGAAATGTTGATTTACCTGAACCAGAAGGACCGATGATACAAACAACATCCCCTTCATAGAACTTAGCAGTAATGCCTTTGAGGACTTCATTTTTTCCGTATGATTTGTGTAAATCATGTACGTTGATTTTTAATTGAGCCATTATTTCCCTCCTTTTTCAAGCTTGCGTGCCAAACGCGTCAAGAGTGTGATAACCACCAAATAGATGATAGCAAGGATTGCATACATACGGAATGATTGATAGTTACGAGCGATAATAATCTTACCTGCTTGGAAGAGCTCAACCAAACCAATTGCTGAAATGATTGTAGTATCTTTTAAGGTAATAACGAACTGGTTGATGAAGTTTGGCAACATGATTTTACCAGCTTGAGGTAGGATAATCTTGCGCATGGTCGTTCCATAAGAAATTCCTAAACTGCGTGACGCCTCCATCTGACCAGCTGGAACGGCTTGAATACCACCGCGAACAATCTCAGCGATATAGGCACCAGAGTTTAATGAGAGGGCAATGGTTCCAGCGACAAAGTCGTTGATTGGAGATTGTTGACCTGTGATTGATTCAATCAAGTTTGGAATGCCCCAGAAGATGAATGCGGCAACAATCATGAGTGGAATACCACGAACAACATCAACAAAGACAGATGCTGTCACACGAAGTGCTTTAACTGGGCTTACTGCAAACATACCAAAGATAATACCGATGACAATTGCAATAGTGAATGATAGAAGAGCAAGTCCGATTGTGATACCAAGACCTGAGAGTAACTGGCCGTAGTTGTTTTTCAAGAGACCTACAATTGTTGTCTCGTCAACTGTTGTAGTGGTTGTACTTGTTTCTTCTGTTGTGTTGAAATATTTGTTCAAAATTTCATCGTACTTGCCTGATGCCACAAGAGCAGCCATACCATTGTTGAACATTTCAATCAATTCAGGGTTAGTACCTTTTTTAACAGCAAATCCGTATTCACCAGATTTTTCACCAGGGATTGGAGTTGCGAAGTTACGACCTTGTTGGATAGCGTATAGAAGCACCGCTTCGTCATCCATGAGGGCATCAATCGAGCCTGAGTTCAAGCTGTCATACATTCCAGAAGCTTCATCGAAGGCTTTTAGGGTGTAACCGTACTTGTCTTTGTTGCTTTCTAAGAAAGTATATGAAGCTGTACCGTTTTTAGCACCGACTGTTTTACCAATTAAATCTTCATAGGAAGCAATATCACTTCCGTTTTTAACAGCCAACAAGATATTTGAAGTGTAATAAGCATTAGAGAAATCAAAGATTTCCTTACGAGCATCTGTGATTGACATACCTGCGATCACGGCATCGGCTTGTCCAGCTTGAACAGCGTTCAAGGCAGCATCGAAACCTGGGTTTTGAATGGTAATGGTAAAGCGTTGTTGTTCAGCAATCGCTTTAATCAATTCCATGTCAATTCCGACATAGTCGCCATTTTCATCTTGATACTCAAATGGAGCAAATGATGAATCTGCAACGATTGTATAGCTTGATTTTACAGGTGTTGCTTTAGCACTTGCATCACCAGTCAATGTTAGGCGAGAAGAGTAATCAGTAGTTTCAGCAGAAACAGTGGATGAACCCAACCATGTATTCATGATTTTTTCATAAGTACCGTCTTTTTTCATAGCGGCAAGAGCTTTGTTGAAGTCTTCTACGAGGTACTCGTATTGGCTACCTTTTTTAACTGAGAAACCAAATGAACCGATTGCTTCGCCGTCAATATCAATGCTTAGATCCTGACCTTGTTGAATAGCGTACTGAATAACCGCTTCGTCGTCCATTACAGCATCAACAGCACCAGCAGAAAGGCTATTATACATCAAATCGCCAGTATCAAAAGTTTTTACGTTGTATCCGTACTTGTCTTTGTTTTCTTCTAGGAAGTTTTGAGCTGCGGTACCGTTTTTGACACCGACAGTCTTGCCTTTAAGGTCCTTATATGAAGAGATGGTATTTGCCTTTGTGGTAGCGATAACGATTTTGGTGTCGAAGTAAGGGTCTGAGAAAGTAAATACTTTCTTACGCGCTTCGGTGATAGTTGTACCTGCCATCAACGCATCGGCAGAACCTGATTGAACTGCATTGACCGCAGCGTCAAATCCTGGGAAGGTTTGATTCATTGTCCAACCAGAGCGTTTGGCAACTTCATTGATGATATCAACGTCTAATCCTTTATAAACTTGGTCTGAGTCTTTAAACTCAAATGGTGCGTAGGCGTTGTCGAAAACGATATCGATTGTATCATCAGCCTTGACACCGGTAAAAATAAAGAATACTGACAAAATACTTGTCAATAGTATGAGTAATTTTTTCTTCATTTCCATACTCCTTCTATTATAAAATAACTGTCCTAGTATATCATATTCTGAAAATTAATGCAAAATTGAGGTTTTTGCAATGTTATAATTTCTGACATACAAAGTCATTAAAATGTGAGAAAATTTAATATTTTGGACATGGTCGTGAATGGTTTAGAATGTTTCTCCATTAGTCGAACTTATGATAAAATAGGAGTATGATCAATCGAAATACTGAAAACCAATTTAAACTTGTGTCAAAATATGCACCGTCTGGTGACCAGCCTCAAGCCATTGAAACCCTAGTCGATAACATCGAGGGGGGCGAAAAAGCCCAGATTCTCATGGGGGCGACTGGTACTGGTAAGACCTACACCATGAGTCAGGTCATTGCCCGTGTCAATAAGCCTACTTTGGTTATCGCCCACAATAAGACCTTGGCTGGTCAGCTCTACAGTGAGTTCAAGGAATTCTTCCCAGAAAATGCGGTCGAATACTTCGTGTCTTACTATGATTACTACCAGCCAGAAGCCTATGTACCGTCTAGCGATACCTATATTGAGAAGGACAGTTCGGTCAATGATGAGATTGACAAACTCCGTCACTCAGCGACGTCAGCTTTGCTAGAACGCAACGATGTCATCGTCGTGGCCTCCGTTTCCTGTATCTACGGTTTGGGATCGCCCAAGGAATATTCAGATAGCGTGGTCAGCCTCCGCCCAGGTCAGGAGATTTCCCGTGACCAGTTGCTTAATTCTCTGGTCGATATTCAGTTTGAGCGCAACGACATCGACTTCCAACGGGGACGCTTCCGTGTGCGTGGTGATGTGGTGGAGATTTTCCCAGCTTCTCGTGATGAGCATGCCTTCCGTGTGGAGTTTTTCGGGGATGAAATCGACCGCATTCGTGAGATTGAAAGCCTGACAGGTAAGGTCTTGGGCGATGTGGACCACTTGGCGATTTTCCCTGCCACCCACTTCGTGACCAACGACGATCACATGGAAACGGCCATTGCCAAGATTCAAGCAGAACTGGAAGAGCAGCTCAAGGTCTTTGAGGCAGAAGGAAAACTCTTAGAAGCTCAGCGATTGAAACAACGAACCGACTACGACATTGAAATGCTACGGGAAATGGGCTACACCAACGGAGTTGAGAACTATTCACGACACATGGACGGGCGAAGCGAGGGCGAGCCTCCGTACACTCTGCTGGACTTTTTCCCTGAGGACTACCTGATTATGATTGATGAGAGCCACATGACCATGGGGCAGATTAAGGGGATGTACAATGGTGACCGCTCACGCAAGGAGATGTTGGTCAACTATGGCTTCCGCCTCCCGAGTGCACTGGACAACCGTCCGCTACGCAGGGAAGAATTTGAGAGCCATGTCCACCAGATCGTCTATGTATCTGCGACGCCGGGTGACTATGAAATGGAGCAGACCGATACCGTTGTCGAGCAGATCATTCGGCCGACCGGACTGCTGGATCCAGAAGTGGAAGTCCGTCCAACCATGGGCCAAATGGACGACCTCTTGGGTGAAATCAATGCCCGTGTTGAGAAAGGCGAACGGACCTTTATCACTACCCTGACCAAGAAAATGGCAGAGGATTTGACCGACTACCTGAAAGAAATGGGTGTTAAGGTCAAGTATATGCACTCGGATATCAAGACCTTGGAGCGTACGGAGATTATTCGTGATCTTCGCTTAGGTGTCTTTGATGTCTTGATAGGGATTAACCTGCTTCGTGAAGGGATTGACGTGCCAGAAGTTAGTCTGGTGGCTATTCTAGATGCGGACAAGGAAGGCTTCCTCCGTAATGAACGAGGGCTCATCCAGACAATCGGTCGGGCGGCCCGTAACTCTGAGGGCCATGTGATTATGTACGCGGACAAGGTCACTGAGTCCATGCGCAAGGCTATGGACGAAACAGCCCGCCGCCGCCAAATCCAAATGGCTTATAATGAAGAACATGGCATCATCCCACAGACTATTAAGAAGGAAATCCGTGACCTGATTAGCGTGACCAAGGCTGTCACTCAGGACAAGGAAGAAGTGGTGGACTTCAATGCCCTCAACAAAGATGAACGCAAGGCTATGATCAAGAAACTGGAAGGTCAAATGCAGGAAGCAGCAGAAGTGCTTGACTTTGAACTGGCAGCGCAGATTCGTGACATGGTTATTGAATTGAAGAATATGTAGAAAATAATTCACGGAGGTAGGGATATGCTTATCAAACCCATGCAGACTGAGGAGGAAATCAGGGGCAAGGCTTATGTCCATTGGAAGTCTTGGCAGGAAGTCTATGCTGACTTGTTACCTCAGGAATTTTTGAAGAATGCTTACACCTTAGAACGCTGTCAAGACTGGGCCTTTCGCTATCCTCAGAATGTCTTGGTAGCACTGGTGGATGAGCAGGTGGTTGGTTTTGCCTGTTACGGCTCGTCTAGTCAGGAGGATTTGCCAGGAGCAGGGGAGCTCTTCGCCCTCTATGTCTTGGCGGACTATTATAATCAGAAGATAGGCTACCAGCTCATGCAGGCAGCTTTGGAAAAATTGCAGAGCTACGAAACGGTTACTCTATGGGTATTGGAGGGAAATGCGCGTGCCATTGCTTTTTATGAAAAAGTGGGATTCCGATTTGACGGTGTCAAAAAAACGGTCAATTTAGGTGCAGAACGGACAGAATATAGAATGATTTTTAAACAGAAAGAGAGAGAAAATGGCTAGAAAAGAAACGGTTACCTTGACCAATATGTGCCTAATCGAAGATAAGGAAGGGAAGGTCGTTGTACAGATTCGAGATCCCAAGCGTTATCGTTGGTCTGGTGTTGCCTTTCCAGGTGGGGATTGTGTCATAATAATGACAGGTGCTTAAAACGCTGATAAATCAAGGATTTGAGCGTTCTACAATCTGTCGTTAAGGAGGAAAAATTTATTTTATTATTTATAATATCGCATAAGCGAGAACATTTTAATAAGTGTTCTCGTTTTTTTATTTTCAGGAGGAATTCATGAAAAAGAAGGAACAATCATCACGTCAAATGGTGATGTGTCATCTCGCGTCTATCTTGGGAGTTGATATTGAGAAAGCAACTCAGCTAATTGATGAAATGGAACAAGTAGGTTTAATCCGATTTGATGAATTTGGAAATGTTGGAATATTAGTCTTGGAGGGACAATCATGAAACGTATTACCGCTAATCAGTATCAGACATCAGAGCGATATTATAAACTCCCTAAAGTTTTGTTTGAGAGTGAACGGTATAAGGATATGAAACTGGAGGTTAAGGTAGCCTACGCGGTTTTAAAAGATCGGTTGGAGTTGTCTTTGAGTAAAGGCTGGATTGATGAGGATGGGGCAATTTATTTGATTTATTCCAATTCAAATCTGATGGCACTTTTAGGCTGTTCAAAGTCAAAATTACTCTCTATCAAGAAAACCTTACGTGAATATGGCTTAATTGATGAAGTCCAACAGTCTTCTAGTGAAAAAGGTCGTATGGCAAATAAAATTTACTTGGGGGAATTAGAACATGAACCTACCCCAGTCTCCGATTCAAACGGGGCTAGTGTTAAAAAAACACCAGGGGGGTCTCAAAGAAAGACGGGGCCGGTCTTAAATTCAGCCCCTAGTGAGACTGAAGGAAGTGAGACTAATTATAGTGAGACTGAAGGGAGTGATTTCCTTATTGAGGACGAGGAGGAGAGGCAGCTAGTAGATAAAAAACAAGAAGAAAACTATTCTTCAAAAGTCGATGCCGTGACCAAGTACGATCGAGACTATATTTGGGGTTTGGTTCATGACCAATTAAGACAGACAGGTCTATCTCAGTCGGCTAGTGACTATGCCATGATCTATTTTAGTGAACGTTATCAGTACGCATTGGAACATATGCGGTTTGCTCGGTCAGCGGAAGTGATAGCTGAATACGTGTTTAATGGTGTGCTGTCAGAATGGACCAAGCAACTGAGACGACAAGAAGTAAAGGGAGGTGATTAAGATGATTTGGTGGATACTAGGTGGAATCTATTTGATTTCTATCATCATTTTGATTGTTGAAATCATCCGTGCACCTGAAATGGATGATCATATATAGGCAAGAGTTTTACAAGTGTAAGGCTCTTTTTTATTTGGAAAGAGAGGAAGAATGAAATTTTTAGATTTATTTGCTGGGATAGGTGGTTTTAGGCTAGGAATGGAAGCACAGGGCCATGAGTGTTTGGGCTTTTGTGAAATTGATAAATTCGCTAGAACATCCTACAAAGCCATGTTTAACACAGAAGGAGAAATAGAATACCATGACATTAAAGAGGTCACAGACCATGACTTTAGACAATTTAGAGGGCAAGTGGAGATTATCTGCGGGGGATTTCCTTGCCAAGCTTTTTCACTCGCAGGAAGACGACTGGGATTTGAAGATACTCGAGGGACTCTCTTTTTTGAGATTGCTCGAGCGGCCAAACAAATCCAACCACGTTTTCTATTTTTGGAAAACGTCAAAGGCCTACTCAATCACGATGAGGGACGGACGTTCTCCACAATCCTCTCCACGCTGGATGAATTGGGGTATGATGTCGAATGGCAGGTGCTTAACAGTAAGGACTTCCAAGTCCCGCAAAACAGAGAACGGGTCTTTATTATCGGACATTCTAGAAGATACCGTCCCAGATTCTTATTTCCTCTCAGAAGAGAAAACAGCCCAGCTCATCTTGAAAGGCTAGGAAATATCAATCCATCTAAACGTGGTTTGAATGGTGAAGTCTATCTGACGAGTGGACTTGCTCCTACACTAACGAGAGGTAAAGGAGAGGGGGCAAAAATCGCCATTCCTGTCTTAACCCCAGATAGAATTGAAAAACGTCAACATGGGCGTCGATTTAAGGATAATCAAGATCCTATGTTTACTTTGACCAGTCAAGACAGACACGGAGTTGTTGTCGCAGGAAATCTGCCGACTAGTTTTGACCAGACTGGAAGAGTCTTTGACATTGCTGGCTTGTCACCGACCTTGACCACCATGCAGGGTGGAGATAAGGTGCCAAAGATTTTTCTGAGGGAGGAGCTGCCATTTCTGAAGATCAAGGAAGCCACAAAAACAGGATACGCAAAGGCAACTCTTGGAGACTCTGTCAATCTGGCTTATCCAGACTCAACCAAACGTAGGGGACGAGTGGGAAAGGGAATATCCAATACCCTGACGACTTCAGATAATATGGGAGTGGTGGTCGCTGCTCTGGAATATCGACAGGATAAGTGGTATGAAGTCACAGGCATTGTCTTAGACGGAAAACTCTATCGCCTAAGAATTAGACGACTGACACCAAGAGAGTGTTTCAGACTTCAAGGCTTTCCTGATTGGGCTTATGAAAGAGCAGAGAGTGTTTCCAGTAAGAGCCAACTATACAAACAGGCAGGCAATAGTGTAACTGTCACAGTTATTGAAGCCATTGCCAGAGAATTTAGAAGAATGGAAGAGGAAGAAAAACATGAACCTACTACATAAGAAAAGTATCCTAGATTGTACTGAATTAGAGGAACGTATTCACCAAGTTGAAACCAATCAGTTACTGGAAAAGATACTGTCGCTCCCCAATTTTGATTGTGACTTTGAGGTGACTTTTGAAGATGATTACCACAAAGAGATGAATGATCCCCTATTCTACGAATCCAATCTACATCGGATTTCGGATTTTTTGGAAACAAGGGATATTAAAAATGGAGTAGATACACTATTGACGAAAGACAACCACCTGGCCTTTCGTGCCTTTGGTGAAAATTATACTGCTAGGGGAAAGGATGGCATATTAACGACTCTGGTGACGGTCAAGTGCTTTGGTGAAGGACGGATGCCCATTGATATGAGTCGCTATTTCTCAACTCCTGAACCAACAGTTGAAAATAGCCTAACCCTATAAGGAGGAGCCTATGCTTGAGGTATATTTAGGAAATAATGCCAATACAAATCAAGACTTACTAACCATTTTGACGACCTATGGTGTGGCTTATCGTTGTACAAAAGCGTGTGATGTAAACCGTGAAATCTTACTGTCACTCTTTGCCAAAACTACGGATTGCTTTGAGTTGCTGTCGCCACGATTTCTTCGGTTTAAGCGTCAATATTCGATAAGTTTGAATGAGATGATTCAGCTTATTCTCCAAAAACCAGACCAAAACCTTCGTCTGCCTCTCATTGTCTGCCAAAATCATGTCTATCCAGCTATTGGGTTAGATGAAGTGCGAACCTTTCTTCCCAGACAGGTAAAAGAAGAGCTGTTTCAGGCCAGCCTGATGAAACAAGTGACAGGGTAGGTGTGAAGATGAATGAACGATTTTGGGACAATTTAGAAATCATTCTGGCAGAAAAAGAACTCACTTGGGCAGAACTAGCTCGCAAAGTATTCAAAGGTCAATATGTTTATCCAAGTGAGTTTAATCGCCTCTATCAAAAATTACGGCATTACAAATCCAATCGTCTAATGCCACAGACAAGATGGGTTGAGCGAATCGTTTTGGTATTAGATATTGATTATGAAGATTTATTTAAGAGGTGACAATGATAAGGATAGGGTTGTCTTATCTAGCCATACAGCTTAACGGACTTCTGGTGAGTTTATACCTACAAGAGTATCTGACGATTGAGGTCTTAATCTTGCTACAATTAGTCCTATTAAGTGTGACTTGCTTAGAGATTGCCCGTCATAAAACTGTTCAAGCAAAAATTGTAACCTTGCAAAATCGCCTAAGATGGTTGCTTCTTGGTTTTCTGGTTATGGTTGCTTTTGCAGTCTTTATCAGTTTTCTATTTCCAGTTCAGACTAGGAATCAAGCGATATTGGTACAAGTAGGAAAGCAGGTTCCTCATGTTATCTTTTTATTGTTTTTGGTCAATGCAAGTGTCCTTGAAGAGGTAGTTTATAGGCAACTGCTGTGGGAAAAATTGACATTCCCTTTTGTACAAATAGGAGTGACCAGTTTTCTCTTTGCTCTAGCCCATGGTCCTATTCAGTTCGGGAGTTGGCTCATCTATAGCTGTCTTGGCTTGACCTTGGCTGCTGTTCGATTGAAAACTGATTGTATGACGGCAATCACCGTACATTTACTTTGGAATAGTTTGGTTTATGTCTTGACATTCTTGTGATACCAAAATCAAGAGTGCTTCCGTATTATGGAAGCACCTTATGTTTGATAGGGAATCCAAAGAAGAGGAGGTCACCATGTCATCTGAACAACAAGAACGTCAAGCGATGCAATACGTAGAAAGAAGTAGTTTATTGACAGTCAGAACCCTCTTAAAGCTTTTAGAATGGTCGGCTAGGCAGGCCTTAGCTCAAGATTCAGCGTATAAGATTGGCGTTCAAAAACTGGAAGAACTCCTTCAAAGCCCTTACGCCATTGAAGCGATTGATGTTAGTAAAGACATCCTAGATAAGCCAATTGATGTTGAGAAATTTAAGGAGTTGATGGAGTCGGAAAAACTGCCAATCGCAATTAGTTGGCAAAAAGACTATCTCTACTTTTATGCCAAGGATAAGACCTTGCTCGATCATCACTTAGATGAATTGTTGAAGAAACTGGTGTCTAACCCAGAAAAGTTAGAATGTCTAACCTTTGATAAAACCTTGGACCAAGAGATAGAACTGGCCAAAGAGAAAATAAGAGTGACAGAACCTTCGGCAGTCAAAACCAAGGAGGTGACCTTGTAATGTATTCCAGGCAAATAGCATTTGTCTTTGGACTCTTGGGTCTCGCCTTTGGCTATTTCTGCCATCGTCTAACCCTACTCTATGATAGTTTAACCAATGCCCCACCTATGGAACGTTTTGCCTATCTCTTAGGAGAGGGGCTAAATCAAGTCTTCAATCCTTTATGGCTATTTTCCTTTACTCAAAAATCTCTTCTTGCCTTTATCCTTGGAATACTAACGATGACGCTAGTTTATCTTTATGTATCGACAGGACAGAAGGTCTATCGAGAAGGGGAAGAATACGGTTCTGCCCGATTTGGAACCAGTAAGGAAAAGAGATGCTTTTACAGTAAGAATCCTTTCAATGACACGATTCTGGCTAGAGATGTCCGTCTGACCTTGTTGGAAAAAAAGAAACCCCAGTTTGATAGAAATAAGAATTTAATTGTGATTGGTGGTTCTGGAGCAGGAAAGACCTTTCGCTTTGTCAAACCCAATCTGATACAGCTGAACTGTTCTAACATTGTCGTTGACCCAAAGGACCACTTAGCAGAAAAAACAGGAAAACTCTTTTTAGAAAATGGCTATCAGATCAAGGTTTTAGATCTGGTTAATATGACCAATTCAGACGGTTTTAATCCCTTTCGTTATGTAGAAACAGAGAACGATTTGAACCGCATGTTAACGGTCTATTTTAATAATACCAAGGGAAATGGTTCTCGCAGTGATCCCTTTTGGGACGAGGCTTCCATGACATTGGTGAGAGCTATTGCCTCTTATTTGGTAGATTTTTACAATCCTCCAGGGAGTTCCAAGCAAGAACAGGAAGCAAGACGTAAGCGTGGCCGTTATCCAGCCTTTTCAGAGATTGGGAAACTCATCAAACTCTTATCAAAGGGAGACAATCAGGACAAAAGTGTTCTCGAAGTCTTGTTTGAAGATTATGCTAAAAAATACGGTCACGAAAACTTTACTATGCGAAATTGGGCGGATTTCCAAAACTATAAGGATAAGACGTTGGATTCGGTGATTGCGGTCACAACAGCTAAATTTGCCCTTTTTAATATCCAATCAGTGATTGATTTGACACAAAGAGACACTATGGATTTGAAAACATGGGGCACTCAAAAGACCATGGTCTATCTTGTTATTCCAGACAATGATACGACCTTTCGTTTCCTATCTGCTTTATTTTTCACTACGGTTTTCTCCACTTTGACCAGACAGGCTGATGTTGACTTTAAAGGGCAACTGCCGATTCATGTTAGAAGCTATCTGGATGAGTTTGCGAATGGTGTGACACGTTCTACGCCCAAAGCGGTAGGAATAACCGACAAAAGCGTAGCCTAAAGTCACAAACAATTTAATAATGTGGTTTTAGAGAACTGCATAACTGAAATCTCAAATGATGGGGTAACGCCCTGAAGGGGATTCGCTAATACTCCGAATAGCGTTGGTCTGATACAGACGACTAAGGTTATAAGCTCGGGGAAGTCGTGCGAAGCACACCCTAAAGTAGAAATACTAGGAAAGATACCTAGAGGTAGGTGTTGTGTGTGACAGTGCGGGCGGGGTTATCATATGGTTAGAATGACCAAATAGGCGGTCTGACAAAATTCCGAATGTACGGCTCTAAACGAATGGCTGGTAGAAATGCCAGTGTACCAGTGGGTACGCAAGTGGGGTAAAGTAAAAGTTGTTAGTATGAAATACCCTCTGTGTTTACAGGACACAGGTATCTTGAGAAAAGTCTTGAAGATAATACTTGCAGGGCTAAAGGAATGACCTAAGTGGTAACAATCCTAAGTTATGTGGAACGTGGAAAGCAACCAATACGGGAGCTGACTGTATCAGCGACAAAGTACCGTAGTTGTATCGAAAATGAAAAGTCTGAAAGAACATTTTCTACAATAAGTGCATTTGTGGTTGTGAAAGTAGTGGCACAGTACCGAAGAAACCGTGATAATAAGCGGTGGAGGGATAGCCACAAGCCGATACTAAATTTTCTTTCATGTCTATATAGTAATCACCAAAAGGAGATTTTCATAGCTGTCGTGGTGCGACTAAGAAAAAATCATTCTCCGATAAGGAGTTGGTTACTATGGCAAAACGAATTGTAAACAAAGCAGAACGAAATGCAGAAAGGTATGACACTAAAGAAATAGGTTATCAGCTTTATGAAGATAGCCTGAACGGTAAGAGATTTGATAGGCTCATGCCAATGATTGTCTCTGACCAAAACATCATACTTGCATATCGAAATATCTGCAAGAATAATGGGAGTAAAACTCCTGGTACAGATGGTAAAACGATTGTAGAAATACAGAAATTACCTATCGAAATGGTCATAAAAACCATCAGAAACAAGTTGAACTATTATCAACCAAAGAAAGTCAGACGAGTAGAAATTCCGAAATATAATGGAAAGACAAGACCTCTTGGAATTCCGAGTATTTGGGACAGACTGATACAACAGTGTGTCTTACAGGTGTTAGAGCCAATCTGTGAAGCTAAGTTTCACGAAAGGAACAATGGTTTCAGACCGTATAGGTCTACACAGAACGCAATAGCACAGTGCTATAAAATGGCACAAATACAAAATCTGCACTTTGTTGTAGATGTGGATATCACAGGCTTCTTTGATAATATTGACCACTCAAAACTTATCCGTCAGTTATGGGGATTGGGAGTACAGGACAGAAAGCTGATTATGATAATCAAGCAAATGTTAAAAGCAGATATTCTGTTCAAAGATATAGTCATCACACCAGAAACAGGTACACCTCAAGGTGGTATTCTATCTCCACTACTAGCTAATGTAGTACTGAATGAACTGGACTGGTGGGTTGCTAATCAGTGGGAAATGTTCAAAATCAAAGAGGGAAGTACAGGCTACGAGTATACAAAGGTTGATAACGAGGGAAACATACTCACAATAGACCGAACGCAGAAGTGGAACAAGCTCAGAGCAAAAACCGACTTAAAAGAAATGTATATCGTAAGATATGCGGATGATTTTAAAATATTCTGTAGAGATTATGTGACATCGGTTAAGGTAATGGGTGCGACAAAGCTATGGTTAGCTGAAAATCTTCACTTGAAGACAAGTGATGAAAAATCAGGAATTACTAACCTTAGAAAGAACTACACGACTTTTCTTGGAATAAAATTCAAGGTAGTACCAAAAGGGAATAAGTGGATTATTCGTTCCCATATGGCAGATAAGAGTAAAGTCAAGGTTATCAGTAAACTGGGTTCTGTTTGGAAAGATATTAAAAACCCAAGCAAACAAAGTGAATTAGATAAAAATATAAGTCTTTACAACGCTATGGTCATGGGAATGCACAATTATTACTGTATGGCAACGCTTGTGTCATCCGACTTTGCGGAAATAGCCTTTAAGGTTACAGGGAAAAGCAACGGAATGAATCATAACAAACGATGCTTTCCCATAGAGAAACAAGGTGAAATTACAAGCAAATACATCTTGGATAAGTACGGAAAGTCCAAACAATGTAGATGGATAAATGGTCGTATGATTGTTCCTGTCGGATATGTATCTTATGAATATCCAAAATATAAAAGACGTGAAGTCAACAAATATGTGAGGAAATACTCAGACGCTGAAAACTGTATCAGCTTTGAAGTTATGAAGTATATGATGGAAAATGCTCATCTCTATCCTACATTTGAGATGGCAGATAATGCTCTTTCAAGGTATATAGCACAAAAAGGCAAATGTGCTGTTACGCATAATGCTTTGACCATTGTGGATATGGTCTGTGAACACATCAAGCCTTGCAAAGGAGAAAGAAACGATACTTACAGGAATTTAATTATTCTCTCAAAAGAAGTATCGGATTTGGTAGGAGAAGAAAATAGCAATAAAGTAAGTAAGCTACTCAAAAATCTACCATTGACCAAAGAAATGCAAGATAAAATCAATAAGCTTCGTGAACACAGGGAGCTAGAAATGATACAATTCGAGGACTATATAGGCACTAAAAAGTAAGATTTAGTCGGTGGAACGCCGTGTGATGGGAAACTATCATGCACGGTGTGGAGCGGGGGAAAAGCCCGAGGTGGCAACACCAGAGGCTTACCTATCGCTATTCGGAGAAATCCCAGACTTTGCCGAACAAACCTCAACAGTTCGCTCTAGGAATATGAGTCTAGTACCAATCTTGCAAAATATTGCCCAACTCCAAGGACTTTATAAGGAAAAAGAAGCTTGGAAAACCATTTTGGGGAACTGTGACAGTCTCCTCTATTTGGGTGGGAATGATGAGGAAACCTTTAAGTTCATGAGTGGACTTCTAGGCAAACAAACTATCGATGTCAGAAGTACCAGTCGTTCATTTGGTCAGACTGGCTCAAGTTCTACCTCTCACCAGAAAATTGCCCGTGACTTGATGACAGCAGATGAAGTAGGAAATATGAAACGAGATGAATGTCTCGTACGCATTGCAGGAGTTCCTGTTTTTCGGACCAAGAAATATTTCCCACTCAAACACAAACATTGGAAGTTGCTCGCTGATAAGGAAACCGATGAGCGTTGGTGGAACTATCACATCAATCCCTTGGCTAAAGAGGAAGAATTGAACTTGTCAGACTATCAAATACGGGATTTAAGCACAGAAACGTCACTACATTAATAGAAATGAGGAAAAATATGAATCAAAAACTAACAGGCTTTGTATACGGAGTGGACGCCAGCTCCATGTTCTCCCAAGCCATGTCTCTATTACAAAAAGGCTTAATTGCAGTGGGAGCTTTTCTTGTTGTCATGGGCATTATCAACCTTTCAACCAACATTAAAGATGGTGGGCCAGGTGTCCGAAATGCCATTCTAGAAATTGTTGGTGGGGTAATGGTGGGTGCTGCTGGTGCTTTTGTGACACAGATTACCATTTAGAGGAGGTCAGAACATGACATGATGATGAATTTTACGTCACCTTTTGTATTTCTAGCCTCTGAAAAAGTATCTAGCGATAGCCTTTTTGAAGGGTTTCAAGTGGATTTAGAATCAACCGCCAACTTGGTTAAATCACTAGCAGACTTTAATCCGACGGTGTGGTCTTACATGACAGCCATTACCAAGGGGATTATGCAGCCCTTGGGAGTAGCTATTCTTGCGGTTGTTCTCGTACTCGAATTCTCAAAAATGGCCAAGAAAATCGCCAACTCAGGTGGTGCGATGACCTTTGAAGCCATGGCACCTATGATTGTCAGCTACATTATGGTCGCGGTCGTGATTACCAATACGACGGTTATTGTGGAAGCCATTATTGCCATTGCCTCTTATATTATTGAACAAGTGGCAGGGCTTGTCACGAATGGTGGTGTTAATTACGATACCATCACAGGCATCAAGGGATCTGGAATTGTAGGAAAAATGATTATTGGCTTTTTTGCGATTCTCATTTGGTTGGTGAGAATGGTGAGTATCATGGTTGTCAATATCTTGATTACCATTCGCTTTATCCAACTTTATCTGATGATTCCTTTTGCCCCTGTTACCATTCCGACCTTCCTTAGTGATGACTGGAGAAGTGTTGGGATTGGCTACCTTAAGAACATCATGGTCTATGCCGTTCAAGGTATCTTGATTTTTCTAATTGTATCGCTTGTTCCCTTGTTTGAATCGGCTGGAAAGATTGCCGTATCAAATGGAGCTGGAGTTATGGAATCACTCGCCATTATGTTTGGTGGCTTGGTACAGGCTATCTTATTAATCATTGCCTTAGTTGGCAGTCAACGAACCGCCCGAAGTATTTTGGGGATGTAGGAGGAAGGGAGGCATTATCTCGCCTCCTCTTTTTATAGCTTACTTAGATTGGAGAACATTTATGAACACACGTGTCTTTAAGGACATTTCAAAGGTTCAACACAGGGCATGGTTAGGATTTACAACTAGACAGGTTATTTTTGTATTTCCAGCCGTCGCCATAACTATTTTGGTATTGGGCTTGAACCTATTTTACTGGCAATTTGGGGATTGGTTTGTCTATGGTTTTGTTTTTAGCTTTACCATTCCACTCATGTTATTTGGGGTCTATCGCCCTAATGATTTACCATTTGAAACCTATCTCAAGTACCGATTTCATTATGAACTAACAGTACCAGATCGTACATTTACTGGAAGAAAAGGAGACCAACGTGAAAAAATTAAAACACTCAATGAAACCAAAGACCTCTTCTAATGACAAAAAGCAAAAGACGAAAGCACAGAAGCAGGAGATCAGACCCTCTACCGTAAATACGTTAGCCTATCAAGGACTTTTTCAGAATGGCCTCATGCAAGTCAGTCCAAGTTATTTCTCACAAACCTATCTCTTAGGTGATGTCAATTATCAAACAGTTGGTTTAGATCATAAGGGAGCTATTGTTGAGAAATATTCCGATTTAATCAATTCATTGGATGATAAGACCAATTTCCAACTGACCATTTTCAATCAAAAGGTCAATCTGGAAAAATTCCGTAAGAGTATTCTCTATCCCTTGCAGGAAGATGGGTTTGATGCTTATCGTGATGAATTGAATCGCATGATGGATGCCAACTTAGAGGCGGGTGAGAACAACTTTTCGGCTGTCAAGTTTCTTTCATTTGGCAAGAGCGACCAAACACCAAAACTAGCTTTTCGTTCTCTGTCACAGATTGGGGAATATTTCAAGAGTGGCTTTTCTGAGATTGATGTGTCTCTTGGTCTGCTTGGTGGAGAGGAGCGAGTGAATGTCCTTGCGAATATGTTACGAGGTGAAAATCATTTACCATTCTCTTACAAGGATTTGACCCTATCAGGTCAATCCACCAAACACTATATTGCCCCAACCTACCTTTCCTTTAAACACAAGAATCATATTGAATTGGACGATAGATTGTTACAGATTGTCTATGTTCGTGATTACGGTATGGAGCTAGGGGATAAATTTATTCGTGACCTCATGCAGTCTGATTTGGAAGTGATGATTAGCCTACATGCAAAAGGCTCAACTAAGTCTGAAACCATGACCAAGCTGCGAACCAAGAAAACCTTGATGGAATCACAAAAGATTGGGGAACAACAAAAGATGGCTCGGACTGGCATCTATTTAGAGAAGGTTGGCCATGTTCTCGAAAACAACATCGATGAAGCAGAAGCTCTTCTTCAAACCATGACCCAAACAGGAGATAAACTGTTTGACACCGTATTTCTGATTGGTGTGCTGGCAGATACTGAAGACCAACTCAAACAATCTCTGGATATTATCAAGCAAGTAGCAGGGTCTAATGATATGATTATCGATAATTTGACCTACATGCAAGAAGCTGCTTTTAATAGTCTCTTGCCATTTGGGAAGAACTATCTTGAAGGTGTTTCTCGGTCTCTATTGACTTCAAACATTGCCGTGAATGCACCTTGGACTTCTGTTGATATTCAGGACAAGGGTGGGAAATTTTATGGCATCAATCAAATCTCAAGTAATATCATCAGTATTGACCGTGGCAAGTTAAATACTCCGTCAGGGTTGATTTTAGGGACTTCTGGAGCTGGCAAAGGGATGGCGACAAAACATGAAATCATCTCTACTAAGCTCAAGGAAGCAGATAGTGAAACTGAAATTATTATTGTTGACCCAGAAAATGAGTACAGTATTATCGGTCAAGCCTTTGGTGGGGAGAGTATTGATATTGCCCCAGATTCCACTACCTTCTTAAATGTCTTAGACCTATCCGATGAGAATATGGATGAGGACCCAGTCAAGGTCAAGTCCGAATTTCTCTTGTCCTGGATTGGAAAGCTCTTGGACCGCAAAATGGATGGTCGTGAGAAGTCCTTGATTGACCGTGTGACACGACTCACCTATAAGCATTTTGACACACCATCATTGGTCGAGTGGGTCTTTGTCTTATCTCAACAACCTGAACAGGAAGCTAAGGACTTGGCACTGGATATGGAACTCTATGTAGAAGGGTCGCTAGATATATTTTCACATCGGACCAATATCAAAACTGACAGTCATTTCCTTATTTACAATGTCAAAAAATTAGGCGATGAATTAAAACAAATTGCCCTCATGGTTATCTTTGACCAGATTTGGAATCGTGTGGTGAAAAATCAAAAGCTAGGGAAGAAGACCTGGATTTACTTTGATGAAATGCAGCTTCTTTTATTGGACAAATATGCCTCTGATTTCTTCTTTAAACTCTGGAGTCGTGTCCGTAAATATGGGGCGATACCGACAGGTATTACTCAAAATGTAGAGACTCTTCTTTTAGATGCCAATGGCAGACGTATTATTGCCAATAGCGAGTTCATGATTCTTTTAAAACAGGCTAAGAGCGATCGCGAAGAATTGGTGCATATGCTTGGACTCTCCAAGGAACTGGAGAAATACTTGGTCAATCCTGAAAAAGGGGCTGGCCTAATCAAGGCCGGTTCCACCGTTGTCCCGTTTAAGAATAAGATTCCACAACGCACCAAGCTCTTTGACATCATGAGTACGGACCCTGAAAAAATGAGGACATGAGATGAAAGAGGATAAAAAGGTAGTCAAACAAGCCAGGCAAAACTTTCGAAGCAACTTAAAATCAGCTCGTATGCATTATCGGAAAGAAGTTAGAGCCTTAAAACAGACTGTTCCTAATAAAGGACGATTTCGAAAACCAGCTCAAAATTCTCTTTTTCAGGAAAAGAAAACAGAGTTAAAAGAAAATCTACACAGTAGCCAAAAGGAAGCAGAAGAGAAGTTCCTAAAGGAAATTACCTATGTGTCTCCTAGACTATTGAAGGTAAAAGAAATCAAGAACTATCGACTTCCGCAAGCTCAAGAGCGTTTGCGGATGGCAAGAAAACATTTGTCAGAAGTGAAACTAAGTGAAAAGTCAAAATCGGTTAATCCCAAGTTTACTTTCAAAAAAGAAAATCCTTCCCTGAAGTCTCGCTTTCAATTTCACCAAGAAAAGTCATTTGATCGACTCAGTGCAGAAAAAGAAGTGAGTTCTGCCAAACGTGAAGTCAAACAACTCAAGAAAGTCCAAAAGTCTAAGAAAAACTCCACCAAGTTCAAAGCTGTATTAGGCTTAGCTGCCTCTGAATCGCTTGACTTGGTGGCACAGGATGATGATTTAGATGGTCTAAGAACCTTAAAGGATACTAGTTTGAAAGCCAGACGCTATGGCAGGTTTACCTATCAAGCAGGTAAAGTGGCGGTGAAAAGCGGACAGACTGGTGTGCGTTTTACAAAGACGAAAGTGGCTCATGGAAAGGAACGATTCCAAAACTTCAAAAAGGGAAAAGGATTCACACGGCAGAAACCTCTTAAACCACAAAGACGCTACCAAACCTTTTTAAAGCATGCTAGAAAGCACAGTCTAGCAGGAGTTAAGGGGGGTTGTCCAAGCCATTAAGGGAAGTCTGACCTTCTTTTCTGCAATCGCGGGAAATCCTTTGACTTGGATTGTCTCAGGCATTCTCTTGATACTCCTTTTGATGATGAGCTTTTTCATGAGTGTCTCAGGTAGCAGTGCCATTCAACAAGATGAGATGGAGTTGACCAAGGTCTATACCCACATGACGTGGGAAGATGCGGAGCATACGAGAACTAACGAAAAAGGGATTACCTATTACACCAAGATTGATGAGGTCATGGTTTACATGAATCATCAATACCAAGACTACAAGCTTGACGATGTCATGGAAACGGGAGGTACGACCTACAAAGCATTTCTCAGTCAAGTCTGGACGGACTTAAATGGTGGAGACTCTATTAAATCCATGTCTGACTTGTATAAAGAACCTGCTTACAAGCTGTCAGATGAGGACCAAGAAGAGCTAAAGGAATTGACCGAAGAAGGCAACTATTTAGCCCTTCAAGAATTGGACAATCCCTTCCAGGGACAGACCGATGAAGATAGTTTAAGTATGTTATACCGATATGGTTATGAGGTCATTGATGAAAAACCAACGCTTCATCACCATATCATCTTAGAAGCAAAAGAAGGTCAAGTCATTGTGGCTCCGATGGATGGCAAGGTATCTCTTGATGGGGAGAACGTTGTTTTGACATCTGGTAAGGGAGTCAATAAGACTAAACTAACCTTGTTTGGCATTCATTCAGGCCGAGTGAGTGAACATCAACAAGTCTTGGCAGGAGACATTATGGGTCAAACCAAAGACGGAACGGGTCTAAAAGTCACCTATCAAAAGGTTGATGATAACACGGATAAGTTGGTCTATGTCAATCCAGCTTTCTACTTTCCAAAAGTAATCCAGGTTCAGACCACCATTCTTCCAACTATCGGTCAATTTGGTGGCGACGAGTTCGAGAGAGCAAAGGCTATTTATGACTATCTCAAAAGCAAAGGTGCGACAAATCAAGCTATCGCGGCCATTTTAGGAAATTGGTCGGTAGAATCCTCTATTAATCCCAAGCGTGCGGAAGGCGACTATCTATCTCCTCCTATTGGTGCAACAGACAGTTCGTGGGATGATGAGGGCTGGCTCTCACTCAATGGTCCAACTATATACAATGGACGTTACCCAAATATTCTCAAACGTGGTTTAGGCTTAGGCCAATGGACAGATACTGCAGATGGTTCACGCAGACATACCTTGTTGCTCGAATATGCCAAAGGAAAAAATCTAAAGTGGTATGACTTAGGGTTACAACTGGATTTCATGTTGCATGGGGATAGTCCTTATTACACCAACTGGTTAAAGGACTTCTTCAAAAATTCAGGAAGTCCAGCTAGTCTTGCCCAACTCTTTCTCATTTACTGGGAAGGAAATTCAGGGGATAAGCTACTTGAGCGTCAGACACGAGCAAGTGAGTGGTATTACCAAATTGAAAAAGGCTTTAGTCAACCCAACGGTGGGACAGCACAAAGTGATCCAAAATCTTTAGAAGCTGTACGAGGAGACCTCTTTGAAAACTCTATTCCAGGAGGTGGTGACGGTATGGGATATGCCTACGGCCAATGTACTTGGGGCGTCGCAGCCCGTATCAACCAACTGGGTCTAAAACTCAAAGGTAAGAATGGTGAGAAGATTCCAATTATCAGTACCATGGGCAATGGCCAAGATTGGGTACGAACAGCCGCAAGTCTCGGTGGGGAGACAGGGACAAGTCCACAAGCAGGAGCTATACTCTCATTTGCGGGAGGAGGACATGGCACACCAGCAGAATACGGACATGTGGCTTTCGTCGAAAAAGTCTACCCAGATGGCTCATTCCTTATCTCTGAAACCAACTACAATGGCAATCCCAACTACACCTTTCGTAAATTATCTGGGGTGGATAGTAGCTTGAGTTTTGCTTATACGACGAAATAAAAAAGGATATGCTAACAAAATGTATAAATGTTAGCATATCCTTTTTAATTTTTTGGTCACTATTAATCAGAATTTATAGAAATGAGAACTGTTATGAGACGAATCATCTCATCAAGAACATCTGCAAGGGAAATCCCCTTTGTATAGCTATATTTTTTCGAGTAATTTTGCCATTGTTTATTCTGAATAGGGTCAGATTTGAACCTCTCGAGTAGGTCAATAATCTTTTCAAAATCGAGTTCTGTTTCGCGATAGGAAAATGTTCTCTGACAGGCATTTTTCAACTGAATGAAGTCAATGTCTTCTTTCTTTAGTTTTGATAGAATATAAACATCATAAAAATCTTTGCTTCTGCTGTTCAAGAAGTTACGTGAATAAATGGTTTGAAGTTTCTCAGCTAGAATTGTTTCAATTGTATAAGCAATGATTGGGAAATTATCTTCATCAAAAATAGCTTTATAGTCGTATGTAATCGGCTGGGGAGTTACAACATCGCCTGTCGCAATATCCAAATGAATAACTTGTTTAATATTCTCAAGTTGGCACAAAATTGTTGCTCGATAGCCACCATAGTCATCACTTTCTTTAATAGCTGTGATGGATTGAATCACAAAAGATATACCTTTTTCTGAATCTGCTAAAATTTCTTTGAGTTGCTGCTCTACAGTATCTTCTGAAAGTGTCATTTGATGGAACAAAAAATCAATATCAACCGTGCTACGAGATTCAACTCCAATAACATTTGACAGTAGGAATCCTCCTTTGAAGATATAGTGATTTGAATAGGTACTCTGACTTAATTTTTTCAAAATCACTTCTAGAAAGTAATAGGTCATCACGGAATTAAAGGTTAATCCAGTATTCTTTGATATTTTATGACAGAGTGCTGTTAGCTTAGCTTTATTCATACTAGAACCTCCAGAGTTTGTTTGACCTTGTCCAAGGTGTTCATTTTTGTCGCATATTCGTAAAGTTTTGTAAGATTTTTTTTAGGATAGTTTCCGTAATGTTGAAGTGTTTTGACAAAAAGCTCAGTATCTATTTTTTCTCGATGAATCACAAAATCACAGATAATACGTTCGAAATCATACACTCTTACCTCGTTTCCCATAGGGGTTTTTACAAGAGTAATTCCTAGTTCGCTATTTTCCTTAGAAACGGAATGAATGTTCAGATTAGCTGGAGGAGTATTAAAACGGTAACCTCTAGGAATGGTTACGTCAAAATATTGAGGAATTTCATCTGTAAATTGTTGCAGGTAAAGCGCTGAGATATATGAGAAAACAGCTTTTGGATATCGGTACTGAAAGAAGTAGTATTCGTCGTAGTCTCCATTCTGGGTTAGGAAAATTCCTTTTTCGACGCGGTATAGAATTCCTTCTTTTTCTAGTCTTGTCAAATATATTGTTGGAATGTTTAGTGCTTTACAATCTTTATAGGTGATAATGCCATCGTGGTTTTCTATAAATTCAAGTAGAATCTCTTTTTTTGACATGCTTACTCCTTTCTATGTTGCTTTTACACTATAATTTTACAACATTTGTAGTGTAAAAGCAACATTTTCTTTTCTCTGAACTGATTGTGATAACAAAATCAAGTCTTCTTTTTTATGATGAGGAAAGAGTGACAGTTTGTTGCTACAGAAAAAAGAAAAGAAGGACTATTTATGACCAAAACATGTAATCATCACTTTCTTGTCAATCAGGAAAAAGGCGAGAAACACGTCTTTCGTAAGAGTAAAAAATACCGTACTCTATGTTCGGTTGCCCTGGGAACAATGGTGACCGCTGTTGTTGCCTGGGGAGGAACGGTTGCACATGCTGATGAAGTGACACCATCAGTTGACACAACCATTCAACGAACGGAAAATCCAGCCACGAATTTACCAGAAGCACAGCCAACCTCTGTATCTGAACAAACTGAAAGTTTAGGGTCAACTGGACAATCTAACGGTGCGATTGCTGTCACCGTACCACATGATACGGTAACACAAGCGGTTGAAGAGGCCAAGGCTGAAGGTGTTTCTACAGTTGAAGATAGCCCAATGGATTTGGGAAATATAACTTCTGCGTCAGAAACCAACCAACAAATTTCAAAAGCAGAAGCAGATGCCAAAAACCAAGTTGTGGCTATCAATGAAGTTACTGAAACCTACAAAGCTGACAAAGCAGCTTATGTGGATGAAAAAGCTCGCATCGAACAGGAAAATAAGGTACTGTCACAGGCCTACGAAGAGGCCAACCAAACTGGTAAAGAGACAAATGCTTGGGTTGATTCTAAAGTCAATGACCTAAAAACTCGGTATGCAGATGCTGATGTGACAGTAAAAGAACAAGTAGTCTCATCAGGAAACGGAACATCTGTACTGGACTATACAAACTATGGCAAGGCTGTTGAAACTATTCAATCAACTAACGAACAAGCTGTAGCGGATTATCTAACAAAGAAAACCAAGGCAGATGATATTGTTGCGAAAAATCAGGCCATTCAAAAAGAAAATGAAGCTGGACTTGCTAAGGCAAAGGCAGATAATGAAGCCATTGAAAGGCGTAATCAGGCTGGTCAAGCAGCTGTTGATGCTGAAAACCGTGCAGGTCAAGCCGCAGTAGATCAAGCGAATCAGGAGAAACAACAATTCGTTTCAGATCGTGCAGCCGAGATTGAAGCTATTATAAAACGTAATAAAGAAAAAGAAGCCGCAGCCAGAAAAGAGAATGAAGCGATTGATGCCTATAATGCCAAAGAATTGGAACGCTATCAACGTGACTTGGCCGAGATTTCAAAAGGTGAAGAAGGTTATATTTCTGAAGCCCTTGCTCAAGCCCTCAATCTCAATGACGGTGAACCCCAAGCGCAACATGGGGCCATTACCCGAAATCCTGATCAGATCATTTCAACTGGCGATGCTTTGCTGGGCGGCTACTCAAGAATTTTAGATTCAACTGGATTCTTTGTCTATGATAGCTTCAAAACAGGTGAGACCCTTAGTTTTAACTATCAAAATCTTCAACATGCACGATTTGATGGGAAAAAGATTAGTCGTGTGACTTACGCTATTACCAACCTTGTATCGCCAGCTGGAACCGATGCTGTGAAACTAGTTGTGCCAAATGATCCTACCGAGGGCTTCATTGCCTATCGAAATGATGGAAATGGTGACTGGCGAACAGACAAGATGGAGTTTCGTGTAGTTGCTAAGTATTTCTTGGAAGACGGAACGCAGGTCACTTTTTCTAAAGAAAAACCAGGTGTCTTCACACATTCTTCCCTCAATCATAATGACATTGGTTTAGAATATGTTAAAGATTCTTCTGGGAAATTTGTGCCGATAAATGGCTCAACCGTTCAAGTGACTAATGAAGGTCTGGCCCGTTCGTTGGGTTCCAACCGTGCAAGCGATTTGAATTTACCTGAAGAATGGGATACCACATCAAGTCGTTATGCTTATAAAGGAGCTATTGTCTCAACAGTTACATCAGGAAATACCTATACAGTCACCTTTGGGCAAGGCGATATGCCACAGAATGTAGGCTTGTCCTACTGGTTCGCCTTAAATACCCTACCAGTTGCACGTACAGTAACACCATATAGTCCCAAACCTCATGTAACGGTGGAACTTGAACCCATTCCAGAACCTATTACGGTAACACCAGATGTCTTTACGCCTAAAATATTTACACCAGAAAAGCCTGTAACCTTTACTCCAAAGCCTTTGGAAGAAGTGGTGCAGCCTAGTCTGACCTTGACTAAAGTAACCTTACCTGTTAAACCTACTCCCAAAGAACTTCCAACGCCACCACAAGCACCGACAGTCCATTATCATGCATACCGTTTGACGACAACTCCAGAGATTATGAAAGAAGTGGTCAATAGTGACCAAGCTAATCTTCATGAGAAAACTGTCGCAAAAGATTCAACGGTGATTTATCCCTTAACAGTTGATGCCTTATCGTCCAATCGTTCTCAAACGACTAGTCTCATTTTTGAGGACTACTTGCCTGCTGGTTACCTGTTTGATAAGGAAACAACACAAAAAGAAAATGGAAACTATGTCCTTAGCTTTGATGAGACTAAGAATTTTGTGACCTTAACCGCAAAGGAAAACTTGTTGCAGGAGGTAAATAAAGATTTAACCAAGGTTTATCAACTGACCGCTCCAAAACTCTATGGTTCTGTTCAAAATGATGGGGCAACCTATTCCAATAGTTACAAACTCCTTTTGAACAAGGGCACAACCAATGCTTACACAGTCACTTCAAATGTTGTAACGGTTCGTACACCAGGTGATGGGGAGACAACCACACTCATTACACCAGATAAAAACAATGAAAATGCGGATGGTGTTCTCATTAACGATACGGTCGTAGCCCTTGGTACAACCAACCACTACCGATTGATTTGGGATTTGGACCAGTATCAGGGAGAACGTTCTGCTAAAGAGACAATTGCACGAGGCTTCTTCTTTGTGGACGATTACCCAGAGGAAGTGCTTGATGTGGTGGAAAATGGCACGGCTATCACAACGCTTGATGGTCAGAAGGTATCAGGCATAACGGTCAAAACATATGCTTCACTAAATGAAGCTCCTAAAGACCTTCAAGATAAATTAGCTCGTGCCAAGATTACACCGACAGGTGCCTTTCAAGTCTTTTTGCCGGATGACAACCAAGCCTTTTATGACCAGTATGTTCAAACAGGAACTTCTTTAGCTCTTTTGACCAAAATGACGGTGAAAGATAGTCTCTATGGTCAGACAAAGACCTATACAAACAAGGCTTATCAAGTTGATTTCGGCAATGGCTATGAAACCAAGGAAGTGACTAACACGCTTGTTTCTCCAGAACCCAAGAAACAAAACCTCAATAAAGACAAAGTGGACATCAATGGGAAGCCCATGCTAGTGGGAACTCAAAATCACTATACTCTCTCATGGGATTTGGACCAATACCGAGGGATTAAAGCAGACAACTCTCAGATTGCACAAGGTTTTTACTTTGTGGATGATTATCCAGAAGAAGCTTTATTGCCGGATGAAGCAGCTATTCAGTTTGTCACATCTGATGGCAAAACAGTTTCAGGAATCACGGTGAAGGCTTATTCTCAATTATCAGAAGCTCCTAAAACGCTACAAGCAGCCCTTTCGAAACAAAAAATTCAGCCTAAAGGAGCTTTTCAAGTTTTCATGCCTGAGGACCCACAAGCCTTTTTTGAATCTTATGTGACCAAGGGGGAGAATATTACCATTGTCACTCCGATGATGGTTTTGGAAACCATGCTTAATTCAGGGAAGTCTTATGAAAACGTGGCTTATCAGGTGGACTTTGGGCAAGCCTATGAAACCAACACGGTGACCAATTTTGTCCCTAAAGTAACTCCGCATAAGTCTAATACCAATCAAGAAGGTATTTCAATTGATGGAAGGACTGTTCTTCCGAATACGGTCAATTATTACAAAATTGTCTTGGATTACAGTCAATACAAGGACATGGTCGTGACGGATGATGTTCTTGCCAAGGGATTTTACATGGTAGACGATTACCCAGAAGAAGCCCTTACCCTAAATCCTGATGGCATTCAAGTTTTGGATAAGGCTGGCAATCTTGTATCGGGTATCTCTGTCAGCACCTACGCTAGTTTGTCAGAAGCTCCGAAAGTTGTTCAAGACGCCATGGCTAAACGTCAGTTTACACCTAAAGGAGCCATTCAAGTTCTTAGTAGCGATGATCCAAAAGCCTTTTATGAGACCTATGTGAAGACTGGTCAAACCTTAGTTGTCACGCTTCCGATGACGGTAAAAAATGAGTTGACCAAAACAGGTGGTCAGTATGAAAATACAGCCTATCAGATTGATTTTGGCTTGGCCTATGTCACGGAAACAGTGGTTAATAATGTTCCAAAATTAGACCCACAAAAAGATGTGGTGATTGACTTGTCTCATAAAGATGCCAGCCTTGACGGGAAAGAAGTGGCCTTGCATCAAACCTTTAACTATCGCTTGGTTGGAGCGATGATTCCAAGCAATCGTGCGACTGATTTATTTGAATATGGTTTTGAAGATAACTATGATGAAAAGCATGATGAGTATAGTGGTGTTTATCGCAGCTATCTGTTGACGGATGTCATCCTCAAAGACGGTTCTGTCTTAAAAGAGGGGACAGAAGTCACGAAATACACCTTGCAACAGGTAGATACAGAAAATGGCCTCGTGTCAATTTCATTTGATAAATCCTTCTTAGAGACTATCTCTGATGATTCAGCCTTTCAGGCAGATGTTTACCTTCAGATGAAACGGATTGCGACTGGTCAGGTGGAGAATACCTATCTCCATACAGTGAATGGCTATGTCATCAGCTCAAATACAGTTGTAACACATACACGTAAACCTGAAGAACCAAGTCCAAATCAACCTACCCCACCTCAACCACCGATTGAGATACATGAACCACCTGTTCCAGCAAGCGTTTTGCCAAATACAGGGGAACAGGAATCCCTTTTGGGCTTGATTGGAGCTGGTATTCTACTTGGTACGGCATATGGACTGAAGAAAAAGGAGGAGAATAGATGAATCCAAAAACAATTTATGAAAAGGATTCAGACCAAGATGGTCTGACTGACGCTCAGGAACTAGCTTTAGGAACTAATCCATATGCTATTGACACGGATGGTGATGGTCATTCTGATTTGGAGGAGTTACAAGCTGGACAATCTTCTCTAGTTCCACAAAAGGAGTTGTGTGATGGTTTGGAACTTTGACACCATGAAACAAGCTTTATCTGAAATGGAAAAGGTCGATTACCAAGAATTTATCAAGGCCTTTCTCTCTTTGGAACTAAGTATCTCTGATAGAACAATCCTCAATCAAGTTTATCAAGATTATATGGATAAAGATGACTTGTCCTTGGTTAGCGATGAACTAAGAGTCAAAGTGGATGATTACCAGGATGAGGTGCAAGCAGATATTACGGATATTCTTGAAAAATTGTATGGCACAGGCGAGGGCACTAGTTTTATCATGGATGTCATGTCTTCGAATAGTCTTTTTGACACGATGGATCAATATGAAATTTTGGATAGTGAAGACTATTCCTTAATCGGTCTTGAAACCTTACAGGCTATGATTCAACAGGACTTAGCCATTTCCAGTCAGGATTATTTTGGCGACTTGGTTCACCTAGCTTTGCAGAAAGAGTTACTAGACCAGAAAAGTCATTTCTTACAACACTATGTGGCGACTTTGATGAAAGGTATGCCACAAGAAAAAGACCAACGAGCCTTGGTCCTAGACTAAAACGAAGGGCTGAGAATAGAATCTCAGCTCTTTTTTGATGGGAGGAACGAATGAATCAAGAAGTTTTACTACAGATGTTGCGGGCTACCATTCCTCGTAACAGAGCCATGCTTGAAGCATTTTTGTATTACCAAGCAAACCACTTTGATGAGGATTGGGATAGCCTTATCCAAGAATTTATTGTGAATAGAAAGGAAGTCCAAAGCCCTGTTCAGGTACTTCATTTTGAGACGGACGTTTCAGCTTTTGTACAGGCTAGTCCTTATGATACTGCTCATGACCTGTTGACTTATACTCAAGTATTCGGTCATAAGGGTCTCCAAAAACTTGATAAATTATCGCCGTCTGAAAAAGACTTGGTGATTGAAGTGGCCATGTTCAATCTTGCCACACGTTTTCAACTATTGGATTCCAATGGTCACTACCAAACCATTTCGACGGCTTCTCTGCTAGAAAAAGGGAAGGGAGCTAATCTGGTCAATGTGTACCGTGTCGCCAATAATTTAGCAGATCGCATCAGTCGGGATATTGAACAGTTTCTCTTGACCTACCAACCTGAGTTAGAAACAAGAGTTGATGAAACTTTTCAAGAACAAGAAGAAATGATTGATAAGTCAGAAGTAACTGTAAATCAGGCAATAGCTTTTCGAGAAGAGGGCTCTCTGGTTATTGCCAGTTTGGATGTAGATTTGTCTCAACTAGACGTTCAAACAGGAAAAACAAGTCATCTGCCAGCTTATGAAGAGTTATCTTTACGACGTAAATTTGAGATACTAACATATTTTGACCAAATTCGAAATGAACGTTCCAAAGCCCCAAGTTTTAGACGAGGTGATTTTGACACTGAAATGGAAATGACACCAGTCTTTGAAGGAGAAGAGTTACTTACCTATCTAGAGGCTGATGGCAGCCTCTATGAGCTGAAACGGACCTTGACTCAAGTTGAGGAAAAGGAATTAGAAAAAATTGGACAAGCCATTAGGGTAGAAAATCAAGAAAAATTGACTCAGGTAGGGATTGATTTATCTCAGTTTGACCCTGACCAAATCGGTATTTTATTGGATGCCGCAGGTCGTTTTCGTTTGAAAAATGCAGACCTTGCTTTATTAGGTGGCTATCCAAATGCATCTGTAACTCAACTAGCCCTTGTGACAGAACTACTCCAAATGGGATTGAGTCATGAAAAAATTGAATTTTTCTTTGGTAGCCAGCTTTCCATTGAAGAGCTGCGACAGGTTGCTTATGCCATTTTACACCAAGAACTTAGCAGAGAAGACGCGGAGCAATTTGAAAAAGATAAAGGCAATCAGCCAGATTTAACCCTCAGAGATTGGAAGAACAAGCTAGAGAAAGCTGAGACGAAAGTAGTGGTTGATGAAGAATTTGCGGAAAATCCACTGGTTCAGAGAGTATTGGACACTTACCCTCTGGGGGCATTGGTTTCCTATAAGGGACAGGACTTTGAGGTCGTGTCGGTCAGCGATGCTCGATTGAACGGTTTGATTCGGATTGAGTTAGTCAATGACTTTTCGGATATCATTGAACAAAATCCAGTTCTTTATTTGAGGACCTGGGAAGAAGTCAGTCAGACACTTCATCAGCCAATGGCAGAACCACAAACAGAGATAGAAGAAGCGGACCAAGAATTAAACCTTTTTTCATTTCTGGAAGAGGAGCCAGTTCAGAGTATTGGACTATTGGAACCAGATGGTTCAGAAAAAGGTCATAACGATACTGATCTTGAAGAATCAGATAGTCAAATTCCTGAAGAGGAAGTAGTCGAATCAATTCCAGAGATTCCAGTAACGAACTTTTATTTTCCAGAAGATATGACGGACTTTTATCCTAAGACTGCTAGAGATAAGGTTGAGACAAACATTGCGGCTATTCGTTTGGTTAAAACACTTGAAACGGAACGCCGTCAGGCAAATCCAAGTGAACAAGAACTCCTTGCCAAGTATGTAGGCTGGGGTGGACTTGCCAATGATTTCTTTGATGACTATAATCCAAAATTTTCTAAGGAACGAGAAGAACTGAAATGCTTAGTCACTGATAAAGAGTATTCCGATATGAAACAGTCCTCCTTGACAGCCTATTACACAGACCCTGCCCTTATCCGTCAGATGTGGGATAAGTTGGAAAGAGATGGTTTTACAGGCGGAAAAATCCTAGACCCTTCCATGGGAACAGGGAATTTCTTTGCGGCTATGCCAACACATTTGAGAGATAAAAGTGAGCTGTATGGTGTGGAGTTAGATACCATTACAGGAGCCATTGCCAAGCACCTTCACCCGAATAGCCATATTGAGGTCAAAGGATTTGAGACAGTTGCTTTTAATGATGATAGTTTTGATTTGGTAATTTCAAATGTGCCATTTGCCAATATTCGGATCGCGGATAACAAGTACGATAAGCCTTATATGATTCATGACTATTTTGTTAAAAAATCCCTTGATTTGGTGCATGATGGTGGGCAAGTAGCCATTATCTCTTCAACAGGAACCATGGATAAGCGAACCGAAAACATTTTACAAGATATTCGTGAGACAACTGACTTTCTTGGAGGGGTTCGCTTGCCTGATACCGCCTTTAAGGCCATTGCAGGAACCACTGTCACAACTGATATGTTGTTCTTTCAGAAACACTTGGACAAGGGATATGTTTCAGATGAACTAGCCTTTTCAGGTTCCATTCGTTATGACAAGGATAGTCGCATTTGGCTCAATCCTTACTTTGATGGAGAATACAATAGCCAAGTGCTAGGAACCTATGAGGTCAGAAATTTTAACGGCGGAACACTTTCTGTTAAGGGGACTAGTGACAACCTCATCGCAAGTGTTCAAACTGCTCTACATCAAGTAAAAGCCCCAAGGGAGATTGATAGAAATGAAATCATCATTAACCCAAATGTGTTGACCAAACAAGTCATTGATACCTCCATTCCAGCTGAAATGAGGGAGAATCTAGGTCAGTACAGTTTTGGTTATCAGGGTTCTACGGTCTACTATCGAGACAATAAAGGCATTCGAGTGGGGTCCAAGACGGAAGAAATCAGTTACTATGTCGATGAAGAAGGCAACTTTAAAGCATGGGACACCAAACATTCCCAAAAACAGATTGATAGATTTAATAGCTTAGAAGTCACAGATAGCACTGCTCTGGATGTTTATGTGACCGATGATGCAGCCAAACGTGGTCAGTTTAAGGGATATTATAAAAAGACAGTTTTCTATGAAGCTCCTTTGTCTGAGAAAGAAGTGGCACGAATCAAAGGAATGGTCGATATTGGCAATGCCTACCAAGAAGTTATTGCCATTCAACGCTATTATGATTATGACAAGGAGAGCTTTAACCACTTGTTAGGCAAACTCAATCGTACCTATGATAGCTTTGTCAAACGCTATGGGTATTTGAATAGTGCAGTGAACCGCAATCTTTTTGATAGTGATGATAAGTATTCGCTTCTTGCTAGTTTGGAAGATGAAAGTCTAGATCCAAGTGGAAAGTCTGTTATCTATACTAAATCCCTTGCCTTTGAAAAGGCTCTGGTGCGTCCTGAAAAAGAGGTTAAAAAGGTACATACTGCCCTTGATGCCTTAAATTCCAGTTTAGCAGACGGTCGTGGTGTTGATTTTGCTTATATGATGTCCATTTATCAGGTTGATTCTAAGGCAGTTTTAATCGAGGAATTAGGGGACTATATTATGCCAGATCCAGAAATGTATTTGAGAGGTGAGTTGACTTATGTTTCTCGCCAAGACTTTCTGTCCGGTGATGTAGTTAGCAAGTTAGAAGTGGTGTACCTACTCGTCAAACAAGACAATCGTGACTTTAACTGGACGCATTATGCAGGACTTCTAGAAGCGGTTAAACCAGCACGTATTACCTTGGCAGACATTGATTATCGGATTGGTTCACGCTGGATTCCCTTGTCTGTTTACGGAAAATTTGCCCAAGAAACCTTTATGGGAAAAGCTTTTGACCTCTCTGACCAAGAAGTGGTGACTGTCCTTGAAGTCAGTCCCATTGATGGAGTTATTACTTACCAATCAAAGTTTGCCTACACTTATTCCAACGCAACGGATAGGAGTCTAGGTGTCCCTGCTTCACGCTATGATAGTGGTCGTAAAATCTTTGAAAACCTCCTGAATTCCAATCAACCAACCATTACAAAACAAGTTGTCGAAGGGGATAAGAAAAAGAATGTGACGGATGTGGAGAAAACAACGGTTCTGCGTGCCAAGGAAACACACCTACAAGAACTCTTTCAAGATTTTGTAGCAAGATATCCAGAAGTCCAACAGATGATTGAAGACACCTATAACAGTCTCTATAATCGTACGGTATCAAAGTCCTATGATGGTAGCCATTTAACCATTGATGGACTTGCCCAGAATATCTCCTTACGTCCTCACCAAAAGAATGCCATTCAACGGATTGTAGAAGAAAAACGTGCCCTACTAGCCCACGAGGTGGGGTCTGGAAAAACCTTGACCATGCTTGGGGCAGGATTCAAACTGAAAGAACTCGGAATGGTACATAAACCACTTTATGTGGTGCCGTCTAGTCTGACTGCTCAGTTTGGTCAAGAAATCATGAAATTTTTCCCTACCAAGAAAGTCTATGTGACTACTAAGAAAGACTTTGCCAAAGCCAAACGCAAGCAGTTTGTGTCTAGGATTATTACAGGGGATTATGATGCCATTGTCATTGGGGATTCACAATTTGAGAAAATACCGATGAGTCGAGAGAAACAGGTCACCTATATCAATGACAAGCTGGAGCAACTCAGAGAAATCAAACTAGGAAGTGATTCTGATTATACGGTCAAAGAAGCGGAGCGTTCGATTAAGGGATTGGAGCACCAGTTGGAAGAACTCCAAAAACTAGAGCGAGATACCTTTATTGAATTTGAAAATCTTGGCATTGATTTTCTCTTTGTGGATGAGGCTCATCACTTCAAGAATATTCGTCCAATTACTGGACTTGGAAATGTCGCTGGCATTACCAACACCACTTCAAAAAAGAACGTAGATATGGAGATGAAGGTGAGACAAGTTCAGGCAGAACATGGAGATAGAAATGTCGTTTTTGCGACAGGAACACCAGTTTCTAACTCCATCAGTGAACTTTTCACCATGATGAATTACATTCAGCCCGATGTTTTGGAACGATATCAGGTATCCAATTTTGACTCATGGGTTGGGGCTTTTGGGAATATCGAAAACTCTATGGAACTAGCCCCGACAGGTGATAAATACCAACCTAAGAAACGGTTCAAGAAATTTGTCAATTTGCCTGAACTCATGCGAATCTACAAGGAAACTGCTGATATTCAGACATCAGACATGCTTGATTTACCCGTTCCTGAAGCTAAGATTATTGCGGTAGAAAGTGAATTAACAGAGGCTCAGAAATACTATTTAGAAGAACTGGTAGAGCGTTCAGACGCTATCAAGTCAGGTAGTGTTGACCCAAGTAGAGATAATATGTTAAAGATAACCGGGGAAGCTAGAAAACTAGCTATTGATATGCGGTTGATTGACCCTGCTTATTCCTTATCGGATAATCAGAAAATCCTTCAAGTGGTCGATAATGTCGAGCGGATTTACCGTGAAGGAGCTGAAGACAAAGCCACTCAGATGATTTTCTCTGATATCGGAACCCCTAAAAGTAAGGAAGAGGGCTTTGATGTCTACAATGAACTTAAGGACTTACTAGTCGATCGAGGGATACCCAAAGAAGAAATTGCCTTTGTGCATGATGCCAATACTGATGAGAAGAAAAATTCTCTCTCACGAAAGGTCAATAGTGGTGAAGTGCGGATTCTCATGGCTTCGACTGAAAAAGGTGGAACGGGGCTAAACGTGCAATCACGCATGAAAGCTGTCCACCACTTAGATGTTCCTTGGCGTCCCTCAGATATTGTCCGTGCGTCCGTAAAGGCGGTATAGTAAATCTACTTTTTGGCAAAGTAGTAGGCGTGACCTTAATGCCTATCATCACCCAACTGACCTGTGAGGGAAACCAAATATCAGGGAACAAAGCACGTTGGGAAACTCATAAGTTGATGAGTTATCACATCACGACTGAATGAGGAGATGACAATGTAACAGTTGTTACTGAGATAATTATAAGGATAAAATCTAAACTGATTGAAGGATAGTCTAAACGGTCTGTGTCGGGACTGTGAGGTAAGATAACTAAAACCCTCATACTATGGAACTTCATTATCACTGTTCGAGGTAGTGAAGCAAAGGGATTCCATAGCGTATTCATAGTAAATGAAAACAGATGAACGTCCTATCCGATGAAATTATCAAGCTATGTTACTATACCAGCTAAACGGAGATTACCTAAGTCAAAATGCTTGTAAAAGCTATTAAACATCAGGTTTATGAATATTTGATAAGGTAACGGAGTTCCCGTAGTAGTTCGAGCGTGTTAATGGCACGTACATGGCGAAGGGGAACAGTTTATAACATTAACATTATGGAAAGGAAGGTGTGTGAGACACCATGAGAAATCCTCAAAATGTGTTAAACAATCTAACAAAACACAGTAAAGATAAAAACTATCAATTTGAGCGACTTTATCGCTTACTTTACAACAAAGAAATGTACTTAGTTGCCTATCAAACGATTTACGCTAACCCAGGACACATGACACCTGGAGTAGATGAGTTGACGATTGATGGTATGAGTATGGCTAGAATTGACCAATTGATTGATTCCCTGAAAGATGAATCTTATCAGCCACATCCATCAAGACGAACCTATATTCCTAAAAAGAATGGGAAGCCACGTCCACTAGGTATTCCATCATTTGATGATAAGCTCTTACAACAGGTTATCAAAATGATTTTGGAATCCATCTACGAGGGACAATTTGAATCCTCTTCCCATGGTTTTCGTCCGAATAAAAGCTGTCATTCAGCACTTACTCAAATTCAGAAAACCTATACAGGAGTAAAGTGGTTTATTGAAGGAGATATCAAATCGTTTTTTGATAATATCAACCACGATGTGATAATTCAAATTCTACGAGAAAGAATTACGGATGAGCGTTTCTTACGCCTGATTCGTAAATTTCTCAATGCAGGATATGTGGAAGATTGGAAATTCTACAAAACCTACTCAGGAACTCCACAAGGAGGAATAATCAGTCCAATTCTAGCCAATATCTATTTGGATAAGTTTGATAAATATATGACAGATTATGTGAAGAACTTCTGTGAAGGGAAATACCGTAAACGCACCCCAGAATATCGCCAAAATGAGATTGCACTGGGAAAAGCAAGAAGAACACTAGAGTGTACTTCGACGGAAAACCAACGCCAAGAAGCCATTCAACGTATTCGTCAATTAGAAAAAGAAAGAGTATTGATTCCTCATAGCGACCCTATGGATAGTAGTTTTAAGCGTCTAACCTATACCCGATATGCAGATGATTTTATCTGTGGTGTGATTGGAAGTAAAGAGGACGCTCGTCGTATTAAAGCAGACATTAAGGACTATTTGGAAACGGTTCTCAAATTGGAACTCTCTGAAGAGAAAACCCTGATTACCAATGCAAGAGATAAAGCGAGGTTTCTGGGTTATCATCTGTACATTCGCCAATCCAATTTAGCCAAACGTGATTCGTCAGGACGATTGGTCAGAAATTATACAGGTAGATTGGTTTTAGAGGTTTCTATTGAAACGATTCGAGATAGATTACTGTCCTATGGGGCTATGAAAATGACATATCATAGAGGTCACGAAGTTTGGAAACCAACAGCTCGTTATTTTATGAAAGACTGTGATGATTTAGAGATTTTAGAACGCTACAATGCAGAAATAAGAGGTTTTTATAACTATTATTGTATCGCTAACAACAGTTCTATCCTCCATCGCTTTAAGTATATTATGGAATATAGCATGTATAAAACCTATGCGACCAAGTATCGTACGACTAAATCTCACATCATCCGTAAATATAAAAAGGATGGTCAATTCAGGATACAGTATATTGGACGTAAAGGAGATACAATGACCCGTTATTTCTATAATGGAGGCTTTAAACGTCAAAAGAAATCTTTCCTAGAAAATGATAATTTACCAAACACGGCAAAATATTTTAGCCGAACCAATTTAATTGATAGATTAAAAGCAAACCGTTGTGAGTACTGTCAAGCTACCAATAGTCTCATTGAAATTCATCATGTGAGAAAACTCAAGGATTTAAAGAAAAAGACTTTTTGGGAACGTTTGATGATTTCTAGACAACGGAAAACAATAGCATTGTGTAAAGATTGCCATAAGAAATTACATTATGGCAAGTTAGATTGAGTTTATAAATGGAGAGCCGTATACATTGAAAGGTGTACGTACGGTTCGGGGGCGAGTATTTGGAAAACTGCCGTAGTAATACGGTAAGGCGCTGGGTACTTAGCCTACAGCGAAATGGTCGGCTGATTCGTCAGGGAAACCAGCACCAAGAAGTAGACATTTATCACTATATTACTAAAGGGAGTTTTGACAACTACCTCTGGCAAACTCAGGAGAATAAGCTCAAGTACATCACGCAAATTATGACCTCAAAAGATCCTGTGAGATCAGCAGATGATATTGATGAACAAACCATGACCGCCTCAGACTTTAAGGCTTTAGCCACTGGTAATCCCTATCTCAAACTCAAAATGGAATTGGAAAATGAACTGACAGTGTTAGAAAATCAAAAGCGAGCCTTTAACCGTTCAAAAGATGAATACCGTCACACTGTTTCCTATTGCGAGAAGCACCTCCCTATTATGGAAAAACGGTTGAGTCAATATGATAAAGATATTGCCCAATCTTTGGTAACAAAGTCGCAAGATTTTGTCATGAGATTTGATAATCAGAAAATGGATAATCGTGCAGAAGCAGGGGACTATCTGCGAAAACTCATTACCTATAACCGCTCAGAGACCAAGGAAGTCAGAACACTTGCAAGCTTTAGAGGATTTGACTTAAAAATGACTACACGAGGTCCTAGTGAGCCCTTACCAGAGACCGTCTCTTTAACGATTGTAGGTGATAACCAATATACAGTCGCTCTTGATTTGAAATCAGACCTGGGAACCATTCAACGGATTAGCAATGCCATTGACCATATTATAGATGACCAAGAAAAGACGCAAGAGCTGGTAAAGGATTTAAAAGATAAGCTACGAGTAGCCAAAGTAGAAGTTGAAAAAGTTTTTCCCAAGGAAGAAGATTATCAGCTTGTAAAGGCTAAGTATGATGTTTTAGCTCCCTTGGTTGAAAAAGAAGCAGAGATTGAGGAGATAGATGCGACTTTGGCCAAGTTTAGTGAAGATACAACACCACAAAAGGAGCAACAAATGGCACTCGAGATATAAGAAAAAAGGCTGACAAATGATATTGAACGCGGTAAAATGAAGGCAAGAAATCACAAAAGGAGAATAGATCATGGCTCAAACACTAGAAGAAATGCGTTATCAACTTGAAGAATGGGTGGCACAAGGCTTTACAAGTCCAGAGGATAGAAGCAACTACCAAAGCTTAAAGGAACAGTATGAAGATGAAACGCTTGATTATAGCTTCTCAAAGCGTGAAATCACTGGACAGCTGGAACTCATCATCACAAGTCGTGAGAATGATTTTCCAAGCTTAGATGAGGTAACGAAAGCGGAATACCTTGACTTGGTTGCCCAACTTGATGAACTTGACCAGGAACAGGCTGACTATTATCGCAAGCAATTAGCCTAGAAGGAGGTGTAAGATGTTGGAACAAATTCTACAAAGCCTTTTGATTATCGCAGCAATAGGACTGATGTTGTTTGTCCTTTATCGGATTGTGAAAGTTTCAGGTGCTTTATTTCTTATCGGACTCATCAGTGGATTAGTCTTTATTGAAATATATGGAATTTACCTATTCTTTACGGAAAGGTATCTCTATACAGAAGATTTAGCCACCAATGGTATTTGGAGTTTTACAGGATTTTTTATTGTTTTGAATATTCTGCTAGTGCTTGGACTTATGACCGACATCGTGAAAAGTAGAATGATGGGATACAAATAGGGCTACCTGATTTTAGGTAGTCTTTTATTTTTGTATGTTTTTGATTAAGTGTAGACAGATGAAATTGGGTTACAGGAACTTAGTATCTCTTTTTGTCTTGATTGTGATACGTGTGTATATATCTGAGTAATCGAAATAGAACTGTGTCCAAGTATCTGCTGGATGTACCGAATATCGACATCATTATCTAATAACATCGTAGCAAAGCTGTGACGAAACATATGAGGTGTAATAGTTGTAGTGAGTCTGGTTTGTGTTTTGGCTGTTTTTAGAAGCAAGCGAACACTTTGTTCTGTCAGTGGTTTTTGTGGAGATTTTCCGGGAAATAAAAAATCGTCTGTATGATTGCAATAATAAGTGATATAAGCTTTTAATAACTGAAAAGTTCGTTCATCCCCAATAAAAATCATACGCTCTTTTTTACCTTTTCCTAGAATTTGGAGTGTTTGTTCCGTTAGATTGATATCTTTGATTCGAATATGACACAGTTCAGAAATCCGAATGCCGGTAGAAAGCAATAAGGAGACAATTAACAAATTTCTTTCAGCTTTCTGTTTTTGATAAATAGTTTTGGCTGAGATAATCTTCTTTTGTAGATAGGTATATAGGATTTTTAAACTATCATGAGGGATTGTCTTAGGCAAAGTTTTTTCTGCTCGAAATTGAAATCGTAATTGATCAAAGGGATTGTCGGTAATAACATTTTTCAATTGAAGATAGCCATAGAACACTTTTAAACTTGCGATTTTTCTCCGTAAAGTACTAGTCTTTAAGTTTGAATTTGTTAAACCTTCAATATAACTTACCACACATTCGTTATTGGAATTGTAAAATTGCATTAAATCATTTTTATAAGCACGCAGGGTGTGTGTACTCAAGCGTTTATGAGTTTTACAATAATCCAAGTAGTTAGAAATAATAGTATAATCCATGATAATCTCCT
>NZ_ALMY01000082.1 GCF_000440115.1 Streptococcus suis YS56 | reverse complement strand
TAGTGATAATTAATAGTTATCGGTAGGAGAAAGTTATGGATATTACAATTATTATTCCAATGAAAGATACCGAAGATCAAATAACGAAATGTTTAGATTCTATCAAAATCAATACGCTTTCTAGGGATAGGTATGAAGTCATCATTATTGACGATGCATCAAAGCAACCTTCAGAATTTTTATCAGAAAAATATGATATTCATTATTTTTATTCTAAGAAAAGTTTAGGAGCAGGGGGAGCCCGAAATTTAGGAATAAGGATGGCTCGTGGGAAATACATATGCTTTATAGATAGTGATGACTGGATTTCCTACGATTATTTAGAAAAAGGTCTAACGTATATGGAGCAATGTGCATCTGAAATTGGAATGTTTACTTTAAAACGTGAATACGACGACATAAAGGATATAATCTACAAGTGTAAGTATAATACTTTGCTACAATTAGGACCTGAAGAGAGTATAAAGGTAATGGCAAAAGAGTATAACTTTGATGTAAACATAGTTCCATCAACAACTAATAAAATCTACCTACGTCAATTTTTAATTGACAATAATATATTTTTTCCTGAGAATCGTAAATTTGAAGATTTACTATTCAGTATTAAGACGATGCTTGCAGCCTCTAAATTAATTTGTATTCCTGATGCAACTTACTTTCATTATCGACGTAAAGGATCAATTGTCCAATCTTTTGAACACAAAAATAGCGAAGATATGTTATTCATTTTGAAAGAAATTAAAGTGTATTTAGAAAACAATAATTATTTTGAAATTTATAAGAAAAGCTTCTATCTTTTTTGTGAACATTTTATAAACCTAATTATTAGACAAATTAATGAATTTTGTAGTGATGAAAATATTAAAAAAGCTGAAATGACTTTTATTGTTAAAAATTTATTACAGCAAATTAACTTAGATGAGTATCTTGCCTCTATTTCAGCAGAAAAACTTAGAATGCATATTCAACCTTACATCATTGATACAAATATACTATAAACATAAATTGTTGGCTTTGCATATCATTCCCTCATTTCGTGGTTGTTTTGAGTTTATGATACGCAAAGTTTTTTTATTTGGCTAGAATTAACTAGCACAACGGGTAAATATATTGTAATTTTTGTATTTAAAAGTCCCATATAACCCCCCAATAAAAATATGTAAATAATTTATTGGAAATCATATGAGACAAATACATTTTATTATTTAAAAATTGAAATGATAAAATCCGTTTATTTAGGCATATTAAAAATTATCAATGACTACGCTAGAATAGGTCTACGGAATATTCGAACGTAATTACTTCACTGTATTAATAATTAGACTCCCTTACCATATTGAACGAGGATCAAAATAAAACGTATTATCTTTCAGCTCACCACCTAAATAAAATTCAACACGAGCTGGTGAACAACTTAATTTAAGATTGTGTAAATTAATATTTTTATAATGATTAGGAAGAGGGGAACTATCAATTAATCGCAATTTGTTTTCAATTTCTAGATATTGATTATTTTGGACTAATTCTAAATAATTAACTATGTTAGCAAAAAATAGTTTTTGACGAGCTCTGTAGGGACGTTTTCCCGAATCGTAAATTTCTTCGATTAAGTTCTTAAGAGTTGTTTGATCATCTAAAATGATAGCTCCGGCTACCAATCCAAGAATATACTTTTTATAGTCGTTAAGGTAGTCCTTTTTTAAGATACTAATTTTCTGTAGGATAATTAAAAACTGTTCTTGCTTAGGATTCTCTAAAAATTTTATAAATAATTTCTCTATTTCTAAAAAATAATTATATTTATCAATTGAAATAGGTTCAATTTTAAATAAAATTTCTTTGGCAAGTGTTATATTACTTGAATAAAAGATTCTAGCAAGGCGTTGGGTGTAAATTTTTCCATATTCATCTATTTTTGAATGGTTCATAAATTCTTCTAAGAGCTGACAATCTAGTAATAAGGTTTTCTCTGTTTTAATCAGAGCCTCCAAAAATTTTTGGTTAGATTTAATTGTCTGAACTTGATCATGATTTACATTACGATAGGATAACAAATTATGAAACTTCTTGCTATGTTTTCGAAATTGTTCTAAGCGATAGTTTTCGTAATCACTATTGATTATTTCATAGACTACATTTAATATAATATTTAAAAAAATTTCAGATTCACTATTATATTTTAATTTTTCATCAAGTATATTGAAAAGTTTTAAAAATTCTGCATATCCACTACTATCTTGTCCAACATTTGCATTAGCCATTGCAAAAAAATAGTGCAGTAAGTAATAATCATTTTGAAATCTATAGAACAACCTCATGTAGTTGTCTCCTCCCTTAAATTTGCGAAGGAGATAGTAAATTGAATGGTATTCTTGATGAGAAAAATATTGTTGAAGAGTAGCAATTGCTTTTTGACTTTTTTCTCTATTCTTATCTATAAATAAGGAGACAAATATTTCTTGAAGAGGATGATTGAAATTTATATTTTCAGAGATAAATAATTCATTCCCATTGTCTATAATCCAGTTCAAGAACTCCTCTAATAAATTAGAAGAGAATGGCACTAGTTGTTGGTTGATGTCAAAACCTAGAAAATTTTTTTCCAATAAAGATATTGTTGCTTCGCTATATAGTTGAATATCATTTGGCGGGAGACTATAGTTCAAGAAAACAGACTTTATTACTTCAAGTTCTTCTTTGCTTAAATCTTCAAAACTTTTAATATTCTCGTTGCTACTGAAATGAATTAATAGTTTAGCGGGTTCGAGTTTTAAGCTAGGAAAAGTATTTAAGTCCTGTAATTGTTTTATATTCTTAATGGATTCTTTTAATGGTTCATAGATTGGGTTTATTCCGTTCAGGGATAATGCTTCTGATATGTGAATGACATCTTTTGGAAAAGTTAATGGATTTGTTGAAGTAACGACAAAGAAAATATTGTAATCTTCATTGTAGCAAGCTTGAATTATATGTTCAAAAAATTCTTTGTATTCGTTTGATAAAAATTGAAAGTTTTCTACAATAACTAATTTAAAGAATTGAGTTTCCTTAAATTGCTGAAAAAAGTCCGTTAGAATGTCTAATTGAAAATATCTAAAAAGTGCTTCGTAATTTTTAGCTTGATACTGTTGTATAAATGATTTTAAGGAACTACTGAGAGGAGTTGGATAATCTTCTTTGATGACCAGATCGTGTAGCAACGGGAACAAAATAAAATGCACTAGCTGAACTAAATTTTCCAAATTGCAGACATCATCCGATGAAAATGATATAAATATTTTGGGGAATTGCTGAATAGTAGGTGATGAAAAATAATTTTTGACTAGATAGCTTTTTCCATATTTATAGGGAGAAATAATTGAAAAAATCTGAGTAGTTTTAGTATTATTCCTAGTTGTTTTACAATATTCTTCCAATCTCTGTCTGATATTCTCTTGTGATTTTATATAAATAGGTTTTATAACAGTATTTTTTATTAAAGTAAAATGCTTAGGACTAAGAATTGAAATTTTGGTATTATTAGATTTCTTACATAAATCGAAAAAATGATAGATAGAATAACTGTCTTGATTTTTTTCGTAAATAAAAGAATTATTCTGGCTACCATTGGGTGAAGCATCATACCTATCGTCAGGAATTATTTGAAATTCTATTTGAATATGATTTTCACCGGAATTTACCGGAATCTCCTTAAGAGAAGAGGTACCAATAATTCTCCAGGGATATTTTCCTATATTGTTAGGTAAAATTTCTATTATGTCATCATTGTAAGAAAAAAATGAAAAGGACAATCGATAGCGTGTATTGTACGACAGGTAGTCTACTGAAAAATTGGAGTTTCGAATGGCATAGGAATTTATCGTGGTCACTTCAACAAATCTAGTTGAAGTAGTTTCAACTTCTGATATATCAATATCTTTTTCTGAGATATTAGAAGAAAAAAAATCTTTGATATATTTGGGATTACGTTTTAACCAACTTTCTAGATTTGTTTTAGTTATAAAATGTACAACCGCTTCGGGAGAAATTTCGGTAATTGCAGTTTTTATATTAATAATATTCTCAGTAGAAATATTCGAATTAGTAACAAAGAAATATTTTTTAACATTTTTTTGTAAGATAGAAGTGACAATAGTCGCATCAAGACGATATCGAGATAGTTTTTCTTTGGAGGTATATTTTGCTTCCATCCACCATCTAATAAATTGGCCGTCTTCTATAAAAAAGACGACCTGCGCATCTCTATTTCCATCACGAGTTTCTTTTGTTGGGGACCAATTTCTCTCACTGGGATAAACTTTTTCAACATATTTTAGTGCTAATACTTCAAAAGTTTTA
>NZ_ALMY01000081.1 GCF_000440115.1 Streptococcus suis YS56 | reverse complement strand
TCTCCTACCGATAACTATTAATTATCACTAGTATACCATAATTTGTAGTTAATCATATTTTTCTTGTGATAAAATCTCCAAGCTAATCTTGATATGATGAAGCTATCACTAATAGAGGAGTAAGCCATGTTAAACAAAGTGAAAGCTCGATTTCTGATTGGAGTAGGAGGTTTAATCGCAGTCAGTTTTATGGTCATGATTGGCTACACGATTGGCTCACAAACCATTTCAAAGCAAACAGAGAACCAAATACGAGCAGAAGCCAATAAACTTGTGTCAAAGAAAAAGCAGGAGGAAAGAGCGACAGTCCTATCAGATGAGCTTGTCAAAGAATTTCTCACTCAATATTTCACCAAGGTTCAGCTGGGTGAAAATAACGCTCGTATCAAGCCTTACATGACGGACTCGGCATTTTCAGAAGAGGAAGCAAATCAGAATAAAGCGATCAATCAAGTTTATAAAGATTATATGCTGGACTACCGATTTGAATCAGCCAGTATCTATGTCAATACAGAAAGCAATGTTGCACTTGCGGAAGTTACCTATCAAGTGACCTATGTTTCTGATTTGAGTGAGCAACAACAGCGAACCACTCAGACAGAAACCAAGACGGTTATGATATCCTACTCCAAAGTTTCCGACAAGCTCTTGGTAAATCAAGTAACCATATGGAATGGAAAACTGGAAGACATGAAAGAAGCCACAGATGATGCTAATTCCAGCATACCAACGATCCAAGGAACTACAACAAGCGAGAACAACTAGCAGGAGACATTCTTCTGCTTTTTTTATAGGGAGACAAGATGACACGAATTAAAGCAGTAAAACAAAAGGCCATTTTAAATGTGGCTGAAAGTCTGGGTTATTCCTTCAGACGTTTATCAGGACACATTTATGAACACCCAGACCATGATTCCTTTCGGATTTTTGCGGATACCAATACTTTCAAATGGTTTTCAAGAGATATACAAGGGGATGTGATAGACTTTGTTCAATTAGTGGCAGGCGTTACTTTCAAAGAGGCTGTATCCTATCTTGAAACTGGGGATTTTGAACAAGCTAAGTTGATAGAAGAAACTTATCAACCGTTTCAATATTATTTGCATGAAGAACCCTTTCAGCAAGCACGTATTTACTTAAAAGACATCCGTGGCCTAAGTGATCAGACTATCAATACCTTTGGTAGACAAGGATTGCTTGCTCAAGCTACTTATCAATCGGAGCCCGTATTAGTGTTAAAAAGCTATGACCACAACGGGACCTTACAGGCCGCAAGCCTTCAAGGTCTCGTCAAAAATGAAGAAAAACACGATCGAGGTTATCTCAAAAAAATCATGAAAGGATCTCATGGCTATGTCGGTATTAGTTTCGATATTGGGAATCCTAAGCGACTCATTTTTTGTGAATCAGTTATCGATATGATGAGTTATTATCAGCTTTACCAAAAGCAATTATCCGATGTTCGCCTGATTTCAATGGAAGGTTTAAAACTTTCTGTGATTGCTTATCAGACCTTGCGTCTAGCAGCAGAGGAACAGGGGAAATTGGCATTTCTAGATACAGTAAATCCAAGCAGACTTAGTCATTATCTTCAGGCAATACAAGAGACGACAACCTTCTTCCAAACTCATTCAAATGCATTAACATTGGCTGTTGATAACGATGAGGCAGGAAGAGAATTTTGTCAGAAACTGTCAGATAAAGGACTTCCGCTTTCTCAAGATTTACCACCATTGCAAGGACTTGAAACAAAGTCAGATTGGAATGATATTGTGAAACAGCAGAGTGAACTATCCTTAAGTGATTGTATCCAAACAGCCCAAGCACAAGTTAATAAGAATCATCCTCCACCTAAACGAGAGCGTGCTATGGAATTGTGATAACAAAATCAAGTCCACTATCATAATCTAGAAAGTGACAAGGAGGACACCCTATGAGTGTGATTGAACGTCTGGCTGAAAAAGTAGCTAGGCAAGAAGAAAAGGTCTCACGTGAGACAGAGAAATTGGAACACTATCGTGACCAACTACAAACAGCTATGTACAGTACCTTTATCAAACGGCAACAATCTAGTCAGTTGTCATTTCATGAAGCACTAGAGCAAGCCTTTGGTAAAGAAACCACACTACACCCAAATTACAGAAATGAGGATACAGAATGAGTAAAACATGGAATTTTGATCAGCCACTAGATGATGTGAAACCAACATCGTCCCATGAAGAACGAGCTAAAATCGCAGCACTCTTCCATAAACAGGATGAAAAACCAATTGAAGAAGTAGATTATGTGGCTGCTTTTGAACAGCAAAAAAAGGAGTCAGAATTTAAAGATGTACAGACACCCGAATTAAAAGTTAAACAAAGTCAGCCGAAGAAAGTAAATATCACAAGTGACTATAAACAACACTTGGCAGATTCCATTGCACAAAACAACAAGGATATTTCCGCCTGTCAGAAGCAAATTGAAGAACTTCATCAATTGATTGATGAAAAGAAAATCCAAAATAAAAAGTTACAGGCTATTTCAGTAGCTATTGATGATTTATAAGTCAGGTAGTCCTATTCGGGCTACCTTTTTACAATTTAAGGAGAAGGTGAAGGTAATGAAATTCTTTCAAAAGAAAACACAGAATCAAGACCGATTTAAACGACTGATTCATAGACTATCAGAGATGTCAGATACTGAACTAACCAAAGTAGAACAACTCCTAGATGTGGTTTTTGATACAAAATTTAAGCCTGATAGGAACGTTGAATTATCTCAAAGCGTTATAACCGATGAGGAACAAAGTCTTGATAAGTCGATCCAAGAAGCGAAAAATAAACTTGACACGGAACAATTGGAAAAAAACATTGAGAGATTTAGACAAGGTAGGCGAGAGAGCAATAATAACAAATAACAGACCAATTATTTTGGCCTGTTTTTTGAAATATGTGTCATCGTTGAATCAAACGAAGTAAAAATATTTCTTGCTTAGTAGGAGGTGTTGTGGTATAATTTAGTTAGATTAGAAGTCATCGAAGGTACAGCAATGTATAACTAGGTGGCCTTTTTTCATATTGCGGAGAGATATTTTATGCCTAATAATGTATTTGAATTAATAAATTTTAAGGACTATTTGCCGTTAGATTTAGATATTACTGATAAAACTAGGTTGGTTTATAGACCAGTATTAGCACCAACTCAATTAAAATGTTCTCTTGAGCCGGCTTTAACTGAAGAACAGTTATATGTCCATATGAAAGAAAACTCTAACTGGTCTTTCAAATACAATGGGAATGATGATTTTTATAAACAGGATTGTATTGACTTTTTAAGAGATATAGACTTCCAATCATTCTCTCAATATGGGAAGTTGGTGGACAGAAAATACATAGAAGCAAAAAGAGTTTACTTATTTGATAGCTACTTTAGAAATTTTCTTCAAGAGATATTGGAGCGTATCGAAGTTTTTTTGAAGAAGAGTACAGCTGATGCTCTGACGATTGGATACAATAAAACTTCTTATATTTTTGAAGATGATACTCTCTATTATTCAGAACAATCTAAATACCGAAAAGAAAATCCTAAGAGGCTGGATATTGTTTTGAAAACAAAATATCATTTGTCACGATTGATTTTGGAAAAACAAGATGATGCCACAATCAAGAATCAGATTAACCAATATGGGGTCGTGTTACCTTGGACCGTTTTTCGTTTAATGACATTTGGAAATATAGCGTCCTTCCTCGTTGCCCTACAACCAGAATATCGAAATAAGGTTGCTGCCTATATTAGTCTTCCCTTGGACAAGGATGATAACATTCCAGCTAAAATCTTATTGTCTTGGTGTAACGCTCTTCGTTATCTTAGGAATATTTGCTCACACAATGGCAGATTATATGGTCGCTTACACCATACACTGCCAGCTTTTCATCATTCTGACAGAGAGTTGCTAGTGACAGACTCAGAGAATGATAGCAAGACACTATTTATCTATTTTATAGCAATGAGACATCTTATCTTGTCAATGTCCATAGAAACTAAGAATTTTTGGAATAAAAAATTACAAAAGCTTCTGGAAGAAAGTAATCAAGAACAAGTGGATTTGAGACACTATGGTTTTCCAAAAAATTGGATGGATTTATTGGCAATAAAGATATGATAAGTGCTTAGATGGACACGGACTAAAAAATAGATTAGAACGGAGGTAAAGTATTGAATCTTATTTCAATCAAAGAATTTGTCGAATTGACTATCAATAATAATCCAGACATCAATCCCAAAGAGCTTGAAGAAACCTTGCGTGCAGTACTTGAAGAAAAAGAAGGAGGGGCAAGGTGTATGAATTGTGGATCTCCTATTTGGGTAGCAGGGAGTGCACTGGTAGGGAGCTACATGTGCTTCACGTGTCTAACAGGTGAAGCCGATGGTAGTGATGATTTTGAAGTTTTAGGTTAAGCTATTTCATTTCAGAAATTTTTCGAGAGCCAAATGGCTCTTTTTCTTTTCCTGTGATAATTTTTTCAGCTCTCTCTTGTTACACTCTATCTAGTTTTAGAAAATCAACCCTTGACTTTTTCTTGGGGGTTTGGGGGCGAAGCCACCATGTTTTCTTATCGTCGGCTGACCAACCTGTAAGGTTTGGGTTCAGCTGGCGATTAGATTTTAGGTTATTGTGGACACAATAACTGAGCTCGCAAAGACCGAACAAGGAACGAGTTAGGTCTTTCGAGGGGTGTCTGACAATGTCAGGCTGCCTCACATTGTCAGACAATGCCTGATTTGAAAGGATGGATAGAATGAAACAAGATATTAGGCTCGTTAGAAAGCAGTTTAGAATGACGAGACAAGAAGAAAAACAGATAAAAGAGATGATGAAAGATCAGCAGATAGAGAGTTTTTCAGAATTTCTTCGGCATAACCTCTTTAAAACTGATGACGATGACAAAAGTATTGAGATGTGGTTTTCCCTATGGCAATCACAAAAGTTAGAACAGGTTAGCCGTGATTTATATGAGGTACTAGTCATCGCTAAGCAAAATCATCAAGTGACTCAAGAGCATGTTTCAATCTTATTGACCTGTGTTCAGGAGTTGATTGTGGAAGTAAGCCAATCACATTCTCTAAGTCAATCATTTCGTGATAAGTATATGAGATAAGAGGTTAGTATGGAATATCGTTACAGAACCAACTTGAAAAAAGTCTTTTTAACAGATAGTGAATTAAAACAACTGAATAATCGTATTGCAGAAAGTAGGAGTAAAAATTTTTCCGAATATGCTAGAAAAGTATTGCTTAATCCAAACATGACATTTTTAACAATTGACACTTCAAATTATAAGGAACTCGTTTTTGAATTGAGAAGGATTGGAAATAACATCAATCAGATTACACGTGCGATTAACCAAAGTCATCTCATTTCTCAGGAACAACTAAAAAGTTTGAGTCAAGGGATTGACGAGATGATTTCTGAAGTTGAGAAAGAGTTTCATATGAATGTTAAAGCGCTAAAGGAGTTTCATGGTAGTCACTAAACACTTTGCGACTCATGGGAAAAAATATCGTAGACGCTTAATCAAATATATTCTCAATCCTGAGAAGACCAATAATCTTGAATTCGTTTCTGATTTTGGAATGAGTAATTACTTGGACTTTCCAACTTATGAAGAGATGGTCAAGATGTACAATATCAATTTCATCAATAATGATGAATTGTATGATTCGAGAAATGACCGTTTGGAAAGAAAACAACAAAAAATTCATGCCCATCATGTGATTCAATCTTTTTCTCCTGAGGACAGCCTCACTCCTGAAGAAATTAATCGTATTGGCTATGAAACAGTGAAAGAATTGACTGGTGGAAATTATCGCTTCATCGTAGCTACTCATACAGACAAGTTACATACCCATAATCATATACTTATCAATTCTGTTGATCTCAATTCAGATAAGAAACTCAAATGGGATTATGCCCAGGAGCGGAACTTACGGATGATTTCTGATCGTATTTCTAAAATGGCTGGTGCAAAAATTATTGAGAAGCGTTATTCCTACCGAGATTATAAAAAATATAGGGAATTTAGTCATAAGTTTGAATTGAAACAACGTCTCTATTTTTTGATGCAGCAATCTAAAGCGTTTGATGATTTTTTAGAGAAAGCAAAGCAGCTGCATGTCCAGATTGATTTTAGTCAGAAGCATAGTCGTTTTTTGATGACTGATAGAACAATGACAAAACCAATTCGAGGTCGCCAACTTAGTAAACGGGACTTATATGATGAAGAATTTTTAAGAACACATTTTGCCAAACAAGAGATTGAAAGTCGTTTAGAATTTTTATTAGAGTCTGTTCATTCACTAGAAGAATTGCATGTAAGAGCAAAAGAGTTGAATCTAACCATAGAGTTAAAACAAAAAAATGTGATTTTTACCCTAGAAGAAGATGGTCAAAAGATTACTCTAAGCCATAAAAAAGTTAGTGATAAGAAATTGTACGACATTCCATTTTTTAACCATTACTTTGAAGACAAAGAGGCAAGAGATATTCAAGCATTAGAAAATATTCAGGAAGATTATCAGACTTTTCAAGAGAAGCAGCATAAGGAGAAAGTCTCCGCAGAAGAAATCGAGGAAGCCTTCAAGAAATACAAGGAAAAACGAGATGCCGTTCATGAGTTTGAAGTTGAACTTACGGATAATCAGATTGAGAAATTAGTTGATGATGGTATCTATATCAAGGTTTCATTTGGTATCAAACAAAGTGGGCTCATCTTTATTCCCAACTATCAGTTGGATATCCTAGAAGGAGAAAATCAGAAAAAATATAAAGTTTACATTCGAGAAACGTCCTCTTACTTTGTCTATAACAAAGTAAACTCGGATAAAAATTGTTTTATCAAAGGGAGAACTTTAATCAGGCAATTGACCAACGATAGCCAAAAACTCCCTTATAGACGACCAACTTTAAAAAGTCTTCAAGAGAAGATTTCTGAAATTAATCTTATGATTGAACTGTCTAACGCAAACAAACAATACCAAGAAATCAAAGATGAGTTTGTATTAGAAATTGCAGAGCTTGATATGAAGCTGGAAGAAACACAAGAAAAAATCGCCACCTTGAACAAGATGGCAGAAGTATTTATTAATCTGAAGAGTGAGGATCACGAAAGTAAGAAATTAGCTAAGTACGACTTCTCTAAAATGAACATGACAGAATCGATAACTCTAGATCAGCTTAATAAAGACATACTGATAATGCAACAGGAATTTGATAAAGAAATTGATGAATATGAGGGATTAGCCAGAAAGTTAGAAACATTTGTAAAAGTGTTAAATATAGGAGGAACTCTTAAACTCAAACAACGAGATAATATTTCAATGGAGTAAAAAGGTTTGTTGATGACAATAAATATAAATTTTTAAAAATAGATTTCTCTCAATCTCAAAAGTGCATAGAATACTCATTATCATTACTTGAAAATTTGATAATCTTAAAGTAATTATAAGGAGGAATTACTATGTCAGCAATTACAGATAAATGGATAAAACTATTTAATAATGTCAATAATTCTCAGGAGTTAGATACATTTTTAAAGAATGTTTCAGGGAAAGGGCTCAATGAATGGGAACAACTATATAATGACTATGATGAAAGTAAAAATTTACTTATTGAAGAAGCATTAGAACAATGTGAATGGATTTTATATATTCCACAGCAAAGGCTTAAGACTAGAATTAATTGGTTAGATTTATATAAACCATTGTGTTATAAATATGTCCAAAAGATTTATAGTATTGTTGAAACTAAGAATTATATTTCTGATAAACAGACTTTTATAGAAAGTATTGAAGAATATTTTTTTGATATTTGTATGAATATCAGTTATCGTACAGTTGTCTTAGAAATTAATGATTTACGCAGAAATTCAAAACTTCTGGGGGAGAGTAGAGAGGATAGATATAAATACTATATAGATATTTTATTGCGAGATAAAGAGTATATTGTTGATTTTTATAAAAGATACCCAATGTTATATGAGGTATTAGATCAAAAATTAAAAAATATAAGTTTTTATATCCAAGAAATTTTAAATAATTTAGAAGACGACATTCAAGATATTCAGAATTATTTTAAAGTATCGGATTTACAATTATTCAAAATTAATTTTAATGCCGGTGATACTCATTCTAAAGGTAAGACAGTTTGTATATTAAATTTCAAAGATAAGGATATTGTGTATAAGCCTCGTAATATGATATTGGATGTTAATTTAAAATTATTTGCAGAAGAATTTGAAAAGACATTTGGAATCTCGGATACATTATTTATCCCTAAGACTTTAATTAAGAAAGGATATAGCTATGTAGAAATGATTGAAATTCAAGAATGTTCTACTTTAGAAGATGTTAAAATATATTTTGAAAATATGGGGAAAATTTTAGCATTTTTACATTTGTTTGGTGCAAAAGATTATCATGGAGAAAATGTATTAGCGTCCGGGAGATTTCCTTATTTAATCGATAATGAAACAATTCTTCATTTTAGCGAAAATGAGAAAATTAATACATCTGTACATAAAATGTATGACTTTGTAGCTAACTCAGTATATAGTACAGGTATTTTGCCAATGACACTATATTCAATTAATAATAACAAAGGAATGGAAATAGGTGCATTAAATTCTGGAGCAAGAAGAGAATCTCCTTATTTAACTCATAAGCTGTCTAATGTTGGCACTGATGAAATCAGAATTGAAAAAGTTTTTAAAGAGGTTGGAAGCTTTCCTAGTACTGTTAGATACGAGGGTGAGAATATCTCTTGTTCTAATTATTTACCTCAAGTTCAACAGGGATTTGAAGAGATTTATAGAATCTTTGTTGATAATAAGTCAGTTATCTCAAAAATGATTAAGAAATATTTTAATAATTGTGAAACGAGATACATTTATAGGAATACTAATATATATGTACAATTACTAGAGACAAGTCATCACCCAGAACTATTAAAAAATCGTTATGATTTTGAAATGTATTTTCTTAGATTATATGAATATGGTGATATTTCAAATGAATTTGATAGTAAAATGATTCATGATGAGATTAATCAATTGAAAAATGATGATGTTCCGATTTTTTATTCCGATTCATCTAATAATAATATTTCAAATGGAGTTAAGGAGTATATTTTATCACTTGAGGGTGAAAGTATTGTAGAGAAAATTTTAAATAGAATAAAAATAGCATCTACTTCAAACTTAGTTCGTCAGAAGAGAATCATTAATATGTCTTTTATGGGAACAGAATTATTTGTAAAAAATATTGAACCACTTAAAAGAAAAGACTTTGGAAGAGAATTATTTGTAAAAAGACTATTATCTAGTAGGTTTGAACATGATGGCGAAATTAGTTGGTTAGCAATGCTAGCTATGGATAAAAATTATGACATATCACCTATGAAGTATGATTTATATTCAGGTACAGCAGGTATTTTACTTGGAATCAATAGTTTAGAAATCAAGGAGTTAGAAGAACTTTTTTCTGGAGTAATGAAATACACTGTTAACTACATAAAGGATTTTAGTTCTGATATTACGTATCAAAATATTGGGGCTTTTACTGGAATTTATGGCTATCTATATGCATTGTGTGTATTAAAGGAGAGTAATAAAGATATTCCTTTAGAGATTGAAACATGTATCTTTGAAACCATTTTTAGAACTAAAGATATAGTTTCAAATTTAGATAATTTGGATATTATAGGTGGGATTTCTGGTATTTTAGGTGTTTTATTGAAAGTCAATAGTACATTTAAAGGAAATTTAGATATATTAAATTTAACAGATAAGTTGATGAAACTAATTGTTCAACGTCTGCTTAAAATATATGCTGAAGAAGGGGGCTGGATTTCAGAAGATCCAGGGTATGCTCACGGGAATTACGGTGTAATTGTTCAGTTATATAAATATAGTTTAAGTTTAAGTACAGATTCAAATATTAGAAAAATGATTATTCAGTGTGTACAAGACTATTTAAGGAAAGAGAGAGAGGAGCTAGATCACAATAGAGTTCTAAAATTAAGAAAAAATGCTAAATACTACTCATGGTGTAATGGTATTGTTGGTATTGTAAAAGCTAAGCATTATTTGTTAATTAATGGGTTATCAGACAAATTGTTATCTGAAGAAGTGGAATATTACAGCAAAGATATACTAACTAATGGATTAAATTTGGATAATTCAATTTGTCATGGGAATGTGGGTAATTTGGTGATTTTGGATTCAATTTTACCTGTTCAAACTAATCAATTTGAAAATGCGATACATCAGGAAAGCAATCAATATTTATTAGAAAAAATGACCTATGAAACTGATGATTGGGGTGTTTTGACAGGTGAAATGGGAATATTGATGGCTAATTATAAGGCAGGTAGAAAATGTCTTAATGAATTGCTATTATTAAATTAAGTGGTAAAAAGTTAATAGAAAGTTGATTAATTTTTAGTTGATTTTTTAGAAAAAAGGGTGCACTAAAAACACCTAGCGAAAAACGTTTTTTCGCCAGCTTATCCAAGGACATGTGCCGATAATCACTTATCTTCCATAAGCCTCCTTGGTGGCGTATAGAGTTGGCGGTTGCGTAGTAGCGCATCCACCAGACGCACAAATTTTCTAGCGGTTAAGACGATGGCTCGTTTGTGTTGATGTTTAGGAACTTCTTGATACTTCTTCATATAAAAGGTTTGATACTCACTATCATGTCGCCTCACCGAGTTGGCGGCTTCAACTAAGTAATAGCGAAGATAGCGATTGCCTCGTTTTACAAGTTCCGTATTTTGAGAGTTAGTGTTCCCAGATTGATACTGTTTCCAATTCAATCCTGCATATTTAGCGACTTGAGGATGATCTCTAAATCGCTAAATCTGTCCAATTTCAGCGATAATTCCTGCAGCGTAAACTTTACCAACACCAGGCATAGAAGATAAACACTGGTATTCGGGAATAACTTCTACCATGTCTTCAATAGCTTTATCAATATCCTTAATCATTTGTTCCAGATTTCTGATTTCTCGAGCTAATAGCCCAAGAATGACATTGACAGAATCCTGTTGGAGTTTAGAGAGACGATAAGAACCACGAATGACCGCTTGAATAGCTTTCGCTAGCTTTTCAGTAGCTTTGAATCATCCTCTTCCTAGTTTCTGGAGAAATTCTGCCAGATCTTCGAGAGCAATAGTGGCTAATTCGTCTAGGGAGTAGTCTTCTGTCATAAGAGAGATGATTGTACTAGACCAGAGATTGGTCGAGAGGTTCTCATTCTTGATTTCAGTTGATAAGGTATTGCACTTGTAGTAGATGTTCTCAATAAAGTGCTACTTGGTCTTGGTCAACTGCTCAATGAGTTGAAGCCTGGTTCTGGTCAAGTGCTGGAGCGCCATGTATTTCTCTTCCTTGAGAAAAGCAGGTGAGAATCGCTCGATACGGAAATAATCGGCAATATAGAAGGCATCAAGGGTATCATTCTTGTTTTCTTCAAAGGCTTCCCATTTCTTAATCTTATTGGGCTGTTCGACCATGACCTCAACCTTTAGAGCTTTCAAGTCGCTGTCTTCATGAAAGAACATGGCAGGGTGAAAGCTGTAGAGACTGGTGGCTTCCAAACCAATGACGATGCGTTCAAATGAATAGGAGTCATTGAGTTCAAGAATTTGTTTCTTGATTTCAGAAGCACCTACTAGGTCATTGGGAAGAGAAGCTGTAAAGGGAGTTGTTGTATCACTAAGCATGATTCAGACATCTAATTTGGTAGAGTTAACATCTAAACCGACAAAACATTTCATTTGGAAGGTCTCCTTTCATTTGTATTTGGAAAGTTTCTTGACTACTGTAAGGTTCCCCAGAAACACGTTGGACCAACAGCCTCGCATAAGAGAATTCTAATCACTAGCTCACCTGCCGCCTGTACGCTACTACGTACAGAAGTGAGCATAATGGAAACAGCTAGTGTGTTGGAAGTAGGAACAACGCTTGGGTAACAGACTTTAAAATGAAGTCTAAGCAACAAGGAGGAAAAGAAACAACCATGAGTCCATTCCATGACTCTATTGTTCTGGAAAACCTTGCAATAGTCAAGTTAACGTTTTTACAATTATTAAAAATTTGGAATTGAAAAATCCCCATAAACTTATTTTACGAGGAGGAATGTAATGAAGAGAAGAGTACCATTTATAGAACAGCATCAAAAAACAGAGTGCGGTTTATGTTGTGTAGCAATGGTATCAAGTTATTTTGATCATGAGATTTCTGTCAAAGCTTTACGTAATATTCAAGAAACCGGAAGGGATGGAACAAATTTTGGAAATTTAATTGATATATTAGAAAATATTGGATTTTCTATTAAGTCGTTTCGTTATCCTAAAGAACAAGTTGAAAATTTCTCTAAAATTTTGACTCCAGCAATTGCCTTATGGCAAAGTAAACATTTTGTAGTAATTGAGAAGGCAAATGAAAAATTTGTATGGATTGTCGATCCAGAGCTTGGTAGAATTAGATATAGTTTGGAAGAATTTTCAGAAGGTTTTTCAGAGTATCTAATCAGTATAGTAGATAGTTCACAAGTATCTAGTAGAAAGAGTAAAGAAAACTTTCAAGTAGTTTATAAACAGTTGTTAAAAACTTGGTCATATTTTATTCCATTACTTTTTTTAACACTAGGTAGTTATGGAGTAAATTTTATTTTTCCTCTATGGATGCAACAAATTTTAAACGAAGTATCGCAGGGAGTATTTATTAAACAATTCGATTTATTACTTAGATTCTTAGGTTTTGTCTCCATATATTTTATTATCATGTTGTGCCAGAGATATTTTGCAATTATATTAACAAGTACTATTGATGAGGGACTAAACAATAGTGTGATAAGTAACCTATTTAAATTACCTTATAAATTTTTTTCTACTAGAAGTAGCGGAGATTTAATCTACTCAATAAATGGTTTGTCTAGAATCAGACAGTTATTTACAAATCAGTTTATACTTGGGATTTTAGATATAGGGTTTGCTATTTGCATTTTAATCTATTTTGCTAGATTTAATTATATTATATCCTTATTAGCTATTCTATTGCTTTTTTTGAATCTTTCTATATTATTCTTGACCAAACAGAGTTTAGAACAAAGAAATAAGTCATTTATAATTTCTCAAAATGACTTACAGAATAAACAAATTGAAATGGTTTATTCTATGATGGGAATTAAAATGGAAGGTTTTGAAGACCAGACATATAAGCAGTGGAAGAGTTTATTTGATAAAAATATATATAGGTATAAATGTAGCGAAATTTTTTCAGGATTTGTGAATTCGTTATTTACTATTATCACATTTATTTCACCTTTTGTATTGCTATTTGTTTCCTTACAATCAAATAGTAGTGTTGGTATAGGAAGTGTATTTGCACTTTATTCTTTAAGTACTCTTTTATTCAGTAAAACTAATAATATTTTTGAAACAGTAGTATCATTTTATAATAGTAAAACGTTTTTAGCTAGGATAGTTGAAATTTTAGAAGAAGACATGGAGGAAAATGGACAATTAAAATTTGATTTAAAAGGTGATATTGAATTAAGAAATGTATCATTTTCATATACAAAAGATAGTAAAAAAGTTTTAGAAAATATTTCTTTAGAAATAAAACAAGGAGAGCAGGTTGCAATTGTCGGATCATCTGGTTCTGGAAAAAGCACTCTATCTAAGTTATTAATTGGTCTATATCCAGCAAGTTCAGGAAAAATATTGTTTGATAATATAGATTATGATGAATTTGAGAAAAAATACTTACGTCAACAAATTGGAATTGTGCCTCAAGATATGACGCTTTTTAATAAAACTATTCTTGAAAATATTATAGGTGATAATATTATTTCACAAGAAGAAGTAGAGGAAATTTGTAAATTAGTAAATATTCACGATGAAATCCAAAATATGCCTATGGGGTATCATACGATAGTTTCGGAGATGGGATTGAACTTGTCTGGTGGGCAACGTCAAAGAATTATTTTGGCTAGAGCATTAGTCAAGAAACCTCGAATTATGCTCTTAGATGAAGCGACAAGCTATTTAGATAATGTAAACGAAAAACAAATAATGAGAAAATTTAAAGAGCAGAATATTACTATAATTTTGATTGCACATCGTTTATCTACAATTATTGACTCTGATCAGATTTTTGTTATGGACAATGGAAAAATTTCTGAGAGAGGGACGCATAGAGAGCTATTAAATAATAGAGATGGTTTATACAGTCAACTTTATCAAATGAATTATTAATTTTAATAAAAAATCTCAAGTTTAAGTTATTTTGCATCAAATGAGTTGATTATGCTTATCATTTGTATCATACTTCCAAGAAAAGTAAGAATAATCTTATGTTTCAGAGATATGGAGTTTAATTTTATAGTATCACTTACTAACAATATTGGAAAATGTAAAAAAAATTGAAAAGAATCCTACTTCGTCAAGGATAGTGAGTGATTTACCATAACATACGAGAGAATCAAGATGGTTCTCTCTTTTTATTAGATTTCCTGCAAAACAAAATAATTATTTAGAATTTTAGAAAATTTTGCAAAACCTCATTTGTCAAATTAAGTTAGATATTTTGAAATAACTCAGAAAAACTTGGTGTAGAGTTTGGTAGTTCAAGGATTTTCTAGAAATTAGATTTCTTTTACCGATTATAGCTGATAATAATTCTTGGGAAATCTTATTGAAGGCTATCTGATTTGGAAGCCCATGTTTCCGTAGTGAGCCAGGATGTTCATTGAAGCCTCGTTAACCAAGGGGTTGTATTGACCCCAAAAAGTTGGATACTTAATAAATGCTTGCTAGACTTTAAAATCTCGGAAATCTCTGTTACAATAGTCATAAGTTTTATATCTTTCTAAGGGAATGTGGTGTTCTCCTAGGATATAGGACTTTTTTCGTTTTGTAAAGGTGTTTCCGAGATTTATTTTACACTAACTGAGAGTATACTGTCATTTGGGAGAGCGTAATCGCGTGAAACTTGTCTTAAAGAATAGCTCTGAAGGGACACTGTATCCATTATTTCTTTAACTCAAGAGAGTAGTATGTATTTTTGGTCTTTTTGACCACTTCAATACCATAGCGGTCCATCAAGCGAATCAGATACTTCAGTCCACTGACGTTGACATCAAATTGGCTACAAATCTGTGACCAACTAACTCCTTGTTTTTTTAGCTTGTATATCTCTAATTTATCCTCATGGGTCAATTGGAGATTTTTCGTTATCGGTGATTGTCTTGTATAATCTTAGCTTATGTAAATAGGCTCTTAGAACTTCTTTTTGTTAGTGTATTCTCATTGGGAAAATGTTTTAGAAGATAGGTGGTATATTTTTCTAAATCAAGCTTATGTTGCTTGGTAATTGCCAAGAGGTTCATAATGATATTTCTCTGAAAGAATAGCCAATTTTGTTAGTCAAATTGCCATAGATTAATACCTTATTCAAAATGGTTTCTATTGTTTCTTGATTGAGAGCTTGAAACAAGGTAAGTTTTAATTTAATTTTCTAATACGAACTTTAAGAACAGATTATTTTTGTTTTTCTGATAACAACGACAAGATTGTGGAATTTCCAAAGAAATACTCCATTGTGACATCAATATAGCCTCCAACTTTAGCAGTATGCTGAAGGTGTGAGAATTATGATAGATACATTGTCATAGAGCTAAATTGATTGTTCCATTTTAATTGTTCAAGCTAGCTTGACATAGATAGAAAAAGATACTTCACACGGAGTCTATTACTATATTAGAATATATAGCTAATCAATCTGTATTGTCATTTTTAAAGCGTTCAATATTATTGCACGATTTACTCATTACTAAAGCTATTTAACGATGTATACTTAGTAGTGTAAAGATGATCATCTAAAAAAAGAAAGGAGAGTTGTTTATGACTAAAGATATTCATAAACGTGAAGAAATTGATAGTCTTGATTTTGAAGTAAACGAGCAAGAGCTTTCAGGCAAATCAGGTTCAGGCTGGTTCACGGCAGTTCAATTAAGTCTAGCAGGTCGTTGCGGTCGATGGTTTACGGGTTCATTTGAATGTACTAGTAACAACGTAAGTTGTGGTAAATAAAAATAGGAGAAAACGATGGAAAACAAGAAAATGTCATCAGAGATTGATAATTTGGATTTTGAAGTAAAAGAACAAGAACTTTCGGGTAAATCAGGTTCAGGCTGGTTTACGGCAGTTCAATTAAGTCTAGCAGGTCGTTGTGGTCGATGGTTTACAGGTTCATTTGAATGTACTAGTAATCATGTAAAATGTGGTTAACTAAGGATTAGAAAATTTTATTCTGATAAATAGAGTTTGTTAAATTTACTATAAACAAGGAAAGTTTTGCGAGGGACAATATGAAAAATAAGCAATATAATTCAGAAATTGACACTTTAGACTTTGAAATTAGCACTCAAGAATTGGAAGGAACTTCTGGTGCAGGAGGCTGGTATTCAGCATTTAAAATGACTCTGGCTGGTCGCTGCGGTCGATGTTTCACATGTTCTTATGAATGTACAAGTAATAATGTTAATTGTTAATTTAGGAAGTATATATGTTTCTTGAGATGTGTAAACTTTCCTTGTTATAGTTGACAGAGATAGAGTTAAATGATAAATTATAGGAGGAACAAAATGAAAGAAAATTATGTAGAAGTTGATAGCTTGCGTCATGAAATTGACAATCAAGAACTATCAGGTAATTCCGCAGCTGGATTCAGAACTGCAGTTCGAATGACTAGTCAAGGTCGCTGTGGGTGGGCTTTCACTTTTTCTTATGAATGTACATCACCAAATGTCCGCTGTGGATAGAATGAACAAGATTGGAGGGTAAGATGGAAGGAATTATTGGAACACTTGAGTTTTATGCTCCCGTATTGATTTTAGGAGTATCCATTATTGGTGTCGTCTACGTTATGAAAAAACGGAAAGAACGGAAATGATGTATATTTAAAAAGCCATACTAGTTTATGGCTTTTTTACTTGTCTTTAGAGAGATTATGCACGAATTACTCATGATATTAAAGAACAGATTGATTATAATAGTCTTGTAAAATAGAAATGGAGGAATACTTATGTCACAATTAGTTGTAAAAAATTTAAATAAAGAGTTTGGGGAGGGAGATAGTCTAGTTCATGCTTTATCGGATGTTAATCTCTCTGTAAAGACAGGAGAATTTCTTGCTATCATGGGAGCAAGCGGCAGTGGAAAAACAACTTTGTTAAACTGTATTTCAACAATTGATAAGCCGACGTCAGGTGATATTTCCTTTGAGGGATTTGATATAATCAATGCAACAGATAATCAGTTGGCAAACTATCGCTCACAAAATATTTCCTATATCTTTCAATCTTATAATTTAGTTGAAACTTTAACAGTTTATGAGAATATTGTCTTACCGTTACAGATTCAAGGAAAAAAAGTTTCTGATTGTCATTTAAAAATAGAAAATATCCTAGAAAAATTATCAATTGGTCAATTACGAAATAAATTTCCCAATCAATTATCAGGAGGACAAAGACAGCGTGTTGCAACTGCACGTGCTCTAATTGACGAATCTAAACTGCTTATTGCAGATGAACCAACAGGTGCTTTAGATTCGGCTAACTCAGAAAATTTAATGGCTCTTCTGCAAGATATTAATCAAGATTTTGGCATTACCATTTTAATGGTGACACATGATCCAGCAGCAGCTAAGTATTCATCACGGATTATTCTGTTAAAGGATGGGCAAGTTACAGCAGATATGTACCGCCACTCTTTATCAAATGAAGAATATTTACAAGAAATTTATAAACATACACGATAAGGAGAAGTAAGATGTATCCAAAATTAATTCTTAGAAATGTTCAAAGAAATTTACAGACATACACAGTTTACTTTCTTAGTTTGACGTTAATTTATAGTCTACTCTATGCATTTAATGCTTTGCCAAATCATCCTGTCATGCAAAGTTTATCAGGTGCTAAGGAGATGATGACAACCATTATGACACAATATATGGGGCTATTATCTTACGTTGTATTGAGTACAATTGCTTTTTTAGTTGTTTACTCCACTGGTTTCGTATTAGGCCGAAGAAAACAAGAGCTAGGTCTATACGCAACATTGGGGATGAAAAAACGTCATATTGTAGGAACGCTTTTCTGTGAGACAATGGTTGTTAATCTGTTTGCTTTGCTTGCAGGATTTATTTTAGGGTTAGGAGTACTGATTGTTCTAGCACATATTGCCTCTAATTTTTTTATGGGGAATTATTTTGGTAATATGTTTTTCCTAGACATGAAATCAGTGAATTTACTAGGAATATCATATTTAGCAACAAGTGTAATTATTGGTGTGATGGACATATTTACCTTTAGAAAGCAAGCTATTATTTCTCTTATTCAAGAAAATGGTGTTAAAAGTTCTATTTTTTCGAAAGGAGAAACAAAGTGGCAAGTGCTATTATTTATCTTATCGGCACTAGTTATTTGCTTTGGATGTGTCTATCTATCAGACTATACTCATATTTCAATTCTTAGAAATTGGGGAATGTTACTTATAACACTGTTTGTACTAGTTATATTTATTTTTTACAGTACATTAAGCCATTCTTTGATCCGCTTAACTTATTCATTGCCAAATTGGTATTTCAAGAAATATAATTCATTTAAACTCAGACAACTATCTAAACAGGCAGATCGTAATTCGGTGACTATATCGGTATTATCGCTTTCCTTGACATTAGCAACTAGCTTATTGATTTTTAGTGGTAGCGCCTACAGTTCATTGAGTAATGATTTAAATAAATTTATTCCTTATGATATTGATGTGCAGATGTTTAAGGGAGAAAAATACCATTATAACAATATAGATGTAAAGAGTAAGTTAAAAGAAGATGGTTTTGACTTTTCGATTATTGATAAAGAGTTTGAGTATCCAACTTATATAAGTGAATTGACTTATAAAGATATTATTGATACAAGCAATTTATGGGATTTAGATAAAGAATTAGGAGATTCGTTCGTTAATATTGTTTCGCTTACTGATTACAATTCTTTATTAAGACTTCAAGGGAAAAAAGAAGTCAGTTTGTCAGACAATGAATTTTTAATAAATGCAAACTATAAAGGCACTAGGAAGCAGATTAGGGAATTTCTCTCTAAAAATAACGAATTGACTGTTTCCGGTGTAAAGTTAAGGTCAAGTTCTAAAAGTGCTTTGGAAAATGTTTATTTTGTTACTACAGTAGAAAATAATGATCGAGGGACATTGATCGTTCCTGATAAAGTAGCGAAAAAATTGACTGTTAACAGTTTACATTATGTAGCCTTATATAAAAAAGGGATTGATAAACGAAATGTTGAATCATTTTTAGAGAACTGGATTGAAAATTATTATTTTACGGATCAAGAAGGAAATCAATCTGATTTTGTATATCAAACAAAAGTTCGATCAGCAGAACTATATCTAGGATTTATGGGAGTCATTGTGTTAGTTCTAATTTTTGTGGGAGTTATTTTTACAGTCATCACATTGAGTATTCTGTCGTTGCAGGCTTCTACAAATGCATTAGAAAGCGTTAATGATTACAATATACTTTATTTACTAGGAAATCAAAGAAAGCAAAATAAAAAAATTATTTTTCAACAGATTCTTGCCTATTTTCTAATCCCGTTGCTAATAGCTGTTCCATTGAGTTATTCACTTAGTAACAGCTTATTAGGCTACTTTGAAAATTTCGCGAATACGACAGTTGTCATTGATGCAAAATATTTATTGTTTATGATTGGCTTATTTGCAGTTTATATCTATTTTACCTATAAAGTTTGTTTAAAGGCTAGTAATCAGACCCGATGAGTGAAAACCAGAATAGGATATTAGCTATCCTTATTCTGGTTTTGTGATATAATGATAATAAAAAATCATAGTAGGAAATTTTAAATATGAAGACGTGGTTAAAGAATATTTCTGATAACTCACTATTGTTATGGTGGATCACTTTAATAAATCATTTTATATTAATGATTTATATATACCTTCAAATTCCATTTGACTTTTCATCAACTTTTACTCAAAAATTTGCAGTTGTTTTTATTATTTTGTTGATTATTTCTACTTACATTTGTAATTTCTTAAAGTTTAAATATAGTGAATTGAAGTTGTGGCTATTACTATCGCTATTTTTAATTAGTTGGCAATTGGCTCTGAATTTGAATGTTGAACACACATTATTCCATTTTTTAGATTTACTTCATCCCATTAATTCTTTTCTATTAGTTTATAGTTCAGTATCTATTATTTTGTTAGGTAAAAAAATAGGTGAGGAACTATTTTTTGTAACTTTTATTGTTATAATTATTACAGAGATATCTTATTTTTTTAGCAAGCCCCTCTTTTTATTTTTATCTATATTTACATCATTTTTCATTTCTTACTTACCTATTATTCTGTTAATGATGTATAAAAAAGAGTTGAAATCTTTTTTAAATTACCAGAGGAAAAATTTAACCTTCCTTTCATTTTTCCTACCAGTTACTTATATTATTTTATATATTAATACGACTGATATTGGTATTTTAAACTTTTTATGGTATGTAGAAATTCTTTTGGTACTTGTTGCGTTCCACTTGAAAACAATTTATATGAGTTTTCAAAAAAAGATAGATGAGTTGAAACTATTATATATTGAGGCAAGTTTAAAAGTACTACTGGGGGTAAGTATCCTTTTGGTTACTACATTTATTATTGTAAGGCTAGACTTAAAACAAAGTTTTATTTGTTTTAATTTACTTGTGCTGATAGTTGGATTTCTAACGGAAGAATTTATTAGATTATTTAGAGGTAAGCGGCTAACGGGTGCAAAAGATTATTTAGAAGTTTTATTTTTGAAAAGAAATAAGATGGTGAAGAATTTGTTAGCTAATGAAGATATAGAGCAACAATTCGCAGAATTTCTTCATAACGAAGTATTACAAAGCGTGATGGCTATTAAAAATTTTAATAAATATGGAGAAGATGAGAAGTTTAGAACTCAGATTGGATATGTCTCAGATGAACTAGTTCAACGTATCCGAGAGAGAATGGATTATTATCAACCAATGAGTAGTGGCAATGAGGAGTTAACTAAAAAATATACATCATTAATTGATAGAATATTGAGGAGATATGAGACTATGAAAAAAGTTGAAACAGATTTTCAGTCTGATTTTTTTCTAATGGAACCGTATGATAAGATTCTTTATCGCTTTATTGAAGAGTTAGTGACCAATGCTGTTAAATATTCGTCAGGCCATATTATTTCGTTATCTCTCTCTGTATCTGACGATATTATTTATTTATCTTGTAAAAATGATTATGATATTTCTAGTAACCATCTTGGTTATGGGTTAAAGAATTTAGAAAATCGTGTCAGTGTTTTAGGTGGAACAATAGAAATTCAGACAATGGATGCTATGTTTCAAGTAGAAATCCAATTACCAATAGATAAGGAGTTATGCTATGAAAATTTTATTAATTGATGATCACAAGTTGTTTAGTCAGAGCATAAAAATGATTTTAGAGCTATCAGAAACAATTGATTATGTTGATTTAATTGAAAATTTTCAATCAGTAGATGATATTGATTATAGTCGATACGATATCATTTTGATAGATATTAATTTGACTAGTATTTATGAAACAGATGGATTAGCCTTGGCAGAAGAAATGATAAAAAAAGAACGAGGTATTAAAATCGTTATTTTAACAGGATATAGCAAAAAAATTTATGAATATCGAGCTCAGAAGATGGGAGCTTATGCTTTTATTGATAAAAGTATCGATCCAGATAAGCTTCTTACTCAATTAAAAGGTATATATAGTGGAAAAAAGTATTTTTCGGTAGAAGAAATCGTGGATATCTTGTCTGAACGAGAGATAGAAGTGTTAGAATCGGTCAGAAATGGTTTAACAATTGATGAGATTTGTGAAACCTTATTTTTAAGCAAACGGACTGTTTCGAATCATTTGGCAAATGTATTTTCAAAGCTAGGTGTTAATAATAGGCAGGAGGCAATCCATAAAGCAGAACTTTTAGGATATTTCTCTCCAGAGTAGGATTATCTGTTATGCCAATTTGGCATAAAATTTAAGATTCGTTCAAATCTTAATTATAATTTCATTAGGAGTGAACGAATGTATAGGCGACTAAGAGATTTGAGGGAGGATTCTGACTATAGTCAAGAGTTTATTTCAAATTATTTGAGTTGTAGTCAATCCTTTTATTCTAGAATAGAAAGTGGCACCAGAGAATTGCCAGTAGATATTTTGATTAAGCTTTCAAATCTTTATAGTGTGAGCACGGATTATTTGTTACATCTAACAGATTTTCGTAAAAGAATACAAAAATAGAAGTCTCTCCTTGTTTGTTCATTGACAACTGAATAAACCAAGGTGGGACTTTAATCATTTGTGGAGCAATTTAGCCTGGTACGCCGTGAGATGAGCGAGAATTATCGGCTATAAAATAGGTTGGTTACCTATCTGCCATGAGACAAATGAGGATAATGATACTTCTGAACGTTCAGGCTGCCATCGAGAAAGGACAGCGGGTGCAATCCCCATGTAGGACTTAACCAGTTCTTCCCACTGAGGTCAATATTTTGAAGTAAAGGAAAAACGTTTATGGAAAAAATACAAACAGGTGCGGAATTACCGCAGGTTGTGATTGAGGGTTATAAGGTGACGGTGCAAGTGACGAATAAGTCACTTAGTCTGACGGATATTTTAGATGATTTATTAGGTCGAAAGCTTGAAAAAATTTGAGGTTTTAGCGGACATGTTTTTAGAAATGATGTAAAATAGAGTTGTAGAACCTCAATCCTTAATCGGTAAGCACCTAAATACTGATTAAGGAGATACATATGACAAAAACCTGTATTTATTTACGCTTATCACGAGATGATGGGGATAATGTGGAAAGTAATTCCATCATCAACCAACGCTCACTTTTGAGAGATTATGCCAGAAATCATGATTTCACCATTTTAGAAGAATTTATGGATGATGGTATTAGTGGCTTAACCTTTAACCGCCCTGACTTTAACCGTATGATGGCTATGGTGAATGATAAGACAATTGATACTATTATTGTTAAGGACTTGTCACGCTTCGGTCGTGACTATATTGAGACTGGGAAATACCTTCAGCGAATTTTTCCTGCTATGGGAGTTAGGTTTATCTCGGTTAATGATCACTATGATAGTATGACTGCTGATACAAATGAAACACACTTGGTTATGCCCATTAAAAGTCTAATTAACGATAGCTACTGTCGAGACATTTCAACCAAAGTTCGAAGCACTCAAAAAGCTAAACGACAAAAGGGCGAGTTTATTGGAGCTTTTGCCCCTTATGGCTATCGCAAAGATGAAAAGCAACGGAATCATCTAGTGGTTGATGAGAATGTACGCCCTACTATTGAGAAAATCTTTACTCTTAAATTAGAGGGATATTCGTCAAACGCTATTGCAGGGTTTCTTAATCAAGCTGGGGTAGAAACGCCTCTACAACGTAAGAAAGCCTGTCAAGAAAAGATTAAAGGTTTTCATGGTCATAACTACAAGTGGGACACGAAAATGGTCAATCGTATTTTGACAAATCGTGTCTATACAGGTAGTTTGGAACAGGGGAAGCAAACCAAACTCAATTACAAGTCACAAAAGTCTGTAGCTGTGAATCCAGCAGATTGGGTACGAGTTGATGATACACATGAGGCGATTATCTCAAAAAGTACGTTTGAGCTTGCTAATAATCTCTTACTCAGAGATGTCAAACATGGGAAGAAGCTGCCTGACCTATTTGCAGGATTATTATTTTGCAGCGACTGTCAAGCTCAGCTTGTACAACGAAAGCTCCGCTACAAGGATAAAGAGACTGTTCAGTATATTTGTAGCACCTACAATAACGGAAGAGGATGTAGTCGCCATGCAGTCAAGCAAGTGATATTACTTGACTTAGTATCGACCTTTATTCATCAACATCTTGACTGGAAGTCTTATCTGATTAAAGCAGTTCCTGATTATGTTAATCAAGAACAGTTTTTGGAAGTCGATTTTACTTCTCTACTTGAGAATCGCAAGAAGTACGAACAGTTGCTCCAGTCCTTGTATTTGGATTTAGACGACGGTTTGATCAATGATACAGAATACCAAGAGTTTCAGCGATGCTATCGCCAAAAACTAAATCAAATTGAAGACACAATCATTCAAAAGAAAGAGTTAGCTCAAATCCTGTATGATAAACTTCAGGATAAGGAGAAGTGGTTAGACCAGTTGAGTACCATACAAAATAACCGAGAGCTCAATCGCCTCACTCTAGTTTCCTTGCTTGACCGCATTGTCATTCACGAAAATCAGGAGCTGACCTTGGTGTTTCATGATATGGCAGAACTCGAAGTCCTCCAGCAGTTTTCTCATCGAGAGAAGGAGGTGGTCTAATGGCACGTACCAAGAACCGCTACCGTAAGGAAACAGAAGAAGGGTTATCTCTTAAAACCTATCGAACAGGCATTTACATTCGTTTGTCGAATGAACGTACAGAAAGTTGGCGAAACAAATCGCACTCCTTAGAAACGCAAGAAAGTCTGGCTAGGAACTTTGCCAAGGAAAGGGGGCTATTTGTAACCAAGTGTTACATCGACTATGAGTATTCTGGGACAAACTTTAATCGACCTGCCTACCAGGACATGATGGAAGACCTCAAAAAAGGGATTATCAACTGTATCTTGATTCGAGACTTATCCCGCTTGGGTCGAAACTACATTGAGATGGGACGACTGATTGACAAAGTATTCCCCTTTATGGGGGTTCGCTTTATCTCAATCAATGACAATTTAGACACACTCAACGGATTAGAAGATAAGAAATCCTTTGAAGTGGAAATCAAGAATTTGGTCAACGACTTATATTCTAAGGATATTTCAAAGAAAGTTACCGCTAGTCATATTCAGAAAGCAAAGCAAGGTTATTTCATCGCTGGCTTTGCTCCCTATGGATATAAGTTAGAAAGAAGAGAGGGTGGTAATCGTTTAGTCATTGATGCACTAGTTCAACCTGTTATGGTAGATGTCTTTGAAAAGTTAATGGCAGGCCAATCTATCAACCAGGTGACAAAATACCTTAATCAGCAGAAAGTTGCTACGCCAATGGCCTATCGCCAAACAGGAGAAAGGTATAGAACAGAGAATGATACACGACAATGGCAAAGTGCGAACCTTCAGCGACTTGTTCAAAATCCTGCGTTTTATGGTAGCCTCATTCAACGTCGGCATAATAAAACTTTATCTGAAAAAGATTTTATTCAAGTAGATGATTGTCATGAGGGTTATATTACAAAAGAAGAATATCAAACCCTTCAAAAACTAATCAGGGAACGTCGTTCCATAAGAAAACAGACTCAACCTCGTACTACTAATCGTTATAAGGGGCTTATCTATGTCAAGGGGCAATCAACTCAAATGCGAAGGTACTGTAAGCATTTCTCAAATTCCAAATCAGAGTATGATTACTATTACTTTATGGAATATCTTCATGGTTCAGCACCTTCAGAGAAACAAACTGTCTATATCAGTGAACAAGCCTTAGATAAGATTGTGTTGAGCTTGGTTCAGGCAGAGATGAATCGGCTTGGCACGGTTAAAAACTTATTGCCCAAATTAGAAATGAAGAGGAATGAATATCTTAGAGATTGCCAAAAGAAAATAAAAAAATTTCAAAGGACTTTGGCTAGTCTACAAGCTGAGCAAAGCGAGCTTTATCTGAATTACCGCCTTGAGGCTCAGGAACGAGAGACTTATTTGTCTCAAAAGGCGACGATTACCTCAAAAATTGAAACCCTCTCAACAGAAATAGCCCATTATGAGGCTTTAGCGATGAAAATTGAGGAGAAACACAGTCAGCAGGTCAGTTGGGTTAAACATCTTGCTAAATGCCAAAATCAATCAGTTTTAACGGCAGAACTGCTTAATGAAGTGATAGAACGGATAGATGTTGAAGTGGATAAGTCTGTGATAGTAACTTTTACCTGCCTGATGGGAGGTGATGACCATGTCTAAAATGGCTTTATACCTTCGTCTTTCCGTCGATGAGGACGGGACAGACGAAAGTAACTCCATTACCAACCAACGCTATCTTTTGAATCAGTACCTTGATCAGTCATCAGACTTTAATCATTGGGAACGCTTGGAGTTTGTGGACGATGGTTTTTCAGGAACAAGTCTTAATCGGCCTGCTTTCCAACGCTTAATGGCTGATGTAAAGTCGGGAATTATCCGTCATATCATTGTTAAGGATTTGTCTCGTTTTATGCGTGATTATCTGGAACTAGGGAATTATTTAGAAAATATTTTCCCTTTTCTCGGAGTTCGCTTCATAGCTATAAATGACCAATATGATAGTTTGACATCTGAACAAAATGGACTGGATATTGATGTTCCGTTTAGAAACCTCCTCAATGATTTCTATGCCAAGGATGTTTCTGAAAAGGTTAAGAGTGCGATGAACAGCATGAAACGCTCGGGCAAAAACATGAGCTGGTTGCCCCCATTTGGTTATCTCAAGGATCCAGAGGACCGTTTCAAGATTATTATTGACGAGACAGTTGCACCAATTGTTCGACGGATTTTCACCTTGTATCTTGATGATAATAGTTACCAAACAATTGCTCGACTCCTGAATGAAGAACAAGTCATTACTCCAGCAGAACGAAAGATGCAAATCAGTCAGGCACGTTACGCAAAGTCACTCCGTTTAACAACTGAGCAAAAACGAAATGTTTGGAGTAGCACTACCGTTGGTCAAATTTTAAAGAATGAAGCCTATAAGGGAACTTATCTGTTTAATACTCGGACGTATGTAAGGGGGAAGCATGTTTTCAGACCAAAATCAGAGTGGGAGCGGATTGAGAACAATCACGAAGCGATTATTTCATCAGAACTATTTGAACAAGTTGCTCGATTAAAAGCTAAGAAGGTTATCCAGAAAAAACACTCTCATCCTCCGAAAATTCCTAGCATTTTAACAGGACTGATTCGTTGTGAGCATTGTGACCATTCTTTGATTGGTTCATATAACCATCAAGGTTATCAGTATTTTTCCTGTCGCTATTGTAAAGGACAGGGAGAAAAAATGAAGTCATGCCGAGCAGACAAGATTGAGCAAGCAATCAAGGAGAAACTTGGGTATGAGGAGGATAAGTCCCGCCCAAAAGCTTCTAAGACTAGAGTTCTTAGAGAGATTGAGCGATTAAAGAGACAAAAACTATCCTTTTTCCAAGACTACAAGGATAGCCTGATGACTAGGGAAGATTACATTACTAAGAAAATGGTAATAGACAAAACTGTTAGGAATTTAGAAGAACAGCTGAAAGAAGTTAATACATTTCAGTTGTTGAGTAATGATAGGTTAACAAAAGAAATAGTTAGCACTCACATTGAAAAAGTAGTTGTTGACTGCCTCGGATTTTTTACAGTTATCTATAAATAGTTGAAGAGGAGACTTGAATCGTATCAAGTCTCTTTCTTGATAGGTTGTTTTGTGATATAATTAGTCAGAAATCAAGTAAAAAAATAGTGTCAGTTACTTGACATAAGAGGGACATATTGAAGAAGGCGAGAATTTCCATGATTCGGTTGTTCGTGAGGTCTTTGAGGAGACCGGCTTGACGATTGGAAATGCACGATTAGTCGGGATAAAGCATTGGCCGGACAAGGAAGGGCAGCGCTACATTGTATTTCTCTATAAGGCAACAGAGTTTACAGGAACTATCCGATCAACTGAAGAAGGTGAAGTGCGTTGGGTCGAGAAGTCGGACCTGCCTCAGATGGATTTGGCCTATGATTTGCTAGAAATACTGAAAGTCATGGATGAGCCAGATTTGTCCGAGTTCTTTTATACTAGAAAAAATGAAGATGGAGAGTGGGATAAGAATTTTAGGTAGAAGCTAGAAATAGCTTCTTTTTTATGTTGTTTGAATAAAAATACAATAAATAAGTTGACAAATGTATAAAAATGACATAAAATGTTTTTATCTTTCAAAAAAGGAGAAAAAAATATGCATTTCACTACAATGAAAGTCCGATGTTTTATATAAAAAAACGGTATAAGTATGCACAGGATTATTTTAAAGGAGAATATGATGATGAAAAAATATATTATGACAGGCTTGGTTTTACTAGCAACGATGACCCTAAGCGCTTGTAGTGGAAATGCTACTCAAGAAGATACTTCTTTGAAGGATGTTCAGGAAAAGGGAAAACTAATTGTTGCATTAAATCCAGAATTTCCACCATTTGAGTTTAGAACACTGGTTGATGGCAAAGATACAATCGTTGGAGCTGACATTGAGCTTGCAAAAGCCATTGGGCAAGAATTGGGTGTAGAAGTCGAATTTTCAGCGATGAGTTTTGATAATGTTTTGAACAATGTCCAGTCAGGGCAATCGGATATTGCCATTTCAGGAATTTCAGCCACTGAAGAGCGTGCAAAAGTGTATGATTTTTCCATTCCTTACTACACCTCAACCAATAAAGTTATTATAAATAAAGAGGATTTTGCACAATATACATCGCTTGATTCTCTAGCTGAGGCAAATATAGGAGCACAAAAAGGTTCTATTCAAGAACAAATCGTTAAAGAACAGCTTCCGTCTTCCACGGTTATTGCTCTAGCTTCGAACGGAGAGCTGATTAATCAATTAAAATCACAGAAGGTAGAAGCAGTTATTTTTGAAGAGCCGATTGCGAAAGCCTATGTTGCCAAAAATGATGATTTGGTTATTTTAGATACTGAGATAAAAAGTAGCTATTCAGATGCCTATGCTATTGCCTTGCCAAAAGGAAGTACAGCTTTAAAGGAAAAAGTTGACTCTGTCATTACAAAACTAGTGGAATCTGGACAGATGGATCAATTTGTTCAAGAAGCCTATGAATTATCCATTGCTAACAATTAAATTTTATACAATTAAAGTGAATAAAAATAATATTTTCTTGACAAATGTATAAAAATGAATTAAAATGAGAATACATTCTGAAAAAACTGCAAGAAAATACAATGAAAATCAATAAACTTGTGTTTTTTAGAATAAGTATTTTATTAAAATAAAGAGAAGGTAGTTAGGAAATATGAAAAAAATCTTGGCATTAGTAGCAACAGTTTTAGCAGGACTGACATTGGCAGCTTGTTCTTCGACGTCATCACAATCTGCATTGGATAAAATTAAAGAAAAAGGTACATTGGTAGTGGCAACTAGTCCAGACTATGCTCCATTCGAGTTTCAGGCACTAGTTGATGGAAAGAATGAAGTTGTTGGTGCAGATATGATGTTGGCTCAAAAAATAGCCGACGAACTTGGGGTCAAGCTTGAAGTTTCAGCAATGAGTTTTGACAATGTATTGTCTAGCGTTCAAAATGGCAAAGCTGATATTGCAATTGCTGGTCTATCTTATTCGGAAGAGCGTGCAAAAGTTTTTGATTTCTCTGAAAGTTACTATCAAATTTCTGATGTCTTACTTATCAAAAAAGATAGCGCCAATTCACTCACTTCAATTGATGCTATGAGCGGGAAGACTCTTGCGGTACAAAAGGGGTCAACACAGGAAGCCTACGCACAGGAAAATATTAGTCAAGCTAACCTAATTTCTTTAACCTTGATGGGTGAAGCTGTAAATGAGCTCAAATCAGGAAAAGTTGATGCTATTTTAATGGATTCTCCAGTTGCTGCTGGTTATGTTTCACAGAATTCAGATTTAGCCGTTGCATCCGTTGAATTTCCAACGATTGATGAGAATTCGAAAGTCATTGCTTTGCCAAAAGGTAGTACAGAACTAAAAACTGCGATAGACAAGGTTATCGCAGAAGTAAAAGCAAGTGGTGAGTTTGATACTTTCCTTGAGAAAGCTGCAACATATACAAGTGTTGAATAAGAGAAACGAACAATCATCGGAAACGGTGGTTGTTTTTGCATGCAAAAAGAATGGAATAAGTGAGCCACACCCCAAAAGTTAGACAGAAAATTGGGGTCGGTTCAATACTCCATTCTCATATATTATATTATTTCACACGCTCTAGATAAAAACTGGTCAAACGTGGTACAGTAATTCTAGCTCCATTTTCATCGGGATAGAGGCTAAATGTGTCCATTGGAATAGCATTAGATGAGAAGACAAGTTTATATTCGCTGTCAGCTGGCAAATCCAAGTGTACATCAAATAGTTCTTGATCATTAAAGTTATGAATAGTCAAGATTTCTTGCTCATCACTAGTGCGAGAAAAAGCATACAGGCTTGCTTCTTCATCTATTTTTACCCAATTAAATCCTTTTTCATAGGCTTGGTAGTCATATTTCCAGAAAGCATCATGTTCTTTATAGAAAGTAGATAATGTTTTCATCATTTGATAGAAAGAATGGTGGATTGGAAATTGTAGCAGTCCCCAGTCCATTTCTGTATATTCGTGCCATTCACGGATATGACCCCATTCATTCCCCATGAAGAGTAACTTCTTTCCAGGATGGGCGAAATAAAAACTGTAGTAGACTCGAGCCAGATGGAACTTATCTTCGTAGTCGCCATTCATCTTTTCGATAATGGAATGTTTCCCATGTACAACTTCGTCATGCGAAAGTGGCAGTAGGAATTGTTCGTTTTGGTTATAGTACATGCCAAAAGTAATTTCATTTGAATGATATTTTCGATAAATAGCAGGGCGCTCCACGAATTTTAGTGTATCATTCATCCAACCTAAATCCCATTTCATATCAAATCCAATACCGCCATCCTCTAGAGAATGTGTTACTTTTGGGAAGCTTGATGAGTCTTCTGCAATCATCAGGACTCCCTTATAATCGGTATGGACCATGGCGTTGACACGTTTGATAAAGTCAATAGCGGCATGATTTATCTTATCTTCGTCTGTTTCACCACGCCAGTAAAGGAGATAAGAGAGAGCATCTACACGAATACCATCGAAATGGAAATATTCCAACCAATACTTAAGATTGGATAGAAGGAAGGAGCGTGTCAAGCCTTTGCCAAGGTCAAAATTAGCAGTCCCCCACTGGTGGTTTTCACGATCTTGTTCGTAGGAGTATTCGTATAGCCAACTACCATCAAACTGGTAGAGCCCATGAGCATCTTTACAGAAATGAAGTGGTACCCAGTCAAGAATCACTCCGATTCCTGCTTGGTGACATTGGTCAACTAAATACTTAAGTTCATCTGGTTTGCCATAGCGACTAGTTGGACTGTAGTAGCCTGTTACCTGATAGCCCCAAGACGCATCGAGAGGATGCTCGGTAATTGGCAATAATTCAATATGTGTGTAGTTATTTTCCTTGATATGTTCGATGAGAAGTGGAGTAATTTCCTTATAACTATTGAAAGCTTCTACAGGTGCTCCTCCTTCATTCTTATTAGCAAATTTTTGCTTCCACGAACCTAAGTGCACCTCGTAGATAGATACTGGCTGTTCTTTAAAATCATAGTTAACACGATGATACATCCAGAGGTCATCTTTGAATTTATAACGCGAATTGTAGGTTGTAGAGGCAGTGTCTGGACGAACTTGGCTGAAAAATGCATAAGGGTCAGCCTTATATATTTCACGCCCATCGTGTGTGATAATCAGATATTTATAATCTTCAAGGGATTTTAATCCGTCTACATAAAGTTGAAACACACCATCAATTTCACGCTCCATAGAGTGACTGCGTTGCCACTCATTAAAGTTGCCAACTAAGAATACTTCTCTGGCATTTGGGGCATAGACACGAAATTGTGTTCCGATAATTTTGTTTCCTTCTTTTATAATATGAGCACCCATTTTTTCGTAAAGAGTGGTATGCTCACCAGCATTCATATAATATAAATCTAGGTCAGTAAATTCTGTCATAGCAATCTCCATTGCCGAAAAGGAGTGGACTAGGGTCCCACTCCGATTCAGTTTATTTTTTCATCTTATTTCCTAACCACTAATTTCACGGTAGAGCCAGATGTATTTCTCTGCCGAAGCTGTCCAACTAAAATCACGCTTCATAGCTTGTTCAACCATGGCATGCCAGTCATCTGGACGATCATAGTAGGTTTGAAGGGCTAAATCATAGACTTGTCGCATATTGTAAGCGTCACGCCCTCCAAAGCTAAAACCAGTTCCTTCTTTGGTAGACATATTGTATGGTGCTACAGTATCAACCAAGCCACCTGTTTCACGCACTAGAGGGAGTGTTCCGTAATGCATTGAAATCAACTGGCTAATGCCGCATGGTTCAAACATAGAAGGCATGAGGAAGAGATCGCTTGCTGCATAAATTTGGTGGGCAAGTGGTTCATTGTAACCACGGTAGAATGCAAATTTATCAGGATAGGCGTGTTTAAAGTGATTAAAGGCATTTTCAATGTCTTCCTCACCATTGCCTAAGATAACAAATTGGACATGGGCTTGAAGAAGATGACCAAGTACCTCGGTCAAGAGATAGAACCCTTTTTGCCATGTCAAGCGAGAGACGATACCTATCAATAGGACATTCTCATCTTGTGGAAGGGCAAATTGTGCTTGCAGGGCCAGTTTATTAGCCTTTTTACTTTCAATCGTTTCAAGACTATAATTTCTCACAAGGTATTGGTCTGTTTGACTATCCCAACTATCATAGTCGATACCATTGACAATGCCAACCAAGTCATATTTGCGCAACTCTAGTACATGTTGCATGTTTTCGCCGAATTCTTCCGTTAGGATTTCGCGAGCATAAGTTTCAGAAACTGTAGTAACCTTGTCAGCGTATAGGATACCAAGCTTCATGAAGCTGATACATTCATCATGAAAACGTGCAATACCATCCAAATAGTAGCTATAGTCCATGCCAAGCGCTGACCAAAGCGCTTGTTTATGGAAAATTCCCTGAAAAGCCAAGTTATGAATAGTGAATACATGCTTGATATTGCGGAATTCTTCGCGGTAGCTATAGAAAGTACGGCAAAGGAATGGAAGGGCAGCAGTGTGCCAGTCATGTGTGTGCATGACATCCGGGAAGAAATGAAGTGCTTCTAACAGACGACATGTAGCATGTTGGAAATAGCCAAAACGCATGGCATCATCGTCATATCCATATAGTTCATCGCGTTCAAAGAAATCGCGGTGCTCAATAAAATAGAATGTTACTCCATCAACAACCTGACTGTAAACATTTGCCATAGATTGGATGTCGCCAGCTCGCACATCAAAACTTGATACGTAATCGAAATCAGAGTGATTATTTACTGCAATTTTTTTGTAGAGTGGTAGAACGACTCGGACATCTAAACCCTGTTTTACCAATTCTTTTGGCAAAGAGCCAATAACATCAGCCAATCCGCCAGTCTTGATGAACGGAAGTCCCTCGGATGCTACAAAGAGAACAGATTTTTTTGTCATGTTAGCTCCTAAATGATTTGGTGTGGTTTCAAGTATGAAGGCGAAGTTTCGCTTCCCTTGATGTCAATTGGGTGAATAATTTTAGTTGCTTTATCGATAATTGCATTTTCAATATTTGCCCCACTCTTGATTGTCACGCCATTGAGAATGATTGAGTTTTTGATAACAACGCCTTCTTCGATGATAACATCGCGGTCAATGACTGAATTTTCGACTTGACCATTGATGTTTGCCCCGTTTGAAATTAGGCTACGTTTGACCTCTGCCAATGGACCATACAAACATGGTGAGCTATCACTTGTTTGGGTATGGATTGGCCAATCATGTTTGAAGAGGAGTTTGCGGGTATCTTGGTCAATCAATTCAATTTGAGTATTGAAGTAGGAAGCAGTCGTATTGATACATGCGACATAATCACGATGTGCATAGCCCATAATCTTGTACTGGTCAACTGTATCACGTAAAATATCTTTTAACCAGTAGAGAGACGACACTTTGTTAGCACGTTTAATCAAGTCGATAAATGTAGTCCGTTTCATAATGTAGGCTTCAAGGGAAACGGGACGGTTTTTATATTTACCATGGTTTTCCTCAAAAGCTACGACACGATGGTCTTCACCAAATTTGAGAGTTTGGCAGCCGATGAAATTTTCTTTAGCATCTGAAACGTTTTTATAAAGAACGGTAATATCAGCATCCGTTGCGATATGGTCATCCATGACTTTTGAAAAATCCTGGCTATAGATAAAGTAAGATGGAGCAACTAGCACATAATCTTTTGTAGAATTTTCGATGTAGTGGATGTTTTCTGTGAAGGCATTAATATCATGACGATAGACACTATTTGGGTCTGTTGCGCTATTGAGCAAGCGAAGGGTACCGCGTTTACTGTTGATATTATAGTGTTTTCCTGTACCAACGTGCTGAATTGTTGAACGCATTTCGGCAGGCATGTACACTTGGAATTCTGTAATTCCAGAGTTTGACATATTGGATAGAGCAAAGTCAATTAGGCGATAACGACCTAAGAAACCGAAAGCTTGTACGCCACGGTGCTTCATCACATCACCAAAATGTACATTGTTTCCTTCAATATTTACAATTCCGAGAGTATTTCTTAGCATAGCAGTCCTTTCTTACTTGGTTACATTCTTGTCGATCAAGAGGATATGGTCGATGTCTCCTGTGAGTTTAACTCCGTCAGCAATTTTAATATTTTCAGCGACGATGACGTAGTCAAGCTCAACACCTTCGCCGATAATAGCACCAGGCAGGACGACAGAATTTTTTACGACGGCATTTTGGTTGACCTGTACATCTGTTGAAATAACAGAATGTTCTACTGTACCATCAATAACTGCTCCTTTATCAATATAGGCAGATTTAACAGTTGCAGTCGCACCAATGACTTGGGCAGGAGATCCCTTATCCTCTGAATAGATTCTCCATGAGCGATCAGAAAGGTCCAAATCTCCAGCGTGATCAATCAAGTCCATATTGGATTCCCAGAGGCTGTTAACGGTTCCTACGTCTTTCCAATAACCACGGAATGGATGGGCAATGAGAGTGCGACCATCTTCCAAGTATTTAGGAATGATGTCATGACCAAAGTCGTGTGAAGAAGTTTCAGATTTATCATCTTCTTGGAGATATTTTTTCAAGGTCTTCCAAGTGAAGATATAGATACCCATTGATGCCAAATTGCTCTTAGGATTTTCTGGTTTTTCTTCAAATTCTTCAATACGGTAATCTTCGTCCGTATTCATGATACCAAAACGTGAAGCTTCTTTGATTGAAACTTCGATAACCGCAATCGTGGCATCTGCTTTTTTCTGAATATGTGTATCAAGGAGTTTGTCGTAGTTCATCTTGTAGATATGATCTCCTGAAAGAATGAGGACGTATTCAGGGTCATGAAGATCGATGAAGTCAATATTTTGAGTGATTGCATCAGCTGTGCCCTTGTAAAGACCAAAACCTTCAATCTTCTCACTTGGTGGCAGGACAAAGATACCAGAACCTTGTACGTCCAAGCCCCAACGTTGAGATTGTGCAACATAAGAGTTTAATAATACAGGTTCATACTGGGTCAATACACCGACAATATCGATACCAGAGTTGGCACAGTTACTGAGGGGAAAATCAATAATACGGTATTTTCCTCCAAATGCGACCGCTGGTTTAGCGACTTTCTTTGTCAAACCTTCAAGACGAGTACCACGTCCACCAGCAAGAATCATAGCTAACATTTTATTTTGAGCCATCTAACCACTCCTTAATATATATGATATGTGTATTATAGCATAAACTATAAAAAAATGAAAGCGTTTCCTTAAAGAAAAATGAATTATTTTCATTTTTCTTTTCAACGTCTTTCATAAATGTATCATAACATATTGTATTTTGTTTGTCTATATAAAATGGTATTTATTTTTGGTCGAATTTTACCTCTTCAAGTAGGTAATTGATAAATTTTTCTCCCATGTCGGACAGCAATGCCTTTTCATGTTGGATATAGACCAATTCAATCTCATCATCAAATTCAAGTGGAATAGATACGATATTATCCCCATTAAGATTTGAATTTAAGATACCAGTCGCAATTGTATAGCCATCCAGACCAATTAAGAGATTAAAGAGGGTGGCTCGGTCGGAAACAACGATCGATTTTTTATGGTGTTCCTGTGCCAAAATCTCTTCGGCAAAGTAGAAGGAGTTATGGATACCTTGCTCATAGCTGAGATAGGGGAAATCCACTAAATCATCAAGAGTGATTGATTTCTTCTGTGCTAAAGGATTTGTCTTGCTGACAAATACGTGTGGTTTCGCAGTAAATAGATGCGTATAAGATAGGCGGTTATCGTCCAAGAGTTTTAGCAAAACATCACGGTTAAAATGGTTGAGGAAGAGCACTCCGATTTCTGAGCGGAAATTCTTAACGTCATCAATGATTTCCCAGGTCCGCGTTTCACGTAGGAAGAGTTCATAATCTTCCATTTCAGTTTCTTTCAAAAGCGAGACAAAGGCGTTGACGACAAAGGCATAGTGTTGAGAAGAGACGCTAAATAGTTGGCGTTTTGCATTCGGATTTTTATAGCGGTCTTCCAATAGTTCGGTCTGCTCAACAATTTGACGAGCGTAGGAAAGAAACTCCATGCCGTCCTTTGTCAGGGTAATGCCCTTAGAATTACGGAAAAAGATTTTAATTTTCATTTCTTTTTCCAGGTCTCGTACAGCGTTGGAAAGGCTGGGTTGGGTAATGAAGAGTTGCTTGGCAGCCTCATTCATACTGCCTGTTTCTGCAATTTTGATAATATAGTATAATTGTTGGATTCTCATACCTCTATTGTAACATGATTTGACAAATTATTCTAAAAAATGTATAATGCTGAAAATATATCCTTTAACTGAGTCCAGAGAGGCGAAGAAGGGAACGTGATAAATAGGGTAAATGTTGCCTTCTTTTCGTGTAACCTTGCTAGCCAGCAAGGTTTTTTTCTCTATATCGACTTTCTTGTTTTCTGTGTCATTGTTATATAGATTAGGAGAAAAGATGATTTTAAAAGAACAGATGTTACTGGTGGACCAAGTCCAACTAGCGCCACGAATTTTTGCTATGACCTTGCAGGGTAATATGGTCCAAGATATGAAAATGGGTCAGTTTATCCATATTCGTGTCCCAGATGATTCCATGCTCTTGCGGAGACCAATATCTATTTCCGAGATTGATAGGAATAAGTCTCAATGTCGGATTATTTACCGAGTGGAAGGTCAAGGGACGGAAGTCTTTTCGAAAATGACTGTTGGGCAGTATTTGGATGTTATGGGACCGCTTGGGAAAGGGTTTGAAGTAGACTTTCTCAAAGAAGATGACCGCATTCTCATCATTGGAGGAGGAATCGGTGTTCCTCCCTTGGTGGAAGTGGCGAAACAGGCGGCGAACCGTGGCGCCAAAGTCACGTCAATCATTGGTTTTGCCACCAAAGAGGCCGTCATTTTGGAAGAGGAACTGGCAAGCTACGGGGTGGTCTATGTCACAACGGATGATGGTTCCTATGGGCGTAAGGGGAATGTCGCAACGGTCGTTGAACAGCTGACAAACGAGTTTGCAGCCATTTACTCATGTGGGGCGCCTGCTATGATGAACTATGTTGACCAACGCTTTCAGGACCATCCTCATGCCTACATTTCACTGGAGGCTAGGATGGCTTGCGGGATGGGGGCGTGCTATGCCTGTGTTGTCAAACCTAAAGAGGGACAAGAACACGAGAACAAGCGTGTCTGCAAGGAAGGTCCAGTCTTTGCGACTGGCAGTCTGATTTTATAGGAGGTTGAAATGACAAAACGATTAGCGATTTCCTTATCAGGCTTGGACTTGAAAAATCCCATCATTCCAGCCTCTGGCTGCTTCGGTTTTGGTCAGGAGTATGCAGATTATTATGACCTTAACCAGCTTGGTTCCATTATGATTAAGGCGACTACCCGTCATCCTCGTTATGGCAATGCGACTCCCCGTGTAGCCGAGACACCAGCAGGTATGCTCAATGCCATTGGACTTCAAAATCCAGGTGTTGATGCAGTCTTATCCGAAAAATTACCATGGCTAGCGCAACATTTTCCAGATTTGCCAATCATTGCCAATGTGGCTGGCTTTTCTAATGAAGAATATGCTTATGTGTCAGGAAAAATTTCAAAGGCTCCAAACGTAAAAGCTATCGAGTTGAACATTTCCTGTCCCAATGTGGACCACGGAAATAATGGTCTCTTGATTGGACAGGTACCAGAATTAGCCTATCAAGCAGTAAAAGCAGCAGTCGAAGCCTCATCTGTCCCTGTTTACGTTAAGCTGACACCAAGTGTGGCAGACATAACCTTGTTGGCCAAGGCTGCTGAGGATGCTGGAGCGACTGGCTTGACGATGATAAATACCTTGGTTGGTATGCGATTCAATCTCAAAACTCGACAACCAATCTTGGCAAATGGTACAGGAGGAATGTCAGGTCCAGCAGTTTTTCCGGTTGCTCTCAAACTCATTCGTCAGGTTGCTCAGATGACTGATTTACCTATTATTGGTATGGGTGGTGTGGATACGGCGGACAAGGCTATAGAGATGATGGTTGCAGGAGCTTCAGCTGTAGGGGTAGGAACAGCCAACTTTACAGACCCATTTGCTTGTCCAAAGATTATTCAAGACTTGCCAAAACGCATGGAAGTTTATGGTATTGATAGTTTGGAAGGTTTACGCCGAGAAATCAGACATAGCTTGGGTAAGCGTTGACAAAGGTAAAATAAAAGAGTAATATAAAGAAAATATCTCCTTTAACTAAGTCCAGAGAGGCTAGGAAGGTGTCATGTAATAGGCTTGAAAGGTGATTTTCAAGCTGAATTCGTGCACATCCCTGACCGATTTGGCAGGGATTTTTGTGTAAATGAAAGGATTTTATGAAAGAAACAAGACCAATTATTGCCCTTGACTTTGCAGGTAAAGAAGAAGTTCAGTCTTTTCTGGAACAGTTTCCAGCAGATGAGAAACTCTATGTAAAGGTTGGAATGGAGTTGTATTATGCGGAGGGACCAGGTATTATCAATTATTTGAAAGGCTGCGGTCACAGTATTTTTCTAGATTTGAAACTGCATGATATTCCTAATACCGTCGAGTCTGCTATGAAAGTCTTGGCAAAACTCGGTGTGGATATGACCAACGTTCACGCTGCTGGTGGTGTTGAGATGATGCGGGCAGCACGAAGGGGATTGGGTAAGGATGCTGTTTTAATAGCGGTCACTCAGTTGACCTCTACCTCAGAGGAGCAGATGAGAACAGACCAGAATATACAGACTAGTTTGCAGGAAGCGGTTGTTCATTATGCTCAAAGAGCACAAGAAGCTGGTCTTGATGGGGTGGTTTGTTCAGCGCATGAGGTGGCTTTGATTAAAGATGCCACAAGTTCTGATTTTGTGTGCCTGACGCCAGGGATTCGTCCGACTGGCGGTGAAGTAGGCGATCAGAAACGAGTTATGACACCAGCAGATGCTGCTCGAATCGGTAGTGATTACATCGTAGTAGGTCGCCCGATTACGAGAGCCGACCATCCTTACCAGACCTATTTGTCTATTAAAGAGGAATGGAATCGTGAATAAGGTTTATCAGGTTATCATCGATAGACCTATCGGGTATATTGATAAATTTGGCAACCAGTACCCCATCAATTACGGCTACGTCCCAAATCTATTGGCTGGAGATGGTGAAGAGCAAGATGTTTACATCATTTCCAAAGATGTTCGGCAGCCTTTGACAGCTTTCGAGGGGAAATTGGTCACGATTATCCATCGCAGAGATGATGTTGAGGATAAATGGGTTCTGACAGGTCTTGATGAAAAACTTACCGTGACAGAAATAAAAGAGAAAACCAATTTCATTGAACAGTATTTTAATTCATGGATTGAAATGGTGGACTAGGAGAAGTCTGTAAGAATTCAACAGGGATAAATATAGTTTTTTGTAGGGTTCATAGATTGAACCAATACTTTAGGAGTGACAGGCTATTCGGCGGGATGGTCATGTTGGAATGGTACGCATTTAGAAGGAGGTCTATTATGACACTAGCAACAGAAATCGCATCACACTTATTGGATATTAAGGCAGTTCATCTGCGCCCTGAAAAGCCGTTTACATGGGCATCAGGTATCAAATCCCCTATCTATACAGATAATCGTATTACACTATCTTATCCTGAAACTCGAAATTTGATTGAAGATGGCTTTGTCCAACGCATTGAAGAGGAATTTCCTGAGGTTGAGGTGATTGCCGGAACGGCCACAGCAGGTATTCCTCATGGCGCTATCATTGCAGATCGGATGAATTTGCCATTTGCTTATATCCGTAGCAAACCAAAAGACCATGGTGCAGGGAATCAATTAGAGGGGCGCATCGTCAAGGGACAAAAAATGGTTGTCGTTGAAGACTTGATTTCTACTGGAGGGTCTGTTCTAGATGCCGTAGCAGCAGCTGAGCGTGAAGGCGCTGACGTTATTGGTGTTGTGGCAATCTTTACTTATGAATTGCCAAAGGCAGATCGTAATTTTGACAATGCTGGCGTGAAATTGGTGACGCTCAGCAATTATTCAGAGTTAATCAAGGTCGCAAAAGTACAGGGATATATCAATGCAGATGGTTTGAATCTGCTTAAAAAGTTCCGTCAAAATCAAGAAACTTGGCAGGAAGACTAGATTTAAAACGAGCCCACGCACGATTTCTGGGAACTTATCCTGTAAAATGGTATAATAGTCTCTAACGTATTTTGAGAATACAATAATTGACCGTATGAGGAGAAGAACATGATTTCAGTTATCGTGCCTTGTTTTAATGAAGAAGAGGCAATTCCCTATTTTTACGATGCTATGGAGAAAGTTCGTAAGGAGATGGGGGAACAATTTGAGTATATTTTTGTCAATGATGGTTCAAAGGATAGGACATTAACGGTTTTACGCCAATTGTCTGGTCAAGATCGAGCTGTTCGCTATCTTTCCTTTTCAAGGAATTTCGGGAAAGAAGCTGCTCTCTATGCAGGTCTACAAGCTGCGAAAGGTGAACTAGTGACTGTCATGGATGTTGATTTGCAAGATCCACCTGAAATGTTGATGGAAATGAAGGCTATGTTGGATGGAAATCCAGATTTAGATTGCGTTGGAACCCGTCGTGTCAGTCGTGATGGTGAGCCACCGATTCGAAGCTTTTTTGCAAAATTATTCTACAAATTGATGAATAAAATCAGCCAGGTCGAGGTAGTAGACGGTGCCCGTGATTTCCGTCTCATGCGTCGTCACATGGTAGATGCTATTCTATCTGTGTCTGAATACAATCGCTTTTCAAAAGGCATTTTTGCTTGGGTTGGATTCGAGACAGAATACTTGCCATATGAAAATGTTGAGAGGGTCGCTGGTGAAACTAGTTGGTCTTTCTGGAAATTGCTTTCTTATTCTATTGAAGGAATCATCAATTTTTCAGATACACCTTTGAATATTGCCTCCTATACAGGTTTCTTCACCTTCCTGTTGTCGCTAGTTCTAATGGTTTTTGTGGTTTTCAAAACCTTGGTGTTCGGAGATCCTACAATTGGCTGGCCGTCGACTATTTGTATCATCCTATTTTTGGGAGGTCTGCAGTTGATGACCATTGGTATTCTCGGTAAATATTTGGCAAAAGTTTTCTTGGAAACGAAGAAACGTCCGATTTATATTGTTAAAGAGAAAAGTTCAAACTAGGAGCAGTTTATGGAACATTCAGCTTGGCACGAATTGATAAAGGCACAGTTGCCAGAGCATTATTTTGGTAAAATCAATCAGTTTTTAGATCATGTTTATGCTGGTGGAACCATTTATCCGCCTCGTGAGAAGGTATTTGCTGCCATTCAAACAACGGATTTGGAAGAGGTTAAAGTAGTTATTTTGGGACAGGATCCCTATCACGGACCTGGTCAGGCACAGGGCTTGTCGTTTTCTGTTCCGAACTCGGTACCAGCTCCGCCATCTCTTCAAAACATCTTAAAAGAATTGACGGATGATATTGGCGTCAAACAAGATCATGATTTGACAGCCTGGGCGGAACAAGGTGTGCTTTTGCTCAATGCTTGTTTAACTGTTCCAGCAGGTCAGGCAAATGGACATGCAGGGCAAATTTGGGAGCCTTTTACGGACGCTGTTATTAAGGTGGTCAATAGCTTAGACCAGCCTGTTGTCTATATTCTTTGGGGTGCTTATGCTCGCAAGAAAAAGGCGTTGATAACCAATCCAAAACATCTGGTTATCGAATCTGCTCATCCAAGCCCTCTTTCAGCTTATAGAGGTTTCTTTGGAAGCAAGCCCTTCTCACAAGCAAATGCCTACTTGACTTCACAAGGCAGAACAGGAATTGATTGGCTTCGATAGTAGATGGTAATGGCTTTGGTACTACAAAGGAGAATATGAATGTTATTAGTGAAAAATGGTCGAGTGTTGGATCCGCAATCAGGTTTAGACAAGGTTTGCGACATCTTGATGGACGGAAGTAAGATTGTTAAGATCGCGGAGTCGATTTCTGCTGACGTTGAACAGGTGATTGATGCGACAGGATTAGTCGTTGCTCCTGGTTTGGTCGATGTTCATGTGCATTTTCGGGAGCCTGGTCAGACCCATAAAGAAGATATTCATACAGGAGCTCTTTCTGCAGCAGCGGGTGGTTTTACTTCTGTTGTCATGATGGCTAATACTAATCCGACGATTTCAAATGTTGAAACCTTAAAAGAAGTATTGGATTCCGCTAAAAAAGAAGCTATTCACATTTATAGTGTAGCAACCATTACAGATCATTTCGATGGGCAAAACCTGACCGATTTTCCTGCCTTGCTAGAAGCTGGAGCGGTGGCCTTTTCGGACGACGGTATTCCTTTGACAAATGCTGGCGTGGTTAGACAAGCTATGAAATTAGCCAAAGAGCAGGGCTGTCTCATCAGCCTGCATGAAGAAGACCCTGACCTGAATGGTGTCTTGGGACTAAACGAGCAAGTAGCTGAAAAACATTTTCATGTTTGTGGAGCAACTGGCGTAGCAGAATACAGCATGGTCGCTCGCGATGTCATGATTGCCTATGAAACGGGTGCGCGTGTTCATATCCAGCATCTATCCAAAGCCGAGTCGGTCAAGGTGGTTGAATTTGTTCAAGGTCTCGGAGCAAACGTCACGGCAGAAGTAGCCCCCCAACATTTTTCACGAACTGAGGACTTACTTCTAACAAAAGGTGCCAATGCTAAGATGAACCCTCCGCTACGATTAGAAAGTGATCGCTTGGCTGTGATTGATGGGTTGAAATCTGGTGTTATCTCTGTCATTGCGACGGATCATGCTCCTCATCACGCAGATGAGAAAAATGTAGAAGATCTCACAAAGGCCCCATCAGGAATGACAGGCTTGGAAACCTCGCTTTCACTTGGTTTGACGCATCTGGTGGAAGAAGGGCATCTGACACTCGTGCAATTGCTGGAGAAAATGACGATTAATCCAGCCAAGCTCTATGGCCTTGATGCTGGCTATCTTGCTGAAAATGGCCCAGCTGACCTTGTTATTTTTGAACCAAATGCAAATCGGTTGGTTACAGCAGATTTTGCCTCGAAGTCTGCTAATTCTCCGTTTGTTGGTGATAGTCTGAAAGGACAGGTCCTTTACACCATTGCAAATGGACAAATAGTATTTGGTAAATAGGAAATGAGCGGATTAGATAGCTAATTCGCTTATTTCGAACCTTTTTAACATGTAAGCGATTTTAATGTTTTTGTTTTTTGTTAAAAAGTGTATAATAGAGATATAAAAAATGCCGAAGAAAGGTCTATTTATGAAAAAGAAAAAAATCTTGTTGCCTGTAATGTCCACACTCTTGTTGGCTCCATTTGTTTTAGCTCAACAAGTACAAGCTGCTGAGACAACGACTGCAGCTACCACAACCAATCAGCCAGCAACGACTGATGCAACTGCTACGGTACCAGCAACGTCAGTTGAAAACGTAGCAACGGAGGAAACTGTTGTCCCTGTTGCGGAAGAAACAGTAGAGGCAGTCATTATCCACACAAACGACGTTCACGGTCGCATTCTTGAAGAAAAGAATGTCATCGGTGACGCAAAGGCTGCGGCAGTCATTGAAGAAGAACGTGCCAAAGTAGAGAATACAATTGTAGTAGATGCTGGTGATGCCTTCCAAGGACTTCCCATTTCCAACTCTACAAAAGGTGAAGACCGCGCCAATATCATGAACCAAGTCGGCTATGATGCAATGGCTGTTGGTAACCATGAATTTGACTTTGGGATGGATCAAGCAATCAAGTACAAGGAAACCTTGAACTTCCCGCTATTGAGTGCTAACACTTACGTTAATGGCGCTCGTGTTTTTGAAGCTTCAACTATCGTCGATAAAACTCCAACTGTTGTAGGTGATGAATTTGTAGTTATCGGTGTAACAACACCTGAAACTGCTACAAAAACCCATCCGAAAAATGTTGAGGGAGTAACGTTTACCGACCCAGTCACAGAAGTCAATAAAGTGATTGACGAAGTGGAAGCGCGTGCTCTAGCAGATAATCGTGTTTACAAGAACTATATCATTCTAGCTCACCTAGGTGTCGATTCAACAACACCTGTTGAATGGAGAGGCTCAACTCTTGCTGAAGCACTTTCTAAAAATAGTAAATTAGCTGGTAAACGTGTTATTGTTATCGACGGTCATTCCCACACGGTAGAAGCTACTACCTATGGGGATAATGTTACTTATAATCAAACAGGCTCTTACTTGAACAATATCGGTAAAGTAACCTTGAAATCCGATAAATTATTGGGTGAAGCTAGTTTGATTTCTGCCGCGGATACTAAAAATGTGACGCCAAATGCTAAAATTACAGCCTTGGTTGATGAAATTAAAGCAAAATATGAAGCCGAAAATGCTCAAGTAGTTATTGAAAATAACCCAGTGGAATTAAACGGAGACCGCCCAAACGTGCGTGTTCGTGAAACCAACTTGGGGAATGCAGTGACAGATGCAATCTATGCATATGGTCAAACAGGATTTTCAAACAAAACTAGCCTTGCTGTGACTAACGGTGGTGGTCTACGTGCAACAATTGCTAAGGACCAGCCTGTAACAAAAGGTGATATTATTGCTGTCTTGCCATTTGGTAACATCGTTTCCCAAATCACTGTAACTGGTCAGCAAATTTATGATATGTTTACCAAGTCTTTATCATCTACATTGCAAGTGAATCCAGAAACTGGCGAGATGCTTTTAGATGAAAATGGCATGCCGCTCTTTGAAGCTAGTGGTGGATTCCTACACATTTCAGGAGCAAATGTATTCTACGATCCAACTCTTCCTGTAGAAGAACGTGTTCTTCTTATCGGTATTCTTAATCCAGAGACTGGCGAATATGACGCCTTGGATCTTGAAAAAACGTACTATTTAGCAACAAATGACTTCCTTGCTGCTGGTGGTGACGGCTACACAATGCTTGGCGGAGCACGTGAAGAAGGTCCTTCAATGGACAGCGTCTTTGCTGAATACCTAAAGACAGCTGACTTATCAGCTTATGAGGTTGTCAACCCATATTCACGTATCATTCCTGTAAATTCAAGCATTGATACGGATGAAGATGGCTACCCAGACTTTATCGAGATTTTATTGGATACTGATCCAGAAAATCCAGCATCAAATCCAGAAACTGTTCCAGCCGAAAATACAGATTCACCATCTAATCAAGCACAAAATACTTCAGCAACGGACAAGAAGGTCCCAGTTGATTCTCCAAAAGTAGGAGATAAAAAACCAGAAGTAGCAAGTCCAGTAAAAACTACAAAAGCAGGAGTCTTGCCAAATACTGGTGACCAGATGAATCTGACGCTCAGCCTGTTTGGTTTAGGTCTTGCAGGACTGGCCATGGCAGTAGGTCGGAGAAAAGAAAACTAATCAATCATCTGAAAACAGGGTCTTCGGACTCTGTTTTTGACTGGAGGAAACATGCAAACTGTATTTCAATATCAAAAAGAGGGGGATCGTGAGCAGATTAGTTCTTACGTTCTGCTTAGCAACTCCCCACGTCGTAAACAATTATTGGGATTTTTACAACCACAAATCGCATCAGTTGAAGTGGATGAGCGTGGTATCGAAGAACATTTTATGAAACAATTCGCTACAGATGATTTTCTCACTCGAGCTGCAAAAACTTGTTGTGAAATTTCCAAAGCCAAGTCGGACATGGATTTGGTAACTGGTCATCTCTACATTTCTGCGGATACAATCGTCGTGTCAGATGGGCAAATTTTTAACAAGCCTCAAGATTTGACAGAAGCTGAAACCATATTACGTTCCTATTTTGGAAAGAGCCATCACGTTGTAACATCTGTCTGCCTACGGACAAGACACTCACTAGATGTTTTTTATACGGTTGCACAGATTGATTTTGTCGACTATTATCCAGCCCTTGAAGAGGTTATTCAATCATATATCCGTGAAAAGCAGCCACTGGATAAGGCCGGTGCCTACGGTATTCAGGAGCTGGATCCACGCTTTGTAGCAGGTATTTCTGGGGATATTCACACCATTATTGGTCTACCTGTAGCCGAAGTTTCCCGCAGGATTTTTTCTGAAGAAGGTTTTGAAAAATAGCAGAGCTCAATAGCTAGTTTGTGGTATAATAGTGGTCGAAAAGGAGAGTTTATGACCGTCGACATTGAAAGATACAAGCAATTGGCCCAGCAGAAGCAAGGAGAACATCGAAAATTTCTAGCAAATTTGAAGAAAAAAGCACCTAAAAATTTGGATAGAATTGTTCAAGATATTCATGCCGAAGTATTTTCTGAAATCGACTGTACAGAGTGTGCCAACTGTTGCAAAACGTTGGGACCGCTCTTTACAGAAGCAGATATTACCCGAATTGCCAAGCATTTACGCATGAAACTTCCAGTTTTTGAGGATATGTATTTGCGTGTGGATGAGGACGGAGATAAGGTATTTCAATCCATGCCCTGTCCCTTCCTTGGAGGCGATAATCTATGTAGTATCTATGATGCTCGTCCCAAAGCCTGTCGAGAATTTCCGCATACTGACCGCAAGAAGATTTATCAAATCAACAATTTAACAATAAAAAATACTCTGATTTGTCCCGCAGCCTATCTCTTTGTCGAAAAGTTACGGGAGAGAATTTAAGAGGAACAAGTAAGACAAAATATTGATTTTCTGCTATAATAATAAAAAAACAAGCCGTTTTTACGGCTTTTTTCAATGAATCATATTTAGGAGGACCCCATGGCAATTATTCAATGGTTTCCGGGCCATATGTCCAAGGCTCGCAGGCAGGTGCAGGAGAACATCAAGCACGTTGATTTCGTGACCATTTTGGTCGATGCTCGCCTGCCCCTATCTAGCCAAAATCCTATGCTGACCAAGATTGTCGGCGACAAGCCCAAGCTCATGATTCTCAACAAGGTCGATTTGGCAGACCCTGTTCGTACCAAAGAATGGCAGAGCTATTTTGAAGGTCAGGGCATTCGTACCCTTGCTATCAACTCAAAAGAACAAGCGACGGTGAAAAAGGTGACCGACGCAGCCAAGAGTTTGATGAAAGACAAGATTGAACGTCTCCGCGAAAGAGGGATTCAAAAAGAGACCTTGCGAACCATGATTATCGGTATTCCAAACGCTGGAAAATCAACCCTCATGAACCGTCTGGCTGGTAAGAAAATCGCCGTTGTCGGCAACAAACCAGGTGTGACCAAAGGCCAACAGTGGCTCAAGTCAAACAAGGACCTTGAAATCCTTGATACACCAGGGATTCTCTGGCCTAAGTTTGAGGATCAGGAAGTTGGACTTAAGTTGGCTCTGACTGGAGCCATTAAGGACCAACTCTTGCCTATGGATGAAGTGACTATTTTTGGTTTGGACTATTTCAAGGCCAACTACCCAGAACGCTTGCAAGAGCGGTTCAAGGGCATGGATTTGGAGCAGGAAACGCCTGAACTCATCATGGATTGGACCAAGAAACTGGGCTTCCGTGATGATTATGACCGTTTTTACAACCTCTTTGTCAAGGATGTTCGGGACGGGCGCTTGGGCACTTATACATTAGACAGGGTGAGTGACTTAGATGGCAACGATTAAGGAAGTGACTGCTCTGCTGGCTCAGGTGGACAGTATAGACAGCCCTGTCTGGGCGGACTTGGCTCAGGATGAGCGAGCAGGGGTCCAGGCTGCTATCAAGAAACGCCAAAAGGAGCTGGAAAAAGAAGCGGCAGAAGATGCTCGCTTAGAAGCTATGCTATCTTACGAAAAAGCCCTTTATGAAAATGGGGTGGAGTTAATCGCTGGTATCGACGAAGTCGGCCGGGGGCCTCTAGCAGGTCCTGTGGTGGCAGCTGCGGTTATCTTGCCCAAAGGGTGCAAAATCCGCTACCTCAACGATTCCAAGAAAATCCCCAAGTCCAAGCACGAGTCAATCTATCAAGAAGTCATGGAGCGAGCCGTGGCAGTCGGTGTGGGCGTCAAAGATGCAGCTGTCATCGACCAGGTCAACATCTACGAGGCGACCAAGTTAGCTATGCTAGAGGCTTTGGGGCAGTTGAGCCAAGAGCCTGAACACCTTTTGATAGATGCTATGAAGTTGGATACCTCCATACCGCAAACCTCTATCATCAAGGGGGATGCCAACAGCCTTTCTATCGCAGCGGCCTCTATCGTGGCCAAGGTGACGCGGGACAAGATGATGGCGGATTATGACAAGGAGTTCTCAGGCTACGGCTTCGCCAAGAATGCTGGTTATGGAACGGCAGAGCATTTGGAAGGCTTGAACAATCTAGGTATCACGCCCATTCACCGTAAGACCTTTGAGCCCATTAAGTCTATGGTAGCAGGGGGAAACTAGTCTTGACAGTCTTTTTCTGCTTATTTTTAGCGGCTATCGGTTTGTTTGCTCTCGTCTATTTCTGGGAGCGGCGGTCGATTTTTATCTCACTGTTTGCCTTGAACATCCTCGTCTGGGCCTTGGCATGGATTATCTCAACAGGCATTCTCGAAAACAATGAAATCTTACGCTTGCTGGCTATAACCATGGCGATGGTGCTTTTTTTAGCCTTGTTCAGTGGTCCATTTGTCTTGCTTTTTACACTTTATCTAAATGGATTTCAGATTTTGAAGAGAGAAGGGATTCGCTTCCATAATTTCCTATCCATGGGACTGGCGGTTGCCCTGACTTTCTATCTCTTCTTCGCTCCCTTTGTGGTTCAATCTCTTTCAGGTATCAGCTTTTTCAACATGCTGTTCGTGTATATTGGATTCTTAGTGTCCTATGCCATTTTCATCAGCATGCTCTATACCACGTCTAGCTTTGTCAACTTGGTCAATCTCTTCCCAGGCAAGCTTGATTATGTGGTGGTCTTAGGTGCTGGCTTGATTGGTGACAAGGTAACGCCACTTTTGGCTTCGCGGATTGAAAAAGGCATAGCGATCTACCAGAAACATCCTGGCAGCAAGCTCATCATGTCAGGCGGACAGGGTCCTGATGAACTCTTGGCAGAGGGGCAGGCCATGGCTAATTATGCCATGGAACAGGGTATTCCTTTGGAAGATATTGTGATAGAAAACCAATCAACCAATACCGAGGAAAACTTGAAATTTTCCTATGCCCTGATGAAACCTGGCAGTCGATTTGCCCTTGTAACCAATTACTATCACGTTTTCAGAGCTCTGCTATTGGCACGACAATTGAAAATCAAGTGTATCGGCTACGGTGCAAAAACCAAATTTTACTTTAGCCTTAATGCTTTCATTCGGGAATTTGTTGGCTATGTGGTCATGAGTCGAAAGGCGCATTTGGTATTTTTGAGCATCGTGTCAGTCCTTTATCTGATTGGAATGATTATCAGTTTAATGCATTAGGAGGAAAAATGAGATTTTTTATACGATTTAAAGACTTGATTTGGGCCTATCTCCTTCCAATATTATTTTTGGGGCACTTTATTATCTTTCCAACTGTTGGGATTGATACAGAAAATGCAATTCTTCATTATGACTATTTGTTATTTTCTTGGGAAACAATAGGACGGATTGGTCTAGTTGGTTTGAAAAAACTCTTTTTTCCAACAGGATATTCTCCAATTTTAAATAACCTAATAATGATAATAGGCCTGGGTTTCTTTTTGTACTTTGTAAGTAAAAAATTAAAAGTTCATCTTATTATATTTTCTCTAACTTTCTTATCCTTGCCGATTACTTATTTTCAGATTTATTTTCAATTACAAAATGCAGAAGTGGTTTTTACCTGTTTATTGGTAGTTTTATCTGCTTATTATTTTTCAACATCAACCAACTGGTATACTTGGTTGATTCCGATTTTAATATTTGGATTCGCCATTAGTGTTTACCAATCTTTTCTGGACTTTATAATCGCTAGCACTTCTTATTTTTTACTACAAAATAAGGATACATTGAAACCACGGTTAGTTATATTGAAACTCTTTTTAGCACCTTGTTTTAGTTTGGGGGTGTATTGGTTACTTAACCACTTATTCAATCAACAAAATGGAAATAGTGATTACCTTCATATTTTGTTTTTAAGTAAAGTATCTCTATTGGCGATTGTTATCATAGTTTTTGTTACTATTTATTTTTTATTTGAATTATTTTCGAAAAAGATAGATATGAGCAGTTTTTTTCTTAAATCTGCATTTTATTGTTCACCTTTCTTAACTTTAGCTGCTGTAGGAAATTTGCAATACCGTGCTTTATTTCCTACGTTTCCATTTGTAGTAGGTATTATCTTTTCGTCAATTTATTATGGTAAAAAGAAAAAGCTAAAACATTTCATAGAATTATCCTTGATTACTTTCACAATGATTACAGTCTTTTTGGTATATCAGAATTACCGTCAGTATCAAGACGATCGCAACTTGGCTCAAACAATTAAGAAAGCAATTCCAAACTCTGACTATCGTGTGCAATTTATTGGTAAGTATCAAGGAAATCGAATTCCATTTATTATTGCTGGAGAACCAGTTGGTAAGAGTTTCTTTTGGTGGGATCCTTTACCAAGTCAAGGACGAAGTGATAACTTTTTAAAGTTAGAAGGTGTGAACTATATTCCTTCAACAATAGAAGAGAATCAAGAAATCAGTCAACAATCTATATCATTTTATACCAATCCAAATACAAGTTGGATACAATTGGATGACGTAAAAAAAGTAGTGTATATTATTTTTGAATAGTTAGTATTATGATGAATCGAATTCAGTTTGTATACTAAGGTATTCTAATAGCAGTAGAAAAACGCATAAAACTATACGTTTCACTTATAACGATGGTTTTATGCGTTTTATTTTTTGTTTATACTGATACTCAGTTAAGTTCAAAAATAGCAAGCGTAAATTATTTATAATACGCAAAACTGTTCTATTTATGTTCGAGTTACGAATCATTAATTTTAAGCATGTTGTTTTCTTTTGAAAAAATTCAAAATCGAAACCATCTACATCTACTTTTATTGGTAGATAGCTATTTTTGATTTTAAATGAGTATGAATCACCTGCTCAAGAAATTTCAAAAGTAGCCAAGTATCAATAATCTGTGAACTCGTAACATAGGTCACAACATAAAGTAGACAATGGCGATATACTGAAGTGCTGAAGCCAGTAGGATAAAGAGATGCCAAATCATGTGGAAGTAAGGCTTTTTCTTGGCGTAGAAGAGGGCTCCAATAGTATAAGATAAACCACCAGCTAGCATCAAAATTCCGAAAACAAGTCCAGTCTTTTGCAGAATAGCTGGCAAGATAAAGACAACCAACCATCCCATAAAGAGATAGAGGAAAAGGCTGAATTTTTCATTGATTTTTTTAGCAAATATTTTGTAGAGAATACCGAAAATGGTCAATCCCCATTGCAAACCAACAATTAGATATCCCAACCAGCCACCGACCAAGGAAAGTGCTACAGGTGTGTAACTTCCAGCGATAGCAATGTAAATCATGCTGTGGTCGATAATCCTTAGGATGTATTTGTGAGTAGAAGCATAAGGCATGGAGTGGTAGATGGAGGAGGATAGGAACATGAGAAATAGGCTGATGACAAAGATGGACATGCCGACCACAGCGGTCATGTTATAATCTTGAAAAGAATGGATAGCAGTAATGGGGAGTAAGACCAACATAAGCAAGGCACCGACTGCATGGGTGACAGTATTTGCGACTTCTTCGCCAAAAGACAATTTCAGGCTTAATTTCAAACTAGGATTCATGGTGACTCCTTTCTAACTCCATGGTGAGTTGACGGGTTTTGTAATATAGTTTAACAGACTGGCAGGCATAACGAATGATGTCAGGCGTTTCATCGCTCTCCTCATTTCGCATGCAGTCAACAAAATGATTGTATAAGGTTTCAGAGTTGTTCGAGTGGAGAAGAAGATTTAAGGTCTGACTGATTTCTTGAATAGAAAAGACATTTTTTAAGATAGTCAAGGCAATCAAGCGGGCAACTTGCTGTTTTTGATATTTTTTCTTAACAGGTTTTTCAAGCTGTTTATGTTTGACGTAGTTGTTTATCATAGAGGCCGTCAAACTTTTTTGTTCCAATAGCTCTGATGAAGTGGTCGTCTGATTAACATACAGCAGAACTTGGTCCAAATATAAATCTAAATCAGGTAATTCATGCCAGTAGGGAATAGTTTGTTTCATGATTATCTACCTTCTTTTATCTAGTATCCATAACTAGATTATATAATTTTTAAAAAATAAAGTAAAGAAAAAGGGTACTTCCTTTCCGAAATACCCTCATTTCACAATCAATCCGTCCCAAGCATCCATGCCACCTGCAATATCATTTGCCTTAAATCCTTTAGATGACAGGATTTCTCTGGCCAGCTTGCTACGTTTTCCGCTCTTACAGATGAGGAGATAGTGTTGGTCGACTGGTCCATCAAATGTGGCAATCCGATCCATGGGACAATTAATAGCACCATCAATATGACCAGCTGAATATTCTTCTGGGTCACGAACGTCTAGTAATTGCACCGATTCAGTTTGTATCAACCCAAGCAATTCTGCAGTAGTCAAAGTTATAGTTTGTTCATGTTTTTCTTGCATGATTCCCTCTTTCGTTGGTTTAAATTAATAAGAACAATACCAAATCTTAGCTGGACTTGTCAAGAAGGATTGACTTTTAGAATGAGAAATCCTATGATTAGTAGTAAGAATAAAAAAAGGAGTAAATATATGCCTACAGAAAAAGAAAAGATGATAGCTGGGCAATGTTATATGGCGGCAGATGCTGAATTGAGAGAGATGCGAACCTTTGCCCGCCAACAGATGAAAAAATTTAACGAAGAATTAGATGGTCAAGCCCGTTCGGAGCAATTGAAAAATTGGTTTGGAGCTACAGGTGAGCGGATTTACATGGAGCCAAATTTCTACTGCGATTACGGAAGTAACATTCATGTCGGAGAGGATTTCTATGCTAATTTTAACTGTACTATGCTTGATGTCTGTCCGATACGAATTGGGAAAAATGCCATGCTCGGTCCCAATGTGCAATTGTTGACACCCTTGCATCCCTTGGACCCTGACGAACGCAATTCTGGTTTGGAGTACGGGGCTCCAATTACCATTGGAGATAACTTCTGGGCTGGTGGCGGTGCCATTATCTTACCAGGTGTGACCTTGGGCGATAATGTGGTTGTTGGAGCAGGAGCAGTTGTGACCAAATCTTTTGGTGATAATGTTGTTTTAGCGGGTAATCCTGCGCGTGTGATAAAAGAAATACCTCAAAAATTAAGGGGACAGCGTCACTTCTCAGAGTTCTTGTCAACATCTCAGCGCAGTGGTTGATTGGCAGATTTGTTCGTGTCTCACACTCCAAATCTGACCTAATCAACTGTGCGGGGGTGGGAAGACGAACTCTTTTTGGGGTCGAGTTCTTTCCCACTCCCATTTTTTCTTTCCTTTACGAATAATAATAGTGAGGTGAAGAAAATGAATAATTTTGAATTGTTTAAATGGAAAAAAGCAGGCTTGACCAATCTTAATGTGAATAAAGTTTTGGCCTATCAAGAAAAACATGGTAAAAAATTGACCTTACGCAATGTTGCGGTAGTGTCTGAATGTAAAAATCCAGTGCTATTTATGGAAAATTATAAGAATCTAGATACAAAAGCCTGTCGCGAGGAATTTAATAAGTATCTATCATTTTCAATTTTGGATGACATCTATCCTTTGGCACTCAAACAGATTTACAATCCGCCGGTACTTTTGTTTTATCAAGGGGATTTAGAATTGCTGGAAAAATCAAAACTAGCAGTTGTTGGTACCCGAAATGCTAGTAAAAATGGCGTTCAGTCTGTGCAGAAGATTATCAAGGAACTCAACAATCGCTTTGTCATCGTTAGCGGTTTAGCGAGAGGAATCGACACTGCAGCTCATATTGCAAGTCTGAAAAATGGAGGTCAAACCATTGCTGTAATTGGAACAGGTTTGGATAAGATCTATCCGAAAGAAAACAAGGACTTACAGACCTACATTGGCAAACACCATTTGGTGCTGACAGAGTATGAACCGGGTGCCCAGCCACTCAAATACCATTTCCCTGAACGGAATCGGATCATTGCTGGTTTGGTAGAAGGGTTAGTGGTTTGCGAGGCTAAAATGCGGTCTGGTAGCTTGATTACTTGCGAACGTGCCTTGGAAGAAGGAAGAGAAGTTTATGCCATTCCGGGTTCTATTTTAGATGGAAAATCAGATGGCTGTCATCATTTGATTCAAGAAGGCGCAAAGTGCATCACATCGGGTTTGGACATCCTTTTGGACTATCAATTTTAAAATAAGTTTTCCTATAGGAAAATAAAAATCTTGACACTGATTAAAAAATAGTATATTCTTTGTGAGGTTAAAAATAATTGTAAGGTATAAGAATGGCTACGAAATCAGTTACTAAGAAAAAAACAGCAACCAAGAAGAATCTTGTCATTGTGGAATCGCCTGCCAAGGCCAAAACGATTGAGAAGTATCTTGGTAAAAATTATAAGGTTGTTGCCTCAGTTGGCCACATTCGTGATTTGAAAAAATCAAGCATGTCCATCGACTTTGACAACAACTACGCACCAGAATACATCAACATTCGAGGTAAAGGACCACTTATCAATTCTTTGAAGAAAGAGGCTAAAAATGCCAAACAAGTCTTTCTGGCGAGTGACCCGGACCGCGAAGGTGAAGCAATTTCATGGCATTTGGCACATATTTTGGGACTAGATGAAAATGACAAAAACCGTGTTGTTTTCAATGAAATTACAAAAGATGCTGTGAAAAATGCCTTTAAGGAGCCACGTGCCATCAATCATGACTTGGTCGATGCCCAACAAGCTCGTCGTGTCTTGGACCGTATTGTAGGGTATTCCATTTCGCCAATTCTCTGGAAAAAAGTTAAAAAGGGCTTGTCGGCAGGGCGAGTACAATCTGTCGCCCTCAAGTTGATTATTGACCGTGAAAATGAAATCAACAATTTCAAACCAGAGGAATATTGGACAATTGATGCGACTTTTAAAAAAGGAAGCAAGAAATTCCAAGCTAGTTTCTATGGGCTAGACGGTAAAAAAGTCAAGGTTGAAAACAATGAGCAAGTCAAGGAGATTTTGGCACGTCTAAACGGAGACGATTTCTTGGTAGAGCAGGTGGAGCGGAAGGAACGCAAACGAAATGCACCACTTCCATATACAACCTCGACCATGCAGATGGATGCGGCCAATAAAATCAACTTCCGTACCCGTAAAACCATGATGGTTGCTCAACAGCTCTATGAAGGAGTTAGTCTCGGTACGGGCGGTACTCAAGGTTTGATTACCTATATGCGTACGGATTCAACCCGTATTAGCCCTGTTGCTCAAGCTCAGGCTGCAGAATTTATCACAGAGCGTTTTGGCGAAACCTATTCAAAACATGGTAGCAAGGTCAAAAATGCGACAGGAGCCCAGGATGCCCACGAGGCTATTCGTCCGTCAAATGTTCATTTGACACCAGAGTCTATTGCCAAGTATTTGGATAAGGACCAACTTCGTCTCTATACCTTGATTTGGAATCGATTTGTAGCTAGTCAGATGTCAGCGGCAGTCTTTGATACCATGAGTGTTCGCCTAGGGCAAAATGGTGTCATTTTCGCTGCCAATGGTAGTCAAGTAAAATTCGATGGTTACATGGCAGTCTATAATGACTCTGATAAAAATAAGATGTTGCCGGATATGGAGCAAGGAGATACAGTTGTTAGAACAACAACAAATCCTGAACAGCATTTTACTCAACCGCCTGCTCGCTATTCAGAAGCAACTTTAATCAAGACCTTAGAAGAAAATGGTGTCGGTCGCCCGTCAACCTACGCACCAACCATTGAAACCATTCAGAAACGTTATTATGTTAAGCTTGCTGCTAAGCGATTTGAACCGACAGAGTTGGGTGAGATTGTCAATAAACTCATTGTCGAATTCTTCCCAGATATCGTTAATGTCAAGTTTACAGCTGATATGGAACAGAAATTGGATGATGTAGAAATCGGGAAGGAGCAGTGGCAGAAGGTTATCGATGGTTTCTACCAACCATTTAAAGTGGAACTTTCTAAGGCTGAAGACCAGATGGAGAAGATTCAAATCAAGGATGAACCAGCTGGTTTTGATTGTGATGTTTGTGGTCATGAAATGGTCATCAAGTTAGGTCGTTTTGGAAAATTCTACGCTTGTAGCAACTTCCCAGACTGCCGCAATACCAAACAAATCACCAAGGAAATCGGTGTGACTTGTCCAGTTTGCCAAAAAGGTCAGGTGATTGAGCGCAAGAGCAAACGCAATCGTCTATTCTATGGTTGTGATCGCTACCCAGAGTGTGAATTTACTTCTTGGGACAAGCCAGTCGGACGTTCCTGTCCAAGATGTGACCACTATCTTGTTGAGAAAAAAGTTCGTGGTGGTGGCAAACAAGTTGTCTGCCCAAATGGCGACTACGAAGAAGACAAAATTAAATAAGATTAAACTGCTATTCTCAAGGGAATGGCAGTTGTTTTTCATCTTGAGAAAAAAATTGGTCCAAAAAAATTTGGAAAAAAATTTCAAAAAGTAAGAGAAAAGTCTTGCATTCTAGAAAATACTGTGTTATGATAATTGAGGTTTGAAAAAACTGACCTAAGACAGTAGGGGAGCTAGACTCATAAACATCCTACCGAGGCACAAAACGATTATTGAGATAAACGTATTTGTACTTTCGTGTCTAGGTTTAGGTGCGATTTTTTTGTGCCTAGCCCAAAATAAAAACGGAGGTAAAAAAATGAGTGAAGCTATTATCGCTAAAAAAGCGGAATTAGTAAATGCCGTTGCTGAGCAAATGAAAGCTGCAACATCTATCGTTGTTGTAGATGCTCGTGGTTTGACAGTAGAACAAGATACAGTTCTCCGTCGTAACTTGCGTGGTGCAGAAGTTGAGTACAAAGTTATCAAAAACTCAATCTTGCGTCGTGCTGCTGAGCAAGCTGGTCTTGAAGGTCTTGCAGAATTGTTTGTAGGTCCATCTGCGGTTGCATTCTCAAACGATGCAGTTGCTCCAGCTAAAACAATTTACGATTTCGCGAAAACTGCTGATGCTCTTGAAATCAAAGGTGGAGCTGTAGAAGGTAAAGTTTCTTCTAAAGAAGAAATCGAAGCACTTGCTACATTGCCAAACCGCGAAGGCATGCTTTCTATGTTGCTTTCTGTACTTCAAGCGCCAGTTCGCAACGTTGCATACGCTGTCAAAGCTGTTGCAGAAAAAGAAGACGCAGCTTAATGCGTCAGAGCGTAGCTGCTTAGTGCTACAAACTATTTAAAAACCTAAATTGGAGGAAAATCACAATGGCATTGAACATTGAAAACATTATTGCTGAAATTAAAGAAGCTACTATCCTTGAGCTTAACGACCTTGTTAAAGCTATCGAAGAAGAATTTGGTGTAACTGCGGCTGCTCCTGTAGCTGTTGCTGCAGCTGGTGGTGCTGCTGAAGAAGCTAAAGATTCATTTGACGTTGAATTGACATCTGCTGGCGACAAAAAAGTTGGCGTTATCAAAGTTGTACGTGAAATCACTGGTCTTGGTCTTAAAGAAGCTAAAGAGCTTGTTGACGGTGCACCAGCTATGGTTAAAGAAGGCGTTGCAACTGCAGAAGCTGAAGAAATCAAAGCTAAATTGGAAGAAGCAGGCGCTTCAGTTACTCTTAAATAATAGAGTTTCCAAGCAAAATGAAAACCTATCACTTGATGTGGTAGGTTTTTTCTTTGGTTCTAAATCTACTACTTCCAAACAATGAGAGTAGTTCTTTTCAATTCCGGTCATTTTTTGATATACTGGAGAGGTATAAAATTTAGAAAGGTTCTGTTTTGGGGTATTCCCAAACAGTAGTCAGATCTTCTGGCTAGAGGTATTAGTTTCATGTCTCAAACCCACATTAATGTTATCGGAGCTGGCTTGGCTGGCTCAGAAGCTGCTTATCAGATTGCCAAACGCGGCATTCCTGTCAAACTCTACGAGATGCGGGGAGTCAAGCCGACCCCTCAGCACAAGACAGACAAGTTTGCTGAGTTGGTCTGTTCCAACTCTTTCCGTGGCGATAGTTTGACCAACGCTGTCGGTCTTCTTAAGGAAGAAATGCGTCGTTTGGATTCCATTATCATGCGAGCTGGCGAGGCCCACCGTGTGCCTGCTGGCGGGGCTATGGCCATGGACCGTGAAAATTTCTCTCAAGCAGTCACAGATGAAATTCACAATCACCCGCTGATTGAAGTCATTCGTGGCGAGATTACTGAGATTCCCGAAGATGCTATTACAGTCATTGCGACGGGGCCTTTGACGTCTGATGCCTTGGCAGAAAAAATTCACGCGCTTAATGGTGGCGACGGTTTTTACTTCTACGATGCGGCAGCACCGATTGTGGACAGCTCGACCATTAACATGGACTTGGTGTATCTTAAGTCCCGTTACGACAAGGGAGAGGCTGCCTATCTCAATGCTCCGATGAATAAGGAGCAGTTCACCGCTTTCTATGAGGCCTTGATTTCAGCTGAGGAAGCACCGCTCAATTCCTTTGAAAAAGAAAAATACTTTGAAGGCTGTATGCCCATTGAGGTCATGGCCAAACGTGGCATCAAAACCATGCTCTATGGCCCAATGAAGCCAGTTGGTCTGGAATATCCAGAAGATTACAAGGGGCCTCGTGACGGCGAATACAAGACACCTTACGCCGTTGTTCAGCTCCGTCAGGACAACGCAGCAGGTAGCCTTTACAACATTGTTGGCTTCCAAACCCATCTCAAGTGGGGTGAGCAGAAGCGGGTCTTCCAGATGATTCCAGGACTTGAAAATGCTGAATTTGTCCGCTACGGAGTCATGCACCGCAATTCCTACATGGATTCACCAAACTTATTGGAACAGACCTTTGCGACCAAGAAAAATCCAAATCTATTCTTTGCAGGTCAAATGACAGGAGTTGAAGGCTATGTCGAGTCTGCTGCCTCTGGCTTAGTGGCTGGTATCAACGCTGTTCGCCGCTTCCGTGGCGAAGACCCAGTCATCTTCCCGCAGACCACAGCCATCGGAGCCCTGCCATTCTACATCACCCACACCGAAAGCAAGCACTTCCAGCCTATGAATGTCAACTTTGGTATCATCAAGGAGCTGGACGGACCGCGGATCCGCGATAAGAAGGAGCGTTATGAAGCAATAGCAGAGCGTTCCCTCAAGGACTTGGAAGAGTTTTTGGCTTACTAAGATATTTAGACTATCATCAGACACCTTCGGGTGTCTTTTGTGTTGTCTGGAAAGTTGATTGACATTTTTCCTATTTCAGACTATAATGTTTACATAGTAAACATGGAGAGGTGATAGAAATGCCAACCTTATCAAAACCGATTGCGGTGCGCTTTGACGAAGATTTGGTCCAGTTAATCGAGGAAGTGTCTGCTGGTCAGCACATGACCAAGACGGACTTCATTCGGGAAGCAGTTTTAGAAAAATTAGAAGATATGTACGATCTGGTAAAGGCAGAAAAAACCTACAAAGAGTGGGCTGACAGCGATAAGAAAACTTATAGTCACGAAGAAATGATGAAGCGCTATGGCTAAGTATCGTGTGGACTATGCCCCTAGTTTCTTCGAAGATATGGACAAGCTCGATAAGGGAACTAGTCGGCAGATTGCTAGGTGGATTGATAAGCATCTGGTGGATGTGGATTTTCCACGTTCTCCTGGAAAGTATCTGACGGGCGATTTAGCTGGCTATGTCCGCTTTCGTATTGGAAACTATCGCATTATTGCTGTGGTTGATGATGGAGAACTGGTACTCCTCAATCTTCATGTAGGACATCGCTCGGAAATTTATAAGAAGTTGAAATAATTTTGAGACACCTTCGGGTGTCTTTTGTGTTTTACTAAAGACGAGATAGTCTCAAATGGTAAGGATATTGTTCGGAAAATCAGAATAATGTAATAAAATAACTAAATTTTCTGAATATTTCAGAAAATATATGGTATAATACTAAAAACACTGTTTAGAAAGAGATGTATATGAACAAGTCCTATTTTTATTTGGATATGAAAACCCATGAATTAGATGTTCCATTCACTGGTCGAAAGCGTCGTGTCCGTGTCTTATTGCCAAAAGGGTACGAAGAAAATACGGAAACGACCTATCCAGTTGTCTACTTCCATGATGGTCAAAACGTTTTATACAGTAAAGAAGCTTTTTCTGGGCATTCATGGAAGGTCATTCCAACTGTTAAGCGAAATCCTGATATTGCCAAGATGATTATCGTAGCGATTGACAATGATGGTGCTGAACGGATGCATGAATATGCTGCTTGGAAGTTTAGTGAAATGGGAATCCCAGGCATTCAGTTCGGAGGTAAGGGAACCTTGTATGCCGAATTTGTCATGGATGTGGTGAAGCCTTTTATAGACCAGACCTATCGCACCAAGTCTGACAAGGCCCACACAGCTATGATTGGTTCATCTTTAGGAGGCAACATCACACAATTTATGGGATTGGCCTACCAAGACCAAATCGGTTGTCTTGGAGTTTTCTCATCAGCCAACTGGCTCCATCAAGAAGCGTTTGACCGTTATATTGAACGTCAAAACTTAGACAAGGACCAACGGGTCTACATCTATGTTGGAACTGAAGAGGCGGATGATACAGATAAAACGCTCATGGCAGGTAATATCAAACAGGCCTATATCAAGTCTTCACTGACTTACTATCGCCAATTGATTGCTGGTGGGGTGAATTTGGACAATATCGCCTTGGAAGTCGTTTCAGGTGCGGTTCATAATGAAGAGGCTTGGGCAGCTTATTTGCCAGATTGCTTGCGTTTTTTAAGCGAAAAGTGGTAATGTAAAGAATTAGTTAGGAGAATGAATATGCACGTAGAATTTTTAAGTCACTGGTCTGGGAATCTAGGACGAGAAATGAATCTAAATCGTTATGGTCACGCGGGGATTCCTGTTGTTGTCTTTGCCTCATCAGGCGGTTCTTACAATGAGTATGCAGATTTTGGGATGATTGAAGCTTGCCGTGGCTCTATCGAGGCAGGTCATGTTCAATTTTTCACCTTAACGAGTTACGATAGTGAAAGCTGGTTGGCTGACTGGAAATCCATTCATGATAAGGCAGAGGCTCACCGCGCCTACGAACGCTATGTGATTGAAGAAGCGATTCCATTTATCAAACATAAAACAGGCTGGTTCGATGGCATGATGACGACTGGTTGCTCAATGGGGGCCTACCATGCCTTAAACTTCTTCCTGCAACATCCAGATGTTTTCACAAAAGTCATCGCCCTTTCAGGTGTCTATGATGCTCGTTTCTTCAACAACAATCAAGACTATGGCAATGACGATGCTGTTTATCAAAACTCACCATCAGATTACATTTGGAACCAAAACGACGGCTGGTTTATTGACAAATATCGTCAAGCTGACATTATCGTCTGCACAGGTTTGGGCGATTGGGAACAGGATGGATTGGATTCATTCTTCAACCTTAAACGTGCATTTGAAGAAAAAAATATCCCAGCATGGTTTGATACATGGGGAACAGATGTGGCCCACGACTGGGTTTGGTGGAGAAAGCAAATGCCATTCTTCCTTCATTCTATCGGACTTTAAGCTAGAAAGGACTACCTATGAATTATCTCGTTATTTCACCTTTTTATCCAGAAAATTTTCAACCATTCAGCATTGAATTGGCTAAAAAAGAAGGCGTTACGGTTCTAGGTATCGGACAAGAACCGTACGATCAATTGCCTGAAGAACTTCGTAATGCTCTTACAGAATATTTCCGTGTCAATGATTTGGAAAATATTGATGAGGTCAAGCGTGCAGCTGCTTTCTTGATTTACAAGCATGGTCCAATTGACCGTGTAGAATCCCACAATGAGCATTGGCTTGAAAATGATGCCGAACTCCGTGAACAATTTAATATTTTTGGAGCAAAGCCAAGTCATCTTAAAAAGACAAAATTCAAGTCTGAAATGAAGAAATATTTCTCCAAAGCAGGGGTTCCTGTGGTTCCAGGTATGGTTGTCAAATCGGAAAAAGACATTGATAAGGCTGTTAAGACAATTGGCTTTCCAATGATTGCCAAGCCTGACAACGGTGTTGGGGCATCCGGTACCTTTAAATTAACTAAAAAAGCTGACCTAGAAGCCTTTAAAGAAGCCTGGGATGGTCAAACAGCTTATTTCTTTGAGAAATTTGTCAATTCTAGCATTATCACAACCTATGATGGATTGGTTGATAGCCAGGGTAACGTGGTCTTTGAAACAGGCCTAACCTATGTTCATACTCCGCTGGAGCTAATGTTATCTAGAAAAGATAATGCTTACTACATCGAGAAAGAACTAGATCCAAAATTAGTAAAATATGGTCGCGCGATTATCAAAGCCTTCGGTATGAAAGAGCGTTTCTTCCACATTGAATTTTTCAAAGATGGTAAGGATTATATTGCGATTGAGTACAATAACCGTATGGCAGGTGGCTTCACTGTAGAAGCTTACAACTATGCGCATTCTATCGACCTTTTCCGTGATTATGCCAATGTAGTGACAGGTGGAATAGTTGAGGAACGTCGATTTGAGCCTCAATACTGCTTGGTAGCAACGCGCCGTGACACGACTGACTATGTTCACTCAGCTGATGATATTCATCAACGATTTGCTGGCAAGATTAAGACCGTCAAACGCATGCCGGATGCCTTTGCAGAGCTTCAAGGCAATGACGCCTATCTTCTTGTGACTGAAAGCAAGGAAGAATTAGACGACATGATTGCCTTTATCGGGGAGACAAAATAGACTAGATTGAAAGATGCCAGAAATGGTGTCTTTTTTTCTTTCCTTACAAAGCTGTAAGTTTTTTAATCAGAACTGTAAGAGAGTGCAGGAGGAATATTTTCTATAATAGACTCATAAGAAATTGAAAGAAGGAAATCATATGTCATTCAAATTTTTACAAGCAAAGAGAATCGAAGAAAAGGTATTCTCAGAAAAAGAAAAGGCTGAACTCTTGGAACAAGCAGAATTTTTAGAGGAGCTAGCACTTGATTTGCAAACGATGCGATTTATGGCATACTAGAGGGAGGAAACTATGAAAAAGAAAGTATTTGGCTTGCTGGCTTTGGGCAGTATAATGCTAACCGCTTGTTCTTCCTCTTCAGCAGGCCTTAGCTTTGATGAGGGTTATCAAACTTTCCATTACAAGGGAAAAGACTATGCCGTTAGCAAAGTAGCAGTTGCCGAAGATAATATTCGAGAAACAGAAGTCAAGTTTATGGAATGGCCTGTTGTCAAAGAAGAGGGTTCAGTGAAAAAAACAGTGTCCTTGAATAATCTCTATATAACCTCCAGCAAGGAATGGGCCATCGGTGTCCAGGATGGTTATTATAAGATAGATTTAGAAGATAATATTGCTGAATCAGACCGTATCAACTATCAAGAAGTTCTTGACCAAGTTGATTTAGACAATGAATAAGAAATTAGGTATCATTATTATGCTATTAGAAATCAATCATTTAGAAAAAGTTTACAAAGATATTACTACCGTAGATATTGAAAAGATTACTGTACGAGCAGGAGAAATCTACGGCTTTCTTGGACCAAATGGTGCAGGTAAGACAACTACGATGAAAATGATTTTGTCTTTAGTTTCTCCTACTTCAGGAAAAATCTTGGTTAATGGACAAGATATCGAAAAAGACAAAACCTACCTCAGCCAAATTGGTTCTATGATTGAAGAACCTTCCTACTATCCTAATTTGACAGGTTATGAGAACCTTTTAGTATTTCAGAAAATGGTAGGATTTGATAAGGATGATATTTGGCCAACATTAGAACTCGTTGGATTAGCTGATGAAAAAAATCGAAAAAAATTAGTTAAGGCTTATTCTCTTGGCATGAAACAACGTCTAGCTTTAGCGTTTGCGCTAGTAAAAAAGCCTAAAATCTTATTATTAGACGAGCCTACTAATGGTCTTGATCCAGCAGGTATCCATGAAATTCGTGAATTGATTGTCAAGTTAGCCAAAGAAAAGGGGCTGACAGTCTTTATTTCCAGTCATATTCTTCCAGAAATTGAACACATTGCAGATCGAGTGGGTATTATCAATCATGGTCGTCTAGTTTATGAGGGAGAGATTGAAGCTATAAAATCTAACACCTGGATTGAAATTGGCGGTGATTTTTCACAAACTAACATTGTTCAGACCTTAGTTGAACTGGGAACAGTAGAGGTTTTAGGTGCATCTACTAGTCATGTTAGGCTAAGTAATATGGAAAACAGCAAGTTGGCAGATCTTGTTAGCTATCTAACAGGAAATGGCTATCGTATTTTCCGAGTAGTCAGAGAAAGCGAAACACTAGAGGACATTTTCTTGCAACTAACAAAGGAGGTGTAAGATGAAAGGTATTTATATTGAATGGTTAAAGAGTAGACGGACGAAATCTATTTCAATTGTCACTGTTTTGATGTTGGTGGCAACACTTTGGAATATTGCAACCTTTATGTCTGCTCTGTCTTCACATCCAGAGTTAAGAATGACCGGAACCCTGTTTAGTAATCAAAATGTCAATCTACTTATGCTTCCAATTGCAGTTTGTGTGTTTGCTAGTCGAATTGTAGGGAATGAACGTGAAGGGCAAACCTTTAAACTTCAGATAGCTAACGGTCAAAGCCTAACAGCTATTTTTCGTGAAAAATTTTTATTTATGGTGTTTTCCTTTAGTATTATGTCTGCTATCGAAATCTTAATAATATATCTTTTCGGAACACAGGCAGGAATTTCTATTTCTTTACAGATTATTAGTATTCAGTTTATTGGGCAGATACTTGCAATATTTTCATTGATTTGCCTTTATCTGACCTTGGCCATGATTCTTGAAAAGCAAGGGATTCTGCTAGCTCTGGGGCTTTTAGGTGGTTTTCTAGGAATTATCTTAAACCCAAAAAGTTACAGCTTTACTAGTTTACTTAATCCAATCACGGGTTCAGGAAGTCTTGCACCATATAAATATCAATTCCTTGGTGATGGAGCATTCACTTATAGTTTAGATAATCAGTTACTTGGAAAATTCGCATATTATGTCATTTACTGCTTAGTACTTTACCTTTTGTCAAGTTTAATCTTAAGAAAGAGAGGAAATTAAGATGAATGATTATTTCTTTGCTGAGTGGAAAAAAGCGAGAAAGATTCAACTATTTGTCATTGGAATTTCTTTTCTAAGTTTTTCTAGTTTTATTGGGTTGGGTGTCTATTTTGCGAATCGTGAGGTTTTAGTTGAAGGGACTCAATCTTTGGTTCTCTGGGGTCAACTGACCTTTTATAACAGTACCTTGCTTTATCCTCCTATGTTAGCCATTATTGCAGGTCTATTACTTGTTCCTGAATTTGAGCGAAAAACTCTTGACATGTTAAAGGCTAATCAAGTTTCTATGAGGAAATTATATTTAGGAAAATTAATGAGCAGTTTTCTCATTATAGTTCCAATACAACTCTTGTTGTTGCTGATTTTTATTGTTGTAGCAACAATTGGTGGTATTTCATTTGACCTTAGTTTAGCAACTCATGTTAAATGGATTGTTTTATCGCTCTTGTCTTCCTTCCCAATTATTACACTCCAATCCTATATCACTGTAAAAACACGAAATTTCAGTAAGGGAATTGGAATTGCGACGATAGGTAGTATGCTTAATTTTGTATTAATTTTTATCAATGAAAGTTTTACGAAATTTTTCCCATACTCTCAACCAATGATTGCACTTCGTAGTCGCTCGCTTGAAGATATGTCGTTGAGCGATATGATGATTTTTCTAGTAGTTAATGTCGTCTTTAGTTTGATTTTTTATTGGCTAACTGTTAAGAAATTGGAGAATAATAAATATTGTGATATTAAAGTTTTTTGTAGTTCTTCAACATAGTAGATAAAATGAAACTCAGATATAAGAAAGGCTATAAAGCTTACCAAAAAAACAATAAGGAGTAAATATGTTATTAGAAATCAATCATTTAGAAAAAGTTTACCGCACGCGCTTTTCAAAAGAGGAAACTCGTGCCTTGCAAGATGTGGATTTTAAGGTAGAAGAGGGCGAGTTTATCGCTATCATGGGGGAAAGTGGTTCTGGTAAGACGACTTTGCTCAATATTCTAGCAACCCTGGACAAGCCGACGAGGGGCTCTGTTATCTTGAATAATCAGGATATTACCAAAATCAAGGAAAGCAAGCTGGCAGATTTCCGTTTGCACAACCTAGGCTTTGTCTTCCAAGATTTTAATCTCTTGGATACCCTGTCCATCCAAGACAATATCTTTTTACCTCTGGTATTGGCCCGTACCAGCCATGAGGAAATGGAAAAACGGTTGAAAGTTTTGGCGCCAAAACTGCGGATTCAGGATTTATTGAAAAAACGTCCCTTTGAATTATCTGGTGGACAAAAGCAGCGCGTGGCCATTGCCCGTAGTTTGATTACCCAGCCACAGATTGTCCTAGCGGATGAGCCGACAGCTGCCCTAGATTACCGCAATTCGGAAGACTTGCTGAATTTGTTTGAAGACATCAACCTAGACGGACAAACCATTCTCATGGTGACTCACTCAGCTAACGCAGCCAGCCATGCCAAACGGGTTCTTTTTATCAAGGATGGTCGGATTTTCCACCAATTGTACAAGGCAGGCAAGAGCAATCAAGACTTTGCCAAGGAAATTTCGCTCAATATGTCTGCACTTTTAGGGGGTGAGTAGATGTTTTACCTCAAACTTGCTGGACAAAATATCCGAAAATCCATGGGTGTCTTTGCTCCCTTTGTTTTAGCCAGTCTGGTCCTCTTTACCTTGATTTGTTCCATGTTCTTGCTCATGCTCAGTCCAGTCATGAAAACCATGGGAACAGGTGCAGTCTCTATCGGGCTGGGTGTCGTTGTATTGACCATTTTCTCACTGATTATGGAAATATATAGCTTTAATTTCCTCATGCAACAACGGACTAGAGAGTTCGGTCTCTACAATATGCTGGGGATGAACAAGAAGAAGGTGGCCTTGGTTGCCAGCATTGAGTTGTTTTTCATCTTCCTCTTGGTCATTGTGCTAGGCTCTGCATTAGCAGGTGTATTTTCAAATGTTCTCTACTTGATTTTTGTGAATTTGACCAGTTATGGCGATCTCCACTTTAGTATTTCACCTCTGGCATTTGTGCTTACGGCCTTTCTCTTTGCGGGTATCTTCTTTATCTTGGAATTGTTGGCTATTCGGACGATTGGCAAGACCAGTCCTCTGATTTTGTTCCGAGCTAGTGAAAAAGGGGAGAAGGAGCCACGTGGGAATCTTCTCTTGGCAGCACTTGCTGTCCTTAGCCTAGGTGTTGGCTACTACCTGTCACTTTCGTCTCAATCGGAAGGTCTCGCTGTCATCTATCGTTTCTTTATTGCGGTGCTCTTTGTCATTGCGGGGACCTACTTGTTCTACATCAGCTTTATGACTTGGTATTTGAAGGCTCGGCGGAAAAACAAAGGCTATTTTTACAGGCCAGAGCATTTTATTACTACATCGCAGATGATTTTTCGGATGAAACAGCACGCAACAGGTTTGGCCAATATCACATTGCTTGCGGTCATGGCCTTTGTGACCATTGCGACAACGACGTCCCTCTATACAGGTATGGCAAATATGACCAGTGGACTTTATCCAAAGGAAACATCCATTACCTATCCTGTTGCGGATAGAAGTCAGGGTGAAAGTGCCTATCAGCAATCGGTGCTCAGCCATTTTCCAGAAAAAGCCAATGACAGTTTATCTTATCTGACCTATCAAGCTGGTCTGGTCTATGATGGTGGGAGTGAGATTGTCGTTAGTCCAGAAACCATTGCCAATCCAGACTATAGCAAGATGGCTTTTACCTATTTCATCACCCAAGATGATTTCAGGAAGTTGGGCAATGACTTGCCAGAGCTGGCTACCAATCAAGTTGCCTTTATGCTGCCTAGTGGAAAAGTACCACTTAAAATTGTTAAATTTGGGGATAAAACTTTTGAAAACGTAGTTAGTCTAGATAAGGCAATCTTCCCGGATATTACCAATACAATAGCCGCAGCTATTATGGTGGTTAAAGATGATACAGTTTTAAACGTTATTCGTGAGTACTGCGAATCATTTAAATCTCAAGGTTATCCAACCAGTCTGGACTACCGTGTCTTTACCGATTTGACCAATGAAGAAGTGCTCTCTCTTGGAGAGCAGTCTGGGGATATGTATCATATTCTGGATGAAAATGGAGAATACCTCGGAAATGTCATGCAACGTACGGATTTCAACAATATGCTCATGGGCTTCACAGGTGGTTTCCTCTTTACAGGTTTCTTGTTGGGCATTAGTTTCTTGCTAGGTGCAGCCTTGATTATCTACTACAAACAGTATTCAGAAGGGCATGAGGACAAGAAATCCTACAAGATTTTACAGGAAGTGGGCATGAGCCAGCAGGCTGTTAAGAAAACCATTAATTCTCAAACGCTTTTGGTCTTCTTCATGCCACTGGCTATGGCGACCCTGCACTTTGTCGTTGCACTTGTTATGCTTAAACAAATGCTGATGATGTTCGGAGTGGTTTCTTCTAGCATGATTTACACGGTTAGTGGTATTACATTGCTTGCAGTTGTCCTGATTTACTTTGTCATTTACAAATGGACCAGCCGAACCTATTATCGCATTATTGAACGATAGCAGAAGTCTCGCTGATGCGGGATTTCTTGCTTTTTCAGGGAAATGGTGTTACAATGGTAATACCAAAGAAATACCAGAAGAGGTGAGAAAATGGCAGCTATTACATTGAAAGTTTCTGAGCAGGACAAACTTTTTATGCAGGCTATGGCAAAGTTTGAAGGTGTGAGTTTGTCGGAACTCATTCGGACTAAAACCCTTGAGGCTCTTGAAGACGAGTACGATGCGCGTGTGGCAGACATTGCTTGGGCAGAATACCAAGAAGACTTGGCAAACGGCATTGAGCCGATTAGCTGGGAGGAAATGTTGGAAGAGTTGGGGTTGACGGATGAAGACCTGTTATAAACTTGTACCAACCAGTCGTTTTATCAAACAGTTGAAAAAGCTGGACAAATTTACTCAAAAGCAGATTACCAACTACCTGTCCAGTCATGTGACTGAAAACCCCAGACAATACGGAAAAGCCTTGACGGTCAATCGTTCTGGCCAATGGCGGTATCGTATCGGAAATTACAGGGTCATCGTCAGTATTGAAGATGATAAATTGATTGTGACTGCCCTTGAAGTCGGGCATCGAAAAGAAGTATATAAATAGAAAGCCAAGACCTGTGTCCTGGCTTTTGCAGAATGAAGAAGATGAAAAAAGAAAAGATTTATATTGTTGAAGATGATGAGATGATTGTCCAACTCATGAAGCAGCATTTGGGAAAATCTTATCAGGTAGAAAGTGTGCAGAATTTCCGTGCTGTCAGTCAGGAAGTTGCTGAAATCAAACCAGACTTGGTACTGATGGACATTAGCCTACCCTATTACAACGGTTTTTACTGGACAACGGAAATCCGTAAAACCATGACCATGCCCATTATCTTTATCTCCTCTAGTGATGATGAAATGAATGCGGTCATGGCAATGAACATGGGAGGCGATGATTTTGTATCCAAACCTTTTTCACTGGGAATTTTGGATGCCAAAATCGGTGCCTTCCTGCGTCGGGTCAATCAATTCAGCAAATCAACTGACTTGTCTATTGACCAATTCCAGCTTAGTTTGGACGGACGATTTTCAAGCGAATCGGAACAGGTTCAGCTTTCACCTACTGAAACCAAGATTTTATCCACCTTACTAGAAAGACAAGGACAGATTGCCAGCAAGGAAGAACTCTTGGAAAAACTCTGGGAAAATGAAGAATTTATTGACCAGAATACCCTCAATGTCAACATGACTCGTCTGCGTAAGAAGGTGAGTGAAGTGGGATTTGACCGTATTCATACTGTTCGTGGCGTGGGGTACCTGGTCAAATGATAGCAAAATTTATCCGAGAATACCGTAGTTTTTATTTCGCCCATCTGGTCTTGGCTGGTAGTTTTATCTTGCTCTTTTTACTTTACAAACTGCCCACCGAATTTCTGCAAAACGCTCTGCTATTGTCCCTAACCCTCTTGATCCTTCTGACTGTAGGGCTTTTCTGGGAGTTTCGCAACCGCATGAGAGCCTTGGAAGATTATGTCCATGAAGAAGCTCTGCCCCTGCTGAATAAGCCTGTGGACCTTGCCTATCTCAACTTGATTGAAGCGGAGAAGGAGGCGACGCGGGAGCAGCTCTTGGATTATAAGTCACGGGAAGAGGACTTGCAAGCCATGGTCAAAATGTGGTCCCATCAGATGAAAGTGCCTTTGGCTGCCCTGTCTTTGATGAGTCAGACTGACAACCTCAACCAGCAGGATGTCAATCACCAGCTCTTACGTTTGGACAATTATATGGCAAATCTCCTCAATTACCTCAAACTGACCAACCATGCCAGCGATTTTCGATTTGAGCAGGTAGAAGTGAGAGAAGTAGTTGTGGACTTGGTCAAAAAATACCGCAATCAGTTCTTGCAAAAAGACATTTCAGTGACCATCGATGGAAATTGGCTACTGAAAACCGACAGAAAGTGGCTCAGTTTTGCCCTATCACAGATCATCGACAACGCCCTCAAGTACAATAAGACTGGAGGTAAGGTAGCCATTGAACTGAATAAGGGAATTTCCATTTCCGATACGGGAATTGGGATTCTAGCCGAAGACATTCCACGCCTATTTGATGAGGGATTTACAGGTTTTAATGGCCGTGAACACCAAAAAGCTACAGGTTTTGGCTTGTATCTGACCAAGCGGGTCTTGAATCAGTTGGAACTAGCTATTTCCGTGGAAAGTCAACTGGAAGTTGGTACAACTGTAAGCATCACTAAAGTACAGTAAAAGCTGTGCTTTTTTCATTTTGAAACCGCTTTGAAAATATGATATACTAAATTTATACTCAATGAAAATCAAAATCAGACTAGCTCCAAAGGTTTGGGGAACCTTTGGAGGTTGGAGATAGGCGAACGTAGTTCGTTTCTACTTATGCAGATAGAACTCTGTTCCTTTTATATTTCAAGGGAACAGGCTGAAAAGATCCACTGGACCTTTTCACTCATCAAATCAAGTCAACAACGTCCGCTTTTGATTTTCGAAGAGTATTAGTTTGAATTAGGAGGTTACTACGTCCCACCATCACGTACTACAAAACGGATCAGATATTCGCGGTATTGCCATCGCTACAGACGAATATGCTGTCAATCTCACTCCACAAGCCACCAAGGAAGTGGTGCGCGGACTGATTCATTGGCTGACCCAGAAGCCAGAACTAGCGCAGACCTATCAAAAAGGCCAATTGACTATCGGTATCGGTCGAGATAGCCGTCTCAGCGGTCCAGATTTGGTTTCAGCCTTTACAGAAGAAGCCGTTCGTCTGGGCGTTCAGCTGATTGACTTTGGCATGGCTACCACGCCAGCCCTCTTCATGAGCACCCAGTACCCGCAGTTCAAGTGCCACGCTGGTGTCATGATTACCGCCAGCCATCTGCCTTATTACTTCAACGGCATTAAGATTTTTTCGGAAAATAGCGGAGCAGAACATGAAGATATTGACTTCATCCTCTCGCATAGTGAAGACTTGCCAGCTTCTTCCCTTGGAAGTGTCACCAGTGCAGACCTGATTACGCCTTATGCCCAAGACCTCGTAGGCAAAATTCGCTCAGCCTGTGACGGACAAGAAAAACCACTGACAGGTCTTAATATCATCGTCGATGCTGGAAATGGTGCGGGTGGATTCTTTGCTGAGAAAGTGTTGGCAGAGCTGGGAGCAGATACCACAGGCTCACAATTCCTAGACCCAGACGGCACCTTCCCAAACCATGTTCCAAACCCTGATAACAAGGAAGCGATGGAAAGCATTCGCCAGGCTGTCTTGAAGCAAGGCGCAGACCTTGGTATTATCTTCGATACCGACGTTGACCGTGCCGCCCTAGTCACCAAGTCAGGAGAAATTCTCAATCGTAACAACCTGATTGCCGTTCTTAGCCAGATTGTCCTAGCTGAACATCCAGGAACCAGCATTGTGACCAATTCCCCAACAACTGAACACCTTAAAGTCTTTATAGAAAGCCTGGGCGGCAAACAAATTCGCTATATCTCAGGCTACCGCAATGTCATCAACCGTGCTATTTTAGCCAACCAAGAGGGAGTTGATTGCCAGTTGGCTATCGAAACCTCTGGACATGCTGCCTTTAAGGAAAATTACTTCCTTGATGACGGAACCTATGTGGCGGCTAAGATTCTCATGCTTTTACCAAAACTGCAAGCGGAAGGCAAGTCCTTGGACGACTTAATTGCCCAGCTTAAACAACCGCTGGAAACCCAAGAAGTGCGTTTCAAACTAGAAGCGGTAGACTATCGCGCACTGGGTGAACAGGTCATTGCTGACCTCCGCCAAACCAACCTAGAAGGCTTTGCTTTTAACCCAGAAAACGAAGAAGGAGTGCGGTTTGACCTGACCGAACCTTATGGTGACGGCTGGCTCTTGCTCCGTATGAGCCTCCACGAGCCACTCTTGGTCTTGCAGGTGGAGAATGACCAGACTGGCTATATTCCTGCCGTTTTACGCACCTTCTCAGCCTTTTTGGACCAGTACCCAGCTGTCAATCAGGACAAATTGAAAGAATTGCTATAATTGAAAACACGAGTAAGCTCAAACTTACTCGTGTTATTTTACATAATTTATTTTACGCAACATCACAACTGATCCAGTGCATTTTTCTGCTCATCGTTAACGATATGGGTATAGAGGTCGGTTACCTGGGTATTGGCGTGGCCCAGCTGATGACTGACCAGAACTTGCGACTTGGTGGCGTCGTAGAGCCGTGTTGCCAGCGTGTGACGGAGTTTGTGTGGTGTCACACGTATCTTGAAGTCCGCAGAGTACTTGGCCACCATTTTTTCGATAGAAGAAGCGTCGATACGATTGGGCAGCCCACGGTATTCGGACAGAAAGAAGGCTGTATCCGTTTTTTCAGCCTTGTAGCGTTGCTGACGGATGCTCATATAGGCTTCCAGATAGGGCTTAGCAAACCCAGCCACATTGACCGAGTCCCGCTTCCCCCCCTTACGGGTTACTTCAATAATCATCAAATTGAGGTTGACATCTCGAAGATCCAAATTCACCGCCTCTGACAGACGGACACCAGAAGCCAAGAGAAGTGCCAGAATCGCCAAATCCCGCTCCTTATTTTTTTGGAAGGATGAGAGGGCACGTTTGGATAACTTTACTTGGTATTCTTTATCAACATAGTCCAAGAACTCCATCGTTTCATCGCCCAAAAAGAGCTTCTGCTTGATATTCTCTGCCCGAGCCGCCAAGGTTTCCTTCTTCTTCTTGGTGGATACCTTCTTCATGACGTTGCGGTAGAAGTAGGGCTCGCCCTGCTCATTTTCCACTTCTTCGGTTAAATACTTGAAGAGACTAGAAAGGGCCGAGAGGGTACGGTTAATGGTGGTCTGCGACACACCATTCTGCGTGGTATTGGCGTTCAGCAAGGGACGTTCCCGCAGATAAAGAATAAAGGCCTCCATATCTTTCTTGGTCAGATGTTCCAGAACATCCAGCGGAATGTCAGCAATTCGTTCGACAGCGACTAAATCTGAATCCTGTAACCACTCAAAAAAACGACGGTATTCTTTCAAGTATTCATACAAGGTTGTAAAACTGTAAGGCACAGACAACTTGGACTGATAATATTCCAAGACATACCAAGGCATAATTTCTTTCAGCTGATCAATTTTTTCCAATAATAACTCGCGTCTCATCATTTTCTCCTGATTTTAGCTATATGAGTAGTATAGCATAATCTTATATAAGTTTCAAGAAAATTATAGTTTTTCGGAAAGATGTGGATGTAGTTTTTTCATTAGAATCTCCTTCGCAACCTCTTCTGGCTTCAAATTGTCTGTGTTTAACCTGTGGCCCCGGAATATGACTTTCAAAAGCTTTTAAACAAACATCAATATGCCCTTTTGGCCCAGAAGTTGTCTTCATTGACTCGATTATCTAAACGTTCTAAAATGGTTGTTTTGTCAGCTAACAAAATATACTGTTCCAAAGGAATCTTATCCTTTATCAATTGCTGAATGATCTCCTGATAATATTCTGTCTTATAGATTGTCATGGGAATAATAATAATCTTATCAGTTTTAGTCGCTAAATCAAATACTATTTTATAAGTACTCTGTCGCCAAACGGAATAATCTTGAAAATCTTCAGGACATACAGTCTGAGGTAATTGATGTTGTAAGAAATTACCTAGTAACTCGGGATCATAGAGATATGAGTTTTCTATTCGTTTGTGTAATTTATTTGCTAAAGTAGTCTTTCCGACACCGAATGGGCCGTTTAGCCAAATAATCATATGGTATTCCTTTCTATTTTTACAAAAAAATTTACACAATATAAATTATGTAAACAAAATTAGCTTCTTTGACTGAGCTGCAGGATTAAATCCATAGCTGTTTTTCGATTTCGGAAATAAAGTTTTATTCCACTCGATTTTAAGCGTTTGGTAAAGGCGCTTTGACTCAGTTTCATTTTCTCAGCAATTGGCTTTTGTGTGAATTCTTCTTGATAGATTTTTTTGGAGATTAAGGTCTCAAACAGATCCGTTTGCGAACGATTCCAGGTAGCTTTGATGAAATCGCTAGAAGTTAGCAAGGGGTTAATCACACGATCGATTTGCTTGTATTCAGATGAAAATGCAATTTTGCTGGTGCCATAGTCATGGTTGTCGTGAATGAAGTCAATAGCCTTGCGTGCTTCCCAATAAGCTGGACCATCTGCTCCAATACTTAGCTTGGGATCGATAGCTGTTAGAATCTCACCCAAGCCAATTCCAAATCGAATCTCCACCTCATCACGAAAAGCTAGTTGGATTTGGTCAATTATTAAAAAAATATAAGGGTTAGGCTTGCATAAGGCTTGAAATTCATCTCCCTTTGTAATGGTAAATGGCGATGCGAAGTCCTGAGCGAAGGAATGATTGATTCTATTTAGCTGCTGTTTTAGCCTTTCTTGAATACTAGAGCGGTTTGAAGTCTGTTTTGAATTGACAATATCTCCTATTATTGCGATATAATTCATAACTTGTCCTCTGATTTCTATTATATTTCCATTATAACGGACAATATAAAAATTGTCCACTAAAAAGGACATTTTTGAATATTTCCGTTATAATGGAAAGTGTTGGGGTTCAAAAATCATTTTTCCTGCTTTGCTACTTCTATTTTATAGCGCTGTATCTTACTTCTTCGAATAAAAAGTAAAAAAGAAGAGATTATTTTCTCTTCTTTTTGGCTTTCTTGATTTTATTGGCTTGGCGCTTCATGGCTTGTTTCATAGCAAACTCACCAATTTTACCTTTCAAACCGCCTCCAAACATTTGGGACATGTCTGGCATACCAGCCCCGCCCATCAGTTGGCTCATATCAGGCATGCCTGCACCGCCCATCATATCTTCCAGAGCAGACATATCCATACCGTTCATGTTTGGTATGTTTTTAGGGAGATTATTTGGGTTGATTCCCATTTGTTTCATCATTTTGTTCATGTCGCCTGACATGACACCCTGCATCATGGTTTTCGCTTGGTTGAAATCCTTGATAAATTTATTGACTTCGACAAAGCTATTTCCAGAACCGTTAGCAATACGACGACGACGGCTAGGTGTTAACAAATCAGGATTTTCACGTTCAGCTGGCGTCATAGAGGATACAATTGCTCGTTTTCGTGCAATTTCACGCTCGTCAACTTTCAAGTTGGCAAGGGCTGGGTTACCAGCCATACCTGGAATCATCTTCAGCAGGTCTTCCATTGGTCCCATATTCTGAACTTGGTCCAGCTGATCAATGAAATCGTTGAAATCAAAGGTATTCTCACGCATTTTTTCAGCGAGTTCTAGTGATTTCTTCTCATCGTATTCTTTGCTGGCTTTTTCAATCAAGGTCAGCATGTCACCCATGCCCAAAATACGCGAGGACATACGGTCTGGGTGGAAGGTTTCAATATCTGTGATTTTTTCACCAGTACCGGTGAATTTGATTGGCTGACCAGTAATGTGACGGACAGACAAGGCTGCACCACCACGTGTATCGCCGTCAATCTTGGTCAAAATCACACCAGTAATAGCCAGTTGATCATTGAACTCACGCGCAACGTTGGCAGCTTCCTGACCAATCATAGCATCGACGACCAAGAGGATTTCGTTTGGCTGAGCAAACTCTTTGATTTCTCTCAATTCGGCCATAAGGGCTTGGTCAATCTGCAAACGACCGGCCGTATCGATCAGAACGTAGTCATTATGATTAGCTTTGGCTTGTTCTAAACCTTGGCGTACAATCTCCAGTGCAGGGACTTGATTGCCCAACTCGAATACAGGTACATCAATTTGTTGACCAAGGGTCTTCAACTGGTCAATGGCAGCTGGACGATAAATATCGGCAGCAATCAAGAGTGGGCGGGCATTCTCTTCCTGCTTGAGTTTATTAGCCAACTTACCTGTGAAGGTCGTTTTACCAGCCCCCTGCAATCCAGCCATCATAATGATAGTTGGAATTTTTGGTGATTTGATAATTTCTGAAGTTTCAGAACCTAATACAGCCGTCAATTCCTCATCAACGATTTTGATGATTTGTTGAGCAGGGTTCAGAGTGTCAATAACTTCATGACCAATGGCACGTTCACGTACTTTCTTGATGAAATCTTTTACAACTGGAAGAGCAACGTCGGCTTCTAGTAAGGCCAGACGAATTTCCTTGGTTGCTTCCTGAATATCACTCTCAGAAATTTTTCCCTTACGACGCAGATTTTTAAAAACATTCTGTAAACGTTCCGTTAAGCTTTCAAAAGCCATATACTTCTCCTCTTACTCTCTATTATCAATACTGGTTAGAATGGCGATTTTCTCCTTCAAATAAGCATCTTCTGGATACTTGTTCAGTATTTCGTCGAAAATCTGGCTACGCACTACATAGTCAGAATACATATGTAGTTTCATCTCGTAGTCTTCCAGTAATTTTTCTGTTCGTTTAATGTTATCATAGACCGCCTGACGGCTAACTTGAAATTCCTCAGCAATCTCAGCCAAACTATAATCATCGGCATAATAGAGCTCGATGTAGTTCATTTGCTTGTCTGTTAGCAAGGCAGCATAGAATTCAAATAAGGCATTCATTCGGTTGGTTTTTTCAATTTCCATAAACTTTATTATATCAAAAATTCCATATTTTATAAATAAGAAAATCCGTCATCACTAAAGATTACGGATTTTTAAAAAAAGTTTTACATAATTATTTTTATGTTAATTGTTTTCTAAATAGAATTCGAAACGTTCTCCAACATACTGACTATTTACAAATTCAAATGCTTGACCATCCTCGAGATAAGATACCTGTTTTAGTGCGAGAATAGCCTGGTTTTTAGAAATTTGTAAATATTGAGCCACTTTTTCATTGGCTAAACGCGCAAAAATGGTTTGTTTGCTCGTTCCAATTCGATAACCATTGTCCATAAGTGTTTTAAAGAAATGGTTGGTAACATCTTCTTTGGGGACATTTTTTATCAAGCGTTCAGGAATGCTGGCAACCTCATACACGACTGGAACATTATCTGCATAGCGGACCCGCTCCATTCGAATAACATACTCGCCACGGGATAAACCTAACTGTTCAACTTCTTTTTCATTAGGTTTGGTTCGTGTATAGGACAATAATTTGCTGCTTGGCGTCTTTCCTTGGAGTTGTACTAATTCAGTAAAGGAAGTCGTGCCTCGCATCTTTTCTTGAACCCGTGTACTGGCGACATAAGTACCGGAACCAATCTTGCGTTGTAGAATACCTTCTTCCACTAAAAGTGTGATTCCTTGACGGAGCGTCATACGAGAAACACCAAATTCATCTGCTAAATCGCGTTCACTTGGTAAACGTTGACCAATTTTCCAGATTCCGTTATCGATTTGTTCCTTAATTTTATCGTGAATTGTGATATATGCTGCTTTCATTTATCTAGCCTTTCCCTTCTTTCTAGTTTACCAAAAATAAAGGCGTTTGGCTAATTCAGGCCACACTCTATTGGTAAAATTCTCCTAGGCAAACAATGAAGTCAGATTACCTAAAATAAAGTGAGTAAAAACAATAAAAATACGAACACTAACATTTTTATTATCACTCATAGTTTGCAAAACAGATATTTAACAAATAAAATTTGGAAAATGTTCGCTTTTATGTTAAACTAACTACTAGTATTTGAATTATTTTCAAAACGAAAGGGAAAAACATGACAAAACAAGATGTCCAAAAAATTATTGTATTGGATTATGGTAGCCAGTACAACCAACTTATTTCACGTCGAATTCGTGAATTTGGTGTCTTTTCAGAATTGAAAAATCACAAAATTACTGCTGAAGAGGTTCGTGCCATCAATCCGATCGGTATCGTACTTTCAGGTGGTCCAAACTCTGTTTACGCTGAAAATGCCTTCGATATTGATCCTGAAATCTTTGAATTAGGTATTCCAATCTTGGGTATTTGCTACGGCATGCAGTTGATCACTCATAAGTTGGGTGGTAAGGTTGTACCTGCTGGTGAGGCTGGAAACCGTGAATATGGTCAATCAAATCTACAATTGAAAGCTGAATCAGCCTTGTTTGCTGGAACGCCAGAAGAGCAATTGGTTCTCATGAGTCACGGGGATGCTGTAACTGAAATCCCTGCTGATTTCCATCTGGTTGGCCTCTCTGCTGACTGCCCTTTTGCTGCTATTGAAAACACAGAACGCCGTATCTACGGTATTCAGTTCCACCCAGAAGTTCGTCATTCGGTTTATGGAAATGATATTTTGAAAAACTTTGCATTTGATATCTGTGGAGCCAAAGGCGACTGGACAATGGAAAACTTCATTGAAACAGAAATCGAAAAAATCCGCCAGACTGTTGGAGACAAGAAAGTCTTGCTTGGTTTGTCAGGCGGTGTCGATTCTTCTGTTGTTGGGGTCCTGCTCCAACGTGCTATCGGTGATCAATTGACCTGTATCTTCGTTGACCACGGACTTCTTCGTAAAAATGAAGGTGATCAGGTTATGGAGATGTTGGGTGGCAAGTTCGGTCTTAATATTATTCGCGTTGATGCTGCTAAGCGTTTCTTGGATTTACTTGCTGGCGTATCTGACCCTGAGAAAAAACGTAAAATCATCGGTAATGAATTTGTTTACGTATTTGACGACGAAGCAAGCAAGTTGACCGATGTGGAATTCTTGGCTCAAGGAACGCTCTATACCGACATTATCGAATCTGGAACGGATACTGCAGAGACAATCAAATCTCACCACAACGTTGGTGGTCTGCCAGAAGATATGCAGTTCAAGTTGATTGAACCGCTCAATACTCTCTTTAAGGATGAAGTTCGCGCCCTCGGTACTGCTCTTGGTATGCCGGATGAAGTTGTGTGGCGCCAACCATTCCCAGGACCAGGCCTTGCCATTCGTGTCATGGGTGAAATCACTGAGGAAAAACTTAAAACCGTTCGCGAATCTGACGCTATCTTGCGTGAGGAAATTGCAAAAGCGGGTCTTGACCGCGATGTGTGGCAATATTTCACGGTTAATACTGGTGTCCGCTCTGTAGGTGTCATGGGTGATGGTCGTACCTACGACTACACCATCGCCATCCGTGCCATCACTTCTGTTGATGGAATGACAGCTGACTTTGCCAAACTACCTTGGGACGTTCTTCAAAAAATCTCTGTCCGCATCGTAAACGAAGTAGACCACGTCAACCGCATCGTCTATGATATAACAAGTAAACCACCAGCAACCGTTGAATGGGAATAATATATAAGAGTAACTTTAGCTAAGAATCCTTGATTTAACAGCATTCTAACTCCTGTACAAAGCATTTAAATGAGATAAATTGGTTTGAACTGTCTCCAAATTGTCTCCAAACGAAGCCCAACCTTGAGCTTCGTTTTTTATCTATTACTCGTAGCAAAAAGAGATAGTGATGCTTATTATTCACTATCTCTTAATTTTAAGTTCAATTGTTTTATCTAATCTTAAGAAGTTCAAAATTCTGTTTCACCACATTACTTAGAATAATGAATCAATAGATGACCTAATCTTTGCTGTTTCAAGTAATTGGATTGTTTGCATAACAGATTGGTAGCGTACATTATTTTGAATTGAACGAAGACTATCTTTCATCATAGCTTGGTTATATTCCACATTGTCTCGATGCTTCTCTTCCGATAATAAATTGGCAGCTTCTTTAAAATTATCTGCTCTAAAGTTTTCCAAATAGCTATAAAGTAGATAAAGGTCATTCATATTGAAATAGGTAGACGGAATAATACTTTTATATTCAAGAAATTGTTTATCTTTTAGTAGCTCTCTTCCTTTTTGACGATATGCATTTGACTCGTCGTTTGTTTCCGCTTTTACAAATTCTCTTTTTGCAAAATACTTAAAAACAAAATTTATCATAGCTAAGATAGGTGAAAACAGTGCCCAAAATACTACATAGATTAATAAAAATTGAAAGATTGTGTGCATCCCAAGTGCATATTTTCCTTGGAGAGCACCTAATACAATACAAAATAAAATAAAAATTGCAAGAGCTTTGTTATACCAAGAACGAAGCTTTATATAATTTCCTGTAATTTTATTAGCTGCTCTATCTTGCACCCTTAAAATAGCATCGTCTAAATCTTTTACGGCTTTCAGAACTTGAAAACTATACCCCAACATTTCCATGAGTTCTTCTTTAGAATAGGTATTCATAAATTTATCTCCTCACACTCACAATATTGTAAATCAGTTCCATTTTACCCATGTCTACGTCTTCTTGCACCTGCAAGACCTAGACCTGCTAAGACAACTCCAATGACCATCAAAACGATATTATCCTCTGAGCCTGTATTTGGCAATGTATGAGCACGTTCAACACGTGAATAAGTTACTTTTTCTCCAGTAGCAGTTTGTTGAACAGTAATTCCTGCCTGTGGCTTATAAACTGTCGGAGTGACAACTGTCTTTTCATTATCAATATTGTCAATAACATCCAAATCTTGACCTTTATCACCATCTTTCGGTACTTTCACATCTGTTGTTTGTGACTCTTCTGATGGTTTGCTGAACAAATCATTGAAGTCTACCGCTGGCAATGCTGGTGCTGTTGGTGCATCTTTTGGTGTTGCTGTTACTTCATCTTCAGTAATCACTGTGTTGAATTCTTCTTGCAAGGCAAACAAGGTTGCAAGACGGTCTGCTTCAGCTTGTGATGCTTCTGCTTTCGCTACCAATTCAGCAAGCAATGCGCTTGACTCGTCTTTCGCCACTTCAGCGTCGCTTAAGCGCGCTTTCGCAGCTTCCAAGTCAGCAAGCAATTGGTCTTGATTTGCAAGCAATGATTTCAATTCAGCGACTTTGGTCTTAGCTGTTACCAAGTCAGCTTGTGCGTCTGTAAGTTCACCCTTAGCTGTTTCCAAGTTCGCAAGAGCTTCTTCTTGTGATGCGAGAGCTTGACGCAACGCCGCATTTGCTGTTTTAGCCGTTGCACTTGCATTGTCAAATGCCATTTGTGCTTCTGCAATTGCAGCTGTACGTTTCGCATTTGTAAGAGTAATATCAGTCTTCGCTTGCTCCAATGTAGCAAGAGCTGATACGGCTTGATTCAATGCGTCAGATGCAAGTGACTGTTGTGCAAGCAAGGCTGATTTCTCAACTTCAAGGGCAACAACGGCGTCTTTAAGCGCTTGACTGTTGTCGACTACTGTAGTTGTGACATAGTTAAAGGTACGTTTTGGCAAGAATTTCAAACGCTCACCGTTGTAAGTTTGTGTCAACTTACCATCAACTGTTGATTGTTGGAAAAGAATAGTGCGGGCATCATCATCAGATAAAAGTGCAAAGTATTGGCTAGTGCCATCCGTTGCCATACCTACTGCGAGATTACCCGTAGCATACGTTAAAAGATGGTCACGGTGACCAAAATCCACGGTCATATTATCATATTCACTGAACCACCCTAACACTAAGTTATAGGCTATTTCTGCGTGTGATAATGATTTAGACTTATTGTCAGCCGAACTCGTCAAACTGTAATTATCTTTGGCAATTGATTCAAAATATTTAGTAAACCCGTTTTCATTCATGTTTACTTTATTACCCTCGGTGTGAGAGAAATGAGTTACCAGTTCTTGTGCACGTGCATTAGCGATGTCAACGAGATTGTCTGTTACTTTCAATGCGATATCTTCTTGAGTCTTACCATAACGAGGTGTCAATGTAATGCCATTGATTCGACGCAATTCATTAATGATATTCACCACTTCTTCCGATACAGCTTTCGCATCAAATGTGTAAGTGAATGAACCTGTTTCAGCTAATTCTTTAGCTTGTTCAGCTGTCAATACAACTGTTTTGGTGTCTTCACCATCAAAAATGACGGTTTCGTGTTGACGTGCATATACATTATCACCCAAAACATCTTCAAGGTCTTTATCTGCAGCTGTGTGTTCAACATAATTGCTTGATGCAACGGTTTCAGTAACTGTAGTTGGTTTGTAGTTATCAACCGCTTCTTGTGCTGTTGCAATTTTACTGTCAGTTGCAGTAATTTCGACGGCTGTTTTAGCTACTTCAGCTTCTTTTTCCGCAATAGTGCTCTTAGTTTCAGCAATTTGCGCGTCTACACTTTCAGCAGTGACTACTGGTTGTGCTTTTGCGTCTTCCAAAGTAGCTGATGCTTGAGCTTCAACGGCATTTGCTGTGTCAGCAGATGTTTGAGCGCTTGCTACTTCAGCATTCGCGGAGTCTACAACTTCTTGAGCCGTATCGACAGCCGTTTGAGCTTGTGCAACTGCTTCTGTTTGAGTAGCTACTTCAGCCTCCGCTGCTGGAAGAGCTTCTTGTGCTGTAGATGCTTGTGCGGCGGCTTCAGTCAATGTTTCTACTGCTTGAGTTTCCGTAGCAAGTGTTTGGCTAGCTGCTGTATCAACAGCTGTTTGAGCTTCAACAGCTTTTGTGTCGGCAGATGCGACTTCTTGTGCTTGTTCCACTTGTTCAGCAGAAATAGTCGTTGGTGTTGTTACGACTGTTTCCGTAGATTCAGCCACTGGAGTGATTACTTCATCAGCCTTCACCTGAAGATTTGTAGCAGATGCCCCAAGGGCAACGGTTAAAGCAAGTGAATTTACAACTTTTCTTTGTGTTCTCATATGATTCCCCTTTTTTAATGTAAACAAAAAATATTTGTTTAAGACTATTATAGCACACAAATTTGGTCTGTAGACTAATTTATTTATTATTTTTAGTATAAAAACTAGTTATATTAGTTTTCATTTCCTCGTATCATTTATATAGTAGTGAGGAAGTGAAAACAAATGACATTAAAACAATATATCGGTACTCGAGTTCGACAAATACGAAAAGAGAAAAATCTGAGTCAACAACTGTTAAGTGAAAAAGCAGAGGTCGGAATAGATTATATTTCCAATCTCGAAACAAAAGGTTCAAATATAAAAGTTGATACACTTGAAAAAATCATTTCTGCTCTTGAAATTGAAGTGTCTGATTTTTTCCAAGTAGTAGATTCAACCACAAATTACAATGTTTTGAACGAGTTAAACAAACTTCCGACAAAGAAACGTGAAGAACTGGAAGAAATCATTCTACTGATGATAAAATCTCTCCAATAAGGATAGAAAAGTACAAAAAAGGCTTTAGCTAGTATTTATATGCTAACTAAGGCCTTTTGTTTTCTAGCTTAAAACTCTAACTAGTACCGTTTGGGAGGGGATAGAAAATGCGATGTAATGATGTCATCCAGTTGTTCAGCAATACTTGCAAACTGCAGGTTTAAGTCCAAATTTTTGACACTAATCTGGTTTCCATGCATTTGGTAGACCTGATTAGGTTGAATATCTATATCGGTTTTAGCGTATAGAAGCATTCCTGCTACTGTATCGTTTGAATCTGACAGGCGATAAGCCTGATTTTTCACATAGGTAAAAATTTGGTATAGATTATTTGAATGGAGTGTGCGCTTATCAAAGCGAATCTGTGTGTTACTAGAATAATATTTAGCATCAATAATCAATATAGTATCTTTATATTTGAGGTAAATATCACTCTGCATGATGGGGAGCATTTCTCCAAAACCATCATCTAGTGCCCAAGGTATCTGAGAGGCGGTAACCTGTATTTTGGGATAATGCTTTTTATAATATCCAAGAATGAACTTCTCATATAGCAAGGATTCCCTCCGCTCATCAAGAAAATTCATCAATTTCTTATTCCCCTCCCTCTCTGTATGAATTAATCCATTCACTACCAAATAGCAGATTGACATTAGTAATTGATACGACTGATTGTTTCGATTATATTGTAAATTCCAATTGATTGAGTGTAGATTAATTTTTGAGACTTCTCCAAAGAAAACTAAGAGTTTTCTCAATTTCTTTTTCCTGTCCCTGCTTATATCAGCTTTTAGCAGTATCTCAATGCTTGCTTTGATAATGCGATTCATTGTACTGTCAAGAGAAAAATCATCGTATTGGCAAACAAGTTGCTTTCTACGCCAATTCGGAGGTGTTAAAGATTCAGCGATATGTATTTTACCTTTAAGTGCCGAGAGTGACTCGGTTTGAGAACGATACTCTCGACCAAGTCCTCTTTTCACCTGTATCGAGAGGCTGATTATCATTATTTCCGCCAGTAGATCTGCAGCATTTTTAAATTCTTCGGTAGCAATCCGTTTATATTCCTGCTTATGAAGGATTTTGAATGCGTAGGATAGCATATAGTAGATATTTTGGACAGGTATCACTGGATGGTACTCCTTAACTTACTACTCCAATCATGAATTTTTGTCGGTTCATCAAACCAATATTCTTTCAAGAGGGGAATCAGTTCATATTCAACAATGGCTTCTAGCAAACCTTGGTCCAGTACTTCTGCCGATAAACCGCAGAAGTAACTATGCCCAATACAGAAGCTATCTCCCAGTACTTCCTCTGTTGAAATGGCCTGATTTAGCTTTTCTACACAGGAAATGAGTCTATCGAATTTTTCGTTTTTCAGATTTGTTTGATAATCTTTGAATCCCGCAGTTGAAAAACCTGGCTTGATGTCAAAGAAGGCAAAGCGTCGTCTCAGTGCATAATCAAGTAGGGCTAAACTCCTATCTGCGGTATTCATCATGCCGATGATATATAGATTTTCTGGAATTGAGAATTGCTCATCCGAGTAGAGGAGCTGTAAAGACTTGCCTCGTTTGTCATTTTCTATCAGCATAAACAATTCACCAAAAATTTTGCTCAAATTTCCCCTGTTTATTTCATCAATAATAAAGAAATAATCATGACCCTTGTCAGACTCTGCTTTTTTGCAGAAAGTATAGAATGCTCCTCTTCTCAGCTCAAAGCCACTTATCGAAGGCCTAAAGCCCATGATGAAGTCCTCGTAGGAATAGCTTTGGTGAAACTGAATTGTCATGACCTTTTCTAAATCTGGTTTACCCATTAATGAAAATGCTAGGCGTTCTGCAACAAACGTCTTTCCAACTCCTGGCGCTCCTTGTAAGATGATATTCTTTTTCATTTGGAGTATGGAGGTTAATTGATCATACTCTTCTTCTGTCATATAGACTTCTGATAGGAAGTGATTTTTCGTATAGCTATCTTCTACTACCTCTTCACTACCTATCTCGTTTCCAGTATCAGCTTCATCAGCCAGTGGAGAAATTGCTCCAGCACTTCTTTCCTTCTCTTCTTGATTGATCTGTTTAGAGTATTTCCAAGCCATGGATGATAAATCTTTAAAATCTTTCAGTTTGCTCTCTGCACTGTTTAAATAATGATGCATAGAGTCCGAGATATAAAAATAATCATCGGCAGAAATTTTTGGCTTCATCTTTGGTAGTTTTTTGATGACATCAGTAGGAATCTCCCCAGATTCGTATACATACCACTTATTTCTGCTATCTAAGTTCAAGAAAAAGTCAGGAGCAATCCAATACAAGGCCATCGTAATCTTGCTGTTGCCATTTCCTTTCTTGTTTATAGCCAAATCAAAATAGTGTGAAAATTTTTCTTTCTTCTCAGCCGTAGGCTCCTTGCTATAGGTCAAAGCAGCAATAAAAAGTTCCCATAAGTCATCAATATCTTTCTCATCACGATCTCCGATAAAGTAATAGAAAGTCGCATTCTGATTCATCAGTACTGGTATGCTTTCAAAAGAGGATGGGATTTCCGTTTGGAGGTTGAATAATTCTGCTATAGCTGTCAGAATTTTAATGCGATTCTCCTCTTTTATTTGCTTATTGAAGAGTCCAAATATCGTAAAAGGATCAATATCTATCAGTTGATTGTCCTTTTCTAACGTGGGCATATGTATCTTGGTTTTGGTATAGATAGCTTTTACTTTCTCAACCAGCTCTGCTCTATTATCTTTATAGTCTAGTAATTTCCAAGCAAATTCCTTATAAAAGTTTACCCAATTGAATTGATATTGTTCATCCATAGTATCCTCCAACGGTGTTGTATCTACACCTATTAAATTATGAGTTCGAATTACCTATATTTTATCATTAAACATTCCTGTCGTAAACTTAGAATTTATATACTTGTGTAACCGTTTAATGTGGTACCATAAAATAGTTGCTTTTTATATTTTTATATGATAATATATGGATGAAAACGTTTTAGAAAGGTGTGATGGCTGTGTTGAAATACTCGAAAGTGCTGTTACTTGTCTTGCTTATTGCCACTGGTCTATCTTGTATCGGAATCTACTGGCTCGGAAAAGAGCAAAATAGACTATTAAATGAGCAGTGGCATGCCTTGAACATACGCATTATTAATGATCTAGGAACAAAAATTGATGCCATTGGTGGTCCGCAAAATCCGCGTATCATTGGATTCTTTCAGCGAGATGACACTACTGCTATCAGCCAGCGGATTGGTACAGCTTCTGAGGAGGAACTGAAAATAGCTAAACCTGACAATCTATTCCAGAAAGAGTGGATTGTTCTCTATCCTCAAACGCGTAGCAGTCCCTTTGAAAATACTTCTGCCTATGCAGTAATGAAAACCAGTATCAAGGCTGACTGGCTCCATGTGACTACTTCGTCAGAGACGGAATTAGATATTTTTTATGAGAAGGCAGATGAAAGCTTGTTGACCTTGGAAGACTTGGTGCAAGACAAGGAAAGTTTTCGTGCTACACTAAAAACAATCCTAGTTTCAGCTAAAAATGAGGCTGAAATTCAAGTTCAAAAAGATATTTTAGAAATGTTCGAGAGTGATGATTGGTCTGCTATTCCCTTTGCTTACACTGAAAAATCTCTGATATTGGAGAAAGCTGTCATTTCAATTTCTGCATTTGTAGATAGTCTAAATCCCTACTATTTTTCAGAACAAACCCTTGCAGATTTGCATTTATCAGAAGAATCGCGCCAGGCTTTAGAAGATTCGGTAGATAAGACAATCATCACCTATCCTTGAATAAACGGTGGGAGTGGGAAAGTCGTCATGGATGTCTTTCCCAGTTTCTTTACATTTTTGTTTAACAAATTAAACGTTTTTTTGTGGATTTGAAAAATATTTTTTGTTATACTTGTGTTATGAAAACATCAACACTTGGAAAGTTACTAGAATTACCAAATTTTCACCACTTCTACACCGTTCCAATTAGAGAAAATACGGAGTCTTCTGGAAATTATATAATTGTTTTTGAACAGGACAAGCAACCTGTATTTGTTGATTTGAAAAATGAGACTGGTCACACTCGTGAGGTACGCTTTGCCAGTCATTTTGACAGCGCCGGTCTTCTGGTTGGATTGGGAGCCATTCCTATCAATTATTGGCCTACCTGCCAGATTCTTGGTGTGAAGAAAAATAATAATCGACGAGGACTTAGTCTATCTAGTCTGATGGATGGTTATGGACGTCTACCTATTTTTAAGGAAATGGCAGAGCGTTATAGAGCGCGTGGACAATCAACCATTTATGACCCCTACCGTTATTCGTATACTATTGATGAGAAAAAGGTTATTAAGGATAATCAATTAACCCTTATTCCAAAGAAAGAATACGAAAAGATAAAAGATTTTCATCCTTTTTTGCAAACAAAGCATGGAAATGTTTATGCAGTTCCTTGTTTCTATCAAGACAGAAAACGAAATCAGATAACAAAAATCTATATTATGGGCTGGTACTTTTATGAGAAGCAATTAAAAATATCTTGGAAACCTTCTCATTCTCGTAAAAGCCGCTGGCGTTCTTCGCTTGTTTCAGTTGATAAATTATCGGACCGCTTCTTCTTTCAAGGAGAATTGTATAAAAAAGGAACCTATCCAGTGTTCCTTGAAGACCTCACAATAAAAAATAAGGCCTACCAACATCGCCTGGATAGGGAGTTTGCAGCCTTTTTAAGTATTATTGAAGAACAAAAACGGAGGGCACAGCTCCGTGTTAAGTAGAAAATGGTTAGGTTGGTAAATTACCGACCTAACCATTTTTACGATTATCTTTTAGTTTTACAACGACTCGAAACTGGCGATCAGGATGATTTTCTGTATTGGACATCTGAATACGTGCCTCTAGAATATCGCCGTGTCCAAAATAGATTAACCGACTGATTAGTGAGTTTTTATCCGATGGGATATATCCTAACTTTGTGCCCTGATAAAAGATTGCTACAGCTTCTGAGTCATGTGGGTTTGAAGGCTCTCCGACTAGCTGAACAGGTGTTCCTGGTTTGAGTTGGTCGATTACATCTAGTCCATCATAGTAGGCAAAGGCTGCCAAATGAAAATCTTGAACATTGCGTGTTGGTTCAAATGATGTGAATGTCATGTCTAACCTCCTAGAGAATCATTATGGTTGATAAACAATTTGATAATCTGCATTGATAATGACACCGTTTTGGTAAATAGTATAACGGGCATTATCATCGCCTTCCAAAATATTATAAGGAATAGATTCGGTGCGCGTGTAGTTACCTTCAATGACGCGCCAATTGTTTTCGCCTAAAATTGAGTTGGCATAATCAATCGTTTTTGGCCCACTATCCAACTGGATGCCTGTTTCAGTATTTTTTAATGGGTCTATACCGCTAGTGGCTGAATTGGTCAAGCGATAATAAACATCTACTACGTCTGCTGCTATTTCTTGGCTTATTACAATCATTCTATCGCGCGTAGAGTCAGTAGTGTCTGTCTCAGTTGTATTCGCTTGTGTTCCTTTGGGAATCATTAATAGTGTTACATCGCCAATCGTTGCGTCTACATAGCCTGTTTCAAAAATTCCATCAGTTATTTTTCCGCGGCCAAGTAAGGACTGGCTATCTGCTACTAATCCTTTGCTATTGAAGACTAGTGAATTTCCTTGACTATTTTGCCAGGTGCCTAGTATACTGTCGTAATTGCCTTGCATTAGAGCATCTATATCCATAGAACTAAGAGAAATCTCACGTTGGATTGTTGATGAAGTGCTTGTATTGGCATTAGAAACCTGGGTATCAGCAGTTGAGGTACTTGCGGAACTGCCCTTCTTTTCAGTTTGACAGGCAGAAAGTGACATGATAGTGAGCAAGCCAAGAGCGAGTGCTAAATATTTTCTTTTCATTCTAGCTATCTCCCCTCTAATCTCTATGAATAGTAAAGCCAGTTGCCTGCTTGGTTGCCATAATGGTCATATCAGAAATCTGCACGTGTGCAGGTTGATTTGCAACAAATAGCGTACAGTTGGCAATATCATTTGCTTGAAGAGCATCGATTCCCTGATAGACTGTCGCTGCTCTCTCTTTATCTCCATGAAAACGGACTTGGCTAAAATCAGTCTCAACGATACCGGGTTGTAACGTAGTTACCTTGATATTTTTATCAATCGTGTCAATACGGATCCCGTCTGAAAGCACCTTGACAGCTGATTTGGTTGCAGCATAGACAGCAGCTCCTGCATAGGCGTAAATACCGGCCGTTGATCCAATATTGATAATATGACCCTCATTATTTTCAACCATTTGTGGCAATAACTGACGTGTTACAGTTAGTAATCCTTTAATATTGGTATCAATCATTGTCATCATGTCAGTCAAATCATAGTCTTGAAATTTGTCCAATCCCAATGCCAGGCCAGCATTGTTTACCAAAATATGAATTTGTCCAACTTCTTCTATGATTTTTTGGCAATTTACAATCGTTTGTTCCATATTCGTAACATCAAATGAATGAACTGATACCTGAACATGGTATTGTTTTTCAATATCTTGCTTAATTTCTTCTAGTTTGTCCAATCTTCGTCCTGTAATGATGATATTATCACCATTAGCAGCAAACACATAAGCGATTGCTTTGCCAATGCCACTACTTGCACCTGTAATCAATACATTTCGTTTCATCACTCTGTCTCCTATTCTCTTTATTATACTACAATTTTACCTAGTTTGTAAAAATGCTGTAGTTAAAAAAACTCATCAGATTTCCGATGAGTTTGATAGGTATTAAAATAAATTAATGAGGCGCATCAGGTGCATATTAAAACGAACCTGTCTAGCATAGTAGATATTTCCACCATTTACATATAACTTCCCACCATTTAGCAAAGCCAAGGGGTGAAAATAGGTATACGTTTCTTCTGTAGTATTCCCTAAGCTTGGTGCTACTACTGTTCTGGAGTATTCTTTCGCTAAAGAGAGTGTATGTTCTCCACCATGCTCAGCAATATAGTCAATATAGGCTGGACCGAAATTATACGCCTGAACTGCTGTCCAAACCTCTACTCCTTTTTCCTCAGCCAACCGTAGGTTTTCTGTCAGGTAGATAATTCCTTGCCGGATACTCTCTCTACTATCCGTGATGGTGTTAGCATAGCCAGTAGCGGACTCACTTGATTGCATGACATCTGCTTCTTGTCCCTTGGTTTCTGTGTAAATCATTGCTAGGACTAGTTCTTCATTAGCTGGTGTATCGTTTTCTGCCAATACTTCTTGTACCATAGTTTGATAGGTCATCACTTGCTTTACTGCACTGTAGGTTTGATAGAATTTGTAACCGAGAAAAATCAGCAAAAGAAGTATCAGCGTACGTATCAGTTTTTTCATTTACTTGCTCTTTATGTCTTCAATATTTTTGATAAGAATAGAATAGGTTCCGTTATCATTTTGAATAAACTCAACCGATTCTGCATCCTCATAGATTGCATTTGGCACAATCAACTCAATTCCGTTTGATAAAGATAGCTTCTGATTTTCAAATTTCTTAAGTTGACGGCTACTATCAATTTCATCGAAGGAAATCTTATCAGGTATGACCTCTTTCAGTTGATCGACGAAATTTAAACGAGCAGTCAGGTTGTTATCGAATAACTGATCAGCCAATTTTTCAGGTGAAAGCTCGTTATCTTCTTCCAAATTGTTGAAAATAGCTGACTTGACTTTCGATTGAAATTGAAAATCACCTTGATGGAAATTATCAGCAATCTTCTGTGCAGTTTGCTCTACTGCTTTGATTGATTTTTTTGCAGAAATAGCTGGTGTAACTTGCAGAAGATTATCTGAGAAATAATTGAGGAAGGCTCCGTTGTGTTTTATTCTTTTCTCAATCAAATGATACTTACGCGTCTGAAGATTGACAATCAAGGCCTCATCTGGAGCCGACCCTGCCCCTGGTAAATTATTTTGAGTGATTTTTAGCGGGCTATCGCTTTCCAGACCAACGTGGGCGAGATTTTCACGCAGTGAGATTCTCAAAAAGGCAAAATGTTCAACACCGTTTCGTTCAAACTCTATAAAAATGAGGTCATTGGTTTTTAAATTCTCAGAAATTGAAAATTCTTCTTTCCATAGATTAGCAATCTTGACAGAGTTTGTCAGTAGGTCACCATCTAAATAGTCAAGAAAAGGATTGTCGGGGTTAAATTGTCCTGTTTTTGCTTCATCAGAAAAGACACGTTCAATCTTTTTACGCAAATATTCTTCTATTTTGGGGCTAACAGTCAAAAGCTGGTCGGCAAGGACCAGCTCTGTATCATCAGGACTAAATTGATGTATGATGGCTTTTTTTACAAATATATCCATTATAAACCTTCGTAAAGTGGGAATTGATCTGTCAAAGCACGCACTTCTTGACGGACTTCCTCAAGAGCGGTTTCATTTTCTGCATTTTCAAGTGCTTTGATAGTTAGTTGTGCAACCTTGCGAGCTTCCTCTACTCCAAAACCGCGAGCGGTAATGGCCGCAGAGCCAATACGGATACCGCTTGTTTTGAATGGTGAGAGTTTTTCGTAAGGAATTGAATTTTTATTGAGAGTAATATTTACTTCATCCAAGAGATGCTGAGCAACTTTACCGTTTTCAACGACCTTTGTCACGTCAACTAGGAAGAGATGGTTGTCTGTTCCTCCTGTGATGACTTTAAAGTTAGGGTTTGCAAGGAAGACTTCAGCCATGGCCTTGCTGTTTTCAATCACTTTTTGAGCATAGTCTTTGAAAGCTGGGTCCAAAACTTCTTTGAAAGATACGGCTTTTGCAGCAATAACATGCTCTAATGGACCACCTTGGATGCCTGGGAAGATGGCGGAGTTGATTTTCTTGATGAGCTCTTCATCATTGGTCAAAATCAAACCACCACGAGGTCCACGAAGTGTTTTGTGAGTTGTTGTTGTTGTGATATGAGCGTGTGGAACTGGGTTTGGATGGAGACCAGCAGCTACAAGACCAGCAATATGGGCCATGTCCACCATCAATTTTGCACCAACTGCATCAGCAATTTCACGGAATTTAGCAAAGTCAATTGTACGTGCATAGGCTGAAGCACCTGCTACAATCAATTTTGGCTGTACTTCTTTTGCTTGTTTTAAAATTGCATCGTAATCAAGCAAGCCAGTTTCTTCATCAACATTGTAAGCGACAAAGTTGTAAGTTTGTCCTGAGAAGCTAACGGATGCACCGTGAGTCAAGTGACCACCTGCAGCTAAGTCCATCCCCATAACAGTGTCTCCTGGCTCAATCAAGGCCATGTAGGCAGCACAATTGGCCTGGCTTCCTGAGTGTGGCTGAACGTTAGCAAATTTTGCGCCGAATATTTCTTTAGCACGTTCAATAGCTAAACTTTCAACTACGTCAACGCATTCCGTACCGCCATAGTAACGACGACCTGGGTAACCTTCTGCGTATTTATTGGTCAAAATAGAACCTTGAGCTGCCATAACAGCTTTAGAAACAACGTTTTCAGACGCAATCAATTCGATATTATTTTGTTGGCGTTTTTCTTCAGCTTGGATAGCTTCCCAAACTTCTTTGTCGAAATCTTTGTAGTCAACTTTGTCAAAAATCATGTGCGGTACTCCTTTATAAGTGCTTGATAAAGCGATATTGTAATTTGTCAGATTCATATCCCAAATGCTCGTTAAAACGATGGGCTTGTTTACGGTGTTCAGCTGAATTGAGGCGAATGAAAGATAGTCCTTTGTCTATAGCTAGTTTTTCAACTGCTTGTAACAATTTTGAACCAATTCCCTTGCCTTGGCATTCTGAAAGAACAGCCAATCCCAGAATATTAAGACCACGATTTGAATACAGACTTTCATAGATTTGAGCATGAATATAGCCTGATACTTGACCAGTTTCATCGTCCTCAAAAACCAAGATAATATGTCCATTAGTCTCTGAACAACGTTTAAATTGTATTTCTGTTTGCTCAAGAGGAACATCGTAGCCCAAGACTTGTGCATTTATTTCTCTAATCGCTGACAAATCTGCATACTCAATATTTCGAATCATGTCGTAATCCTCGAATTCCGTAGCATGAATTACTTCCTAAATTTTTTGTAGTCAACTTTGTCAATAATTATGTACGGTAATCCTGTCTATTTCTTTGTATTATTGATGCCTAAAATTGTTAAACCAATGGCCAGACTTCCAACTATAAAGTAACCAGCTGTATTTAGCAATTTTCCTAACCACTCTTTATTTTTAGAATCTAGTGAGTCAAGTTTTTCAATAATATCTTGCATTTCGGACAAGTAATATTTCTTTTCTTCAAAAGTTAGATGTTCATCTTCTAACATTCTTTCCAAAATATTCAATTTTTGTTTACAGGCTTCGAAAATAGCTTTTTGCGTTACTTCGTTGCTCTCCATAGCCTTGTCAACAACAATTTGAAATTCTTTAATAGAGGTCTTGGCTCCATTAATAAACTCTGGAAATTGTGCTACTATTGCTTTAGCAACTTCTGGATCAACTTCAGCAAGTTTTGAATTTAATTCAAGAATATCTTCTTTAGAAAATTCTCTAAAGTTAACTTTATTAAATCTTTTAAGTAGTGCCTTTTCTTGTTTATTATATTCCATAAAGTCAATCCTCCAAAAAATTTTACTCAAATTCTATTTCAGGGACAGCAGCTTGGATCTCTTCCCGGCTGATACTGCCTTGTCGGAGAATTCTAGCTTTTGGTCCTGAAAGATCTAAGATGGTTGAATCAATTCCAGTCAAGGCCTCGTCATCGGCTATCCCTTCCAATTTTTCAGAGAATTGTGATAGGACTTTGGTAAACTCTTTACCACTTTCTTGTCCTGAAACATTAGCTGATGGTCCGATTAAGGGACCCGTTTCCGCAATCAAACGAAGGGTTTTTTCGTGTTTTGGTAGACGAAATCCAACAGTATCCAGGCCAGAATTAACCCAAAAAGGAACATTGGCGTTCGCTTTCAGGATAATCGTTAGCGGTCCTGGCATAAATCTATTATACAGTTTTTCTAGATAATGAGGGGGATTTTGACTGAAAAAATAAATATCGTTCAGATTTGAGACATTTAAGTTCATGGCCTTGTCCCTAGGGCGCTGTTTCAACTGATAGACACGATTGACCGCTTCTTCATTTAAGGCTTGAGCAAAGAGTCCGTAAACTGTCTCAGTCGGCAAAACCACGGCTCCACCATTTTCAAGGATTGTCCGGAGTTTATCCATTGTCATCCGCCACAACCTTTCTATCCTGACCAAATTGGTCTTTGAGGACTCGGATTCGTTTTTCGGGGAAATGCAGAGCGAGCAAGTCGGTTAGGTCTTGCCCTTGCTTGTAGCCAATTTCAAAGTAGAGTTTCCCATCCTCTTTCAAAAAGGCCCCTGCTTGCTCCGCAATTTGTCTATAGATAGCCAGACCATCTTCTTCCGCAAATAAGGCCAGATGTGGCTCTGAAGTCAATACATTGAGTCCAACTTCGTCTGTGTCATCCGGCGAGATGTAGGGAGGATTGGAAACAATGATGTCATATTGCCCATTCACTGCTTGCAAGACATCCGATTCTAGAAAGTGAACAGAGACTTGGTTGGTTCTTGCATTTTCCTGAGCCACTGCTAAGGCATCCTCAGAAATATCCACCGCTACTACTTCCCAATCAGGTCTAGCTTTTGCAAGGGAAATAGCTATGGCACCGCTTCCTGTACCGATGTCTAATATACGCAAACCTGCTCCGCTATTTTCCTGCAAAATCAAATCGACTAATTCTTCCGTTTCAGGTCTTGGAATCAAGACTCGCTCATCTACCGTGAACTCCAAGCCATGAAAATCAGCCTTGCCGATAATGTACTGGGCAGGTCGGTGCTGGGAAAGTTGCTGAAAAATCGCATCAATCTCTTCTTTGTCGGTCGGTGTGACTTCCTGACGGAGCAGGAGAAGAAATTCCGTAAAGTTCAATCCCTTTAAGCCACGAAAGGTGAAGGACAGGGATTCTGCCTCTTCACCGATTGCGACTAATTGTTCTTCGTATGCTGCAAATAATTGAGCGTAATTCATTATTTGTTAAGCTCTTCTAGTTTTTGCGTCTGATCGTAAAGCACAAGAGCATCTACGACTTCGTCCATCTTACCTGACAAAATGGTATCCAGCTTTTGCAAGGTCAAGCCGATACGGTGGTCTGTCACGCGGTTTTGTGGGAAGTTGTAAGTACGGATACGCTCTGAACGGTCACCTGTACCGATGGTTGATTTGCGCTCTGCGTCTTGCTCATCTTGGGCAATCTGTGCAAAGTGGTCCGCAACCCGGGCACGGATGATCTTCATGGCCTTTTCACGGTTTTTCTGCTGGGTCCGTTCTTCCTGCATCTCTACCTTGATGTTGGTTGGCAAGTGCACGATACGCACGGCAGTCGCAACCTTGTTGACGTTCTGTCCACCAGCACCAGATGCGTGGTAAATATCGACACGAAGATCTTTTGGATCGATGTCATATTCTACTTCTTCCACTTCTGGCATGATGAGAACGGTTGCTGTTGAGGTGTGGACACGACCTTGGCTTTCTGTCACAGGGACACGTTGGACACGATGAGCTCCTGATTCATACTTAAGTTTTGAATATACAGATTGACCAGAGACCATGGCAACCACTTCCTTGATACCGCCGACACCATTGTAAGAAGCCTCCATGACTTCAAAACGCCAGCCTTGACCTTCTGCATACTTTTGGTACATGGTCAAAAGGTCACCAGCAAAGAGGGCAGCTTCATCACCACCTGCGGCACCACGGATTTCCAAGATGATGTTTTTGTCATCGTTAGGGTCTTTTGGTAAAAGAAGGATTTTCAGCTTTTCTTCGTAAGCCTCTTTGTCAGCTTTAGCTTGTTTGAGTTCTTCCTTAGCCATTTCCTCCAAGTCAGCATCCCCAGAAGATTCTTTAATCATCTCTTCTGCATCGACAATGTTTTGAAGTACAGTCTTATATTCACGGTAGGCTGTTACTGTATCACGAGTCGCAGCTTCTTCCTTAGACAACTCCATAAAACGCTTGGTATCGCTGACCACATCGGGGTCAGACAACAATTCACCAAGTTCCTCATAGCGGTCCTCCACCGCCTGTAATTGATCGTAGATGTTCATAATTATAAGATATTAAGGGCGTTAAACGAACAAAGCAAAAATAGGAGTTTTGACGAAGGACGAAAGCGTCCTAGGAAAAACTATCTTTTTTGCACAGTTCGTAGCCCGTATTCAATTCCTTTCTAAATATTTGACCGAACACACTTCCAGTTAGCTTGTAGGGCGTGTTCATTTCCTTTCTGTTATTTGTAGGTCATGAAAATTGGCACAGAGTCATAGGCAAATTCAGTTCTATACAGATGCTCAGTTTACAGCCGCTTCTCATTTCATTTTCAAAAATTAGGGTAAATCTTTAATTTCTGGTGAAAAATAATGTTTGCGACAGACAGGAATGTAGGTTTCATTGCCACCAATTTGGATTTGTTCTCCTTCATAAGTAGGTTTTCCATCCTGCGTTCTCAAAACCATTGTCGCTTTTTTAGAACAATATTGGCAGATTGTTTTGATTTCATCTAATTTATCAGCCAATAAGAGCAAATGTTGGGAACCTTCAAACAGTTCATTTCGGAAATCATTTTTAAGACCGAAAGCCATAACGGGTACATCTAATTCATCGACTACGCGAGCAAGTGCGTAGACATGATGACGTCGAAGAAATTGTGCTTCATCAATGAGAACACAGTAAGGACGCGGTTCCATTTTTTCAATAAAACCAAAGATATCCATATCATCGTCAATCGCCACTGCATCTCTTCTCATGCCTATACGACTGGATACAACACCAAATGCATCACGAGTATCAAGTGCAGATGTCATGATAACAACAGGTTTTCCTTGTTCTTCATAGTTGTGGGCAACCTTCAAAATCTCAATGGTTTTTCCTGAGTTCATTGTCCCATATTTATAATATAATTGAGCCACTTTTCTCTTTCCAATCTTAAATTTTCACTCCCTCCATTTTATCATAAAATGGTCCTTATGGAAATAGAAAAACAAGCCCGTTTTGAGCTTGTTTGATATTAAGACCAGGGGAATGATAAGAAATTTCCGACACACTCAAAAATGATTTTAGCTACCTTTGGTTTCCACTTGTAGAGCATAACACATCCATAGATTAAGCTTAGAAAGGAAAAGGTAATCAATAAAGGTCCTTCCCATATACTCTTGGCAAAAACAGTTGCCACTAGATATAAAGATAATCCAGAGACTAGGAACGATAAAATCATACGGTATTTATAGGCCATGAGCAACCCCTCCTTATAAGGGCAGTATAGCACATAATGTAAACGTTGTCAACGATTTTCTTACTCACACCCAACTCCATCTCCATCACGGTCTAAATGACTACCGTAACCTGGTTCTCCACGATAGATTGGTGCAGCTCCTGCTTGTCTAACTGCCTTACAATTTGGATAATATGTGTTTTGAGATGGTGTAGCAGCAAATTGCTGAACTTGGCTTTGTGCTTCTGCTTCTGCAACTTTTTTCGCTTCGGCGGCAAGACGTTCTTCCTCCTCTTTACGTGCTTTCTCAGCAATAGCTTTTTCAGCGTTCCAATATTTGATAATGACTTTGCTATCTTTTTTGATGACCTTATCGTTCATCTCGTTAAAAGATTTTCCATCAATCTCGACCGCAATGATTTGTCCATTTTTAGCAATTTCATTGGTCTCTGTTGCTACTTCAGATACTTGAGAAAAACCACCGTCAGTAAACAATTTTTTAGTATCTGCAGCTGTTTTCATTGAAATGGATGATGGCAGTTCAGCGAAGCTAGAGAAATCGTAGTAGGTGATTACAATGGGGGTTGATTTTTTGCTGATAATCTCCTGTTTGGTGGGCAACTGAAGCTCTGCGCCACCTAGACTAATTTTTTGAATTTTTTCGTGCTTTGCTTTATCCTTGTCTGCAACAGCAGTCCACTTGATATCTGTAAATCCTGCTGTTGTTAGCTGTTTTTCGAGCTCTGGTTTTGTTTTAGTCTCTGCTAGATTTTCTGGTAGTTTGATGTTATCTTTGCTAACGTCAAAATAGGTTAATGTAACAGGGAGACTAGTAGAGTAAAAATGATTGGATTGATAGGTGTGATTTCCGATTTGAAGGCGATCAATCTTATCTTTTTTGTCCGCATTGCCTTCTTCTACTAGCAGAACAGGAGTTAGTTCGACTTGTTTAAAACCTGAATCTTTCAGCTCTTTCTCGACATCTGCTAAATTTTTAGAAGCTGGTAGTTTGAATTCAACGGCATCTTTTTTGGGAACATGGTAGGAGATTGTAATTGGGATATTTTTTAAAGCCCGTCCTTCCTTCCAATCTTCTCCGTCAACAGAGACGAGTTCGACAAGATCGCTCTCCCCTATTTTTCCAAATTCTAAATCAGTAATTTCCACCCCCTGAATATTTTTAAAACCTGCTTCTTGAAGATGTTTTACGACTGTTACATACTGTTGTCCATAAAGGTCATCTTTTTTCGGAAGCTCAGCAGTCATTAATTGTGAACCGATAAATGTTGTAAGTAGGACACCGCCAGTTATTCCTGTTGTTTTCCGATTAAGAAACTTTCTAGATTTTTTTATTGACGTTTCGCTAACTATCTGAGTTGCTTTTTTCTTAAACATAAATCATTCTCCTTATTGTTGATCGCGATATTATTATAACAAAATATAAATATATTTTGCAACATCTTATGAAAATATCCTTGGAGAATCATAAAAACTATGGTACAATAAACGAAAAATAAAGGAGGAAATATATGCCGTTTGTACGTATTGATTTGTTTGAAGGACGCACAGAAGAACAAAAGATTGCCTTAGCACGTGAAGTTACCGAAGTTGTATCTCGTAATACTAATGCGCCAAAAGAAGCCATTCATGTCTTCATCAATGATATGCCTGAAGGGACTTACTACCCACAAGGTGAAATGAAACGTAAATAAGAGAAAACACTCTTGCAACAAAATGCAGGAGTGTTTCTTTGTATTAAGTTTATTTCTTATCGTCTTCATCCATGCTGAGGACGCTGAGGAAGGCTTCTTGTGGAACTTCGACAGAGCCGATGGCTTTCATCCGTTTCTTACCGGCTTTTTGTTTTTCTAGGAGTTTACGTTTACGGGAAACGTCACCACCATAACACTTGGCCAAAACGTTTTTGCGAAGGGCCTTAATATCACTACGGGCAACGATTTTCTGACCGATAGCTGCCTGAATAGGCACTTCAAATTGCTGACGAGGGATGATTTTCTTGAGTTTGTCCACGATAATTTTCCCTCGTTCATAGGCAAATTCCTTGTGGACGATAAAGCTGAGAGCATCGACCTTATCCCCATTGAGGAGAATATCCATTTTCACCAACTTGGATGAACGGTATTCAGAAATCTCATAGTCGAAGCTGGCATAACCACGAGTGGATGACTTAAGCTTGTCAAAGAAGTCAAAGACAATCTCCGCAAGTGGAATTTGGTAGATAACATTGACACGGTTATCATCAATATAATCCATAGTCACAAAGTCACCACGTTTCCGCTGAGCCAATTCCATGACTGCACCGACGTATTCCTGCGGTACCATAATTTGCGCTTTAACGTAAGGTTCTTCGATAGTAGCAATCTTGGTTGGGTCAGGAAACTCTGACGGGTTGGCTACATCAATCATTTCTCCGTCTGTCATGTTGACATGGTAGACTACCGACGGTGCTGTCATGATGAGGTCAATGTTAAACTCCCGCTCAATCCGTTCTTGGATAACATCCATGTGCAAGAGCCCCAAGAATCCACATCGGAAACCGAATCCGAGAGCCTGTGAAGTTTCTGGCTCAAACTGTAAGCTAGCATCATTGAGTTGGAGTTTTTCCAAGGCTTCACGTAGATCATTGTACTTGTTGGAATCGATTGGATAGATACCTGCAAAGACCATTGGGTTCATCTGCTTGTAGCCTGCTAGTGGCTCGCTGGCAGGATTTTCCGCCAAGGTCACTGTATCACCGACACGGGTATCAGCTACAGTCTTGATAGAAGCTGCGATATAGCCAACATCTCCAACTGCTAGGAAATCACGACCAATGGCTTTTGGTGTGAAAATTCCGACTTCTGTTACATCAAAGGTCTTGCCATTGCTCATCATCTGGATGGTATCACCTGGCTTCACGACACCATTGACGATACGAACTTGGAGGATAACCCCACGATAAGGGTCATAGACAGAGTCAAAAATCAATGCTTGCAAAGGAGCTTCGACATCACCAGTCGGTGCTGGAACCTTCTCGACAATCTGCTCCAAGATCTCCTCGATACCAATACCTGCCTTAGCTGATGTTGGCACTGCTTCTGAAGCATCCAAACCAATCACATCTTCGATTTCCTGACGAACACGCTCTGGGTCTGCTGCTGGCAGGTCAATCTTGTTAATGATTGGCAAGATTTCCAAATCATTGTCCAAGGCTAGATAAACGTTAGCCAAGGTCTGTGCTTCAATCCCTTGAGCAGCATCCACCACCAGAATCGCACCCTCACAGGCAGCCAACGAACGTGATACTTCATAGGTAAAGTCAACGTGTCCTGGTGTGTCAATCAAGTGGAAAATGTATGTCTCTCCATCTTTAGCTGTATAGTTGAGTTCGATTGCGTTCAGTTTAATGGTGATACCACGCTCACGCTCCAAATCCATACTATCCAGCAACTGAGCTTGCATTTCACGGCTGGAAACTGTTTCCGTCTTCTCAAGAATACGGTCAGCCAAGGTTGATTTACCATGGTCGATGTGGGCAATAATGGAGAAATTACGAATTTTCTCCTGTCGTTTTTTCAAATCTTCTAAATTCATGTTTCTTCCTCTACAAGGGTATTACTCCTCATTATATCAGATTTAGTGATAATTTTCCATAAGAAAAACACCTAGAAATATAGGTTGTTGTCACGAGTAAATTCCCAAAGTAAGTTCTAGTCGGTCATAAAATAAGACTGAAACAAGGAATTGTTGTTTGATTAAAGGTATGGAACCATTAATTTTTGATATATAAATTCCAGTTAATATATCAAAGAGTTAATTTCTGATTTTATTACTTGTCCCACATAAACTCGATATATTTTTAATGAATTTAATAATTACAATTTTTCATCATTTAAAACGTAAATTGTCAGTTCGTAATAAGCACGATAACCTTTAGCATAACTCCCTTGTCTTTCCATATCTACTGACAAGTTCAACTTTTCCCCTCTATCGATTAGTCGGGAGACTTCCTCAGAAGCAGTTTTAGGGATATAGCCAACAAAATAACCACATACAAGTACTTTAACTGCATTTGGGTCATACTTATTATCTGGCTCACGAACTAACTTAACATCTGTAGTTTCTCCGCCGTACGTCAGACATCTTAACACCCTCATTGGCTCAAAACGATCTTCCCTATATTGCGTACCTGCTACATAAAAATGCGAAAAATATTTGTACTTAGCAATGAATTCTCTATTTTTATTGATAGCCTCCTCTATAGAATCAATCTCATTTTTATAATGGCTCATCAATCCATCACATCTATCCGATTGGAAATATGATGTTACTACATACATGAAACAAAGAAATACCATAATAACAAGAAACATCCCTTTGAATACAATGACAGAGAAGAACAGCATCGTTATAGCAAAAATCACCCAATTTTTACATTGTTTTTTCTTAGTACGCAAGTTCTCAATCTCCAAAAATATTTCTTCAATCTTTTGTTCCTTTTGAGAAATTTCTGCTTTAATATTGCTAATGGTTTCTCCTCGACTCATGGTGAATAACCTCTCTATTATTGATTTTTTTCATTATACCACTAATCAGTTTTTTCACCAATTTATCAAAAAGAAAAACACCTAGAAAACTAGGTGTCTGCTCTGCTATTTCCCCAGCCAAAGACCGATCTCGCGTTCGGCTGCTTCTGCACTATCTGAACCATGAACGACATTTGCCACAATTCCCTCAACAGGCGCTATCGCAAAATCTCCACGAATAGTCCCAGGTAGGGCGTTTACTGGATTGGTAGCTCCCATCATATCTCGCCAAGATTTGATAACTTCTGGCCCTTCTATAATGCCAGCTATCATCGGCCCGCTCGTCATATATTGTACTAATTGCGGGAAGAAAGGTTTATCTGTCAAATGATCATAATGTTGACTGATTAGCTCCTCTGTTGCTGTAACCATTTTTAAATCTCGGATTTGAAATCCCCTGCATTCGATACGTGAAAGAATTTGTCCCGCAAGTCCACGCTTAAGAGCATCTGGTTTGATGATGAAGAAAGTACGTTCCATGATTTTTCTCCTGAACTGTTTATTAGATATTACTTAAGATAGCATCCCATGCCTGATCGTATCCGTGACGAGTCTCAGAAGAAAAGATAACGAATTGATCATTTTTATCAAAATCCAATTTCTTTTTAATCATCGATTCGTGCTTATTCCACTTTCCTCGTGGGATTTTATCAGCCTTCGTTGCCACAATAATAACAGGAATTTCATAATATTTCAAGAAATCATACATTTGAACATCATCTGCTGATGGCTCATGACGCATGTCTACTAAACTCACCACAACACGTAGATTTTCTCGTGTCGTCAAATACTCTTCAATCATTTTGCCCCACTTAGCACGCTCAGTTTTGGATACTTTAGCATAGCCATAACCTGGAACATCTACGAATCGAATCTTATCATCTATATTATAAAAATTGAGTTGTTGAGTCTTTCCTGGTTTTCCTGACGTACGTGCAAGATTTTTTCTTCCTAGAAGAGTATTGATAAATGAGGACTTTCCAACGTTAGATCGCCCGGCAAGGGCAATTTCTGGAATGTCATCGCTAGGATACTGGGCTTTTGAAACAGCACTGAGCAAAATCTCAGCATTATGTGTGTTGATTTCCATTTTATACCTTTCATAAATAAGGGTAGAAATCAATCAGTTTCTACCCTTTATTTTTAAGCAGTTTCTAGTAAAGGCTTTTCCTTACCGTCTACTGCTGCTTTTGTTACACGAACACGTTTAACGTTATCTTGGCCTGGCACCTCAAACATGACATCCAACATCGTTTCTTCAATGATGGAACGAAGTCCACGAGCGCCAGTCTTACGTTCAATTGCTTTTTCTGCAATTGCTAACAAGGCATCCTCATCAAAGTCAAGCTCCACGTCATCATAAGACAAGAGTGTCTGGTATTGTTTTACAAGAGCATTCTTCGGTTCCGTCAAAATGCGTACCAAATCCTCTGTTGTCAATTGGTCCAAAGCTGCAAATACAGGCAAGCGACCAATCAACTCTGGAATGATACCGAATTTTTGAATATCGTCTGCAATGATATGTTGCATGTATGATTCTTTTTCATCAATAGCACGATTATTATGACCAAAACCGATGATTTTTTCACCGAGACGCTGTTTGACGATTTCTTCGATACCATCAAATGCACCGCCAACGATGAACAGGATATTTTTGGTGTCCACGTGAATCATTTCTTGGTTTGGATGTTTGCGTCCGCCTTGTGGTGGTACGCTGGCCACAGTTCCCTCGATAATTTTTAGGAGAGCTTGCTGGACACCTTCACCAGATACATCGCGGGTAATGGACACATTTTCACCTTTTTTGGCAATTTTATCAATTTCATCCACATAGATAATTCCTCTTTCTGCACGGTCGATGTTAAAGTCTGCAGCCTGCAAAAGTTTGAGGAGGATATTTTCTACGTCTTCACCAACATAACCCGCCTCAGTAAGAGCGGTCGCATCAGCAATAGCAAACGGGACATTCAAACTTTTAGCCAAGGTTTGAGCCAAGAATGTCTTACCAGAACCTGTTGGACCAATCATGAGAATGTTTGATTTCTGTAAATCAACATCATTTTCATCGCGACTATCTTGGAAATTGATACGTTTGTAATGGTTGTAGACAGCGACAGCCAAGGCACGTTTAGCACGATCTTGTCCAATGACATAATTGTTTAAAATATCGAGCAATTCCTGTGGCTTTGGCGTATCGGCTAAGTCTGTCAAAACTTCTTCTGCCAGTTCTTCACGAATGATTTCTTGAGCTAACTCCACACACTCATTACAAATGAAAACATTGTTTCCTGCAATAATTTTTTTAACTTCTTCTTGATTTTTTCCGCAAAATGAGCAATAGATTAGCTCATGTGTATGCTTAACAGCCATGTGTTTCCTCTTTCATATCTCTTATCTAAATAAAAATCCATAAATGGCATGAATACTATTGACCAGATTGGTAAAAGCATTCAGTAAAAATAAAATTGCTAAACCAAAACGTTTCTTCCGAAAGGCTTGAATCGCACAAAGAACACAAATCCCACAGAGAAATGCTGTAAATAAACCGAATAAACTTCTCTCCATGCCTAACCATCTCTTCTTTCATAGGTTTTTATTGTAAAATCATACGGGTTTTTCTCGTCTTTTGGACGTAAATTGGCGCTTTGTAGCTGAAATTTCTCCATAGGAAATGCTTTCGGAAAATACACATCGCCATTAAATTGACCGTGAATATCTGTCACTATTAATGTTTCAATGTAAGGTGCAAAGGCAGTAAAAATTTGTCCCCCACCAATCACAAATAGTGTCTGCTCCTGTTTGTTATACCAATCTAGGACATCTTCCACACTGTGTAAAATGGTAACACGTTCACTCTCTAGTTGATAGGTTTTATCCGTTGTCAAAACGATGGTGTGACGATTGGGAAGAGCACGTTTACCCATGCCGTCGAAGGTTATACGTCCCATCACCATCGTGTGACCTGTTGTCGTTTCTTTGAAATGAGCTAAGTCAGCTGGTAATGACCAAGGAAGTCTATCACCTTTTCCAATCAATCCATTTTCATCTTGAGCCCAAATGGCAACAATCTTTTTAGTCATTTTCTCTCACTTTCCGTCCTATCATTCTATCAAAAAAACATGAAAAATGCACTTACCAAGTAGGTCTAGTGCAAATTTTTATCATGCTGAAACTATCACCGACTCCTCAGAGATAGGGGAGATTCCGAGATTCGTAGAATGTGAATCTCACTGGTGCTGGAAAGCCCCCTCATCTTAAAACGCCAAGTCAAATTTGAGTTGCGGTTTAACTGGCTTCGACAGTCTGAGTATAGACTGTTGAAGGTTGGAAGTGAAACAGGTCGGGAAACTGTTTCAGCCTGAGCCTAAAAATAAAGAAGCGAGGTAAAAGAACGAAGTTCTTCACTGCTAATCCAGTTAAATTGCTAGATCGAATTTTAACTGCGGCTTAACCGGCTCATAGTCCACCAACTCAAAATCTTCTGCTTTAATATCAAAAAAGTTTGTTCCGTCTGGGACGTTCAAGACCAAACGAGGCTCTACTTCAGATGGTGTACGGCGGAGCAATTCTTCAGCTTGTTCAAACTGATTATCATAGATGTGAAGATTGTTGATGAAATAGAAAAACTTCCCAACCTTCCAGCCAAAATGTTTAGCAATCATCATCTGAAGGGCTACATACTGCATAGCGTTGATATGATGGGCTACTAGCATATCATTTGACCGCTGAGTTAGAGTTGCATCCAGGTAAATCTCCCCATCCACTCGTCGAACGTCAAACATAGTCTGAAAGGCACATGGCAAGAGACCTGCAGATTGGTCAAACGCTTCATAATCCCACAAAGAAATCACATTGCGGCGATTCCATGGATTTTCCTCCAATTGCTTGAGGATTTTTGAAATAATGTCATGTTTTTTCACAATAGCACCGTAACGTTCACCGATTGTGCCAGTTCCCTCAACTTCCCAATCATTCCAATACTGGACACCGTATTTTTCCTGTAAAACCGACAAATCATTGGTCTGGTCTTGGTAAATCCAGAGAATTTCTTTGATGGCCGACTTAATTGGAATAGGTCTAAGTGTTGTAATAGGAAACTCGCCCTTAGACAAATCATATTCAGCAAAGGCACCTGTAACGTACTTGGAATTGGCAATATTTCCATCCTTGTAACGAGGGCGAGCATTTTCTGAAAAAACGCCCTCTTCCATAATCTTACGAATGTTTTCTTTAAAAATACTATCTGCTTTAGTCATGAGTTTAGTATAGCATGTTCTGATAAAAAACTCCAGTTTGCACTGGAGTTCTCATTTATATAGCAAGGGGTAGAGGTTGAGCTGGAACAAACCAGCGAGGGCAGTTACTAGACTGAACAGTATAAAATACAAGGCAACCAAGAGAACACTCAACAATATCTGACGAACATTTTTAGTGTAAATAGCCGTTGGTAAACTAGCGAGACCAAAAAAGGGAATGATGAAAAATGTTAGTTTGAAATTCACATTTACAATATCAAACCATTGGCCTATTTGTAAAAATAGCAAGACCATGAGAAAAGTTGCAAGGCTGTACAAAACTAAATTTAACCGTTTTAATAGTGTCATATTCATTAGAAACTCCTTCTAGGGACCAAAGAAAACATAGCCCAGTCCAAATATCAAGGGGAAGGAAATAATCAATAGAATACTGGTAATGCCCGTCCAAAGTTTTTTATAGTAAATCGACAAGATGAGAATCAATGCCCCTAGCAAAGGCAAAATCATCATGGTCGCCACGTTTCCCCAACTAGACGGGAAGAACCAATCACGAATCCAGTTATCAAGGAAAAAGGCAGATAGCAAAATCAACAAACCAAGTATTGTCAGATAATCCGTTACTTTTGACATATTTACTTGTTTCATGGACCAACACTCCTTTCTCTTTACACTTTCATTGTACGCTTTTTCACCACCTTTTTCAATATATGTATATAAAGAAATTGTGACAGCGGATTTAAAAAAAGCAGAGTTCCCTCTGCTTTAGATATTATTTCAAGACGAGTGATGCAGCACCTAAGACACCTGCATCATTGCCACGTGTTGCCAAAACAATTTGTGTGCTTTCCTTGATTTGTGGGAAGCTGTTCTCAGCAAAGACCTTGCGAACACCATCCAATAAGAACTCTCCTGCTGCTGACACACCGCCACCCAGAACGATGTAGGCAGGATTGAGGACTGCAGCAATGTTTGCACAAGCAACACCTAGGCATTCTGAGAAGTGACGGTAGACAATCAAAGCCAAATCATCGCCTTCTTTTGCCAAATCAAAGACATCCTTAGCCGTTACATCTTGGCCATCATCAATCATTTGTTTCAGTTTTGCATCGCCAGCGTATTGATCAGCATAGCGTCGGCTGAGGTTAACAATACCTGTCGCAGAAGCCACAGTTTCCAAGCACCCTTTTTTACCACAAGTACAAGCAAATGGCTCATCAAAGTCAACTGTGATATGGCCCAATTCACCACCAGCACCTTTGACACCACGAATGAGATTGCCAGCAGCGATGACGCCACCGCCAACACCAGTTCCAAGGGTCATAAAGACAACGTTTGGATTGTTGTTTCCAGCACCAACCCATTGCTCACCGAGGGCTGCTACGTTGGCATCATTGTCGATGAAAAATGGCAGACCAAGGGCAGCCTCAAACTGTTCTTTGACCAACTGCAAGGTTTTCCAGTTAAGGTTATAGGCACCGATAACAGTACCAGCTTCGCTATCAACCACACCGGGAGACCCCATACCAACACCCAAGAAATCATCCTTTGTCAAACCATGAGTTTCAAAGCGGTGTAGAATGCTCTCAATAATATCAGGAACAATGTGACTTCCTTCATCCAAAATATTTGTCTTGATAGACCATTTTTCTTGAATCTCGCCATCAGTCGTCAGAATTGCCAACTTAACAGATGTACCACCCAAGTCAATACCAATAATTTTTTTAGACATAATCATCACCTCAAATGTATTTTCTTTATTATATCACAATGCAAAGGTTTGCGTAAAGCCTTTTCATAAATTTGTAAGTATAAATAATGCCCTATCTAAAAAGATAGAGCAAAATTAAAAATTGAATATGCAAGATAAAGCGACCGACAGAAAAGAGCATGGCAACCGTAAAATTACTACCTTCTTTCGTTCCGTTATAGAGAAATAGAGTAGAAATAAAGGTAAATCCTAGAGCAAACCCCACCATCTGAAGAGCATGATAGGCTTGGCTGTAAAAATAGAGCGTGACAGCCAGCAAGAGCATGGATAAAACCGTTAACACCAAGCGTAAAGCATTCATCTTTTTGGTCTTAAAATAGCTAAACAAAGCCGCTCCCAAGGTCACCAAGAGATAGATGACCATATATGACATGACAAGAACTTTCATCTAGCCCTCCAACTCGCTCAGATACTCATAGCGTTCATATTTTTCCAAGAGCAGATCGTTTTTCTCATCCAATTCCTTCTGCAAATCGGACAATTTTGAAAAATCACTGCCACAGGTTAGCATTTCCGCCTCGATTTCCGCAATCCGCTCCTCCAAGCCAGCAATATCCTCTTCGATGGTCGCCCATTCCTGCTTCTCAAAGTAGGACATCCGCTTCTTGTTCTCTTTGACCTTCTCGGTTTTCTCCTTTGGTTTTTCCAAGGAAATGGCAGAGCTGGAAGCCAGAAAAGCCTTCTCATCCAGATAGTCTGTGTAGTTGCCAAAGAAAGTCTCAATACCCTTATCTTCGAAAGCCAAGATTTTATTGGCAACCTTGTCTAGGAAATAACGGTCGTGACTAACGGTAATGACTGGACCAGTAAAGCTCTGCAAGAAATGTTCCAAGACTGTCAGAGTCGCTATGTCCAAGTCGTTGGTCGGCTCATCTAGTAAGAGAACATTTGGTCTTTCCAAGAGAATTTTCAGCAGGTAAAGTCGCTTCTTCTCCCCACCAGACAATTTTTCAATCAGGGTACCATGGGTGTTACGTGGAAAGAGGAATTGCTCCAAGAGTTCTGCGATAGAAACCATACCAGATGTCGTTTTAGCTTCTTCTGCCACTTCCTGCAAGAAATTGATGACCCGCTTGCTTTCGTCCAAGCCCTTGATGGTCTGAGAAAAATAACCGATACGGATAGTTTCACCAATATCTACCTTACCACTGTCTGCATGCAAATCACCTGCGATTAGATTGAGTAAGGTAGATTTTCCTTTACCATTATCACCGACAATACCGATGCGGTCCTTGTTTTGAATGAGCAGGTTAAAGTCTTTTAAAATGGGCTTGTCAGGATAGGAAAAGCTGACATGTTCAAAATTGATGACTTTTTTACCAATACGAGAGGTTTCAAAATTGATTTCCAGCTCGCTATCGTCTATCTTGTTGGCTAAATCGCCTTTGAGGTCATGGAAACGATTGATACGAGCCTGCTGCTTGGTTGCACGAGCTTGCGGTTGTCTGCGCATCCAAGCCAGCTCTTGTTTGTAGAGCTGCTCTTTCTTATGGCAAAGGGCGGCATCTCGCTCGTCCTGTTCTGCCTTCAAGCGAACATAGTCCTGGTAATTTCCCTGATATTCGGTTAAGCTGGCGCGGTCTAATTCAAAAATCCGTGTCGCCACATTGTCCAAGAAATAGCGATCGTGGGTAATAAAGAGAACAGACTTTTTAGTATTTTTCAAGAAAGTCGTCAACCATTCAATGGTATCAATATCCAGATGGTTAGTCGGTTCATCCAGCAAGAGCAAGTCAGCATTGCCAAGGAGGACTTGGGCCAACTGAACCCGTCTACGCAAACCGCCAGATAACTCCGCAACTGTCTTGTTGAGGTCTGTCAGACCCAGTTTAGACAAGACGGTCTTGACCTGGCTTTCAATCTCCCAAGCATTGAGAGAATCCATCTCTGCCATGACTTTCTCCAGTCTTGCTTGACTGGTTTCATCGTAATGAGATAAGAGCAGCTCGTAGTCACGAATCAGCTGGGTTTCACGGAGGTCAGAAGAAAGAACGGTGTCTAAAACCGTCTTACTTTCATCAAAGTCAGGTTCCTGGGTCAGGTAAGAAATTTTGTAGGCATTCTTGCTTTGGAAAGGTGACACGTCTCCATCAAAACCGATGCGACCTGACAGAACATCCAACAAAGTCGTCTTTCCTGTACCATTGACCCCGATAATCCCGATACGGTCGCCTTGGTGGATGATAAATGAAAGGCCTGCAAAAACTGTCTTGTCACCGACAGACTTGGTCAGGTGTTCAACGATAAAATCACTCATTCACTAAAATTCCTTTCACAAATGTCATAATCACTTGCTCTTCGTTTGCCAGCTGCCCTTCCACAATCTGGAATTCCACCTCTTTGAGTAGTTCTCCCAATACTGGACCTGGTTTGAGATCAAATGCCTTCATCAGATGTCCTCCATTGACCACAATTTCATGCTTGTCGTGGATAGTCAAGGCTTGGTCAATCTTGTCAATTGCTGCAAAATCCGTAGTCAAACCTTGTGCTTGACGGAGTTCTTCTACTAAGTACAAAAATTCTTTGCCATACTTGAAACAGATTTGCTTGGTTACTGGACCTGCTTGGCGGAGTTGATAAATCTCTACCAACTTCACAACAGTGCGTTGAAAATCATTGCTGGTTTTCCATTTTTTCAGGAAGGACTTGATGTTCTCGATACCTAAACAGACAAAGAGCATGGCCCAAGCTTGTTCAGAAGTCGAAAATCGGAAATCCTCTACCAAACTGGTCAGCATGGTTTCAAGTTTTTCTCCCTTTTCTGCTAGATCAGGCAAGAAATTGTAAGCCTTGGAGTCAATCATAGCGCGCAAGCCTTTTCGCCAAAAATCTGCCATCAAGAGTTTATCAAACTCGATAAAACTGCGCTCCACGGAGATTTTTTCCAAGAGCGGTGCGGTTTCAACCATAGCTGTAAATGTCGTCGGCTCAATCTCAAAGTCCAAGGTCGCCGCAAAGCGAAATCCACGCATGATACGGAGGGCATCTTCGTTGAAACGCTCAGCCGGTATGCCTACAGCCCGTAGGGTGCGGTTTTCCAAGTCGGTCATCCCATCAAAAAGGTCCACGATTTGAGCCTCTTCATCCAGGGCAAAGGCATTGACTGTGAAGTCGCGGCGCTTGAGATCCTCTTCTAAGGAACGCACAAAAGAAACCTGGCTCGGTCTGCGGAAGTCCACATACTCCTCCTCCGTCCGAAAGGTCGTGATTTCATACTCTTTGCTGCCTTCTAAGACCAAGACCGTCCCATGCTCAATCCCCACATCAATGGTACGCGGGAAAATCTGCTTGGTTTCCTGAGGGTAGCTGGATGTCGCAATATCGACATCATGAATAGGTCTGCCCAAAATAGCATCCCGTACGGAGCCGCCAACAAAATAAGCCTCGAAGCCAGCTGCTTTAATTTTCTCTAAAATCGGCAAAGCCTCCTGAAACTCAGAAGGCAGATTGTTTAATTTCATAATAAGTGTTCCAAACCATAAACGAGTTGTGAGCGTTTGACAACCTCTTTAATGCCGAGGTTGACACCGCCCATAAAGGAAATGCGATCGTAAGAATCATGACGAATGGTCAATCCTTCTCCCTGTGCCCCAAAAATCACTTCCTGATGGGCAACAAGGCCTGGCAAGCGTACTGAGTGGATACGGAAGCCGTCAAATTCTGCCCCACGAGCTCCAGCAATCAGTTCTTCTTCATCTGCTGCACCTTGAGCCTGTGACTGACGGACTTGGGAAATGAGTTCTGCTGTCTTAACAGCTGTTCCGCTCGGAGCATCCTTCTTCTTGTCATGGTGTAATTCAATGATTTCAAGATTTGGGAAATACTTGGCTGCCTGAGCCGCGAATTGCATGAGCAAGATTGCTCCGATCGCAAAGTTAGGAGCAATCAAGCCTCCCAAGCCCTTCTCAGCAGACAAGGCGGTTAATTCTTCGATTTCTTCTGGGGTAAAGCCCGTTGTACCAACCACAGGTGCGAAGCCATTTTCCAAGGCAAAACGGGTGTTTTCATAGGCAAATTTTGGCGTTGTAAAATCCACCCAGACATCCGCTTCTAGGCTGGCAACTTCTTCTTTGGTCTTGAAAACAGGAACACCGTCCACTTCTGCTTCTGTCGCAAATGGATCCACCAAGGCCGCGAGACTAAGTGCTGCGTCACCCTTGACCATTTCAACAGCCGTTGAGCCCATTTTCCCTTTAAATCCTGCGATAATTACCTTAATTGTCATGAAAACTCCTATTCAATAATGGGAGAAATACCAAAGGCCACAGCCCCTTCTCCCAAGTGTGTACCGATGACTGAACCAAATGACACGATTGGTAAATCGCTGCCGACACCTGCTTCTTCCAATTGCTGTTTAAAGTTTTCAGCCTTTTCAGGCGCATTGGCATGAATAATAGCAATCTGATATTGTCCTTCATTGGTTTGTTCTTGGAGAATTTCGATTAAACGCTTAATGGCTTTCTTCTCCGTCCGAACTTTTTCATAAACCTCGATCTTACCCTCACCTGTAAAATACAGAATCGGTTTGATGCTCAAGAGATTGCCAAGCAATGCCGCACCATTGGACAAGCGACCACCTTTTACCAAATGATTGAGGTCATCAACCATGATAAAGGCAGTTGTCTTGCCAATTTCTTGCTCCAACTTGCCAGTAATTTCTTCAAAACCTAATCCTGCATCAGCCCATTTAAGGACATTCTCCACCATCATGCCCAAAGGTGCTGAGGTGATTTTTGTATCTGGAAAGGCAATGGTTAATCCTTCAAATTCATCAGCCAAATACTGAATATTTTGATAAAAACCTGAAATACCTGATGATAAAAACAAACCTAACGCGTGCGTGTAGCCTTTATCTTTCAAGCCTCCAAGAATTTCTTCCAATTCCATCAAACTTGGTTGACTGGTTTTTGGCAATTCTTTTGAAGAGGCCATTTTTTGATAAAATTCCTCAACCGTCAAATTTTGTCCTTCAATAAAGTCTTGACCATCAATGTGGACTGGAATATTTAAGACAAACAAGTCCTCATGTTCTATCCCTAAAACAGCTGATGAGTCAGTAATAACTGCTAATTTCATATTAAAACTCCAAATTTACCCCTGGTGCATCAAAAGCGATTTCTGTGACATCATAGGTCATGCGTTTTAGCATATCCAATAGCGGCTCAACTAAGGTTCGTTTTTCTTCATCAGTAAATTCAGTCGGTTCATTAACATAACGTCCCTGTAGATGAACAGCTTGGCTCATAGCACCTGAGATTACAAAATGATTCAAAACAATGATAAAACGTAAAATAGTAATCATTGACGTTTTATTTTCTTCCTCATTGCGTTCAAGTAGTTGGAAATCAACATTTAATTTGGTTTCTGGCACCCCGTTTTCCTTTTCCCAGGCATGATTACGTGCATCAAAGTGATACTGATTGACAAATTCTTTTTCGCGAACGATTTCCATTTCTAAATTCTCCTAAAAACAATACTATGGTAATTATACCATAATTTAGTAGATAGTTGGAAAAAATAAAAGGAAGAAGCTGAAAATACAATCATTCCAACTTCTTCCTAAAAGAGCCAAGTAGACTAAGAAACATAACTAGATCTAGATCAGTCAGTAAATATCGAAGATGTGAAGCTATCTGTCAAACCGACATAGGCTTTCAAAATAGCGTCTTTCAAACTTTGGCGATTAAATCCTGCTTGCTTATTCTTAGCGGCCTGATAATCTTTATCGACAGCATCCGCCATCAGCCTGCTCAGCGTTTCAACATTATCTATTGTTTCAGTCTGACCATTGAAGCTAATCGTGACGGCCCTCAGTCTATCTTTCTTATCCCAGCGTTCCTTGTACATAGCTTTTTTGAAACTTGCATAGTCAGTATAGTGATTAACAAATAGTTTTTCAAAAATAAACTGATCAGATAGTGGACGGCCTGCCGCCTCTGCTTCTGCTTTTAGCTTATCTGTTGCATATGGAATAAAACCATCTTCCCACCCTTTTGCCGCTAGTAGCTCCAAGGCTGTCTTACGGAATTGTAAACCACCAACAGTACCTTGATTATTTTGTAATCCTGCATAGATCGGATAATAGAGAGGTACGAAATAGTAGTTCTTCAAATTTTCACGCAAATAGTCTTGCTCTGGTAACAGTGATGTTTTGGCAACTAGGGCATGGTCAATGGCATCATTGATAGTCGCAATGTTCAAGTTAGCCAGTTCCTCATTACTCAATTTCCTAATACGGTCATGTGCATTTTGATAGCCAAGGGACTGACCAACAGTTGCTTCATTGGCTGGGACCAACTCTATCTTGTTAAAGAAGTAAGGATAAGCCTCTTTCCCCTTGGCAGCAATAGCTTGGATTTCGACCGCATCCAAGAGGTAGGTAACATCAAAGAGCCCTTTTAGATAGGTTTGCAAATCCTCTTTTGTTTGGAAACGACTATTTGAAACATTGTGTGGAGTATTTGGACTATGTTCATTCATGAAATTAAATCCATAGTAATAAATCCCCCCACCAGCTGATGACTGCAACAAGCCCATAGCATAGGATTCTGCATCTTGACCAGGACGACGCTTATGACCGTCCAACATGATGGTTTCATCATAGTTATGGATCAATTCATGGCTCATGGTCGAATCTCCTAAATCAGATAGCATATCTCGATTGGAGAATTTAACAAAGGTTTCTGTGTCTGAAAAGGCGCTATCAGTCGATTTTCTATGCCATTCATTCAAGGCACCTGCTAACTCCTGTACATAGCGGTATTCCTGGTCATACTTATCTGCCCAACGACGTTTATCAGTTTGGTCTTCAAATGCATTTGAATCCTTGATCCAATAGCCATCCCAAATTTCAGTTGAGCGTTGGATAAACTTGTCTCTCAGATGAGAATCTGCCATCTGATACCACATATCCAAGAAGTCACCCAAGCGTTTGGCATGTTTTGGTATCAGACCTGTCTGTACCGACTGGACATGTTGGTAATATTGGTCAGGATTGGTCTTTTTCAAAGCTGTATCCACATATCTTCCATAACCACCAAAGGCTACTGTAGCCATAGAACTCAAGACAAAAATATCATCTTTTTCCTTGATATTCAGCAGTGGCAAATAGTATTTTTCATAGCGTGGAATACGTCCCAAATGGCTGTATAGACTGGTGTCAATGCTCGAGTTTACATTTGATGGAATTTCATAAACAAAGGCATTGGTCGCTTCTTTGAACCACTTCCTTGAATCAACTTCTCCCAAGAATAATTTCTTATTGTATTCCAAGAAATCACGAACTGTTCCGAGTTGACCAGATAAATGCCCAAAGCGTTCCTTATGAATAGCTGCATTATTGGCAAGTGTTAATCTGTCAAAATACATATTTTCATAGCCATTTTGTGAAACATAATACACATCCGTATCCTTGATTATCTTTTCTGTAAAGGACTTCAACCACTCAAGAGTATCAAGTTGACGACTATAAAAATCTGCATGATGGAGCACAATATTCTTGATGTTGGTATCTCCGTATGTAATACCGTATAGCCTATTGAGGTAGGCAAGTGCAAACATGATTTTTTCTTTGTCTGCCAAGAATTCGTTTTTAATGACATCCCTGACAGCCTTGCTTGTGGTATCAACCACCTGTCTATTTGCCAACAAACCTTTGATATGGCCCTTGAGATTGGCTTTGACTTCTGCAAAGGATTCATCTAAATACAAGTCTTTTAATTTGGCTTGTTTATCAGATGTTTGGATATGCAAGATGTTAGCCATCTTTTCGCTGTAAAGTTCAACCTGTGAAAATGCCGCTACTAGATCATCGATGAGGCTGGATTCCAGAGATAGTAACTGTTCCGGTGTATAGAGGAGTTGTTCGCCTAAACGATATTCCACAACCTTGGTGTTGCCATACTCACCCTTAAACACTAGGGGTAGTATTTCTGAAGTTCCGTCTTCAAAATGGATCAGCAATTTATTCAAGGAAGCATGTTGATCATAGAGATTTGTTACTATGCCATCCTCAGTCAAGGTAAGAACAGATTGGATAGGTTTGCTGTAGAGGTTGCTTGTTTCATCAATCAAGTTCCCATATTTAACAATCGTATTCCGATCATAGAAAGGCAACAACTTAGCAGTGTTTTCATAGGCAGTTCTTCGTTCAGCCTGAGCATTTTGAACCTGGTTATAATCGATGGTCTGCACTGAATTCGACTGACTGTCGGTAGTTTCCTGTCCTGTCGTGGTTGGTGCTGTTGGAATTCCCCATGCCTTGATTTTCTCTAATACGGCTTCTTGAGAAAGGCTTGTAGACTGAATAGCAGGATTTGGTTGCCCTGCTGCATTATTCTCGACAGTATGAATATTTGTTAGCACTGATCCATATGTAGTATATAGATTTTGACCCGAAGCGATGATCCCGCCATTTGTGACAGATGCACCTGTTGCTATATTATTCAAGAAAGACATTCTAGCTAAGCCAACCACACCACCTGTATCAGCAGGGGCGCTGGCTTCTATTTTACCTGTAACATAGACATTTGTCATGATCGGTTGCTGGGTTAGCATTATCATCTCCGCTGTTACGCCACCGATTTTTTGTCCGCGTCCACTTGCAGTTTTAGCATCAATCGCAACAGTAGCCCGCACCTTATCAATGGTTGAACTATTTAAAATCCCTGTAACTCCACCCATATAATAAGCTTCATGACTTGCTGTATTTCTTAGGTTGACATTAACAATGGAATTACTAATGGTCGTGCCGTTTGTGGCGTTATAGACAATGCCAGCAATATTTTGTTTGGCAGTAATATTTCCTGAAATAGAAACCTTATCGATGATAGACTTGTCTGATTTTTTAGCTAGAGCAGCTACTTCCGTTTGCTCGTTTGAAATCGCCACGTCTTTTAAGGAGATGTTTTCTACCCTAGCGTTCTTGAGCGTACTGAAAAGTGGTCTATCCAACTGCAAAATAGAATAAGTTTTGTGGTCACCCAGGCTCTTCAGACTACCAGTAAATTCTTTGGTAATGTAGGTGTCCGTTGAAACCGACTTATCAACTACCATATCTGCAGCTAGATAGTAGGTTCCACTAGGATTGTTATTGATGGCATCTACTAATTCACTAAATTTACTGTAGGCACCCTCTTGTAAAACGAGCTTATCAACTGTAAAGGTATGGTGTTCATCGAAACTATGATTGTTCTGATTAAATTTCACTAATTTTGGATGAATAATGCTCACCTTAATGCCATTGATATCATTCTCAAAGTTATCGACAGGGAGGTAAATATCTTTATTGTTTACAGTAGCAATTTTAACAAGATAATTTTCTGTAGAAGTTGGAAGATTGCTCAAGGCTGTAACTCTTGTTTTTTCTCCATTTTCATCCACCTGATATAGCTCAATACTCTTGTAGTCTCGTAATTCCAGTAATTTATTTTCTAGTTCAAATTTTTCTGTAGGAAGTACCTCTTCAATATCTTCGTTGCCTAAATGGTAAGTAAATCTTGTTTTAACAGTATATTCAGTATTTAGCAATAATTCTGTAAAACGAACCTTATCTAACTCATCTTTAGCTTGAATAGCGATTTCTGTGACTAATTCATCACCCTTATGTAGAGAAACTACAGCCTGAACAAATGTGGAGTCCGTGTCTGTCAAAGTATAGCTTAGTTCCACAATCTTATCATCTACATTCTCTTTCAGCATTGCTACGTCTAACTCTGGTTTGATTTTAGCAGGTGCTTCTGGCTGTTGTGGTGAATCAGATGAAGAATCACTTGGGACGGTAGAGTCTGCTGGCTGATTAGGATTAACTCCCTCTGATGCCGAAGTAACTGGTGTTTCTGAGTCATTTGGAGTATCGGAAGCTGGTTCGCCTGACGTACTTGATTCGGTTGTTGAATCGGATTGGTCAGAAATAGGACTTTCTTCTGTAGTTGGAGATTCAGGAACAGTTGATTCCGTTGAAGATGAAGATTGACCCGACTCAGATTCTTTTTCTGGGGTTGAAGAAGCTGGAACTTCTGACTCCGA
>NZ_ALMY01000080.1 GCF_000440115.1 Streptococcus suis YS56 | reverse complement strand
AAGAAGCTGGTACTTCTGACTCCGCTGGGATTTCAGGTTGCTCTGATACAACTTCTTTCTCTGGCTGTTGTGGTGAATCAGATGAAGAATCACTTGGGACAGTAGAGCCTACTGGTTGATTAGGATTAGCTCCTTCTGATGTCGGAGTGACCGGTGTTTCTGAGTCATTTGGAGTATCGGAAGCTGGTTCTCCTGACGTACTTGATTCAGTTGTTGAATCGGATTGGTCAGAAACAGGACTTTCTTCCGTAGTCGGAGCTTCAGGAACATTTGATTCCGTTGAAGATGAAGATTGACCCGACTCAGACTCTTTTTCTGGTGTTGAAGAAGCTGGTTCGTCTGATGTACTTGATTCAGGCGTTGAACCAGATTGATTAGAAGCAGGACTTTCTTCTGTAATTGGAGATTCAAGATTCTCTTCAATGCTAGTCGAACCAGGTTTTTCCAATCGTTTAACGGATTCATCAACCAAGGTATTTGGTAATGTTAATTCACTCGACGACTTCTGTTCATCGATAACTGCTTCAGTTACTGTGACTGTCTCAGAATTAACATCCCCCTCTAAAATAAAACCTACAAATTCATGCTGATCTATAGAAATCACAGCTTGTGGTAAAACTTCCCCTACGGCAAGGGTAAATTGCTTATCGAAACCAGAGAGGCTACCTGTAGAAATTGCTGCCACCGAAAAACTACCTGTAGCAGTTAAAATAATCAAACTCCTCACAAGTCGCTTTTTCCTATCTTTTGTAAAGGATATACCAATAATCAATAACCCTAAGCCAATAAAGCTACTTGCAAAAGGCAACGTACTTCCTGTTTGAGGTAAATTGACCTTTGGACGATAGACCATATAGTAAGTATGGGTATTCCCTACCTGCCTTGCTGGCATGGTCGCCTGAATTCGTGCCTTCTCATCCGATGTTAATTCTGAATAAAGAACATATTTATAGGAAATCTGTTCTCTTGCTATATTGGTCTGGGCAAGTACAGGTAATTCTGCACTAAAAACCTCGTTGGGTATAGTATATAAGAGCCCAGTCATGCCAATGATAACAGAGGCAACACCTAGATTAAATTTACGAATTGAAAACTTAGTTTGTTTTTCTTTCCAAAACATATAAAGCTCCTTCGTTTGTTTCTTCTTTGTTATAAGTATAGCATATTTTTCTAAAAACCCACCCTTTTATCCTAAAAACATTTCAATATACATTTTATTTAGAGTTACCTAATTCCTGACAGATGTATTCCTCAGCGCACCCGTTCATCTAGCAAGAAAAACAACTCATACTCTTCGAAAATCAAAATTATCCGTTGGCAAGACCCTTGATGAGTGAAAAGCTCCGGTGGAGCTTTTCAGCCTGTTACCTTGAAACAAGATAGTAACAGAGTTCTATCCTCGGCTTCATTGCCATTTCCTATGCTATTTTTGATTTTCATTGAGTATCATTTCCAAAGCTATCAAAAAACCTTGCCTGAAGACAAGGTTTTCCATATTATTTTGATTGACGAAGTACTCCATAGAGGACACCTGACACTACTGCACCGATTGCTACATAAGCAAGATAAAGCAAGGGGTTAGATGTCAAAGCGATAACGAAGATACCACCGTGTGGAGCCATCAGTTGAATGCCTGACAAACCAACCAAGGCACCTGCAAGAGCAGAACCAGCAATAAAGCTTGGGATTGCACGAGCTGGGTCAGCAGCACCAAACGGAATAGCACCTTCAGTGATGAATGAAAGACCCATAACGATGTTTGTCAAACCTGAGTTACGCTCTTCTTGTGTGAATTTGTTTTTGTAAAGAAGAGTTGCTACGAATACTGCCAACGGTGGAACCATACCACCAGCCATTACCGCTGCCATGGCAACAGAACCACCATCAGCAACAGTTGCTGCAAGTGTACCTGTACCGAAGACATAAGCTGCCTTGTTGACTGGACCACCCATATCGACTGCCATCATACCACCGAGGACAAGGCCAAGGAGAATAGCAGAGCTACCTTCAAGACCTGCAAGGAAGTTGTTCATACCAGTGTTGATAGCTGCCATTGGGATGTTAACGAAGAACATCAAGAAACCAGTAATTGCTGTTCCCAAAAGTGGCAAGAGCAAGATAGCGTTCAAACCTTGAAGTGATTTTGGAAGGTTGCGCAAAGCGTTGCGAAGAACGAGCACTACACCACCAGCAAGGAAACCGCCGACAAGTGCACCCAAGAAACCAGATGATACACCAGCAAGAGCAAGCGTTTCTTCACCACCAGCTGCGTAAGGAATTTTACCAAACGCAAGACCGCTGCTAGCGATTGCACCAGCTACGAAACCTGCCACCAAACCTGGTTTTTCAGCGATTGAGTAAGCAATGTAACCTGCAAGAAGTGGCAACATAAAGCCGAAGGCTGCTCCACCAATCTTCATGAACATTGCTGCGATTTCATGGTAAGAACCAAGACTACCAAGACTGTCTTGCGGCACACCTAGAGCTCCATCGAATAGGAAGGCAAGTGCGATTAAGATACCGCCACCGATAACGAATGGTAACATTTGAGAAACACCACTCATCAAGTGTTTATAGAATGCTTTACCAAGACTGAGTTTTTCAGAAGATTCCACTGTAGCAGCTCCTTCTGTTGCTGTATATGCAGATGCTCTTCCATCCAAAATGATGTTAATCAATTCTTCTGCTTGTTTGATACCAGCTGCAACTGGACGAGATACCAACGGTTTACCATTGAAACGAGGCATATCAACAGCCTTATCTGCTGCGATGATAACACCTGCTGCTTTCTTGATATCTTCAGCGGTTAGTTTGTTTCCAACACCTGAAGCACCGTTGGTTTCAACTTTGATATCAACACCCATCTCAGCAGCTTGTTTCTTAAGTGCTTCTTCTGCCATGTAAGTATGAGCAATACCTGTTGTACATGCTGTAACAGCAACGATAAATGGACGGTCACCACTTGGTGCTGCAACCACTTCTTCAACTGCCTTATCTGCGGCTTCAGCTGTATCGAAGACTGCAATCACTTCTTCAGGATTTGTTGCCGCACGAAGTCTATCAGCAAATCCAGCTTTCATCAAGTATTTTGATAGTTCAGCAAGGGCAGCCAAGTGGGTATCGTTAGCACCTTCTGGAGCCGCAATCATGAAGAACAAGTCAGTTGGTTGACCATCAAGACTTGCGTAGTCAACACCCTTGTTTGATTTTGCAAAGAGAACAGTCGCTTCTTTTACAGCAGCATTCTTAGCATGTGGCATTGCGATACCGTCGCCAAGTCCTGTTGTCGTTTGTGCTTCACGGTTCATAATACCTGTTTTGAATACATCAAAATCAGTCACATAACCTTTGTCAACCAAGCTAGTAATCATTTCATCGATGACTGCTTCCTTGCTTGTCGCTTGCAAATCAAGCAACATGACATCTTTTCTCAAAACGTCTTGAATTTTCATAGTGTTTCTACCTCAACTTTTTCATAAGTTTCCTTAATAAATTCGATACTTGCCAAATCGTCTGAAAAGGCTGTTGCCGTACCGCAAGCAACTCCCCATTTGAGAGCTTCGATTGGGTCTTGTGAGCGAACATATTCGCCAGTAAATCCTGCCACCATGGAATCTCCAGCTCCGACAGAATTTTTCACTGTTCCCTTGATTGGTTTGGCAAAGTAAGTAGCTGCTGGAGTGGCCAACAAAGCCCCATCCCCTGCCATAGAAATGATAACATTCTGAGCTCCCATATCTAAGATTTTCTTAGCATAGGTCTCGATGTCTGCAATGCCATTCAACTCGACGTTGAAGATTGCTTCAAGTTCATGGTTGTTTGGCTTAACCAAGAGTGGTTGGTGAGCAAGTGAATCCAGAAGTGTTTGGCCTTCAAAGTCACAGACAACTTGCGCTCCTGCTTTTTTCGCCACGGGAATCAGCCTATTGTAGACTTCATTTCCAAGACTAGCTGGAGCAGACCCCGCAAAGACAACGGTGTCTTCCTTGGTCAATCCTGCTAAGACCATTTCTAATTCGGCCAACTGTGTATCTGTCACAATCGGACCCAAACCGTTGATTTCTGTTTCTTGGTCAGCTTTGATTTTCACGTTAATACGTGTATCTTGATTAACCTGAACAAAATCAGTATCAATTCCTTCGGCAATCAATCCATCTTTGATGAACTGACCTGTGAATCCCCCAAGGAAACCCGTTGCTGTATTCGGATAGCCCAAGCGCTTCAAAACACGGCTAACATTAATTCCCTTACCGCCGGCATACTTATCGTCGCTCTCCATACGATTGACACTGCCCGTCTCGACATGTTCTAAACGAACGATATAGTCAATCGCTGGATTGAGCGTAACTGTATAAATCATACCTCGATTACCCTCGTTTTCTCTTTTATGATGTCCAACAAACTGCTTTCTGAAGATTGGCAGATAATGTTGGATTTTTCGATTGCCGCAACTTTAACAAAGGAGAATTGACCAATTTTAGAAGCATCTGCCAAAACATAGCTTTCTTTGGCATTGTCTATGATAGTGCGTTTGATGGTCGCTTCTTCAATATCTGGCGTTGTAAAATAGTTTTTATCAATACCATTCATCCCCAGAAATGCCTTATCAAAATTGAGCTGTCGAATTTGTTCCAATGCTACTGCTCCAACGGAAGCGTCTGTTGATTGCTTAACAAAACCACCTATAATGATTGTTTTTATCTTGCGTTCAACTAATCTTACCGCGTGGTGGATAGAGTTGGTCACGACTGTCAGATTTTCCTGTTGAAGATAATCAATCAGTACCCCTGTGGTTGTGCCTGCATCTAAGAAAATCACATCTCCGTCCAAAATCAGTTGAGCTGCTCGTTCAGCAATCTCTCTTTTTTCTTGAACGTTTTTGACAGATTTTTCTAGAATAGACTCTTCCAATTGCAAATTGGCGGGTGCTTCTGCTCCGCCATGCACTCTTCGAAGTTTGCCTTCATTTTCTAGTTCATCTAAATCCCTACGAACAGTAGATTCAGACGTTGCTAGAATCTCAACTAACTCTTCCAATCGGACGAATTGCTGAGCCTGAATGCGTTCTAAAATGACTTGTTTGCGTTCTGATTTGAGAATGTTCAACACCTCCTGCAATCGTTTACAAAATCCATTATACACTAAAAAATATCATTGTCAATCATTTTCTAGCAAAATCTTTCAAAAAATGTCAATTTTCTTCAAAAAAATGCTGGGCTTAAGCCCAGCTCTACTACCCTGAGTTCGTGTCAACATCTCAGCGCAGTGGTTGATTGGCAAATTTGTTCGTGTTTCACACTCCAAATCTGACCATTACGACTGTTGCGAACAAAGTTCGCTACATCTCCAACCTCAAACTGTCTCCCAGACAGTTTGAGCTGTGCGGGGTGGGAGTGAAACAGTCTGGGGATAGACTGTTTCAGCTCAACAACTTAAAACAAAAAATTGTTGACGAACTCTTTTTTAGACTAGTCGAGTTCTTTCCCACTCCCCATTTTCTATCACTGATTTGATCATCTCTTTAATCATAGCCATCTCTTCTGGTCTTCCAATAGATAAGCGAATATATCCTTCTAATTTACCTGTTGGATAATATTTGAAATTCCAATCCTGTGCCAAGGCATGCTGATAAAATTCTTCTGCCCACGGTGCTTTAAACGTTACAAAACTAGCATGACTAGGTAGAACTTGACAGTTATCTAACCCTTGCAAGAATAAAATCATTTCTTCTCGCAAATTCTGAATTACTCCCACTGTTTCTAAAACTTTGTCTGTATAATTCAATGCAACAGCTGCCATTTTTGCAGTCAAGTTTGACAAGCTGAATGGGGGAATGACCTTGTCCAATTCATAAATTATCTCTTCGCTTCCTACCGCAAAACCAACTCGTAAACCTGCTAGACCGAAGGCCTTTGATAAAGTCCGTAAAACTAAAACATTGTCAAATTGTTGCAGACGACTGATGAAGCTATCGACATTTGCAAATTCAATATACGCCTCATCTACAACGAGTAGCCCTTTAAAAGAATCAGCCAATTTCTCCAAATCTTCTAGCGAATAGGCTACAGACGAAGGATTGTTTGGATTAGACAGCATGATTATCTTTGCATTGCTTACCTCTGCACGCGCCAACAGGCTCTCCACCGGCAAAGCCAATGTTCCATCTTTTTCAATCAGGTCAATAGCTTCAAACTGGCTACCATGCATGTGATTATAGGTTTCATACATGAAGAAGTCTGGATTGACAGTCATAAAAGTATCATCCTTTTCCATAAAGGTGGAAACAATCATGTGAATAAGGTGATCAGAACCCACACCTACTGTTACTTGTTTGGGATTCACTCCAATATAGGCCGCATATTTCTCAATCAGTTCGGAGTAAGTGTTATCACCATAAAAGCTTAATTGACTGACATCCAAATTTTCCAAGGTCTCTTGTGGCAAAAAGGACCAATCAATGATACGATTTTCGTTATTTCCTAAATCAAATCTTGCCTTTTGTTTGATTTTATAAGGTTGGTAGTGTTCAAATACCTTGCGTTTCATCATTTCTCCTTCTAGCAAGAAAAACACAGTTTAATCAACTGTGTCTTCTGCTTTGATTTTCTCAAAAATAGTTAATTCTTCAGTTGTAAAATTATAGTTTTCTAACAAGTCTGGACGACGTTGATAAGTTTTGCGTAGACTTTCTTCCAAACGCCATTTACGAATATTTTCATGGTGACCGCTCATTAATACATCTGGAACTACCATTCCACGATACTCGTATGGTCGGGTGTATTGAGGATATTCCAATAGCCCTGATGAAAAACTATCATCCGTATGACTGACTTCCTTACCAATAACCTCTGGAATCAGGCGAACGGTAGCATCAATCATGGTCATAGCTGCCAACTCTCCGCCTGTCAGAACATAATCCCCGAGAGAAATTTCATCTGTCACCAAGGTCTTAATCCGCTCATCATATCCTTCATAGTGACCGCAGATGAAAATCAACTGCTCTTCCTGAGCCAATTCTTCGGCATAGGCTTGGTTAAACGTTTTACCAGCAGGATCCAACAAGATAACACGTGGCTTGGTTTGTTCAATGCTATCCATGGTATCAAAAATTGGCTGGGCACGGAGTAGCATTCCTTGGCCACCACCGTATGGCTCATCGTCCACATGGCGAGCCTTTTCAGCTTTCTCTCGGAAATTGTGGTAGTTGATTTCCAACAAGCCCTTGTCACGCGCCTTGCCCACAATAGAGTGTTCTAGAGGTGCAAACATCTCAGGGAAAAGGGTCAAAATATCAATTCTCATCGTCTAGGCCCTCTAGCAATTCCACATCGACACGATTATTTGGAATATCAATGTTCAGGACAACAGGCGGAATATAAGGCAAGAGCAGGTCTTTCTTCCCTTTGCGTTTGACAACCCAGACATCATTGGCACCTGGTTGCAAGATTTCCTTGATTTGTCCGATCAACTGGTCATTTTCATAGACATCCAATCCGATAATTTCATGGTAATAAAACTCGCCGTCTTCGAGATCGGTCAAGTTTTCCTCGGCAATTTTCAAACTAAAGCCCTTGTATTTTTCAATATCATTGATATGGTACATGCCCTTAAACTTGATAATATCAAAGTTCTTAGCCTTGCGGTGACTAGCAATTTCAACTTCCATGACAAACTGGTCTTTGTCATTAAACAAGGCCAATGTTGCCCCTTTCTTGAAGCGTTCTTCAGCAAAATCGGTCACAGACAAAACACGCATTTCTCCTTGCAAGCCTTGGGTATTGACAATCTTTCCTACGTTAAAATAATTCATGACTTCTCCATTTGATTTTCTATCCTTTTATTCTAACACGACGAAGACATTTTCTCAAGTAAGGAAAAAGCCGGATGCCTCCGACTTTCATAGTTAATTTATTTCACGGACAAATGAGAATGAGCTATTTTGATCAAGCGCAAATTAAGAGCTATTCCGCAGACAAAAATCCCTGAAATGAGACCAATCCAATAGGCTTCTGGACCCATTTGGAAAAATCTTTCAAGCAAGAATGCGACTGGGAAGGTCATAGACCAATAGGCAACCAAACCAAGTATAAATGGAACAGTCGTATCCTTGTAACCACGTAAAATCCCCTGAATAGGTGCTGTAAAGGCATCTGCCAATTGGAACATGAGGGCAAAGCTCAGGAAATGCGAGGTCAGACGGATAAATTCTGCATCATTACCATAAAGGTAGGCAACTTTGGAGCGGAAAAAATAAAGGAAAGTGAGTGTTAGGCCTGCAAAACCAAGTGCAACCAAGCGTCCTAGACGGCTGTAGGCTTTCACATCTTGTGGTCGTTTAGCCCCTACTTCATAAGCAATGACAATAGCTAGGGCTGAAGAAACTGAGGCAGGAAAGGCATATAATAATGTCGCAAAGTTCATAGCTGACTGGTGGGCTGCTATAATCTGGGCTGAAAATTTTGCCATGTAGAGCCCTACTACTGCAAAAATAGCCACTTCTGCAAAAACTTGTAAACCAATCGGCAAACCAATTTTCAAGCCTTCCTTCAATAAAGAAAGGTCAATCGGACTCCACCGCCAAATCTGATAAGATGCAATAGTCTTATTTTTGCACATGACAATGACGATTACTAGCAATACCGCCCAGTAAGCTAAAGCAGTACCCAATCCAGCTCCAGCTCCGCCCAGGGCCGGTAGGCCCATTTTCCCATAAATTAAGAGATAGTTAAATAGACTGTTAAATGGGACAAGGAGCAACATGAGGTACATGGATAGCTGAGTCAAACCGAGGGCGTCGAAAAAGGATCGGCAGACACTAAAGAGCAAGAGAGGCAGGATACCAATGGAAATAAAATAGAGGTACTGCCGACCGACTTGAAAAACAGATTCATCAAGTTCAAAACGTTCAAGGGCTGGAATAGCAATAAAAAGGACCGAACATAAGAGTAAAATGGTTAATCCGATGGCTAGATAGACAAACTGATGAAACTCCTGGCGAATCTTATCTCTTTCACCTTTTCCTAAATATTGAGCGATGATTGGGACCAATGCAGATACAATCCCTGTTAGAAATGAGAACAAGGGATTCCAAAGACTTGTTGCCATGGAAACACCTGCCAAATCCATAGTACTATACTGACCAGTCATCATGGTATCGATAAAGGATGCGGAGTAATTAGCAAATTGATAAATTAAAATGGGCAAAAATATTTTGATAAAGAGCCAGAGCTTCTCTTTGTTATTTCTTGTTTGATACATACTTATTCTCTTTCAATTTTATATAAATATTGTAACAAGAAAAGGACCTGCATTGCAAGTCCTCTTTGACTAGATAGAGTCACCATTCCAGATAGAGTTTTTCACGATAACATAGTCCACATGCTTCAAGCTAGTTATATCTCGACCGCCAGCATAAGAAATAGACGATTGCAAATCTTGCTCCATTTCAATCAGCGTATCTTTCAAGTGACCTTTGGCTGGTAGGAGAATTTTTTTGCCTTCCACGTTTTTGTAAGCACCTTTTTGGTATTCAGAGGCAGAGCCATAGTATTCTTTAAACTGTTTGCCGTCTACTTCTACCGTCTTTCCTGGGCTTTCGATATGACCGGCAAAGAGGGAGCCTATCATGACCATACTTGCACCAAAGCGGATGGATTTGGCAATATCTCCGTGGGTACGAATACCACCATCCGCAATAATTGGCTTACGAGCAGCTTTTGAACACCAACGAAGGGCAGCCAGCTGCCAACCACCTGTACCAAAACCAGTCTTAACCTTTGTAATACATACTTTACCTGGACCAATACCAACTTTTGTCGCATCCGCACCAGCATTTTCTAGTTCACGAACTGCTTCTGGAGTACCGACATTACCTGCAATAACAAATGTCTCAGGCAGTTCTTTCTTGATATGTTGGATCATCTTGATAACACTTTCTGCATGGCCATGAGCAATATCGATGGTGATAAACTCAGGGGTATCAGCTTTCAAGCTAGTCACAAACTCATATTCATATTCTTTTACGCCAACAGAGATGGAAGCAATCAAACCTTGCTCGTGCATGCGTTTGATAAATGGAATACGACCAGCTTCATCGAAACGATGCATGATGTAGAAATACCCTTCTTTGGCAAGCATTTCTGCCACATCTTCATCAATGATAGTCTGCATATTAGCTGGAACAACTGGTAATTTAAAGCTATATTTCCCAAGAGTCACTGTTGTATCTGCCTCGGAACGGCTATTGATGATACATTTATTTGGAATGAGCTGAATATCTTCGTAGTCAAAAACTGGAGTTTCGTTGAACATGCTTCTACCTCTTTTTCTTAACATTGGAACAGAAAAACAGTTTGTTTTTCGTATTTTTTCCTTATTACAAGATATAGTATAGCTTATTGTTTGTGTTTTGTCAATAAAAAAGAAACCTATCTAGATAATATTCGGATATATCACTTTTTAGAATCGTTTATAAAACATAACATTCGTATAATTCTTTTCTGAGTTACTATTCTTATAAAATTTTAAAAAATGTTCAGAATTTACTCAAACAATTTCACATAAAAACTAAAAAAATCTTCAAAAACAGAAGATTTTTTAGTCAAATTCATATAATTGTGGGAATTTTTCGCATTCAGGGTTCTTAGGATGGCAAACCTCACGACCAAAATAAATCATAGCTTGATGAGCAGGGAGCCAGAGTTCAGGAGGTAAGACTTCCATGACTCGTTTCTCTGTTTCCAGGGGTGTAGCCGATTTTTTGACAATATCGTGGTGTTTACAAATCCGTCCCACGTGGGTATCAACTGCAAAGGCTGGGATTCCGAAACCGACACTTAAGACAACATTGGCCGTTTTTCTTCCCACTCCTGCCAGAGCTTCTAATTCCTCACGAGTCTGCGGTACAATGCCATTATGCCGTTCCAATAACTGCTGGGCGCATTCTTTCAAAAATTTGGCTTTATTTCGATACAAACCCAAACGGGAAATATAAGGCTCAATATCCTTCACTTCTGCTGCCGCCATGGCTTGGGGCGTAGGGAAAGCTGCGAACAAACCAGGTGTTGCCTTATTCACCGCAGCGTCTGTAGTTTGAGCAGATAAGAGCACTGCACATACCAACTCAAAGTGATTTCGAAAGTCCAAGCTAGGCTTAGCATCAGGATATAGAGCGATGATTTCTTCAATAACTTTTCTTGCACGTTTTTTTGATAATACCATGAATTCATTATAGCATGAAAACTTGGATTTATCTAAAATCTGGATTGTCATAAACCTCATTCCTCGTGATATAATAAGAAGAAAAGGGGGAATAAGTATGGACTTACAAGAACTCTGTAGAAAGGTTATTCAAGCAAGACCACGCAATAGCCATAAGGGAAGCTATGGCCGAGCCTTGCTGATTGGTGGACTGTATCCTTATGGTGGAGCGATTATCATGGCCGCACTAGCAACCGTCAACAGTGGAGCAGGCTTGGTAACTGTTGCTACTGAAAAAGACAACATACCAGCCTTACATAGTCATCTGCCTGAAGCCATGGCATTTTCATTTGACGATCAAGCCTTGCTGATAAGTAGCTTAGAAAATGCTGACTTGGTACTGATTGGTCCAGGTTTGGGGGAAAATAGCAGAGCTGAACAGTTATTGGACTTTGTTTTTGAACATTTATCTGACCAGCAGACTTTAGTTCTTGATGGCTCAGCCCTTACCTTAATTGCAAAGCAAAACAGGAAGAACTTCCCGTGTAAACAAGTCATTTTAACTCCCCACCAAAAAGAATGGGAAAGACTATCATGCATCCCCATTGCTCAACAAACAAGCCAAAGAAATCTTGAAGCCTTGCAATCTTTTCAAGAAAATACAATCCTTGTAGCTAAAAGTTCTGCTACACAAATCCTAAAAACCCAGCCAAACCAAGTCACTCCAATAGGAGCTGGTGGTCCCTACCAAGCAACAGGAGGTATGGGAGATACTCTTGCAGGTATGATTGCAGGATTTGCTGTACAATTTCCCCATGTTCAACTATATGAAAGAATCCTTGTAGCAACCTACCTCCACTCCTATATTGCCGACCAACTGGCTCAAGATTATTATCTTGTAAAGCCAACTGATGTCTCAAGAAACATCCAAAAGATAATGCTTCAATTTCAAACACAAACAACCGCCTAATCAATGATTAAGCGGTTTTATTATTTAGCAAACTTGTGATAAAGCTAGTGTTGGTTATACTGCTTCCTTGTGACGTCGTTTGCTTACCAACAGAGTCCCAAGCCCAATAATGATACCAAGAACAAGATAGTATCTTGTATCATTTTCTCCAGTATTTGGTAGTTGAGTCACCTGTTTTTCTTGATTAGGACTAGATAGACTAGCTTGCAAAGTGACTGGACGAGGTAAAGTTGGTTGAGGGTTTGGCTTCTGACCTATCGGTACATGCCCTGAATTCCCAGTATCTTTTACAGGAGGTGCCTGTACATCAACTTTTTCTGAGTCTATAGGTGGAGGCGTTACAGTGCCTTCATCTTTTTTGTCAGTGGCAGTATTTGCTGGCTCTTTGGCATCATTTGTTGGAGTAGCAACACCATCCAGTTCTGCCTGAGCGCTTGTCAGAAGGGCTAGAGCTTGATCGACACTTGCTTGGCTTGCAGATTCATCAGCTAGAATCGTTTTCGCTGCTTCAACTGCCTGATCATAAGCTTGTTTCACGTTCTCAGATGCATTGAGATACTTAGCATCTGTCGCTTTTAATACAGAAGAAACGGATACTGCGCTACGAAGGGCTGAAATATCAGTCTTTTGACCATCTAAGTTGGCTTTCGCTGCTAACAAGTCAGCCAACGCTTGGTTGACAACTGCCTGTGTTACATTCTCTTGGTTCAATACAAGTTGTGCTGAACGAACAGCTGTATCATAGGCAATTTGTTTGGTGTTTTCAGCATTGTAATAAATAAAGTTTGCCTGAGTCGGTGTGTAGTTTGATACTTCAGCAATTAGTTTTTCCTTATCGGTGGCCTGACCGTTTAGCTGTTCTTTCGCCGCCACAAGACTGGCAAGTGCTGAATCTACTTGTGCCTGATTGTGTTTATTGGCATATACTGCATTGGCATCTTCTAATGCTTTAGCATAGGCAGTTTGAAGTTCTGGACTAGCATTGTAATAACGCGCTGTTTCTTCAAGTCCCGCAAGTTCAGCAATAAGTTTTTTCAAAGCAACTTTATTAATCAAGGTTAATTTCTTAACATTTGACTGGTTTGCAAGTACTGCTACGTCTAATTCTTCCAAAAATTCATAGCCTTCTGGGAGGGTTGGAAGGATAGTGTAGGTACCAACTGGTACAAATTTACCATAATCAGTCTTAGAATATTTAGCATTTGGTAGCTGAATAGTCTGGCCATCAGCAGTTACCAGTTGGATGGTTGAACCAGAAGGTAGTAATGCATCAATATCTACCAACAAGTTGGCCTTATCTTTCAAAGTCACATAGAAATTCACCTCGGCAGTGCTATTTTCTTCCGAAATCGTCACGACTGCTTTTGTTTCACCTGCTAGGCTTGACCACTCTGTATCATATAAGAATAAATCAAAGGTGTAAGTACCAAATGGTAGCTTAAGAACGCTAGTATCGCCGGCATATCGTGGTAATTCTGCAACAATCTTGCCTGTTTCATCGGTGACTGAGTAAGAGAAGAGTATTGGTACAGGACTATTTGTATCTTTATCAAGAATATTGACAGTTACCAACCCTTTTTCATTGCCAATACTGATCAGATTCTCTACTTTTTCATAGCTGATATTACCAGCATAATCCTCCACTGTGTAGTAGAATTTTGAAATATCTGCAAGATCAAGAGGCAATGTGAAGGAGCCATCATCGTTTTGTGCCACAAATACCTTATTATCAGAAACGGTTACATCACCATTTTCTAATAAGGAAGGAATAGTTGTCACACCGCTTGCATCTGCTACAAGATAGAATACTTGCTCGCGATATAGACCGGATTCTCCTTTTTCAATGGCTGGACGAGGGTTAAATGTAAAGTTTGTTTCATCATAGGTAGCTGTGGTGATAACTGGTGATTCTCTATCGATGATAACGTCGAAAATCATAGTTTGTACTGCTGCACCTGGAACTTCAGATGAGTAGGTCAAAACGTATTGATACTTACCATCTGCTAAAGCATTTCCGTCACTATCTGTTCCATTCCATTCAGTAGGATAAATAATGCTTGATTTTGGATTTTTAGGATCACCACTATAGAAGTTTTTATTGCCTGACTGTGGTTGACTTTCCCAAAGTGGATTTGTTCGCTCAGTATCATCTGCAGCATAGACGCTTGCGACTAAATCAGTATAATTTCTCAAGAAGACACCTTTGAAAGCGAGCGAATCTTGGTTGTTATCCCCATTTGGCGAGATAGCTAAATGAGGTTTACCAGACTCATCAAGCTCTAAAACAAAGTATCCTGCTTCATTTTTAAATGTACCAAGAGTCTTGATCGCAAGGTCAGATCGTTTGTCTGTAGAATAGATTAACTCCGTACTTCCTGTAACAAGACCTGTGTAGTGATGGCTAATGTCAACAGTATTTGGCTGTGCTGTAACAGGTTCAAAGTAGAAGCCCCCCTTACCATCGGCAATAAGATTGTAAATTGGCTCTTCTAGAACGGCTAGATTTTGGAATTCCCCACGGAAACCAACGTATGGAATGCTGACAATATCACCGCCGTCGGCTACATCTGTAAATCGAACAAAACCTTCAAGATAGTAACCGTTTTTCATCAAACCTGTCAATTCTTCTGCAAAGCTTGATGCATCGACATTAATTGTAACAGTTGTACTTGAATTGGCTTTCACAGTCACCTTACCGCCAGGAATCTCTGCTAATAGACGTGGAGCCAAGGTGATCAATCCGTTTTGAACAGTATCCGTTGTTAATTGTGTTGAGTAGTTTAAAGTCTTATCTTCGTTTGTAATGTTATGAAGTGTGACCGTAAAGCTGAATGTATCCTCAACATTTCCCAAGGTAATGCTGCCATACCCATCTTCGCCAGTCAAATATAAACCTGTAGAAATAGCTGCTGCAGTATCGATGATACCTGCACCTTGTTGGCGTGGGGAAGTGTAGGCTGTTGTTTCTTTGTTCACATGTGCTTTAGCAGTAGACATAAGCAAGTGTTTTACTAAGGCTTCGATTTCTTGAGGGGACTTAGTAGGGTAAGTTGCCTGTAAATACTGTTTTACAAGTACGGCTGCTCCTGCCACGTGTGGTGAAGCCATACTTGTTCCCTGCATGTTGGCATAGTCATTATCATTGATGGCTGCATAAATAGCACCACCTGGAGCAGCTAAGTCTGGTTTTAGCTCGCCATCCGCTGATAGACCCCAACTTGAAAAATCTGAAAGAAGACCTGCTTCTGGGTTAGGGCGAATATCTGTTTCGTTATTGAACGCAATCTTATATGAGTTAGCTACCAAAGCTTCACCAAATTCCAATGGAATGAAGACAGATGGAATTGCAATAGCTGTATCATCAAGTTGCATGCTTACATTGGCTTCACCTGGACGACTATTGAAAATGACCACCCCTACTGCACCTGCAGCTGTTGCATTGGCTATTTTTTCTGAGAAGGTAATCGTTCCACGTTTGATAAGTGCAAGTTTTCCAGTCAAATCTAGACCATCAAAATCCGAAGCTTGACCGATTCCCGCATAGACATATTCATATTCTTTCCCGATTTCAAATGGTACAGGACTTTTCTCTGGATTATCAAACGAACTCTTACCATAATTCAAGTCAGCATTGTTTTCTAAGCCAATGATATTCATTACTTTACTACCAACCGTTGTGTTATTGTAAGAAGCGACAGAAATTGCATCGCGAGCTGTTGAAGGAGCACCGACCAAGCCATAATCTGGATAATCGGCTGACGGATTAGAATGACCTGAACCAAATGTTCCATCATTACCAGCTGCAATAACAACAGAAACCCCTGCACGACGAGCAGCCTCGATTGCTGCAGTCACATTTTCATTCATGTTAACAACAGAGCCATTAGCTCCTCCCAGACTGAGGTTGATGCTATCTGCACCCAATTTTACAGCATCTTCAATCGCCTTTACGTACAATGCTGCACCTGTTGTAGCTTTGAGGTCTGAGAATACACGCATAAACATGACTTGCGCTTCAGGAGCTACACCATACATTAATTGTCCAGCGACTGGTTGTGTCGGATTTCCTGTGGCAATACTTGTTACGTGCATACCGTGTGAACGTTTGTCTTCTTCTTTCAAGACAGTATTCACATCAACATAGTTATAACCAAATACAACCTTATCGTTAAACCATTCACCGTAGGTAATTCCTGCTGCTTCTTTAGCTGCTTCTATCTCTTTTTCTGATTTATATTTTGCAGTTGAGAGGTCTGAAATATGCAATACATCGTGGTCAACGTCAAGACCGGAATCTATGATTGCAACTACTGTTCCTTCGCCCTTGTAACCACTATCCCAAACTTTAGGTACTGTAATGATCGTATTACTATCAATGTTTTGTGGTTTCGCTTCTTCCTGATTCGTAATAGCAGTAGTCTCATCTGCTACGGAAAGCTTCTCCTCTTCTTCTACTTTTTTCTCTGAAATAGCTGGAGTTTCTACAGCTGGTTGAGTTGTTTCTACTTCTGCATTTGTGATGTTTTCAAGAGCTTCTGAGCCAGATGTTTCCTCTTCATTATCTGTAGTGGTTACATCAGTTGAGGTAGCCTCCACAGAAGTGTCAACTAACTCCTCGACAACGGGACTTTCTGAGGCTGATTCGCTGATGATTGCGTCAGGAACAGTTGTTTCCACCTTAGTCTCTACAAGGCTTGTCAATTCATCTGCAGCTACCGATGGTGCACCTGCAAACAAAAAAACTGCACCCAAAAGAACAGACACAGTTCCAATTTTATACTTCCGAAGTGAGAAAGTTTCTTTCTTTTTCATAACTTTTCCTCCTAGTTTTTCTCCTTCATTATTGGCAAAACCAATAAATATATTAAAACATAAAACTATCGGCATTGCAAGTATATTCTGAAAATTCAGTTATTTTTTCAAACTATGAGTAGCTATCAATAATATCTATAACCATAGATACAGATAATGCACACTAAAAAGGGAGTGAGCAAGACATTCATGATGGCTCCGTCCTTACCCACAGAATAAAGAGAATGAGCATAAAGCCCTCACTAAGACTATATACCTAGTGAGGGTCTTGCGGTTGGTGCATTATTGATGTTAATTATGATGACAAAACTGCTCCACCCTACTGATAAGAACCACAATATGCGCTCAAGAATATGACTAAAATTCAGTAGATAAGCTCTCTAATTTTAAGAAGGAAGGAATTGCCATAGATAATCATGTGTAAATCAAGTCGATATTGTCGTTTGTATTCCCCTCAACTTGTCCAAAGCGTTACTTAGCTACCTTTGATACAACTACTAAAGGTCTACGTACTTGCCACGATTTTCTTAATCAATTGCATGCAGAAGCTATTGGTATGGAAAACACAAGTGTTTACTTGCGACCTATCCAGCATTCTCTTTGCGGTGACTTCGAGTTAATACTTGCTCAACCAGCCCACATGAAGACCATTACAGGTCAGAAAACTGACAAGAAAGACACTTACTGGATTGCCAAATGAATGCGGCTTGGTCCGCTTCCTCGGAGTCTCGTTCCCGATGAAATCATTCCTGAATTGAGAGAGTTGACCAGACAACGGAAACATTATAATATTGGGACTTTTCTCATCTCTTTGTTAAGACAATCTAAAAAAATGCTAATCTCCCTCAAATATCCTACGAACGGTATGGATTTGAGAGATTGGAACTGCAACGAGTAAGGAATCACCCATAAAAAGTTGGCTATTTCCTTTCACAATCCTTGACTTACCATGATGAATTTGACTGGTGATCAAGCATGAATCCGGCAAACGTAACTCGCTAACAAATATTTGATCCAATGTTTCGTTGACAACAACCTCTATTAAGGTCATATGTTCTTGCTGTTCTACTTCTTCTGGCAAAGTTTTTTCCAACATTGCTTCATAGACCGGCGCGCCACCTAAAAGATCCATCATCACATAGGAACTCAAAGCTACCAACCCGATGACCATCAATTGATTCAAACTTCCTACCATTTCAGTGACTAAAATAATAGCAGTTAGAGGTGCTTTGGAAATCGCTGCGAAAAAGCCTGCCATACCCAATACAATAAACAATAGCATCTGCTCCTGACTGATGAAACCAATTTCAAGGAAGAACCGTGCAACAAAAAGCCCAAGGAGACTTCCTAAAGTTAATATGGGCAAAAAGATGCCCCCTGGTAGACCAGAACCATAGGAAATCATGCTCCAAACAAATCGTATTAAAATCAGGATTGCCAATGTCAGTAGTCCTTGTTCCAAATATGGAAGCTCTAAAATCAAATGATGCCCGCCTCCCAACAGATTAGGGAAAAAATAACCAATCGGTATAATGAACAAAAAGGCAAATACACTGTAGTATGGAACTGGGAGAGGAATGATTTTTGAGAGGAGGGTATAGAAACCTTGTATATTGAGGATAACAACTTCATACACATATCCAGCAAGTCCAAGGAAAACTCCAAGTAAGATATAGATCCAATATTGGTCAAGAGATAATAGCTGCAAATCCTCTGGCATGTGCAAAACAGGTGTCAATCCAAAAACATGTAAGGAAATAAAGTTCGCAGTGATACTAGCTGCTAAGGCTGAGACCCAAACCAGACGCGAAAACTGATGATAGACTTCCTCTACAACAAATAAAAGACCTGCTATTGGTGCATTGAAAGCTGCTGCCAAACCTGCCGCAGCGCCACTAGCAATCAAACTCCTTCTTTCCATTTCACTGGATTTAAGAAGAACTGATACACCTTTAGCCGTTACAGCTCCTAGTTGAATGCTGGGACCTTCACGCCCCAGCATTAGGCCAGATGCAATGGATAAAACACCGCCGATAAATTTTTTCCAAAGGACTGACCACCAGTTTAAATTCATAATTCCTTTTAGTTCTGCCTCCACCTGAGGTATACCAGAACCTTTTGCATTTGGCTCGTCTTTTATCAACTTGCCAACAAGTAAAGCTATGACCAGATAAAGCCCTCCAATAAGAAGTAAATAGATTGCATTATCTGTTGCCAGAGAATAGAGGTGTGTAAAGACAGAAAATAGTTTTTCAATGGCTAAGCGAAATGCAACGACCACTAACCCAGCGACAATGCCAACTAAACTACCACGCAGAACCGAATAGAGGATTGATTGAGAAATAAAACTAACTTCTTTCCGGTGATTTTCCATCGGGATTTCCCTTCCTTTCTATAGTATGTATGACAAAAAAATGGGAGCAATAAGTACTTAGTAAAGAACCTCACTCCCATTCTTTTATTTATATTGCTACCTGTCCAATCAGACTATTTCCGATACATCTTGAATTGGAGATAGAGGTCATTATACATTCCAAGCATCTCTGGTCCGAGATTATCATAAACTTCCATCTTCCTCATCGTTTCTTCTGAAGGATAGAAAGATTCGTCGTTCTGAGTCTCCTCATCTAGCATAGCTTTAGCTGCAGGAATTGGTGTTGAGTAGCCAACATATTCTGCATTTCGGAGTGCATTTTCAGGACGAAGCATAAAACTCATGAATGCATAGGCACCATCAATGTTCTTAGCTGTTTTGGGAATAACCATATTATCAAACCAAAGGTTTGAACCTTTTGATGGTACGACATAACGTAGATTTTCATTGCCATCCAACATTTCACTGGTTTCTCCAGAGAAGGATACTGCGATAGCTGCCGCATCTTGTATCATGTAGCCCTTGATTTCGTCAGCTACGATAGCCTTAACATTTGGTGTCAAATTGTAAAGATGTTCAGCAGCTTCTTCAATCTCTGCAGGATTTTTAGAGTTCAAGCTGTAACCCAAAGATTGCAAGCCAAATCCCATGACCTCACGAACACCATCAATCAACATGATATTATCACGGTACTCCTCTGACCACAAATCTTCCCATTCTTGAGGAGGGTTTTCAACCATGGTTTCATTGTAAACAATCCCCAAGGTCCCCCAGAAGTATGGAATAGAATAGTCATTATTCTTATCGAAGCTCAAGCCCATAAATTGCGGATCAATATTCTCTAAACCTTCAATCTTTGATTTATCAAGTTTAATGAGCATATTTTCTTCCGTCATTTTGGAAATCATATACTCAGATGGGATTGTCAAATCGTAGGTTGTTCCACCCTGCTTGATTTTAGTGTACATGGATTCGTTGGAATCGAAGGTCTGGTAATCCACCTGAATACCTGTTTCAGCCGTAAATTCTTCCAGCAATTCTGGATCAATATAATCGCCCCAGTTATAGATGACAAGTTTATCAGTTGTACCTTGGGTTGAATCAGCTTCTAACTTATAACTAATCCCCCACAAAATAAGGATAATGGCTACAATACCGACAAAGAATGAATACAATCGTTTCATTAGTCAGCCTCCTTTTCACGTGAGATAAAGTAATAGCCCACCACTAACAAGATTGAAAAGAGGAAGACAAGAGTTGACAAGGCATTGATTTCCAATGAAATCCCTTGACGAGCCCGAGAATAAATCTCAACAGATAGGTTTGAGTAACCATTTCCCGTTACAAAGAAGGTCACAGCAAAGTCATCCAAGGAATAGGTAAAGGCCATGAAATAGCCTGCAATAATGGCTGGTGTCAAATATGGCAACATGATTTCTTTCAGCATTTGTGGCTGGGTTGCACCCAAATCATAAGCTGCTGAAATCATATCTGCATTCATTTCTTTCAGACGAGGCAAGACCATCAAGACGACAATCGGAATTGAGAAGGCAATGTGACTAAGCAAGACAGAAACAAAGCCTAATTGAAAACCAATCATAGTAAAGAGAATCAGGAAACTTGCCCCAATCATAACGTCTGGTGCTACCATCAAGATATTATTGACAGATAGCAAGGCATTTTGGAAACGAGGTTTTGCCTGATAGATATAAATTGCACCAAAGGTTCCGATAATGGTCGCAATCAATGAGCTCAAGAAAGCCAAGAAAAAGGTTTGTGCCAAAATCAACATCAGACGGCTATCACCAAGCATAGATGAAAAATGGTCCAAGGTAAAGCCTGTAAAGCCATTCATATCTCCACCTTCATTGAAAGCGTAGAAAATGAGATAGAAAATGGGCAAGTAAAGAAGGAGGAAGGCAACTGTTAAGTAAATATTTGCAAATTTCTTCATTATTTCTTCCTCTCTTTCGTCATCCACATAATCAAGAGCATGGCCAAAATCAAGACCACACCCATTGTTGAACCCATTCCCCAGTTTTGTGTGGTGAGGAAATGCTGCTCAATGGCTGTACCAAGTGTGATCACTCGATTACCACCAATCAAACGGGTCAACATAAAGAGGCTCAAACTTGGAATGAAAACCGCCTGAACACCAGAACGGACCCCATTCATGGAAAGAGGAAAAATAACTTTTGTAAAGGTCTGCCAAGAAGTTGCCCCCAAATCACGACTAGCATTGATGAGGTTTTTATCCAAATCATCTAAGGCGTTAAAGATCGGCAAAATCATAAAGGGGATCTCGATATAGGCTGCAACTGCAATAAAAGAGAAATCCGTGAAGAGAATTTGCTGGGCACCCAGACCAATAAATTCTAAAAATTGATTAACCGAACCATGTTGCCCAAAAATACCAATAAAGGCATAGGCTTTCAGCAAAAGATTGACCCAGGTTGGCAAAATAATGAGCATCAACCAAAGCTGTTTATGCTTGAGCTTGGTCAAGAAATAGGCAGTCGGATAGGATACCAAAAGAGTGACCAGTGTAATAATACCTGCGTAAAAAATGGAGTTAAAACTCATTCGCAGATAGGTCATATTGGGCGAATTAAAGTAGGTTTGATAATTAGCCAGAGTGAAATTACCATGAATATCAAAGAAAGATTTGAAGATAATCAGGGCAACAGGTGCGAGTACAAAGAGAAAGACCCATAGGGCATAGGGAATTGCAAAAAGCCTAGAGGTTTTCTTCATTGCGTTCCTCCTCAATGGCGTTAATCAAGCCATCTTCTACTTCTTCCACTTCCACATACTCTTCAATACGGGCATCAAATTCTTCCTCTGTTTCATTGAGACGCATGATATGAATGTCTTCGGGTTCAAAATCCAGACCAATCACTTCTCCCACAATGGCCTTACGGGTTGAATGAATCATCCACTCATTACCAAGGTCGTCATAGGCGATGATTTCATAGTGGACCCCTCGGAAGAGCTGAGTATCCACTTTTACCTGCAATTTGCCTTCTTCTGGAAGGGTAATCTGCAAGTCTTCGGGACGAATGACCACTTCAACTTCTTCGTTTGGTCGCATACCACCATCGACAGCTTCAAAGCGTTTGCCATTAAACTCAACCAAGTAATCTTCTATCATGCGACCTGGAAGGATATTGGATTCACCGATGAAGGTAGCAACAAAATGGTTGATTGGCTCGTCATAAATATCCACTGGTGTTCCAGACTGGACAATCTCACCTTCATTCATGACAAAAATCCAGTCACTCATAGCAAGGGCTTCTTCTTGGTCATGGGTAACGAAGACGAAGGTAATTCCTAGACGTTGTTGTAATTCACGCAGTTCGTACTGCATTTCTGTACGCAATTTCAAGTCCAGGGCAGAAAGTGGTTCATCTAGCAAGACAACGCGAGGCTGGTTGATAATCGCACGTGCAATAGCAACCCGTTGGCGTTGACCACCAGACAATTTCTGAATGGAACGATTTTCATAACCAGAAAGTCGGACCATTTGTAAGGCTTCTGTCACACGGCGTTCGATTTCAGCCTTGTCAACCTTTCGTAATTTAAGAGGAAAAGCCACATTTTCAAAGACAGTCATATGTGGGAAAAGGGCATAGGACTGGAAAACAGTATGGACATCCCGTTTATTGGTCGGAACATCATTAATCCGTTGACCGTCCAGATAAATATCACCTGAACTCGCATCCAATAGACCAGCAATAATGTTCAAAATCGTTGATTTACCTGAACCAGAAGCTCCTAAAAGGGTATAAAATTTCCCCTCTTCCAATTCAAAACTAATATCCTTTAATACAGTTGTTCCACTGTCTTCAAATACTTTTGAAACGTTCTTAAATTCAATAATTGGCTTTTTCAATTCTCATAAATTCCTTCTTTTTTGTAAGAGCCTGATGGCTAGAGTGTATCAGCAGGGTTGCCGATAATACGCACCTCTCTCTCCAGAGTAATTCCTGAAGATTTTTCAACGACTTCAATCACATGGGCAATCAAATTTTCGTAATCACTTGCTGTACCATTAGCAATATTAACCATAAATCCAGCGTGTTTTTCAGAAACTTCGACACCACCGATTCGATAACCTTTCAAGCCGGCCTCCATAATCAATTGACCTGCAAAGTGACCGAGAGGGCGCTTAAATACTGAGCCACAAGATGGGTATTCCAAGGGCTGTTTCAGCTCACGCAAATGAGTCAAACGAGCCATTTCCTGCTTGATTACTGTGTGATTCCCTGGTTTCAGAGCAAATTTAGCAGACAGTACGATAGCTCCATTTTCTTGTAAGATAGAAGAGCGGTAGCCAAATCGTAGGTCACGATTGTCAAGGGTTTCCACATACCCAGCTGGTGTCAAAATTTGAGCAGAAACTAAAATATGAGCAATTTCTCCACCATAAGCTCCTGCATTCATATAGACTGCACCACCAATACTTCCCGGAATACCACAAGCAAATTCAAAACCTGATAAGGAATGGAAGAGGGCAACTTTTGTCGTTTCAATCAAGTTAGCCCCTGCTTCTGCTTCAATTGTATAACCTGAAACTGTCACAGAATTGAGCTTATCCATACGAATCACAAAACCATGAATACCACCGTCACGTACGATAATGTTGCTTGAATTGCCTAGTACTTGCCAAGGAATATTTTCACGCTTAGCAAACTCGACAATACGAACAATCTCGTAACGATTCCGCGGAAAAGCTAGATAATCAACAGCTCCTCCTACTTTTGTATAGGTATATTCTTTTAAAGGCTCATCGAATCGAATATCGATGCCTTCTAATTCAAGCCTAATTTTATCTTTCATAACCTTCTCATTTCAATTTAAGATATACAGGATTTATTATACCAAAAATTACAGGAGAAAACGAATAAAATTCAACAAAAATACTTTCACAAGCCAAATTAATTTGCCCCAATATTTTGAAATGAAGAATGGAATGCACAAAAAAAGGAGTTCCCTTCCTACCGCTTATAGTTGCGATGGTGAACTCCAATAAAATAAACATTTTTAGTTTTGCAAATGATAGCTTCTCACTATCTATACAATAGCAATCCCCTTGGTATCAACTTGAAGGCGGTGGACAGTTCCGTCTAGATTTAGTTCCTCTAATGCTAGAACAATAGCCTCTTCCTTATCTTTTGGAGCCAATACCATAACAGTTGGTCCAGCACCTGAAAGATAGGTTGCATAGGCACCTAACTCTTGTCCGGTTTGCTTAATAGGGCAGAATTCCTTAACCAACAATTGACGGAATGGTTCATGGAACATATCTGATTGGATAGCTTGACCAGCCTTTTCCAGATCACCTGCCATCAAACTGGCAACAGCAACGTTTGCAATGGCACTAGCAGCCACTGCTTTCTTGTACCCCATCTGAGAAGGTAGTACACCTCGGCTTTCAACCGTACGCAGTGGGTAGTTTGGAATAAAGGCAACAAAACTTGCTTCTGGGAATTCTGTTACAACTGCCTGTACTTTCTTATTAACATAGCTAGAGATGACTAAATTACCGAAAATTGCTGGAGCTACATTATCAGGATGACCTTCAATTTCTGTAGCTTTGAGCAATTTTTCATCCGCTGTCATGTTCAAACCTGCTAATTGATTAGCCAATTCGATACCAGCTACGATAACGGAACTGGATGAGCCCAAACCACGTGCCAATGGAATGTCACTGGTCATCTTGATCCGATGTGGTTGCAAATTTTTAGCCACTTTTAGTGCAGTCTTAATCAAAAGATTGTTTTTGTCAGAAGGTACATGATCGAGATTGTGTTCAATGACCCAATCCTCTGTTTGTTCCAAAACTTCAATAGTCAAGTATTTTGAAAGGGCAACACCAACAGAGTCAAAACCAGGACCAATATTGGCTGATGTTGCTGGAATAATGATTTTCATATCTTATTCTCCCAACACCTTGAAGGTATTCAAGACTGTAAAGTCTGTTTCTTGAGCCAATTTAGCTGTTACATTTTCCAATTGTGTCTTGCTCATTTCATGGGTCACAATGACTAAGCGAGCAGTTTCGCCATCCGCAGCTTGTTGCAGAATTTGCTTAAAGGAGATTTCTTCAGAATTGAAGATTTCTGCTAAACGAAGCATTTTTCCATTTTTATCAGGCGCATCAATTGAGAAATAATATTCGCTCTTCACATCGCTTGGGGCTGCCAATTGAAGTGGGCGGCTATATTCGTTAAATGCTTTGCCGATAGTATTGTCTTTCAAGCGACGAACGATACGGATAATGTCAGCCGTTACACTTGTTGCTGTTGGCTTCTGACCTGCACCTGGTCCATAGTACATAGACTGACCGATACCGATAGATTCGGCAAATACAGCATTCATCACACCATTCACGCTTGCAAGGGGATGATTTTTCGGTAGGAAGGTTGGAGATACTTCGGCAGCAATACCAGAGGTGGTTTCTTGAATATCACCCACAAGTTTGATGACGTAGCCCAACTCTTGTGCCACTGCTACATCTTCTGGCGTGATATTTGAAATACCCTTGTGTGCTACGTGTTCAAAATCAACTGTCATACCGAAAGCAAATTGACTGAGGATAACAGCCTTGTAAGCCGCATCAATACCTTCAACATCATTTGTAGGGTCAGATTCTGCATAACCAAGTTCCTGTGCTGTTTGAAGAGCTTTTTCGTAAGTCCATCCTTCATCAACCATCTTAGTCAACATGAAGTTTGAAGTGCCATTCAAGACGCCGAAGATACGAGTGACCTTGTCAGCAGCCAATGAGTTGACCAAGGTGCGCAAGATTGGAATACCACCTGCAACTGCAGCTTCATAATAAAGCGCAAGACCTTTCTCTTCAGCCAAGGCACGCAATTCGCTACCATGAACAGCAAGTAAATCCTTATTGGCTGTTACAATATGCTTGCCTGCTTCCAAGGCACGTGTAATAAAGGTTTTAGCAGGTTCAATACGCCCCATCAATTCAACGACAATTGCAATCTCGTCGTCAGCCAAAATGTCATCAATATTTGTCACAAAATTGTAGTTATGGCCTGCAGCCAAGAGACGGTCTTTTTCTGCTTCATCCTTGACCAAAACCTTCGCAACTTCAATACTATCATGCGCGGCTTTCTCTATTTTTTCCTGGTTTTCTTCTAATAAAAATGGCACACCACTTGCAACAGTACCAAATCCTAATAATCCTATCTTAACTACCATGTGCTCTCCTTTAAAATGTATTTCTCCCATTATAACAAATATTCTGACTATTTGGCAAAAAATTTGATATAATTGTTTTAATATATGATTATGGAGATAAGATAATGAAACATTCAAGAAGAGCCCGTCGAGGTCGCACACAAAAGAAACAACTTGTGCCAATGCTACTTGGTATCGCATTATTAGTAGTGACTCTACTATCTATTTTTCTAATCTTTCTAAAACAGCCATCTAAGCAGCAAAGTGATTCCAAAGCTTCAACGGTAGAGACAACAACCAGTTCGAGTGTTATGACTTCAGAAAGTAGTGAAGTACAAACAGAAATCATTTGGGAACAGCAAACTGAACCTATCAAACTTCCAATCCTCATGTATCATGCCATTCACGTAATGGCTCCCGAGGAAGAAGCTAATGCGAATCTTATCGTAGATCCAACGACTTTCGAAAGTCATCTAAAAGCATTGCAAGATGCAGGTTACTATACTTTATCACCTGAAGAGGCTTATAAGGTATTGACAGAAAATGTCCTTCCTGCTGGCAAAAAGGTTGTCTGGCTGACCTTTGACGATAGCCTCTGGGATTTTTATAGTTATGCCTACCCATTGCTTAAGCAATATCAAATGAAGGCAACCAACAATGTCATTACAGGGTTTACTGAATATGGACAAGCAGGGCACCTTACTCTTGATCAAATCAAGGAAATGCAGACCGTAGGGCTCTCCTTCCAAGGGCATACCGTCAACCATCCTGATTTAGAGTATAGTTCTATTGAGGATCAAACAAATGAACTTACTTCCTCTAAAGCCTATCTTGACAGCCAATTAAATCAGGAAACCATCGCTATCGCCTACCCTGGTGGACGCTATTCAGCCGACACCGTAGCCTTAACCGAACAAGCTGGCTACAAATTAGGGGTCACAACCAACAACGGCTTGGCTTCTGCTAGTGACGGCCTGCTAACCCTCAATCGTGTCCGCATCCTCCCAACCACTACTGCTGAGGGACTATTATCCGAAATTTCCTATTAATTTTTACAAACTTGTATATGAGAAAACTCCCTGTCACTGACAAGGGAGTTCGTTTTATGTATACTCAATGAAAATCAAAATCAGGCTAGGCGACGAAGATGCAGATAGAACTGAAGTTCATCAAATCGAGTCAACAACGTCTGCTTTTGATTTTCGAAGAGTATTAGATTGACTAAACTGACTTTGATACAGATTATAATAGAAACCTTTGTCTGCCAAAAGACTTTCGTGGTTACCTTGTTCGATAATCTGTCCATCTTTCAAGACCAAAATCTTATCAGCTTCCTGAATGGTAGATAAGCGATGAGCGATGACGAAACTTGTCCGCCCTTTCATCAATCGTTTCATGGCCTTTTGAATCAAGAGTTCCAAACGGGTATCAACTGAAGAAGTCGCTTCGTCAAGAATCAGAATGGCAGGATCTGCTAGCAAAGCACGCGCAATGGTCAAGAGCTGTTTCTGACCTTGGGAAATATTGCTGGATTCCTGGTTCATTTCCATATTATAACCGCCAGGCAGGGTACGTATAAAGTGGTCAACGTTAGCGGCTTTGGCTGCCTCCACAATTTCCTCATCTGTCGCATCTAGACGCCCAAAACGTAAGTTTTCCTTGATAGTCCCTTCATAGAGCCAAGCATCCTGCAAGACCATACCAAATTGACTTCGGTAGGATTGACGAGAAATATTCCGAATGTCCTGACCATCCACCTTGATAGCACCTGATGTCACATCATAGAAACGCATGAGCAGGTTGATGAGGGTTGTCTTACCAGCCCCTGTTGGTCCAACGATAGCCACCATTTCACCTGGCTTAACATCAAGATTAAAGTTACGGATAAGCGGCTTGTCTTCTGAATAGCCAAATTCGACCTGTTCAAAGCTGACTTGTCCGGTCAGACTAGCTGTCAACTCTAGCGCATTGGCGTCTTCTTCATCAAGCTCATCTAAGACTGAAAAGATACGTTCAAGGGAAGATTTAGCAGACTGCAACTGGGGTGCCAACTGGGTCAAGGTTTGCACAGGCTGAGAAATCTGCCAGACGTATTGGACGAAGGCCTGCATATTACCAACCGTCAATGCACCTGCAAGAACTTTCAGACCAGCAAGTAAGGCCACGACTACATAGGCAATGTTCGATAAGCCGTGTACCAGGGGCATGAGCAAGCCTGACATAAAACTAGCCTTGAAACCAACTTCCTGCAAACCTGCGGTAATCTGGCGAAATTCTTCAGTAGAAATTTCTTCACGACCGTAGAGTTTGAGAACGTTAAAACCTGTCAAATTTTCTTGGACAAAGCCGTTCAATCGACCTAGGGCATCAGCCTGTTGCTTGAAATAAGGCTGGGATTTGCCCATGACAAACTTGGAACCAAAATAGGTCACTGGAACCAAGGTTACGACTACGAGTGCTAGGGATACATCCAACCAGAAACACATGAAAATGGCTAGAGAGAGAGTCAGAACGGCATTGACTAGCTGGAGAAAACTTTGTTGCAGAGCATTCGACACAGTCTCCACATCACTTGTAAAACGACCTAGCAAATCACCATACTGGTGCTTGTCAAAATAAGAAACAGGAATCTTGTTAATCTTGTGACTCAAATCCTGCCGCAGTTCCTTGGTTGCTCCCTGTACCGCCTTAGTCATGAAATAGGTAGAACCATAGGCGCCGATTTCATACATAAGGGCACGAAGTGCATAGAGCGCAAGCATGATGGCAATGTAGGAATAGTTAATCTGCGCTCCTTCTACACCATTTGCCATGTCTAACAGATTTTTAGTCAATTCTGTGATGATAAGCCCCAATACAAAGGGCTCCAAGGCATTCATAACTGCACTGATGGTCTTTAGAAAAACAGCTAAAAATACAGAAGATTTGTAACGACGCAAATAGTCCCAAACACGGGTAAATACTGATCTATTCTTCATAATTCCTCCTATTCTTCTGTTAGCGATTGACGGTTAAGTTGAGAGTTGGCAATTTCACGGTAAATCTCATTGCTTTCCATCAATTCATTATGGGTGCCACGGCCAACGATTTCACCTTCGTTCAGCACGATAATCTGGTCAGCATCCATAATGGTTCCGACACGTTGGGCAACAATCAAGACAGTCGCATTTTCCGTCACTTCCTTCAAACGACTCCTCAAAATCGCATCCGTCTTATAATCCAAAGCTGAGAAAGAATCATCAAAGATATAAATATCGGGCTGTTTAACAATGGCACGCGCAATAGACAAGCGTTGCTTTTGCCCACCTGACAGGTTGCTTCCGCCTTCTGCTAGATGGGTGTCGAATTTTTCTTCCTTACTCTCGATAAACTCCTTAGCCTGAGCCACATCTGTCGCATCCTGTAACTCCACCAAACTCGCGTCTAACTTCCCGTATTTTAAGTTTTCTGCGATTGTTCCGGTAAATAGCAGAGCTTTCTGCGGAATAAAGCCAATCTTGCTGCGGAGTGCCTTTAGATTGTAGCGTCTGACATCCACACCGTCCACCAAGATACGACCAAGTGTCACATCATAGAAACGTGGAATTAACTGTACCAAAGATGACTTACCAGAACCTGTTGAACCAATAAAGGCAATGGTTTCCCCAGGCTTGGCCTTAAATGAAATATTGTGGAGAACAGGCGATTCCGTTTCACCAGGATAGGCAAAGGTTACATTTTCAAATTCCAAATAACCACGAGTGTCTGTTTCAGTAATCCCATCTTCATTCTTAGAAATGGAAATCGGCATGTCCAAAACTTCCTGAATCCGTTGGCTCGATACCGACATCCGTGGATACATGTTAAACAAGTTGGCAAAGAGCAAGAATGAGAAAAGCGCGTGGAAACTATATTCGATAAAGGCTACCAAATCACCGATTTGCAGACTACCTGTTTTCAAGGGCTCCAAAGCGAACCAGACAATGGCCACAATCATGGCAATGATAATCTGCACAAAAAGAGGCTCTGTTAGACCAGTCAGGTTAAAAAGTTTTTTAGATGTTTCAGTATATTCTTCATTGACTGTCGCAAAACGCTCTTCCTGAAATTCTTCCCGCGTAAATGCCCGAATGACACGTAAGCCCATGAGATTTTCACGAACATATTGGTTAATGGTATCCAAACGTTTCTGTTGTTTTTCTGATAAGGGACGAGTTTTGGTTGCCACATAGAAAATAACAAAAACTAGAAAAGGCATGGCTACTGCTACTGTCCAGGCCAAGCTCGGACTGGTTACCAAGGTCATGATGACAGAAGCAATCATCATCAAGGGTGTAATAATACCGAGTTTCAACACCATTTCAGAGAATTGCATGAGAACAAAAGCATCATTTGTCATACGAGCAACTAGAGAAGAAACACCAATCTGCTCATACTCATGATGGGAATAGTCCTGAATTTTCTCATACAAATCATTTCGAATATCTTTTACAATGTTGGTCGTCAACTGACCAGCCGCATAGGCAAGCGTTATTCGTCCAAGAATACCAAGCAAGACGATTAAGCCCATCATTCCCGCCCAATAATAGAGCTGGCCAACATCATTTTTTGTAATTCCTTGGTCAATCATTCTCGCCAAAAATGTCGGCAAGCCCAAGTTTACCACTACAAATAAGAAGGCCCCCAACAAGTCCAAGGCAATCCACTTAGGATATTTTTTTAAGTAGGTCCAAATCAGATTCATCTTATCTCCCTTTCTATATGTTAAAAAGGGGCATAACCCCTTCTGTAAAGTTAAAAGCCACCAAATGGTGACTTTCTATTCTTTCTCGTCGATCACTAAACGAACTTTTTTATCACTTGTTGGAACAGAGTAGACAATCGTTCTGATTGCAGAAATTGTGCGTCCTTTTTTCCCAATGATACGGCCAATATCAGATTTATCCAAATCCAAATGATATTCTAAAAATTCCGGTGTATCAACAATTTTAATTGTCAAGCTATCAGGCTGTGAAATCAAAGGTTTCACAATCGCAATAATGAGATTTTCAATCATGTCCATAAGTGTTCTCGCTTACTGTTCTTATTTAGAGAATTTTTGCTCGTGGAATTTCTTCATCACGCCAGCGTTTGAAAGAAGGCTACGAACTGTATCAGAAGGTTGTGCACCTTTTGCCAACCACTCAAGTACACGCTCTTCTTTAAGTGTTACTGAGTTTTCAGCCAAAAGTGGGTTGTAAGTACCAACTGTTTCGATGAAACGACCATCGCGTGGAGCGCGTGAGTCTGCAACGTTAATACGGTAGAAAGGTTTCTTTTTAGAACCCATACGAGTCAAACGGATTTTTACTGCCATTTTTAAATGTTCTCTTTTCTTTGTATTTTTATTCGGTGAAATAGCAGAGCTATTTAGCACATGTTCTATTATAACACACTTTGACCAACTGTCAAGAAAAAAACTTGACAGGTTTTAAAAAATTTTATTGCTCGAGCATATCTGCTAGTTCTCTCAGTTGACTTGCTAGATTTGTACGGTCAAACAGTAAATTATAGACTCCATCTTCACTCAATACTCCGCAAGGAATACCATCCCGACTTTATCACTTTATTTTTCCACGATCCGCTTCAATCGCTTGATAGAATTGGATTTTTTAAGTATTTT
>NZ_ALMY01000079.1 GCF_000440115.1 Streptococcus suis YS56 | reverse complement strand
TCTTGTTTATCTTCTTTATCGAGTTCGGTTAACTCTTTAGCCCGCAATTTTGCCCATTCCATAGGTTCCATTTCGGGATGTAGCTGTTGAAGAGTTTCATGATTGCCGAGATTTTCGACAATGGTAGAAGTTCTTTTATTTCCAACTTTAATATCTTTGATAATGGCATAATTGATTGTATTTTTAGATACTGATTTTTTAACTCTCATAGATTCGCACCTCACTCTATTATACCACAGTACGAAAAAGTACGCAATTAATATATACGAAAATTTGACAAAAAAATAGCATCACATCAACGTTTGTGGCACTTTTGTGTCATTCAAACTGTCAAACTCCCGAGTCAATCCTAAATATTTTTCATAATCTCCTTAAGAAAGCACCGACTGAGTTGGTGTTTTCTTGTTTAACTAGCATACATAGAAAGAAGGGATATAAAAAATCAGCCAGTCGACTGATTTTTTGGTATAATTTATCTATGAAAATGTCACAATTTCTTCTCTTGTCTCTTTCGACAATTATCGCTATTTATTTTATGAATACTTCCATTCTTTCTAAGGATTTTTTGCTTGCAGGTATTTTTGCCTTTATCGCCTTTCGCAATCTTCACTTTGCCTACAAGGTGACTAAATTTATTCGTTTGGTGGAGAAGCAGTCCAAGAAGTAAGACTGATTTCTCCGCTGGAGATGATTTTTGCCTTGCCGTTATCCAGTTGGATAACTAGATTGCCTGTATCGGTGACTGCGATGGCTGTTCCCTTAAATTCAACCTGATTTTCTACAAAGCTCACTTGTTGGCCAACAACAAGTGATTTTTCTTTATAGAGAGCAATCAATTCATGTTCGTCGGTTTCGAAGAATGCTTTCCAAATGGCTGTAATCAACTGGTTGCGGGTAAAAGGAGGCTGATCGTCGAAGAGATTGCCAGCTGTCTGACGGAGTTCTTTTGGAAAGTCATCGATATGGACATTGATACCCACTCCGATAATGACATCGGTCACTCGTTGGTTTTCCATGGAAGAAATGGCTTCGGTCAGGATGCCAGCAACTTTCTTCTGCCCCAGATAAATATCATTGACCCACTTGATTTGAACATCTAGGTCACAGAGGGACTGAATGGCCTTGACCACAGCGGCAGCGGCCAGAATGGTATAGGGTTTAAATTCAAGGAAGGGGACATTGGGAGAAAGGCGGAGAGACATATAAATACCACCTGAACGCGAGGCGTAGAAGGGTCTGCCAAAGCGGCCCTTGGCTTTATTCTGATAGGGAGCTAGATAGAGGGCAGGACTAGTATGACCTGCTTCAATACCTTGCTTGGCATCTAATTGGGTTGAATCACTATCGGCATTGAGGTGGACAGGGAGTTGGAGCTCCTGTGAAATCAAATCTGGCAGTAGCAAATCCCCCTCGGTCAATTTGTAGCCACGATTGCGGGCCGCCTCGATCGTTAGACCATGTGCTTCCAACTGACGAATGGCTTTCCAAATGGAAGTCCGAGAAATCCCCAATTCCTGGGCCAAATCCTCGCCACTGATGTAGTCGTCTTTTTCTTTTAATAGTAAATAAATCTTCTGGTAGGTTTTCATGTCTTCATTATAGCACAGTCCAGACAGCAGTCCAAATCACCGCAAATCCTATAACCACAAAAATCACGGAATAGCCTGTGATTTTTATATATCCCACAACAAGAGATGGTAGTGCTAAAAAAATAATGTAGATAATTTATCACCCAACTCCATTAATTGTAATGCGACAGGTATTCCTGCTGGGATTTTAGAGAGAAAACTTTGAATTGAAGACCACGCTTTCTTAAGCTTTATTTTCTTGGGTTTATCGGAAACGACTTGCGATTGAATTGTTTCAATATCATCAATAATCATTTCCTTGTCATCTTCAGACAACATATTTAATCCAGTTAAGTCTTTTAAAATATTTGAACAGAGATTTTTTAAAGTTTCAATATCCGTCGTAGAGATATTATTTATTGATGATATAGTTCCAGTTCCCACTGCTGAAGCTGTTCCGTAATTATTTTCAATATTTTGTGTAATTTGAGACATGGCTTGATTTACTCCGGTTAATTCTATTATTTTTTGAGATAACTGATCGTTGATATAGTCAACTAAGGGTTTGAATGCTTTCTTCAAAAACTCTCGTATTTTATCATTAAATTTTTTAGAAGAAGTTAAAAGAAATGCACAAGATAATCCTGCTAAATCAACGTCATCTTCTATAATTTTATTCAAATAATCATAGCAAAGTTTTAAATGTTTCGATTCATCTATGGGAATACTGAAATTGCTCCATCCTGAATTATTATCTTCCGATACGAGCTTTTCATTAAAGTCTTTCGGTAAATCAGTCCATAGGTCTTCTAAAATTTGACGTATAATATCGTTCTTGTCAATAAATTCTTTAAATCTGATGAGATATAGTAAGCCATCATTATACTTTGTATTCAACATATTTGATGAATTTCTTCTGAAATCTAAACTGATTTTCCTATATTTTTGTAATTCTTCCATCATAAATCACCTCCACAGTAAGCACAGAAAACTTTTGAAGCTCCTGCACTGAATAAAACTTTTTCATGTTTTTTGCACATTTCACAAGTAAATACTTCCTCAACGGAGTCTATTTCAGATGGTTTAGCAATGGAGTTATGCTTTATCTTCTTGAAGTCAACCTTAAAATTTTTTGAACTTTTGATTGAACCAAAACTCTTATTTATAGTGTTAATCATCCATTCTTCGGCGAGATTTTGAATATAGGCTAATACTTCTTTTGAATAGAACTTATCAGCATTATCAACTAATCCGCAATACGGACAAAATAGTTCCTCGAGTTCAAAATCTCCATCTTGCACCTCGGAAGCCAATAGCTTAAATTGCTCTTCGCAAAATGGACACTCATAAGTAAAATAGCCGTCTGAATCGGCTTCAAATTCAATTGTAAAGTTTTCCATTCATTATCCACACTTTCTTAATAATTTCTAATTTAATTTCTAACCGATTCAAGCAAAAATACTACAATATTTACCAAATATAAAGGAACACTTTTGACGCTCGTTACTCATCAAAACTAATTTCTTCTTCAGCAATACTGTGAACTTGAATCAGTTCTTCCACATCGATTCTTTGCACTAACCAGCCACGCATTGAGCATTGGTTTATAAAGTCATTAATCCTGTTTATACCGTTGATTTCTTTAAGAGTGACAACAATTCCAAATTTTAGCCCTTCTCCGTCTCCAGTATTTAATCTCTCCTTAGTCTTGAGACTGAATCCCCATAAGCCATTATCATAAGCTTTCTTCGCACGTCCACGCGGTTTAACATATTCTATAATTGATTTTACATTATCCCATTTTCTGTATTGTTCCCGTGCATCTTCTTCGTGGAGTGCTACATTATCACTTTGCTTATTGTCATTTATTGTTTTAATACCTTTACCATTAGGCAACATTCTTCCGAAATAAATATCTAATTCTGTGTTAGTATAATCAACTCCCTGATTTCTGGAACATTTTGGGAAATAACAGAGTGTCGCTTTAGCAACAAAAGGATGTTGTCCATTTACAATAGGAACTGGTAACTGGTGGTTATATGTATCATACTTGAGAGATTCCCCAGACAAAATGAATTTTATCTCATCATCTTTTGCGTTTATTACTTCATTAATATCTTTAGGAACAACACCGTAACCTATAACATTTGAAGATGCCATATTTTGACTCCAAGATATAGCTGAATCAATCACTAGTGCTTTAGCAACTTCCCTGCTTAATCCCACTTTATGGATGAGGTATGCAATTTTCCTCGTAATCCAAGGCGCTGCAAATGAAGTTCCCTTAACAAAACCTTCTCCTAGAGGGAAACAGACCCTAATTCTATCTCTACCATCTCCACCATAATAACTAACATCTGGTTTATTAAAGAAAGATAGAACTTTACCTATTCTGGAATATGAAGCGGGCATATTATCCCTATTTACTGCGTTAACGATAAGTGAATTTATTGAGTCTGCTGGTGCTCCAATTAACATCGGGCTATTCGAATCTGATGGTTTATTTGTTCCAGCAATAACAAATATAACATCATAATCATATTGAATTTTATCCAATATTGCCGCCTCAGGAGAGATAAAATCTTTATGAATTTCAAGTGCAGAACCAAGAGATAAATTCCAAACTTTAATTTCTCTATTTTCAGCAACTATCTCTTTTATGTGTTTCATAATAGTAAAGGAACTAAATTGTTTGCTTGTAGCAACACCAAAATGTTTGACTCTGAAACGACCACAATTATCATCAAGATCCGGATTAATTGAAGCCCCATCAACAATTATTGATGATACGCCCGTTCCATGCTCATAATCACTTGACATTTTTTCAATTTGACTATCAACTCTATCTTCATATTTTACCCATTTCGAAAAATAAACGCTCTCATCAAATAAAGTATCAATAACACCGATGATAGGCTCATTGGTAGGATCTGGAATGGACAATATTTGGCTCGAATTTGCCTCATCAAAATCCAGAATATCTAATTGAGATAAATCCACTGTCGCCATAGATATGAGATAAGGTGCCTTTTCCATTATTAAGGCAATCTCATCCGGAGTTAATAAAATGGTTGAATCATCTATTACTCTACCGATAGAAATATCTAATCCCAATCTACGAAGTAGTTCGGACGTTTGTAGTTCCGTTTTAAACACACTAACAATTGACCGTTGTCCTGAATCAATATTTGCCTCTGGAATAGTGAACTCTGCGATAGAGCTAACATCAACAATGACTTGTAAGAATGTTGTCTTCGATAACTTAGAACTTCCATATGGATACAACTTAGCATTTATTGCATCAACTACTTCTGTAGTAATATTGCCGGAAAATTCTTCATCAAGAATTTCTATCGCTAACTCTAATTTATTTATTGTTTCGACAATAGTATTGTTATCAACATAGTAAGTAATGGCATGCCGTATCTTGTCACCTTCTATATAACGAGCGCCAACAATTAGATCATTTGGAAAAGTACGACTATTCTTCTTTAATAGCTCTTTTGCTCGCCGACTCTTAGATACTATGTCTTTATAAACAATTGTTATAAAAGCTCCTTCAAAATAGGTAACAGTTCCCCAGTATTGTCTTAGTGACTCTAGCTGATTTCTTAACTCCACTAACTCATTAATCGTCACAACTTTATTGGATAAGAGTTTGGGTGCTCCTGGCTTACTACTACTCGATCGTTGCTCAAAACGCCCTTTCAATTGTAAAAGATCATTCATCTATATCAATCCTCCTTTAATTCTCTAGCTGTTTGACTTTTAGATATTCCTGTCAAAATTTCGATTTCTCTTACCGTAAAACCTAATTCTTTCAACTCTTTTAAGGTTGTGTTATCAATCGGTTTATAAAAAATTGAAAATAATCGTCGTAAATAGTCGAACTTATCTGTTAGGCTACTGAATGCGACTGCACTTTTCAAGTTATTCTTAAGCTCCCCAGGATATGGAATGGGGGAACAAAGCGCAACTATCTTTTTGAAAAGTCTCACATTTTTACCAGAATGCTTTGAATCGTTCAAAATAGTTGACATCATAGATTCCGCAATCACCAATAAATCTTCTTGACTATATCGATTAAAGTTAATAACTGCATCAAATCTTCGAATTAGAGCTTTATCAAAAGCGCTAAATAAATTAGTGGTTGCAATCAAAACAATTCCGTCTCGCAACGTATCCATCCCTTTTAATATTGCTGTCGTTGCACGCCCCATCTCCCTAAGGTCGTTATTATCTAGTCTGTTTAATGCAATAGCATCAATTTCATCGAACAAGATAAGTGTTTGTTCAGGGTGTGTAAAACTATTGATTTCTTTAAATAAATTAGCTATATTTTTTGCAGTTTGACCTAGTTTGCTATCAATAATAGTTTCAAAATCTACAACATATAGCTCTCTTTGCAACAAGCGAGCAATCTGCTTTACTGTTTCTGTTTTCCCTGTCCCAGGTGCACCTTCAAACAGAAATTTATCCACCCCAATATTTCGTCGCACGGCGTTCACCACTCCTATAACATCTGAAGATATAGCTTCTGGAAGTGGTAAAGGGTTGAAATTTGTCAACTGAATTTTTCTTAGTGATTCAAATTTTTCTTCACTTACTTGTGGAATAAATGTATTGTTTTCTGAAAGCATTGCTATAATATATTCTGCCAATTGGTGATCCCCCGCTTTGTCGAATGCTTTAGCTATCTCATAGGCTTCAGTTCTAAATCCAGAAGTGTTACCTTCTGTAAAATATCTAATAAGGTTTATCACTTGTTTTTTTTTCATCTGTCTATCCTCCTAAAAATATAATAACAATCTTTTGGGACAAAGTCAACATTATAGGGACAAAAACATCTTTTTAATGCACAAGAAATCTAAAGAATTATTACATAATTATAATTTTCTTCTAAAATAAAACCACCCTGCTACAATAGTAAAGCAAGGAGGAAAATGTGAAGAAAATCATCAAGCAATATCAAGAAAAAGGCTCTATCGTCATTGGCTACGCCCGTGTTAGCTCAACAGACAATCGTCAAGAACTAGGATTGGAAGTTCAAAAAGAAGCTCTTAACTTTTGCGACAAACTCTACATTGAAAAAGAATCGGGTGGCAATCAAGAGCGACCACTACTTCAAAAAGCTCTCAAGCTCGCCAAGGACTGTGCCGACAGTGGCATAGAAACCAGCTTTGTGGTCTATAAGCTAGACCGCCTAACCAGAAAAATGCTCCACCTGTCTGCTATCATCTCGGAGCTAACCAGCTACAACATTCGCCTTCAATCCATTCACGAACAAATCGAAACGGATTCGCTAACTGGCAAGTTCTTTTGCCTTATGCTAGGCTATGTGGCAGAGTGGGAGCTTCAAGCTATTTCAGAACGCACCAAGGACGGACTGCGTAAAGCCAAAGAACGCGGTGTGAAATTAGGTAATAAAGGCATATCAAAATCGAAAGAAAAGCAAATTATTATAAGTTATCTGGAAGAAGAAACAACTGTTCGCAAAATAGCCAACCAGCTGAATATTTCAACAGCCACCATCTATCAGGTCTTAAAACGAAATAATATCACATTTCGTAGTCAAAAAGCACATAATTCTTTGACAAAGAAAAAACAAATTGATAAACTGTAAGCGGATACATTTGTTTTAGCAGACGGTCGTTTGTTAAAACAATCAAAGTTATCAATAAAAAATATTAGAAATGCTGATTTGACGGGTTTTTGAAGCCTTGCCAAGTCGGCATTTTTTGATTTTTCATTGTTTTAGTTAACGACCGTTCACTAAAACACACTCAAACCCTATTGTAGCAGGGATTTTGAAGAAAAAATGGAGGGATTTTATGGAAAAGATAATAATTGCTTGTATAATAGGTATTTTTATCTATTATATCCGCAATTTCTTCATAGGGCAACGCCGAGATGAGCTACTCAATCAAGGAGCTATCGAATCGCGAGATAAATTATTTCTATCTCAAGAGCATTGCTTCTTTTCGAGCAAAATTAATTCTGTTCAAGAAATACTATCCGTATTGGATATGGGGAGTTTCAAGGATAACCATATCCAACTGCTAAACGTAACAGATGACGGTGATGCTGTTTTCAAAATAACGAATAATATCATTGTCAAGGAAAGCTATGTTCTCACTCTTTTAGCGTCTGAAATTATAAATGAAGAAAAAGCGTATGTGCTTGTTATCACCAACACATATAATTGTGATAAGAGTATTATAGAAAATCCTTACAATGTCTTATTGACTCAAGTCGAGCGAGCTATCAAAAAACTTGATAGCAATGCAACGGTTGAACGTCGCGTCATCCAATACCATACAACAAAATAAAATGATTTAGGAGATTAAAAATGAATGCAGAAACACTTTATGTAATCCTCGTTATCGGATTGATTATTGGTGCCTATATTTTGAAACATATTTTGATGAAGGGTGTATATCATTTAGAAGACTCATATAAAAATAAACGCAACCAAGCTAAACAAAATTCAACAAACAGTGATAAACGTGAGAAATTATAATTTCTTTGGAAAATTATATATTGAAGTTCTTCAATTTAAATAACACAATGTTAGTTAGAAAGGTAATTATGAAAAAGATTCAAAAAATACTCGCAAGCATCATTGCTTACTGTATATTACTTCTCACCCTGAATAGTAATACTGTTTTCGCAGAACCTACGCCACTATCACTTTACGAGGATAACAACATACGATTTGCACCACTAGCTACAGGACTGAATAGTGGATACGATCTCTACGGCATAATTGGAAATAGAGACCGTAAGTATGATGACGATGTTCGTGCGTTCAAGCTTGAAGGGGTTGTCGGATCTAATGTTAAAGATCTTGTCATTTATCTGAAACCAGGGGAGTCTTTTACAATTGATTCTCCTAACCTGCCTGGAAGAACTATAAATTCAGTCAAACACAATTCTGTTATAAAAAGAGAAGCTCCTTTTGGAGGTACGGTTGATGAATTTGGTACAGTAGAAGACCAAATCCCTTTACCCCTCACTATATCTTACGATGATTTAGTTGAGAGAGACCCTTTCAATGATGATGACCGAGCGGTGACCTATAATGATAGCTACACTTTCATAGGTGGAGAGGATGAAAGATTCCTAACAGTAGATGGCTTCTATTTATTAGACTATGATGGTTCAGAATTTGACCTTGACTCTGCCATAGGAGTATATGAAAGTTTCAGTTATGGATACGCTGGGGCTGCTCACAGCGTTCCCTTTAAAATGTATGTTCGAGAAGGCGAGCTTATCCCCCTACCTGAAAGTCTGTACGGGCAAACGCTTACAGGTATTGCGTTTGTCCGCGGTGGATACGGAGCACTGGAGGATGGAGGTGCAGAAGGAATCACGGATGTGTACTCTAATAGCATTGTATATAGCGATATTCACAATCAATATGATGACGCTATACTATTTATGCTTTATTCTGAAGGTTCATCAAACTTTGATTTATCATCTAACGGACAATCTTGGGAAGCTTTAGATTTTAACAAAGTTCCAGGTGTCCAAGAAAAATTAGACGAAATAGAAGCCGATAAAATTGCTTCCGAGACAGAGGAGTCGATTTCTGCTGAGGAATCTGAAGATACTCAATATATTGACGAAGAGCCAACCGAAACCAAATCAAATTCTGTCAACGGAAATGCAGTGGCTGTTGGAATTCTAATAACACTATCTATTATTGCTTTTGTGGTATTTTACAACAAAAGGAATAAATAACTAAAGTCCCGTATATATGGGACTTTTTGCTTCTCCTGGATAGTTGCTTTAACTTCTATACGAAGTTTATAAACCTAGTACTATACACTTGCCTGGAAATTTTTCTAGTTTTCTTATTCGCATCGCTATTCGCTTCGAGTGGGATTTAATTGGCGAAGCGTCCCCGTCTCCGAGGTGCTTCGTCAGGCGACTTATTATCTATTCTGGGTTATTTTAGGGCGGTCAAGATATTTTGCTACTACTGTATAGAGCCCCTATAGTCTTCAATAATAGACAGGCGAGATGAATCTGGAATACGAAGGCAAACTAACCATTACCATCCCCGAAATCAAACAAGCTCAATATGAATTTCCCATACTGTATCGAAAAATATATCTATCAATATTAAATGACTGTCCTTGATAATTAATCCTCCGTATCGCCATTTCCTGCCCGTATAACATCTGTTTTAGCGTTAAAATATTCATCAGACTCTGATTTTGAAATCCATTTTCAGATTGTAAATATTACATCGAAATAGACTGGACTTCCTTACTGGAGAGAGTTATCATTGTCCAGTAATAATAGATAACAGATAAGGAAATTATGAACGACTACAAAGCTAAACAAGAATTAATAGCGCTTGGAGAGGAAATACGCCAACATACACTTTGGGGCTTGATACCAGAAACGGCAAAGTGGGATTGTACCGAACTTGGAGCATATTTACCGGTCATAAGCTTGCCAGCGTTTATTTCTAGCCTAACCGTAAAAAATGGCGTTATGAGCTACGCTGTAACGAATTTCGAACAATTTACCAAACATACCGAAATCTACGAAATTAACGCCACACTTTGGGAATTTATGGTAAAACTTCAAGCGGTTATAGATAGTCAAACTGAAAAAGAATTTTGTCAAAACTTGCTTGAAGTTTTGCGGACGGAAGTTTATTTTGCAAAAGAATGGGATGAGTAATACGGAAACTCTAATATACGATAGACAATTTAGAAATTGGAGCTGTTTCAAAATTAGGTTATATATTGTCAGTCATAAAAAGCTAGAGATTTGAATTTTCTAATACCATAAATAAAAAGCCCGCAAGATTGCAGGCAAAAAGTACTACTTAGATCACAATTGATATGAATCTGGAGAAAGTAATAATGAGGCTCTAACTACAAAAGCAAAGTCTGGATTATCACTTAATAAATGCGTTTCTCTTCCAGCATCAAACAACTCACTCATGATTGACTTGTTTTTTTGAACCAAATCTTTAACTTTTTTATAGACCTCGATATTTTTATCAATCAATTTGGTTTGGTCTTCTTCAGAGAAGCCTGTTAATTGCTCTACAATATCGCTATCTGTTCCAAAAGCCAAAAGTCTACGTGCGACACTTTCCAATGAATACGGTTCATTCATTGTATCATTCCAAATGATTTGTTGTTCTGTTGTTAAATTAAGCATAAAAAACTCCTATAAATATTTTTTAATCTACCACTTGCTTGGTAGATTTTTAATTTTCTACCAAAACGCAAGGGATTAAATAATATCAAGGAGATATTAATTTACGAAAATTATTCAATTTTATAAATATATTTTAGCATATTATTCATTTTTTGTCAATGTGTCGAGTCTCTTTATATACGTCGTATTCGTTAATAACTCACCGTATTTTCTTACTTCGTCAGTAAAATCCTCTTCCCAAAGAAATTTCAATACTGAAAACAGATACTTATTGTTATCTAGCTGAGAAATATGTTTTTCGAGAAATAGCTGTTTGGCTTCTTGCGAGAATGACTTCTTAGTAATATAGGCTCTGATAACTTTTTCAATATAGACATTATTATCGAGTCGGAAAATCAACCTATCCGCAATATCTTCAACTAATTTATCATTGTCAAACTCAAGGTCAATAAGGTATTGAACGAGTCTAGAGATATGAACATTGTTTCCCATTTTCTCCAAGCAAAGATGCACTAAGTTTTCCTCTCTCATATCTAAGGCAACTAAGCAGAGTCGCTCTAGCTTAGCATTATTGTCCGTATTTATGATTTCTTTTTTCAACTTATCAATAGACAGTCTCTTGAAGTCACTTTTCATATTAGTCGTATTCTTCAAAACAAATACCAGTATTTCCTTTATAAAATTGTAATTCCTACTCTTATCGACAGCATCAATCAATTGAGTTCTATCTGACTTATGAATATTTCGAGAATGTTTAATGAGATCCTTTAGTTCAGTCTTTATAGCTAAAATATCTCCAGATAAATTAAATTCTGCAAACTCAGAGATTCCTATTGTACAATCTTTCATTGACATTATATCGATGTGACGACAAATTGATTTGGAAACCTCTCTTGAACACCTTAGAAAATATCCCATTGTCTCCTCTGATTGGTTGGCGCCGATATCTGGGGCTATTGCCATCAGCAAATCAAGGGCAAATCTACGCTAACCCCCACAATCTCTGTGTTTATGAAAATATAAGAAGTCTACTAAAACAGAAAAACACAAATAATGCATAACGTACCCTCGCTTTTGTTATTTTTGTTACATTTCGTGTTCTTGGTTATGGTTCAATTTTAGCATAAAATAAAGCTATAAGGAAGCGACCTTAAAAATATTGCAGTAACTCGAGTAATCTGCAATATGAGAGTATAAACAACTTTCGCATCATCATTTCAAGGAGACCTACTATGTCACATTTACCACAAAAATCTCAAACACCTCAAGTCTTACCAGCTTCTGCGTTTAGTCCACAGAAAATGGCAATCGCTCGTAACCTATCGCAAGATATGGCAATTGTTCAAGCCAACGAGCTTTTAGCTCAAGACATCTTGAATAAGGTCGCCAGCCTCTCGGAACTTGAGGCTCAGATTCTGGCTCACAATCCGCAAGCCCAACAACGGACTGACTTCGTCATTAAAGCATTCACTTACGTTTCTGCTCGTCGTTTCAAATAGGAGGCTCGTATGGACTGGAATTCAATTGCCCTTGTATTGCTTTCAGCTCTATGTATTCTGGGGCTTGCTCTCATTGCCTTAGTGGATGAAGAGGAAGAATCTCAAGAGTCTGAAACTTTCGATTTTTTCACCGAAGAAGAACTCGCTTTAACAGAATTTCTAGAAACTCGTCAAGCTATCAACGAGGATTTTCTGGTAGCTCAGAAGAAGCTATTAGAAAATCTCAATCACGAAAGGAGGAAATTTTAAGACAATCTGTTGTATTTCTCACAACACCGAACAAGTCAGGCGGATTTGTTCTGTCTGACCTCTGTTTTTAGATTTCGCATCGCTCTACAACCTTATCTCGCTTATGGTTTGAAAAAACTTTATTTTAAGGTAAAGTCAGAGCGTCTAACACAGACAGAAAGGATTTTCAAAATGACAAAATATCAAGACACAATTAACCAACATCCGCCTAAGAAGTTCAAGACCATCCTCGCCGACCCGCCTTGGGATGTGGCGCAAAAAGGCAAACTCGGTGCAATTCGACATTATAATTTAATGACGATTGAAGAAATCAAGAAAATGCCTGTTTCAAGCCTCGCCGAAGACGACGCTCACCTCTGGCTCTGGACATATCCAGCTGTCCTCGAACAATCTTTCGATGTCGTCCGTGCTTGGGGTTTCGAGCCGAAATCCATCTTCACTTGGGTAAAGCCTCGACTCGGCTTGGGCAATTACCTTCGAAACTGCACCGAACAAGTGATTTTTGCGACACGAGGCAAAGCTCCTATCAAATTCAAAGGACAAATGAACTGGGGGATGTTTCCAGTCCAAGACCATAGCCACAAACCTGAGGAACTTTATTCTATTATCGAACGCTGTTCAGAGGGCGACTACTTAGAACTCTTCGCTCGTCGTCCAGTGCCTTCAGACAAAAACTGGAGTGTTTGGGGCAATGAAATTGTGAGCGATGTCATTATTCCAAATTATCCAGTTCCTAAATACTCGAAAGATGTCCGAGATTTTCGAAAGGTAGGACAAGATGAATGAAAAAGCTAATAAGCTACATTGTCGGTTTCTGCCTTTTGGCAATACTGGTCAACTACTCTGTTCGCCTTCTAGTCGATATTTGGCTGGAGTTGGTGGTTGGCTCTATAATGTCTTTAGGCTTTTACGTCGCCATAAAACTCATCAAGCATCATCAGGATTGGAGGTAGTATGAAAAGATCAAAACATCTGTCGTGGCAAAGTATGGAATGGATGCGACCGTTCGAATTTAAAACCGTCTGTAATTTTACGACACAGCTCAATGGTTATTCTCGTCGCCAGCCCTTTATCTGGGAAATTCGCTTGGCATCAGAAAAAGCCAGCCATCTTATCGGAGCTAACTCAATAGACTTGCGATTCTTGAAAGAAATGATGACCTCACACAACCCTGTTCGTTTTGAAAAAACCAAGCGAGCAAAAGTGAACTCAGCATACAACATCATTCTATCAAAAAATCACTACGCCTTAAAAACCAAAGAAGTAGACAATCTGGTTCGGAGTTTCCTGTCGCAATCTGGCACTTTGAAAAGAAATGAAGAGATCGTTCTCCAATTGATTGTTGGTAAATCTTCGTCCCCAAAACCAATTCTCAAGGAACTTGGCAATCCAGACGCGACACTCTGGCAAAAACTAACAGGCAATATTCCACCGCTGTCATCAGACAGTAAGGCGCTAATGCGAGAAAAACTTCACCACAGTCAATTTCAGGTTTGTTTGCGATTAGGTATTCGAACAGACAATAAAGCACGAGAAGTTCAACTTCTGAAAAGTGTTCTGGCTTCACTTCGGATTTTGGAGAGAGCTGGAGCTAAATTTTCCGCCAAGCCAACTTCGAGCGAAAAACTAAACCACGGAAAAATTCCGTGGCACTTCCAGACAATTGTTTCAAGCATTAAACTCGCCAGCCTATTCTTACTGCCAGCTGGCGATGCTCAATATAGAGGCGTATCATCACTGTCGCCCAAAACTATTTTACCACCAATTGGCTTTTCACAAAATACCAAACGTCTCTTTGGATATAGTTTGGAGAAATCGCCGAGATTTATAGGTATTCCAGCACAAAATGGATTGTCGCATACTTGGCTTCTGGGAGGAACTGGGAGCGGAAAATCTACTGCCATGCTCAATTTATTCTTGGCGGACGCACGAGAAAACCGCTCCGCTGTGGTCATCGACCCCAAGGCAACATTGGTTTCAGATATTTTGGAACGACTGCCTAAAGAACGGGATGAGGACGTGGTCATTTTAGACCCTAGTCAAGCTGGACAGACCATTTCGATAAATCCTTTCGATTTGGTAAAATTCGGCGTTCCAGCAGAATTGGTTGCAGATATGCTTCTGGGTGTTTTTCAAGAAATATTTGAAGAATCTTGGGGTATTTACACGCAGGATATTCTCAGCCATAGTTTTCACACCTTGGCAAAAGTGGACGGCTCGACGCTCCTTGACCTACCAAAACTCTTAACCAACAAAGCCTTTCGGCACGACCTTTTGAAAACTATTTCAGACCCATTCTTACTGGATTTCTGGCAAGGTTACGACACCTTGAGTGATTCTGCTCGCCAAACCATGATTGCTCCAGTCCTTAACAAATTTCGGAGCGTCTTGCTTCGTCCAGCCTTGAGAGCGGTATTAGGACAATCTTCAGGAAAATTCTCACTGAAAGACATTTTCGACAAGCCAAGACTTCTTACTTGTTCCGCTAAACAAAGGCTTAATCGGTGCAGAAAATGCCAAATTCATCGGAGCGATTTTGTTGGGCTGTTTGTACCAGCTAACGCTCCTTCGAGCCAAAGAATCTGTTCGAAAACCTGTCTTCATCTACATTGACGAAGTGGCGGATTATCTCAAACTGCCAGTTCCTCTAGAAGATGCATTATCCATGTCTCGAAGTTTAGGTGTTGGTTATATTTTAGCCAATCAATTTTCAAAGCAATTACCGAAACAGCTTCGAGAGTCTGTTTACGCTAACTGCCATAACCAGATTATCTTTGGGCTTTCGATGAATGAAGCCAAGGAACTGGCTGGGCTTGTCCCTGAACTTTCCGCAGAGGATTTCTACAAACTGCCTCCGTTTCAGGTTTATACCAAAGTGCCAATCGTGAAAAATACCTTCAAATGGCTTTCTGCCAAAACCTTACCAGCACCACCTGCCTTTAGACATAAAGACGAGATTTATGGCGAGAGTTTCAAGCGATATGGTTCAACTTTCAACGAAGAAGCACCGACCAAAAACATCACAAAACCACTTTCTGGCATTGGACGAAAGAAAAAGGAGGTTTCAGATGAGGTTAACTAAACGAGATTATGAAGTTTTGAGCTTACTCAACCGTTGTCGCTACGCCACGACCAAGCAGTTAGTGGAACTGTATTTCAGAGAGAATAAACCTAAAACAGCCACGAGGCGAGCCAATCTCCTCACCAAAAACTATCCAACCTTGGGCTTATCCATCATCTTGAACGCCGAATCGGTGGCGTGCGAGCTGGGAGCGGTTCGTATGTTTGGCACATCACCCACAAAGGGATTAAGGCACTTCGAGAAGTTGAGCCGAACGTCAAGCTCAAGCTAAAAAACCGCTACGAACCCACGCAAAATCACCTCAAGCACCAATTGTTTGTGACACAGTTGTTTGTGGAGCTGACAACACTTCACTTGGACGGCAAAATCACTCTCGATAATTTCTCCTTTGAGCCAAAATGTTGGCGGAGTTTTGCGACCTTGTTTTCGCATTTCACACTCAAGCCAGATGCTTTTGTACGACTGACTATTGGCGAATTCGAAGAAAATTATTTTTTCGAAGCAGACAATGCCACTGAGCATATCGGAAGAGTGATTGCCAAATGTAAGCAATACATCGCCTACTTCAATACAGGCATTGAGCAACGAGAAAACGAGGTCTTCCCGTTAGTGGTTTGGATTGTGCCAGATGAAAAACGTAAGATAGCAATTCTCAATCGTATCAAGGAAGATTTAGACGCTTACTGGGAGCTTTTTGAAGTGGTAACACTGGACGGATTTTCAGGTTTTATACAAGGAGGACAAGATGACTAAGGAACAGAGACGTAAAATCGGTCAAGCGACATTCATTATATTGCGGAAGTTCGCAGGAAAAGAGTCTCTTGAAAAGAAAATCAGACGGTTGATTTTGGAGAAGTGATGAGTCTTATTTCAAATATCCACTGAACAGAAAAGATGTATGCATATTTACTGCCAATAATATGGTGGAGAGGTAATAAAAAATATGCATATCTTCAGCATTAATGAAGCTTAGCAATAAAATAAATAGAATAACCAAAATATTTATTGACTGGAGGATACCTTCTCTTCCTGAGCTGTATTTTTTGATCTTAATGTATGTATATAGATACCCTAGAATTCCTAGAACAGCCATGGTTCTAACTAAAAATATAAAATCGCTAACATTATTATTGCTCGAAAACAATATTATCTGATGTTCTAAAGTGGCGGTAGTAAATACAACAAATAAATCTATAAAGTACAATCTCCAAGACCGATATTTTAAAGCCGCTAATAATTGACTTTGGAATATCCTTAAAAATAATACGAATAAAAACAATGCTAATGCGATATTTTTATGGTTAACACCCCTATAAAGAATTTTGTTTAAATGTTCTAGGAAAATAAAAAATAACCCTCCATGAACAATAGATAGAATAAATAGATAGACTTCTTTGAAATCATTAAAATGAAGTCTATCTTTGTCTTTGCTAGCCAATTACTCCACCTCAATCTATTACTCCAGCTAAAATTGTCACAATTCCCAATACAGCATGGCTTACGCAAACTCCTAGTAAGTTATTAGTTTTTCTGTAACACCTATACCAGATAATACCTATACAGAATGTAAGAATCAGAGTCCAGAAGTCTTTATATATAATATGTACGAAGCTATATAGAGCTGAAGATATAATCATTTTACTTCTTTCGCTCGCATTAAGTCTGGTAAGAATCCTTACCAACGCACCCCGATATAAAAACTCTTGAGCTGGAGAAGAAATGAAAATATAAAAAAGATAGAAGGAGAATGTTTCATTAGGTGAAAATCGACCACCAATACCAGTTAGATATAAAAATACTCCCAGTATTCCTAAAATTACGGTAAGAACAGCAACATCCTTTATAGATTTAGCCGATGAATTGAAAGAAAGTCCCATCTCACTATTCCGGTTTCCTGTTGATTTCATTAATATATACACCAAAATAGAACCAATGGTTAGATAAATAAATTTATGATTAAAATCCAGCAATCCTACCAGTATTAATAGCGGTAGCAATAGGTAAAATAAAATAATTACAGATAGATAAAAGTATTTAGTCTTCATAGAATAACCCCCTCTTACTATCTTATTCTATCATAAAATATAAACTTTATTCGCTAAAATTCGTTAATTGACTGGACTTCCTGCCCACTTCGAGCTATCATGTCAGTGGGTTATAGGTGAATCGAAAGGAGCACACTATGAACAAAAGCACATTGACATTTGAAGAAATCAAGACACAGAATTTAGAAAATCTACCAGATAGAATAACCGCTCTGTATTGTCGCTTATCCGCTGAAGACGCCAACGAAGGAGAGAGTAACTCAATTTCCAATCAGAAACAGATTCTCGCCCAAGTGGCTATGCGTGAAAACTTGCCAAATCCATTCTTCTTCGTGGACGATGGTTTCTCGGGTTCGAACGCCCAACGACCAGATTTTCAGAGGATGATGAGTTTAGTGGAGGCTGGCAAAATTCAAGCGGTTATTGTAAAAGATTTAAGTCGTCTCAGCCGAGATTATCTCCTAACTGGGCAACTGACCGAAATTACTTTTCCGTCAAAAAATATCCGCTTCATCTCCTTAAACGAAAATCTGGATAGCAACAAACGCAACAGCCAAGATGCCTACCTCGCACCTCTAGTGTCCCTGTTTAATAACTGGTATTCGCTTCAGTGTAGTGAAAAAATCAAGTTGTCTAAGCACACTAAGGCAAAAACTGGTGAGAAAATTGGCTGGATTGCACCGTACGGTTATCTCAAAAATCCAGAAAATCCCAAGGAGTGGATGATTGACGATTATGCCAGTCAAATTGTGAAACGAATTTTCAAGGAGTATCTCTCTGGAAAACCTATCGCTTCTATTGCGAATGACCTTCGAAAGGACAAGGTTCTAACACCCGCCAACTACAAGAAAAAGTTGGGGATTTCGAATTATCGCGTGCTTGAGAGTGACCCATTCCACTGGAAAAGCCAGATGATTTGCCAGATGCTCGAGAAAGAGGAGTATACTGGTGCAACAATCAATCTCAAGACTGCAAAAATTTCCTACAAACAACGAGGATGCAAATTGCGACCTCGAGAAGATTGGTTGATTTTTCCAAATACACACGAAGCGATTATTTCGCAGGAGGATTTCGAAATGGCACGCAAAATGCTTGGTCATAAGCGAGTAAAACGCAAGAATCACTGGAAAGATACCGCTGGTCACGAAAATCTCTTTGCAGGTTTGGTTTTTTGCGAAAATGGACATAAACTCAGTTTTTGCCCACAACAAAAGGACGACATCAACCTCGACCACTACAAGTGTTACCATTATCGTCGAGCTGGCGATACTTGTTCGGGTTCGCACTATCTTCGCAAGGAAACTCTGGAAGAATTAGTGTTAGGTGACCTTCAGCAACTAATTTCTTCTATTCAATTCAACGAGGAAGAATTGCTCACAAAACTAAAGTCTCGCTTTGACATTCGAGAGAGTAAAAAGCAGGATAGCTTACGTAAACAGTTAAATAAAGCCAAAAAACGTTCGCTGGAGCTAGACACAATTATCCAAAGGCTTTATGAAAAGCAACTGCTAAGTGAGATTAGCGATGAGAGATTTAGAAAATTGGTGGACAGTTACGAGAGTGAGCAAGCTGAACTCAACCAACAAATTCAGGAATTTCAAGAGGTTCTGGTTAGCCAGACCGAATATGTGGAAAACATTGACAAGTTTATGCGAACTATTCGCCAACACACAAAACTTGAAACTTTAACAACGCAGTTAGTGAATGAGTTAATTGACAAAATTATCATTCACCAACCAACTGGACGTGGCAAAAATCGCCAAGTCACTATTGAACTACATTACCGATTTATCGGAGAACTATAAAACGAGCGAACTAAAACTCGCTCGTAGAATAATAACTAATGGACTGCTCGTTGAGGGGTGGACATTATAGCAAAAAAATGTTCTAAAACATGATATAATAGTTTATAAATAAGGAGGTTTTCATGAAGACACTTGATTACATCGTTAAACTGACCAATACACCGTCGCCAACGGGTTATACGACAGACATTATGAATTACATCAAGGCAGAAGTGGAAGGTTTCGGCTATGAGGCTATCAAGACTGCAAAGGGTGGCATTTTAGTTACAGTTCCTGGGGAAAATGACCAGAAACATCGGATGTTGACTGCTCATCTGGACACTTTGGGTGCCATGGTGCGTGCAGTCAAGCCAGACGGCCGACTCAAAATGGATTTGGTGGGAGGATTTGGCTACCCTTCTATTGAAGGAGAAAACTGCCTGATTCATTGTGCCAAGAATGGTAAGACCTTTACAGGAACGATTTTGATGCACCAAACTTCTGTCCATGTCTACCGAGATGCTAGCACCGCTGAGCGCAATCAGACCAATATGGAAATTCGTTTGGACGAAAAAGTGACCAATGCGGACGAGACGCGGGCCTTGGGTATTGAAGTCGGAGATTTTATATCATTTGATCCTCGGACTGTTGTGACTGAAACTGGCTTTATCAAGAGTCGTCACTTGGATGATAAGGTATCCGTAGCTATCTTGCTTCATCTTTTGAAAGTCTATAAGGAAGAGGGAGCGACCTTGCCTTATACGACACATTTCTATTTTTCAAACAATGAAGAAATCGGCTACGGTGCTAACTCTAGCATTCCAAGTCAGGTGGTTGAATATCTGGCGGTCGATATGGGGGCAATGGGAGATGATCAGCAAACTGACGAATACACAGTTTCTATCTGCGTAAAGGACGGCTCAGGTCCTTATCATTATGAGCTCCGTCAGCACTTGGTAGCCTTGGCTGAAAGAGATGGAATCCCTTATAAGCTGGACATTTATCCTTACTATGGCTCAGATGCTTCAGCTGCCATGCGGGCGGGTGCGGATGTCAAACATGCCCTGCTTGGTGCAGGAATCGAGTCTAGCCATTCCTACGAGCGGACCCATTTGGATTCGGTCCATGCGACTGAGCGAATGGTGGATGCCTACTTGAAATCAGCAATGGTAGACTAAGATGAATGAAAGCCGTTTTTTAGAGTTATTCAATGACTTGGATAAGGTCTTGCGTAAGGTCTGTGGAGTTGCGGATGGGGAATATGCAGATGTTGGTTCCATGCTAGCCAAAGCCAAGGAATTGACGCGACATAATCCCGTTGAGGCTAATTGGGACAATCTCTACGTAGCTAGACAGCTCCGTAATCTTATGGTCCACGAAAGACGAACGAGTTTGAAAGAAGTAGCTCAACCTTCGCCAGAATTGATTGCCGTCTTGGAAAAGGTCATTGCCCAGTACCAAACACCCATGACCATTGAAACTTACTTACAAAAAACTCAGAAGATCAAGCCTATCATATTTGATAGTCGGGATAAAATGCTCAAGGCTTTGGAAATCGTCGAGCGAGAGCATGTTTCCAAGTTTCCCGTTTTTTCTGGCAAGTCCTATCAAGGTTTGGTTTCCGATAAGGGCTTGGCCAACTGGTTAGCAAAAACGAGTAAGGAAGTAAGCTCAATCCGTGATCAATTAGTAGAAGCATGTTTGGCAGATGTATTGGTCTGTGAGGAAGATAGTATCCAAGTGGTTATTTTACCAGCGCAAACAAGTCTTTACCAGCTGATCAATCATTTCCAAGGACAGAAACGGACAACGGTTTTGGTCAGTCGTCAATCCAATGGACACCTTCAGTCGCCAGAGGATATTGTAGGTATCATTACAGCTCAAGACTTAGTAGCAATTTATGGAATGGTGGATTGAGCGGAAAGGAGAAATCATGTCAACAAATCGTTTAGCTTGGGATGAGTATTTTGCGGCTCAGGCGCTTTTGATTGCCAATCGGGCAACCTGTAAGAGAGCCAAGGTCGGTGCGGTTTTGGTTAAGGACAATAAAGTTATCGCAACAGGCTACAATGGTTCTGTTTCAGGAACCGAACATTGTTTGGATCAGGAATGCCTTATGATTGATGGTCATTGCGCTAGAACCCTGCATGCGGAAGTCAATGCTATTTTACAAGGAGCGGAGCGGGGAATTCCAAAAGGTTTTACTGCCTATGTGACCCATTTTCCATGTCTCAACTGCTCCAAGCAATTGTTACAGGTTGGTTGCCAACGTGTCGTCTATATAAACGAATACCGAATGGATGATTATGCCCAGTATTTGTATAAAGAAAAGGGCTGTGAGTTGGTTCATTTACCGCTAGAAACAGTCAAGCAGGCCATTGCAGAAGCAGAATTTATTTAGTAAGGGAGGTTGTCTTGCACACCTCTCTTTTTTTAGAAAAATACTAGGATAGTCACCTAATATATGCTATACTAGAAACGTTATTAAGTCCCGAAAAGGTAGTTATCAGACTAGTTCTTGATTACTATTTTCAAATAGGAGGAAGTTATCGGAGTAAGGTAACTTCTTTTTATTTTTCAAGAAAGAACTGCACATACTGGAAGAACTATGATATACTAGAAACGTTATTAAGTCCCGAAAAGGCGACTGAAGGAAGTGGTTGCTGATAGTAGATGCCATTCCTTTGCTCAAGACTGGTGTCTTTCGCAAATCCCTCCTTTCAGTCGGTGCTTTGTAACCTTGATAACAATTTATTTTAAGGGGGACATGTTTATGTCAGAACGTAAGTTGTTTACGTCTGAATCTGTTTCGGAGGGTCATCCGGACAAGATTGCAGACCAGATTTCAGATGCCATTTTGGATGCTATTTTAGCAGAGGATCCAGATGCGCACGTAGCGGCGGAAACGGCTGTTTATACAGGTAGTGTTCATGTCTTTGGAGAGATTTCAACCACTGCCTATGTGGATATTAACCGTGTGGTACGTGATACCATTGCAGAGATTGGCTATACAAAAGGTGAGTATGGTTTTTCAGCTGAGTCGGTTGGGGTTCATCCGTCACTTGTAGAGCAATCGCCAGATATTGCCCAAGGCGTCAATGAAGCTTTGGAAACTCGTCAAGATACTAGTCAAGATCCATTGGATTTGATTGGTGCAGGTGACCAGGGGCTCATGTTTGGTTTTGCAGTAGATGAAACGCCAGAGCTCATGCCGTTGCCAATTTCACTTAGCCACAAATTGGTGCGTCGTTTGGCCGAGTTGAGAAAATCTGGTGAAATTGCTTATCTCCGTCCAGATGCTAAGTCACAGGTAACAGTTGAATACGATGAAGACAATCAACCTGTTCGTGTGGATACAGTCGTTATTTCGACCCAGCATGATCCAGATGTTAGCCAGGAACAAATTCGTCAGGATATGATTGAGCGTGTGATTAAGGAAATCATTCCAGCTCAATATTTGGATGATCAAACCAACTACTTTGTCAACCCAACTGGTCGCTTTGTTATTGGTGGACCTCAAGGGGACTCTGGTTTGACAGGTCGTAAGATCATCGTTGATACCTATGGTGGTTATTCTCGTCATGGCGGAGGTGCTTTCTCTGGTAAGGATGCGACCAAAGTGGACCGCTCTGCATCTTATGCGGCACGCTACATCGCTAAAAATATCGTCGCAGCTGGTTTGGCTAAAAAAGCAGAAGTTCAACTGGCCTATGCAATCGGTGTTGCTCATCCAGTTTCTGTTCGTATTGATACATTTGGTACAAGTACAGTGGCGGAAAGCAAATTAGAAGCAGCTGTTCGTCAGATTTTCGACTTGCGCCCAGCTGGTATTATTCAAATGTTGGACCTCAAACGTCCGATTTACAAGCAAACGGCAGCCTATGGTCACATGGGTCGTACAGATATTGATCTCCCATGGGAGAAATTGGACAAGGTGGAAGCCTTGAAAACTGCTGTTTTGTAATGAAATAGTTGTCCATTTAGTGAGAAGTTTGTGAAAGCGTTAATTGTCTTTGCACACCCTAGAAAAGAAAGCTTTACACATGCTTTGGTTGATAGAGTGGCGGAAGCTCTGCTGGAAAATGGAGCAGAAGTCGTCATACGAGATTTATACGAAATAGGATTCGATCCCGTGTTACGTGGAGAAGATACCATTCATATTGAGGATGGTAAATTTGTACGTCAGGCAACTGTTTTTCCAGCAGATGTTCAAGTTGAAATGGATTTGATTGCCGAAAGCGACTTACTAGTCTATATATTTCCGAGTTGGTGGAATGGAATGCCTGCTATTATGAAAGGTTACGTAGACCGTGTATTTCAACATGGCTTTGCTTACAGTTTTGAATCTGATGAACCACGTAAATTATTTTCCACTAAGAAAGCTATTTTCTTTACGCCAACAGGGCAGCCACAAAATGCAGATGGAAGTCTGACACCGATTGATCAAGCGATGAAAACCCTGACCTCAGAATGGCTTTTCAACAGCAACGGTGCTCAAGTCATTGACCATATCTTCTATGGGCGAGTACCTTATTTAACGAGAGAAGAGCTGGAGCTGTATCTCGTGGATGCAAGAGAGCAAATTCAGAGAATTTTTCATAAATGATGAAGAGAGATTCACTAATAGTATATAAATATGAAGGACTGAGTTCATTGGCTCGGTCCTTTTGCCTGCTATATAACTAGCTTTTTCTAAGACTTTATGATAGAATGAAACGTATGCCTTTTTAGGCAATTTAAGAAAGAGAATGTTAGTATGAGAAAAATTGTAATTAATGGTGGAAAGGCATTAAGTGGTTCGGTGACTGTAAGTGGTGCTAAGAACTCAGTAGTTGCCTTGATTCCAGCCATTATTTTATCAGATGGAATTGTTACACTAGACGGTGTTCCCGCAATTTCAGATGTAGATAGTTTGATTGATATTATGGAAACAATGGGTGCGACGGTCAAGCGTGATGGTGAGACGCTTGAAATTGATCCTCGTGGTGTGCAAGATATGCCAATGCCATTTGGTAAAATCAACAGTTTACGTGCTTCTTATTATTTCTACGGGTCACTCCTTGGTCGTTTTGGGCAAGCAGTGGTAGGTTTGCCAGGTGGGTGTGATTTGGGACCACGTCCGATTGATTTGCATTTGAAAGCATTTGCGGCAATGGGAGCTGAGACGACCTATGAAGGTGACTATATGCGCTTGGAAACTAATGGTCAGCGTATTCAAGGGGCACATATCTTCATGGATGTTGTCAGCGTCGGTGCGACAATTAATACTATCTTAGCAGCTGTCAAAGCAGAAGGCCGTACAGTTATTGAAAATGCGGCGCGTGAACCTGAAATTATTGATGTAGCAACTTTGCTTAACAATATGGGGGCACGTATCCGTGGTGCGGGTACAGATATTATCACCATTGATGGTGTAGATAGTCTAAAAGGAACACGTCATCAAGTGATTCCAGACCGTATTGAAGCAGGGACTTATATTGCCCTTGCTGCTGCTGTTGGTGAAGGTATTCGCATTGATAATGTCCTTTATGAACACTTAGAGAGTTATATCGCTAAGTTGGAAGAAATGGGTGTTCGCATGACCATTTCTGAAGATAGTATTTTTGTTGAAAAGCAAGAGAAATTGAAGGCGGTAAGTGTGAAAACTTCACCTTATCCAGGTTTTGCGACAGACTTGCAGCAACCCATTACACCTTTACTGCTTAAGGCAGAAGGTACTGGTACGATTGTTGATACGATTTATGAAAAACGTGTTGGTCATGTGCAGGAGCTTGCAAATCTTGGAGCAAAAATCTCTACTCGTAACAACCATATTGCCTTTGAAGGTCCAAATCAACTGACGGGTACATCTGTTAAAGCTACTGATTTGCGTGCGGGAGCCGCAATGGTTATCGCTGGTTTAATGGCTCAAGGGCGTACAGAAATTACAAACATTGAGTTTATTCTACGTGGTTACTCAAATATTATTAATAAGCTGACAGAATTAGGTGCAGATATTCAATTGATTGAGGATTAGAGAGTCTAATTGAGAACTACTTTCTCAAAACGTAAACGATTAAAAAAACGAAACAATCTGGGGCTGGGAGTAATTCTCAGCCCCTTGGGTACACTATGACACTTTGGACAAGACTAGCGAAGTTTGCTTGCTTTGAAACGGACCGTTTGTATTTACGACCATTTTCTTTTGAAGATGGAGAAAGTTTCTATGAAATTGTATCAAATCCTGAAAATCTTCCTTTTATCTTTCCAGCTTTGGAGGACAGAAATATTGCTTTTTCGACAATGGTTGAAAAATTTATGCGTTCACCATTGGGAAACTGGGCCTTAGTTGATAAGCATTCGGAGAGGATGATTGGTGCGCTTTGCTTTGAAAAGGTAGACGAACGTCAACTTTCTGCGGAGCTCAGCTATTTCCTAAAAAAAGACTACTGGAGAAGAGGTTTGATGACGGAAGCAGTGCGGACTTTAGTCTATCTAGCTTTTTATGAGTTTGGTCTGAGGGAGCTGGTTATTGTTACTCATGAGGAAAATGTGGCCAGTCAGATGGTGGCGAAAAAAGCTGGTTTGGTACAGGTTGCGCAGTATCGTGGAAGTGACCGCTATAGCCATAAAACAAGAAATTATCTAAAATTTAGCTTGAAGAAGACAGATTTTAAATTAGAAATGTATGAGGAGAATGAATGATTACCATTAAATCACAACGAGAAATTGATGCAATGAACCGTGCTGGAGATGTTCTGGCTGGTATTCATATTGGTTTGCGAGAGATTATCAAGCCAGGCGTGGACATGTGGGAAGTAGAGGAATATGTCCGTAAAACGTGTAAGGAAAAGAATGTTTTGCCACTCCAAATTGGTGTTGATGGAGAATTGATGGATTATCCTTATGCGACTTGTTGTGGATTAAATGACGAGGTCGCTCATGCCTTTCCGCGTCATTACAAACTTAAAGAAGGTGATTTACTGAAGGTCGATATGGTTTTGAGTGAGCCCTTAGACAAAGCGGTAATTGATGTTTCTAAGCTCAACTTTAATGATGTCAAGGCTATGAAGAAAATCACCCAGACCTATCGTGGTGGTTGTGCGGATTCCTGCTGGGCTTATGCGGTTGGTCAGGTCTCTGAGGAAGTTCAAAACTTGATGGACGTGACTAAGGAATGTTTGTATCGTGGTATCGAGCAAGCCGTTGTTGGTAATCGTATCGGCGATATCGGTGCTGCTATTCAAGAATATGCGGAAGGTCTTGGCTACGGTGTTGTTCGTGACTTGGTGGGTCACGGCGTTGGACCAACCTTCCACGAAGAGCCGATGGTTCCTCATTATGGAACTAAAGGTCGTGGTCTTCGCTTGCGTGAAGGCATGGTTTTGACTATCGAGCCTATGATTAATACAGGGACTTGGGAAATCGATACAGATATGAAGACAGGTTGGGCTCATAAGACACTTGATGGTGGTTTGTCTTGCCAATACGAACACCAATTTGTCATCACCAAAGATGGTCCGGTCATTTTGACGAGTCAAGGTGAAGAAGGGACTTACTAAAATTGTAAGAAAGAAGGAGAGGGAATGAAGAAAACCAAATTAGTTGAAGGTTTGAAAACATTCTGCTCAACCTTCTTTTCTTTTTATCGGAACGCTGATATTGATGTGACAAGTGTTGCAGTAGCTTACTATCTGTTAATTTCTATTTTCCCTATTCTTCTAACTCTTGCGAATTTACTGCCATATTATCCATTTGATGTGGATATGATTTTATCGGTTGTAGCTGAATTTGTGCCAGACAAGCTCTATCCTTCGGTTTCATCTTTTATCACTTCTGTATTAACAAAGCCGTCGTCATCATGGTTAGGGATTTCAATTCTGACCACTCTTTGGACCCTGTCACGTAGTATGACCATTTTGCAGAAGGCCTTTAATAAGGCTTATGGCATCAATGAACACCGTGATTTTATTATTGGGCACTTGATTGGCATATTTTTAGGAATTGGTCTGCAGGTAGTTATCCTCTTAAGTATTACGCTTTTGACTTTCGGGCAGGCAGTTTTTTCTTATATTAATAAGCTGGTTCCTATTGAAGACGCCTGGCTGAAGGGACTTCTTAGTCAAACACAGTTAGTAGGTTTAATGGCTCTGTTTGCCGCCTTGGTTATGCTTTATTTCTTTTTGCCAAATGTTCGGATAAAAAAAGTTCGATATGTTTTTCCAGGAACCTTGTTTGTTCTGTTGACGATGACTTCTATTGGAAAGTTATTTTCGATTTATGTTGATAATTATGCCAATAAGTTGCTGGATTTTAGAATAGTAACAGCTGTCGTCTTTCTTGTTTTTATGCTTTGGTTCATTTTTATGGCTCAGGTACTCATCGTTGGTGCAATGATTAATGCTACGGTTCAAAGTATGCAGGTAGAAGAGTTTCATGCCAGAGATGGGGATATTGTTTCTATCTTGAATAGGATAAAGGCAAGATTTACAGCGATAGATAAAGAATGGGAGTGAGAAAGAACTCTATTTTCAAAAATGAGTTCGTCAACAATTTTTCGTTTTAAGTTGTTGAGCTGAAACAGTCTATCCCCAGACTGTTTCACTCCCACCCCCGCACAGCTCAAACTGTCTGGGAGACAGTTTGAGGTTGGAGATGAAGCGAACTCTGTTCGCAACAGTCGTAATGGTCAGATTTGGAGTGTGAAACGCGAACAAATCTGCCAATCAACCACTGCGCTGAGATGTTGACACGAACTCTGAGAAATGAGGTTGGTCTTTTTGCCCAACCTCATTTCTTATCTTTAAAGTAAC
>NZ_ALMY01000078.1 GCF_000440115.1 Streptococcus suis YS56 | reverse complement strand
GGAGTTAACTCTGTCTGCCGTTTATGTCGCCGTTCCTCAGTAGACAAATCTGCCCAGTCATTCTCTAAGGCAAACAGGCGGTCACAATAGGCTAAACCCTTAGCACCTAAAGAAGTCTTGTCTGTCTTCTTAGGAGTCGCCTCAAAAAACTTTCTCCTGACATGAGCCCAACAGCCAACCAGCTGTGCCTTGTCTAACTGCCGATAGGCCGACAGCGGTTCGCAGTTAACCAAGCTTAGCGTCGCTTCGCTCCTAAACCTTGGACTGCTATCGCATAGGCAGAACTAAAGGACTAAAGTCCTAAGTTACTGCCGTAACATATCACAGTGTACATAACCCGCACAATCTCCAAGAAATTCCTCCACAACCAAGCCACTCCGTCGTTTGTCATGATGATAGAGGGTAATTCCATTTTTCTCATGTTTCCCAGACAAGAAA
>NZ_ALMY01000077.1 GCF_000440115.1 Streptococcus suis YS56 | reverse complement strand
TGACACTTGTATGCGTGCTGAACATGGTCAATCCGCTTTAATTGTGCGGGAATGAAGACCAACTCTTGCCGTTGAACAGTAGAACCAATCTCTTTCAACTGTCCATGACAGTCTGGACAAGTGCAATCTTCGCCCTGCAATTCATGATGAATAATCTCTGGAGTGAACTGACTAAAAATAGCCTGACGAGCTCCCTTGGCTTTCTTGCGTTTATAGGTGATGGTCTCCGTTTCAACTGGGTAAGTCAGCTTCTTCTTCAGGGAGAATTTCCTCCCCAAACAAGCTCAGCTGACCGGGTTGATACACAACCTTCTCTGATGATTTTCCGTAGAGTTTCTGTCTCAGATACTCAATCTGTTCACGAAGGAGGCTCAACTCGTTGGTCATGATTTCAATGGTTTTTGTTAGACTTTCAATCACCTTATCTTGTGACTCCATGGACTTACCTCCTTCTTTTTATCTCATTATACACAAAGAAAAGCCATGATTTCAATAGAAATCACGACTTTTTGAAACATTTATTTTTGGATTGATCGAAAATCCTTTCATGAGCCAGTCCACCTGCTCGGAAGTTAGAGCCTTGACCTCTTCTTCATTGTTTGGCCAGGTCAATTTTCCGTTCTCAAATCGTTTATACAA
>NZ_ALMY01000076.1 GCF_000440115.1 Streptococcus suis YS56 | reverse complement strand
AAGGGATCCAGATTGAATTGACTTTTGACAAGGTAGGCGAGAGAATCAATCCCTTGACGCATGTCCGTTTTCCCGCAAACCAAGCAGACTTGACCTAAATCACTGAGTCGGATGGTCATAGTGCAGTACCTTATCCAAGATTGTTTCCACTACTTCATGGTTGATAGAGTGAAAGAATGTGACTTCCACTTTTCCGAGATGAATTTTCATCAGAATATCATTTCTGCCTTTCTTCTCAAAGCGGCGAGATAGGGGAATAGTCAATGGGACGATGGGGTGTGACATAATAAATCCTCCAGTTTTGTTTTTTATAACAGTATACAGGAGGAGGGAGTGATTAGATAGATACCTTGTTATGGGGCGGTTACTTTTTTTCCTCCCTACCTAGTAAGTGAATAATTTAATTGCAAGTTTTACTTCTTTCCCAAATTTCAAGTTGAAGTTAGCCACCCAAAAGAAATTCACTTGGCGACTTGTAGCCCAAGCATTTTTTAGGGTAGTTGTTAATCCAATTTTCGATAAAAGCTACTTCTTTCGGAGTCGTTTTCTTGGTT
>NZ_ALMY01000075.1 GCF_000440115.1 Streptococcus suis YS56 | reverse complement strand
ATGAAATCCGTCTCTTTGGCAATAATTTCTAATCCTCGGTAGAGATGTTGGAGTTCAATAGTTGTAGGTTCTAGGAGAGTTTGTGAAAAATGAGCGGTAGATCGTTTAGAGGATGGGAATAGGATTCTGCCGTAGAGGAGACGAGACAGAATGGTATCTAATTGAAAACTAAAGTGATACCTCTTCTGAATATCTTGACAGATTTTATCCAATCCCAACTGATAATAGATATTCTGTAGAAACAAATATCCCCCATGATACTCATTTCGTTGGTCCTGTTTCAACTGCCTATTCTCATGAAGTTTGATTAAGATTTCTTGTTTATCTTCTTTATCGAGTTCGGTTAACTCTTTAGCCCGCAATTTTGCCCATTCCATAGGTTCCATTTCAGGATGTAGCTGTTGAAGGGTTTCGTGATTACCCAGATTTTCGACAATGGTAGAAGTTCTTTTATTTCCAACTTTAATATCTTTGATAATGGCATAATTGATTGTATTTTTAGATACTGATTTTTTAACTCTCATAGATTCGCACCTCACTCTATTATATCACAGTACGAAAAAAGTACGCAATTAATATATACGAAAATTTGACAAAAAAATAGCGCTATATCAATGATTAGAGCACTTTTGTGACATTCAAACTGTCAAACTCCCGCAAATACATATTTGTATTTTGCTTTTTTTATTTGTATACTTTGCACCGATAAATGATGGAAGAATCGTTCGTTTTTTGATATAATGACGGTAGAAAGTTTCATTTGATGCAAGATATCGTCATTTAGTTTATCTTTTATGACTTCAACGTATGAGGAAACTTCGTTTCCCTATTTCCAACTTCAAACACTCCACTGGAGTGTTTGAACTCACCTTGCCTGATTGAAACAGTCTGGGGGACTGTTTCAAGTCAATGCCTAGAAACAAGAAAGCATTGAGTTATGCTGCGGCTTTTGAAGCGAACTTGGTTCGCACTATCTCCAGCCTTTAAAGGTTCCCCAAACCTTTGAAGCGAGTACTAAAAGTAAACTAAAAGACTATAAATGAAAGGAGATCATATGAATAAATTTTTTTACGACAGAAAGAAAGCGTTTTCTATAAGAAAGCTAACTGTCGGTGTCGTTTCCTTGTGTATCGGTAGTAGTCTGTTACTGGGCCAGAATGTACTTGCGGCGGATACACTTGTTACATCTCCAGTTAAGGATATTCATTTTGAATACGTTCTTGAAACGGAGTTATCCAAGGATGAGCGCCAGTTGATTCAGTCTAGTCTACCAGCTGAACTGACAGAGACTGCGACCTATTTTGTGGTTTACCGTCCTGCGAAAACTGGCTTACCAAAGACTGGAGACGGAGTGGCGAGTGGGCTAATGGCGGCTACTGCTGGCTTTATTGTCCTAGCAGTTCTTGCAACCAAGAACAAGAAAGCACGTATTTTAAGTATGCTTTATATCACAGCTACCGGCCTTGCCCTTCCACTGTTGGAGGTATCAGCAGTCGAGAGCCATGCCCTGGCAGCCTATAACCAGACCATCACCATTCGTCCAGGGGATTCCTTGCCAGATGGGAAGTTGCGATTGGACGGTTATGAGTTTGTAGGTTATTTCATTGAAGAAAAACCAGAGGTGAAGAGTCAGGGTAGGGATGAGAAAACAAGTTTGTCCCCTTCTAGTCAGCTGGAGGAGCCAAAGACTAGTCCAGAAACGGCAGAAGTAGACAAGCAAATCTCAACTGGGGAAATAAGTGACAAACCAGACCAAGCAAGCCAACCGATAGTTGAGCAAGCTGATAAAGCTGAGGAAACTGCTCAAACTGAGCAAGCCGATAAAACGGAACAAGTTGGTAAAACTGAGGAAAGTACAGTTGAGGAAACAAGTCCTAGACCAGAAGTTGAAAAAGAGGTTTCTGCAACTGAGTCAACAGATGCTCTTCCAGCCCAGCCAACAGAGGAACCAGTCGAAGAAAAGCTAGTCACCAGTATCCCAGCTCAAGCACCGAGCCATCTCTTGCCAACCATTGATTTTCAAGTTCAGGACAAGGTGGAAGAGACTGCTTTAGAAATCCCAGAAGAGCAGATAGAGACCAATCAGTTACCACTTGGTCAAAGTCGAGTGGAAGAGGGTCAAGCAGGTAGCCTGCGTATTTCCTATCAGGAAGTCTTGGTTGATGGTCAAGTTGTCGCTCGTAAGGAAACTGGACGAGAGGAAATTCCTTCTATACCAAGAAAAGTCTATATCGGTACAGGTCAGGTTGCTACAGAAGAGGTCGCAGAAACTGATTCTCCTGAAGAACCTGTCCAGCCAACAGAGGAACCAGTCGAAGAAAAGCTGATTACGACTATTCCAACAGAAGCTCCGAGTCACCTTTTGCCAACCGTTGATTTTCAAGTTCAGGACAAGGTGGAAGAGATTGCTTTAGAAATCCCTGAAGAGCAGATAGAGACAGATGAACTAGCGATTGGTCAACGTCGAGTAGAAGAGGGTCAGGCAGGTAGCCTCCGCATTTCCTATCAAGAAGTCTTGGTTGACGGTCAAATTGTAGCCCGTAATGAGATTAGTCGTGAAGAAATTCCTTCTATTCCAAAACGAACCTACATCGGCACCAGACGAGATGAGAAATATGTTGCTCCAGCAACTATAAAACTTCCAACAGCGACCATTCGGACTCAAGAAGAGGAAATTGCATTCGAAAGAAAAGAAGTTTCTCGTGATGATTGGCCTCTTGGTAAGGTTGAGGTAGTAGCTGGGAAAAAAGGGAAACAGCTACATACCTATGCAGTCATTGAGGGTGTTGAAACCTTACTGAAAACGGAAGTGCTTGAAAAGCCGCAAGCTGAAGTGACCTACAAGGGAGTGAAGCGTCCGGAAAGGACTACAGAAGAGGTTGCCATTGACTTTACCGAGCGTGTGATTTCAGATCCAGAACAGTACAGCGATTATCGTCAGGTTGAAATTGAGGGTGAACAGGGTCTCAAACGACTCTATAAAGAAAATGGTCAGGTCGTTGATGAAGAAATTGTCAAACCAGCTAAAGAACAAGTGGTACGTATCGGTACCAAATCTATTGAAGGGCAGGTAGAAAAAGAAAGTCTCCGCACCATTGACTTTACCCGACGGTATGAGAGCAATGACCAACTAGACTATGGTCAGACAAGAACTAAGCAGACTGGTCAAAGAGGTCAAGAAAAGGTCATTTCGACCTACCAGACCATCAAAGGTGTAGAAGGGAAGTTTCTTGCTAGTAGGACTGAACTGATTAAACAAGTGCAAGATGAGATTATTGAAGTTGGTACGAAACCACAGATTCGGATTGAACAAGAAGAACCTGTGACAGAGTACATACCAGCACCGGACAAGGAATGGGATGTTCAAACGGTTCTCCAAGAAGGTCATGCAAAAGAAACAACCTATCGAACTGTCTATAATTTGGACACCAATAGTGGTCAGGTGACACCGATTCAATTGCCAGGAACGGTTAGTCATCCAGGACAAGTTCGCAGGATCAGTGTAGGTACTAAGCCGACTATTACTAAGAAAGCATTGCCGTTTACAGAAGAAACAATCCCTAATTCAACCCTCTATGTTGGTGAGCGTGTGATTGTCCGACCTGGAAGGGCTGGGGAGCAGATAATTACGGTTCATTATAGCTTGGATCAAAGAACTGGTCAGACCAGTGCAGGTCAGCCTCAGATTCAAGAGATTGCTGCAGTGACACAGGTTGTGCAGGTTGGTACTAAGGCTGTGGATCGAACTGTGGAGACTGTTGATCATCGGGCTATTGCGTTTAAGACAGAATACCAAGCAGATCCAACCCTGTCCTATCCGCAACGAGAGGAGATACAAGCCGGTAGCGATGGTGTGGAACGTATCACCACTGCTCGTCGTTATGTTCGTGACAAAGAAGTTGGAGAACCAAGCCGAGTAAGTGAGGTTGTTAAAGTCGTTCAAAATCGTATTATTAGAGTCGGAACCAAACCAGCTGTTCGCCGTGTCGAAACAGACTTCACTCGTGTCTATGAAGCAGATCCAAATAGACCGTTGAACGAGCGTCATGTCAAGCAGGCAGGTATCAAGCAGGAGACAACCTATACTAAAAACTATGTCCTCAATACTGAGACAGGAGAGGTGACAGAACAGGCAGAAACTCGCCAAGTCACTCGAACAGCTAGACAGGAAATTGTTCAAGTTGGGACTCGTCCGACAACAGAATCGGTTTCGCGTACCTTGCCAACTCGTTATGAGGCGGATATCACTCGTGCCCATGGTCAACAGCATACTCGCCAGCAAGGTCGTCCCGAAATCACCACCTTTACAACGACTTATAGTGTCGATTCCAGAACGGGTGCGACACAGGCTCATCGAGATAATGGTCGTGTGACGGATTCTGGTCAGGCACAGATTATTCGGGTTGGTACTCAGCCAGCAGAGCGAACAGAGAGACTTGATCTTCCAGAAATTAGAAGACAGAATGCCGAGTTGGCAAAAGGCACGGAACATGTCATTCATGCAGGTAGTCCAACAATAAGACTCTATCGCACAAGCTATACTGTAGATAGTGTTTCCGGTCAGATTACTGCTCTACCAGAAGTTCTCGTTTCTGAGATAGCAGGCCGTGCAAGAGAGGTTGAAATTGGTACCAAGGAACCAGATCAACCAGTTACACCACCAGAGGAAGAGGAAACAGTCAATCCAGAAACAGTTACCCAACTTCGTGCGAAGATGGGAGAGCTTCGTAGCTATAAAACTCGAGTTGAAGGCTACGAATGGCAGACCTACATTGATACAGTCTACAAGCATTCAGAGGATATGATTGTTTCGGGAGACCCTGCTAATATTCGTACTCAGCTTGAAGTGATTCAAGATGATATTGATTTCATTGTGGATCTTTTAACAGAATTAGGCAATCCAAAAGTCCTTGTTGAAACGGATGCCAATAGTGGACCAAGTCTTAAATTTGAAGTAATGGCAAAACCTGTCAATGTCCCGACTGATGCTAACAGCAGTCCAAGTCGTAAAAATGAGGGTATTACCAGCCCAGTCACGCCGAAACCAGAAGAAACGACAGGTACAGAGCAGCCAGAACCTAATTCTCCGACAAATCCTCCAGTGACACCAAAACCAAATCCAGAGCAACCAACTGTTCCAGACACGCCGGATCCAACAGAGATGGAGACGGAACCAGTTTCTCCTGAAAAACCAGAGGAAACAACTGAAGAAACGGTTGAGGATGTGAATAAGCCTTTGTTGAGGGTGGTGAAGAATGAGCCGCACTACCATCTGATGAAGCATGTTCGTTCTTCTAAAGTGACTTACAAGCTTGATGACCAATATAATACTTTTAGGAAAGCCATTGCTCGATTGTTTGTTAATGATACTGAGATTCACCAAGAAGAATTAACCGATAAAAATAAGCTAGAAGTTCGCTTTAGAAACCTACTGCCAAACGTTGACTATTTCGTTAAGACTGATTTGGTGTACACAGACAGTCTAAATAATGAACGTACAGAACGTCTTATGGATGAAGTCCACATTGATTTTGAAGAACGCCATTTTGAAATCAAGAACATCGATGAGGCAGAAGTTTGGAAGAATGAAAATGGTAAATTAGTTAGAAAAGTTGCGATTAAAGTAGATCCGAATGATGTTCAAAATTATTTCATCAAACTGAAGTCAGATGAGCATAAGGATATTCTGTTACCAGTTACGAAAATCGAAAAAACGAGCCTTGATAATGTAACCCACTTCAAATTGCAGGCTAGATTTACCAATCCAGAGGAAAGACGACAAAAACTAGATAAGTATCATGATACTGTGACAGTATACTTACCGAGAGAGGTTCGTGAAAATCATGAAACCAAAAATAAGTATAGTACGTTCACTAGTCTTTTGAAAGCTATGCAAAATAATTCCTCAGGTACCTTTGAACTCCAACAAGATTTGACGGCATCAGAAGTCGTGCTGTCGGATACAGACAAATCTTATCTGAAAAATCAATTCCATGGAACTCTCAAAGGTAATGGTTTCACTATTTATGACTTGAAAGTACCATTATTTGATGATTTACGAGGAACTGTATCTGATTTGAACCTGAAAGCAGTAGATATTCATCTGCCGAAAGAAAAAGAGGTAGGAGCTTTAGCGAAACAGTCTACCAATGGTAGTGTTACCAATGTCCATGTTGAAGGAAGAGTTGTTGCAGACAATTTCTTAGGTGGTCTGATAGGAGAAGTGGATAAAACATCGCTCTCAAAAGTTAGCTTTACAGGTTCTTTAATTAGTCTTGGTAAGGACGATAATAAAGTTGGCGGTATCGCTGGCTGGCTCGGTGGCGGTAGCATCACAAAAGGCTATGTAGATGCGACCATTTCATCAACCTCTTCGAATGTGAAGGCTGGAGGCTTGGTTGGTCAATTAGAAAATGCCAATACGCAAATTATTTCGAGCTTTGCGACAGGAAGCATTGCTACCAAGAAAACCAAGGATACGGAAGTCGGTGGCTTAGTTGGAGCGATATTAAAAGGGAACAGCCAGAATAACAGTATCCAGCTTCGAGACAACATTGCTGCAGTCCATGTGGTCAATGGCCATAAAGTATACGGCAGAGTGGAAGAAAACTTGCAACCATTTAGCAATATACGGATTGTGACGGGTAAAGCAGTTGGTAAAAACAATTCATCTGAATCTATCACAGAAATAGATGCAGCAGGAGCTGTTCAAGAACTCAACCTATGGGCTATCCGTCCGTCTGAAAAAGAAGCAGAGCGGAAATTACGCCAGAAGAATGCCTTTGACATTGATTATGCTACGGCTCAATTTGCTTTGGCAGAGCGCAAGCAAGCCTATGAAAACATGGAAAGACTGCTTCCGTTCTTCACAAGAGATGTGATTATCCAGTACGGAAATCGACTGGAAAAAGATGACGAATTGGTGACCAAGAAATTACTAGACGTCGTACCATTAGTGGATAAAGTACCATATTTGGATGTACTAGGTACTAGCGTCGGAAAAAATAATCAAGAGATACTAAATCGTGATAAGATAAACGGATTGCTTCTACACTTTGCAGACGGAACAGTCAAATACCAATACTTGGTGAAGAAAAAAGACTTGAGTAGAGGCGCTGTTACGGAATACCTGATATTAGACAAAAATATCAGCTACACTCCTGAAGTCATGGCAAATGACTTTGAATATAGGAAACTACTAGGTAGCTTGATTTCGGAATTTGAAGGGATTACTTTTACCTCTTCGGCTGTCCAAGAAGCACTGGGTCTCAATGGTAATTCAAGAGACAAAGAATGGCTCTTCCTCCAGGAATCGTTTGAGGATGTCAAATCGAACTTGCAGGTACATTTGTCCGAATTGATTTCAAACTACAATTTAGTGGGATTGGATAGTTCGACTGCCAATCATTTCCTAAAATCCTATATCAGTAAAAACAAGGCGCAGCTTCTACTTGGTTTAGCCTACATGAATCGTTGGTACAATATTCAGTTTGGCGATGTCAATGCCAAGAATTTGATGATGAAGAAAGCAGATTTCTTTGGTAAGAATGTCAATTCTCTGGACCAACTCATCCGTATCGGTAGCATGGGAGCAGAGATGTTGAAACCGAAGAACAACTATGCTCTTGCAAGTCAAGTGATTGCCAAGGAGTCAATCGGTGGCGATTTGTTTGATTACCTAGAGGGCTACCGGAAGGCTTTTGTACCGAAGATGACCAATAATGACTGGTTTAAGTCTTCTACCAAGGCTACCATCATTGAAACTCCGTCTACCATCAAGGAAGTGCTAGAAAAACAAACAAATCCGACCAAGGATATTCACCACAGTGGTTTTTACGAAAAACTGGCAGGGGAAAATTGGAAGTTCAAAGAAATGGCCTTGATTCTTCTAGTCATGCCAAGTAAGGATATCTTTATCTTGACCGATATGGCCAATACCTTGATTGGAATGTATGATAACAATAAAGGGGTCAGTGAAGAACGTTTGCAGGAAATTGCCAAGATGTGGGCAGGTCATGCAGACTATCTCTACAACATTCTTCCAGAAAATCATAAAGAAAAAATGTTCCGTAGAACCATTACTTGGGATACGAAACGTATTGGTAACGATTGGAAGGCACTAGATAAGTTGACTAGTATGAATTATTCTGGTATGAAGCACTTCTACCTGCCACTAGGCTATGTCTATCCAAATGAATCGAAAGGTGCTCATGCGGATACCCGAATGGATGGGATTTATTTCTTCAATCATGATGCCATAACGGAAGATGGGGCACGAGTTTACACCCATGAAATGACCCATATCGGAGATGACAATACGCTTCTTTTAGGTCATGGCAAGCGAACAGGTCTAGATTTTGAAGTCTATGCGCGTGGTTTATTTGAGTCCATCACTTGGGACAATCAAGATCGATTTGGTATCAACAATATCTACGATTTCAGCAAGTACGATGAAAGGAATTATGGAAGACGTTTGACCAATAAGACACCTGACCGTTTCAAATCCACTCAAGACTTACAAGACTATATGAAGGGCTATCTGGATGTTATCTATACCTTGGATTTTTTGGAAGCTGAGGCTGTTTTGGGATTGTCTAATCCTCAAGCAAAACAGAATTGGTTTAATCAGATGGTAACGGAAAATGGAAACACCTCTGTAGCCAACCAGTTTACCAATACCTTTACAAGTCTTGACCAGCTGATTGAAAATGGGATGATTTCGAGACGTCCATATGAGGATAGCTATTACAACTATGGCAATTATGGTTCAAATAGCCATTCGAATGCATACTTGGAGGTTAGAGCATTTGATCCGATATATGGTTCTTTAAATAATGATGGAACCAGTCGTAACGAGTATGAGGTGCGTAAGATTGCCTTTGAACTCTTAGCAGAATACGGTTACGAAAATGGTATGGTTCCTTACCTGTCTGACCAATATAAGAATACATTAGGCAAGCGAGAAGCCTATGGTCGTATGAAGGATAGTGAACTCATTTCGCTCATTTCGAAAAATGAGTATGAAAATAGTGCGACATTCCGAAAAGCCATGTTTGCGAAACGGCAGCAGCATTTAGAAAACTTGAAACCAGTAGAGTTGATTACTAAGAATCCTTTGAATGGTGATGGTTATTTCTACGATTCCACACGTACGGTAAATTCTGTAGCAGAACTGCGTCAATTGATGCAAGCTGCAGTAGAGTATGATGCTACTCATCACAAATACTACTCACAGAATGGTCAGAACGTAGGGACACAATCCCGTGTCTATAGCCTAAAAGCAGCCGTCTTAAACGGATACCTCCGTGCAACTGATGACTTTAGACAGTCTATCTACAAGGATACTCCATAAAGAGTGGGTTATACACAGATAGTTGAGCAGTGGACAGATTGTTCACTGCTTTTCTTGTCTTTAAAAGCCAGTTTGCCTGTATTTTTGGTATAATAATAGAAAAGCATCAAAGGAGAAGTTTCTTGCAAGAACATTCGATTGATATTCACTTAAAACACCCAGATGACTTGTTCAGCCTCTTTGGGTCCAATGAGCGTCACTTACGGCTGATGGAGCAAGAATTGGATGTGGTCATCCATGCACGGACGGAAGTTGTGCAAATCATCGGGCAGGAAGCACAAGTAGAACAAGCTCGGCTGGTTATTCAATCCCTCTTAGTCTTGGTCAATCGAGGCCTGGTCATCAATACGCCAGATGTGGTCACGGCCATCTCCATGGTAAAAAATGATGAGATTGAAAAATTCGTTGCCCTCTATGAAGAAGAGATTATCAAGGACAACTACGGAAAACCTATTCGCGTAAAGAACCTTGGTCAAAAACTCTATGTGGACAGCGTAAAGCGTCATGACATCGTGTTTGGAATTGGACCAGCTGGTACAGGGAAGACTTTCTTAGCGGTCACTCTCGCGGTAACAGCCCTCAAGCGTGGGCAGGTCAAGCGGATTGTCCTGACACGTCCTGCGGTCGAGGCAGGCGAAAGTTTAGGCTTTTTGCCAGGGGATCTGAAAGAAAAAGTAGACCCCTATTTGCGTCCTGTCTATGATGCTCTCTACCAGATTTTGGGCAAGGAGCAGACCACGCGCCTAATGGAGCGGGAGATTATCGAGATTGCCCCGCTGGCCTATATGCGTGGTCGGACCTTGGAAGACGCCTTTGTCATCTTGGATGAGGCGCAAAATACGACTATTATGCAGATGAAGATGTTCCTGACCCGTCTGGGCTTTAATTCCAAGATGATTGTCAATGGGGATATTAGCCAGATTGACCTACCGCGCAAGGTCAAGTCAGGCCTGATTGATGCGACAGAGAAACTAAGCAACATTCCGCAGATTGATTTCGTACATTTTTCAGCTAAGGATGTGGTTCGTCACCCAGTCGTTGCCCAGATTATCAATGCCTACGAGCAGGAGGCTCTGGCTGCGGATAGTCGAGCAAGTTTTGAGACGATTGGGGAGCTGAAGAATGAGCAAGATGCGGAGGAGTAATTATTTTCTGCTTCTTTGCCTGTCGAAATAGTTTGTAGAAAACAAGTGAGGGAGTGACGCGTGATAAAACAAGGTCTACTGAGATTGGTTTTACTTGGTTTAGTCTGTCTCTTAGCTGCCTGTGGTGGTCAGAAAATAGGAGATGACCAAACACAAGTTGATAAGGCAGAACCGACTATTCAAACTAATTTTTATCAAGCTATAAATAGGGAATGGTTAAATGGCAGCTGGTTATCAAGTGGTACACCATTCTACAATGAGTTTACAAGATTGCAAATGGAAGTCGATGAGCAATTAAAATCGGATTTTGACAAAATGGTAGCTGGTCAGCTAGAGCCTCAGTCTGAGGATTTAGTAGAATTTATCAAGTTGTATCAGCAGGGTCTTGATTTTACCAAAAGGGAAGAAGATGGTGTCAGAGTAGCTAGCATGATACTGGATGAAATGATGGGAATTGCTTCGTTTTCCGAGCTGAAATCGCTTAGTCAAGATTGGATTCGTAAGGACTATCCATTGCCCTATGGTCTTGATGTAATTGCCAATCCACGAAACACATCTGAAAGAATGCTGATTTTGCTGCCACCTCAGACGATTCTACCAGATAAGTCCTACTATGAAGACAGGACTGTTCGTGAGAAACTTATGAATTCATACCGTATATCTGCGAGACATATTTTGGAAAAATGTGGCTACTCAGACCAGGAGGCCACTGCTTTGGTTGAAGGAGCCATTACTTTTGACAAGCGACTCGTTGATACTCTACCAGCTAGTGAGAGTGTGCATCGTGATTGGGGACCTGTGAATGCAGAAGAACTTAGAACATTCTCAGAGGTCAAAAACTACTCTCCAGCTTTATCAATTGGAGAACAATTAGTAGGACTGGTGGGCTTGGAACCGGAGGAAGTTTATGTTTCTAATCCAAACTACTTTGAACAATTGTCCCAATTTATCAAGGAAGAAAATTTCTCAGAATATCGATCATGGGCTTTGGTTAGTCAAGCAATGAAGTTAGCCCCCTATTTGACTGGGGAAATCATGCAGACAGCAGGGAGATTTCATGCAGAAGTCCAAGGACTTTCAGCCTCCTATCCGAATAATTACATGACTTATCTGGATGTGACTGGAATGTTCAAGGAAAGTTTGGGTGTTTATTATGGTCGTAACTATGCCGATGAAACGGACTTACTTGCCATTCAGGAGATGGCTAAGGCAATCTCTAGGACCTATCAGGAAAGGATTCTAGCCAATGATTGGCTCAGTCAAACCACCAAGCAAGCTGCAATAAAAAAATTAGAAAATATCACTTATCATATCGGCTATCCAAGGGAGTTGAGCGACTGGACCAAGTCATTAAAGATTCGTGAAGACTTGTCTTATATTGAAAATATTTTGGCAATTACGATTCAAGCTAGAACAGGAGTTTTCGAGCGTTATAGTCAGCCAATAGATAGACAAACTTGGGCTAGCAATGTATCGGCAAGTGAAGTAACAGCCGCCTACGCTCCTAGTCAGAATGCGATTTATATTCCGGCGGCTATTTTACAAGCTCCTTACTATGACAAAAATCAATCTGTAGCCGAGAATTATGGCGGGATTGGCAAAATTATTGCTCATGAGTTTGTTCATGCTTTTGATGCTACAGGAGCCAATTTTGATGAGACTGGTAGTCTAAAAGACTGGTGGACAGAGCAAGATAGACTAGCGTTTGAAGAAAAAAATCAAGCCCTAGTAAACTTGTTTGATGGTCTGGAAGTCTATGGTGGTAGAGTAGATGGTCACCTAACCTTGTCTGAAAATCTTGCGGATTTGGGAGGAATACAGATTGCTTTGGCTACGCTCAAAAAAGAAGAACCGTTAGCTAACCTAAAAGAATTTTTTGAGAATTATGCCCGTAGCCGTCGAGAAATGGTTGCGGTTGATTATGGCCGTTATCAACTTCAGGTAGATACACATTCTCCAGAGGAGTTTCGGGTCAATATTCAGTTGCAGCAGTTGGATGATTTTTATGAAGTCTACACTATTCAAAAGGGAGACCCCATGTATAGGGCACCCGAAGAGAGAATGGTTATTTGGTAAAGGAAAGGTAGCAATCTATGATGGGCTTACCTATTCCAAAATGAATGTTGAGAATGCAGGATGATTTATGAGTATTTCCAATTATATAAAAACCTGTCTAGATTTTATGAACTAGACAGGTTTTCTTGTCATCTAAAAAATGGATTAAAATTTTTCTCATGTCCAACGCTGGTATTTTGACCGTGACCGGGATGGACAGTGTAGTGGTTTGGTAGGGTAAAAATGTGTTCCCTGATACCCGCAATCAAGTCGTCAAAGTTGCTGGTTGGCAGGTCTGTACGCCCAATCGTTTCACGGAAGAGAGCATCACCTGTAATGACCGCTTCAGCTTCTGGGAAGATAAAGGATACCCCACCAATAGAGTGACCAGGTGTTGGAACAACCTTGAAATGAAAACCGTCAAACTGGTAGTCTTCTTGGTATTGGAAGGTGTTTTCTGCAGGTCGGCAGACCACATTTTCCATATCATCATGACGAGGTAGACCTGATAGATTCATCTCTGGTGTGTAGAGCCAGCTGGCCTCGCTTTCAGCCACATAGACAGGCGGGAAATTGTAGGTCTCACGCAGGATGTCCAAACTCATAATATGGTCGTAATGGGTGTGGGTCAAGAGAATGGCTGAAATAGGTTTGCCAATTTTTTCAATCATAGCTTGGATTTTGGTCCAGTCACTACCTGGGTCAACGACAATCAGGTGGCTATCGTTTTCAATGTAGTAGGTATTTTGAAAGGCAACGGGGTTGATAGATTTGTGAATAAGCATGGTATTTCTCCTCACAGAAACAGTTTTTATATTAGTCTAACAAAAAAATTGGCTCCCTTCATGGATTTTGTTTGAGGCTTTTTCAGTGGGAGCGAATGTGCTATAATGAACAGTATGAAAGACACAAGAACAAGCAATCGGTATGCCGTTGTGGATTTGGAAGCTACTGGTACAGGAGCCGATGCAAAAATCATTCAAATCGGAATTGTTCTGGTTGAAAACGGAGAAATCATTGACAGTTACGCAACGGACATCAATCCCTATGAGCTACTGGATGACCATATCAAGAATCTGACAGGTATCACAGACAAGCAGTTGGAGCAGGCTCCAGATTTTGGTCAGGTAGCAGGTACCATTTACGACATAATTGGAGATGCTATTTTCGTCGCCCATAATGTCAAGTTTGATGCCAATCTCTTGGCGGAGGCCCTTTTTTTTGAAGGCTATGAATTGTTAACTCCGCGCGTGGATACTGTGGAATTAGCACAGCTATTTTTCCCAACTTTTGAAAAATACAGTCTGGGCAACCTAGCAGAGCATTTAGACTTGGGCTTAGACCAGGCCCACACAGCTATCTCGGATGCCATGGCAACGGCTCGCCTCCTTATAAAAATCCAAGAGAAAATCAAGTCCCTACCTCTGTCGCTTGTAGAAAACCTGCAAGAGTTAGCGGACAATCTACTCTTCGAATCCCGACTGGTTATTGATGAGCTGGTGCCCTATCTATCCGAAACCTTGTCGACCAGTCTAGAAAGTATTCATGGCTTGGTTTTGAAAAAGCCAGTAAAAGACCAGCCAGCCTACCATTTATCGGAAGATTTTGTGACTAATCTTGCCTTGCTCGGCTTGCATGAACGCAAAAAACAAACTGCATTTGCTCAAGTAGTAGAAAAACGCTTGGCAGATGCAGAAAATGTGCATTTTATACAGGCACAGGCAGGCTTGGGTAAGACCTACGGTTATCTACTGCCCCTGCTTGCCAAGTCAGACCAGCCTTTATTGGTGACGGTGCCGACCAAGCTCCTTCAAGAGCAAATTATGGAAAAAGAGGGAAGCAAGCTGCAAGAGATTTTCCATATTTCCATGGCTTCCCTCAAGTCGCCCAAGCATTTTATCAAATTGGATAGCTATTGGAAAACCCTGCAAAGACAGGATGACAATCGTTTGATCAATCAATTTAAGATGCATGTCCTTATCTGGTTGATGGAAACTCAAACAGGCGATTTGGACGAACTCAAGCAGAAACAACGCTATCAAGCCTACTTTGATGAGATCGCCCATGATGGCAATTTGGAGCCAGAAAGTCTTTTCTGGGGCTGGGATTTTTGGCAACGTTTGAACAAGCAAGCCTTAACTAGCAAGTTGCTCATCACCAACCACGCCTATTTCCTTAGTCATATCAAGGACCAAGATCCACTGATGGACAATCGTTTGGTGGTCATCGACGAGGCCCAGAAATTTCTCTTGGCTGCTGAAAATCTCGCGACGGATTCTCAGGATGTAACGGCCCTATTGCAAGTATTGCAGAGCAAGAAAGACAAGGCCGATAAGCTCTTAGACCAGCGCCTTTATGAATCCTGCCAGTTTGAGCTTAACCATCTCTTGACCCGTTTTCGCCAGCATGGGCAGCGAGAAATTTCAAAAGAAGAATTGGGTCAAGTCAAGCAGAATCTAGCTGAGTTACAGGATATTGATCTACAGAATCTGGACCATCTCCTTGATAGGTATGATCATTTTTGGTTGGAGGAGAAGAATCTTGAGGACAAGCGGATTGCTTATCTGCGTGGTTCCAAGGATAGCCTCCTGAATGTGACCAACTACCTGCCAGACACCAAGATTTTCTGCATCAGCGCTACCTTGACCATCAGTAAAAAGGTTAGCCTAGCAGATTTGCTGGGATTTGAGCAATTCACCATGGACTTGCTTCCAACGCAGGCAGTGACCAACCAGCAGCTACTCTTTCCGACCCAGCTCCCTGACATCCTCGCTTATTCAAAAGAAGAGCATGCAGCCTATTTGGCTACTACTTTGGGAGAAATAGCAGAGCTGGGACGACCGATTTTGGTCTTGTTTACCTCTATTTATCTGCTCTTGCAGGTGTCGGATTTGTTAGAAGACAATAACATTCCCCACCTAGCCCAGCACAAGCATGGACAGGAAATGACTCTCAAACGCAAATTTGAACGAGGGGAATGCCAAATTTTACTCGGCACAGGTGTATTCTGGGAGGGAGTCGATTTTGCCAGCCAGGACCAATTGATTCAGGTCATTACAAGGCTGCCATTCGATAATCCCAAGGATCGTTTTGTCCAGAAAATTAATCATCATCTACGTGAGGAAGGGAAAAATCCATTTTATGATTACAGCCTGCCTATGATGATGATTAAGCTCAAACAAGCCATCGGTCGTACCAATCGACATGACAAACAAGACTCTCTAGTTTTGGTATTAGATCCTCGCATCCATACCAAACGCTATGGACAGCAAATTCTCACCTTTTTTGAGAAAGACTATCAAGTATTGCAGCCGAGCGAAAGTGAGATGGTAGCAATCGTACAGGAATTTTTTGAATAGATAAAAAGGAAGCGGCTAGGCTTCCTTTTGTAATGATACTCATTACGATGAATATATTCCCTCACTCCTTATCGAATAACATTGATTTTCTTTATGTATAAAATATGGTATAATTTTCCAAATATTAGTTTTTGTGAGAAGAGATTATGACAGAAAAAACAATCGTATTTAAGGTTGGGACGAGTTCTCTGACGCAAGAAAATGGCAGTTTGGATCGGATTAAGATTGCTCGGATTACCAATCAGCTAGCTCAGTTGCATCAGAAGGGCTACCAGATTGTGCTGGTGACTTCAGGCTCGATTGCTGCTGGTTTTCGGAGATTAGGATTTGACAAGCGACCGACCAAGATTGCGGAAAAGCAAGCATCTGCGGCTGTGGGTCAGGGCTTGCTGATTGAGGAATACACGCAGAATCTGATGAAAGACGGCATTGTGTCGGCTCAGATTTTGTTGACCCAGGATGATTTTGCGGATGCCAGACGTTATCAGAATGCTTCTCAAGCCTTGCAGGTCTTGCTCAAGCAACGGGCCATTCCTATTATCAATGAAAATGATACCATTGCTATTGAGGAGATTAAGGTGGGGGATAACGATACTTTATCTGCCCAGGTGGCTTCTCTCTTGAAAGCAGACCTCTTGGTGCTTTTGACGGATGTGGATGGACTTTACACGGCCAATCCCAACAGCGATCCGACAGCCCAGCACTTACCTGAAATCAAGGAAATTACGGAAGATTTGTTTGCCATGGCAGCAGGAGCAGGCTCGTCTAACGGAACAGGTGGCATGACCACCAAATTGCAGGCGGCCCAGATTGCGACCAAGTCAGGCGTTCTCGTCTTTATCTGCTCTTCAAAAGAGGATACTGCTCTCTTGCAAGCGGTCACCCAAGCCAATCGTGGCACTCTCTTTTTAGCAGATGACCATGCCATGAACCAACGCAAGCAGTGGATGGCCTTCTACGCTCGGACAGATGCAGCGGTTGAAGTGGATGCTGGTGCGGTTGAGGCCATGTTGCACCAAGGCCGTAGTCTGTTAGCTGCAGGTGTCAAAGCCCTTGAAGGCGAATTTGAAGTGGGGCAGGTTGTGGAAGTTTATAGCCAGGCAGACCACCGTTTGATTGGTAAAGGGCGGGTCAAACTGTCCTCCAAAGACTTGCAGGACCAGTTGGCACATGGCAGAGCAGAGGGCGTGCTTATTCACCGCAACGATTGGGTGAGCTTATAGTCGTTCAGTTTATCTTGATTATGTTGACGAACGAGCAAACTGAAAGACTAAAAAGGAGAAATTTATGACAACAACACAAGAATTATTAGATAGTTTATTGACCCACAAGGCCTCAATCAATCTAGCAACAACCGAACAGAAAAATCAAGCTCTATCAGTAATGGCAGACCAGTTGGTTGCTCAGACTGAGGCAATTTTAGCAGGCAATGCCATTGATATGGAAAATGCCCAAGAAAAAATCAGCCAAGTCATGCAGGACCGTTTGCTTCTGACAGCTGAACGGATTGAAGCTATGGCAGACGGCATTCGTGCCTTGATTGGCTTGCCAGATCCTGTCGGGCTCGTCTTGGAAGAATCCACTCGGGCAGACGGCTTGAACATTCGCAAGAAGTCCATTCCCTTTGGCTTGGTGGGAATGATTTACGAAAGTCGTCCAAATGTGACCTCGGATGCCGCTGCCCTTGCTATCAAGAGCGGAAACGCAGTCATTTTGCGTGGAGGTAAGGAAGCCTTTCATTCGGCTCAGGCCATTGTCACAGCCCTCAAGGCTGGTTTGGAACAGGCTGGTCTTTCTCCAAAGGTCATTGAGTTGGTTCAAGACACCAGCCGTGCCTCTGCGACGGAGTTGATGACTGCCAAAGGTAAGATTGACCTCTTGGTACCACGTGGCGGTGCAGGGCTTATTCAAGCCGTTGTAGAAAATGCGACAGTCCCTGTCATCGAAACTGGGACAGGTATCTGCCATGTCTATGTGGATAAGGACGCAGACTTGGACAAGGCCTTGCAGATTGTGGTCAATGCCAAAACCAGTCGCCCCTCAGTCTGCAATGCGGCGGAAGTTTTGCTAGTTCACGAAGCTATTGCTGGTCAATTCCTACCTCGCTTGGAAGAAGCTCTTTCTGGTCAAGTGGAATTACGTGCTGACAGTCAGGCTCAGGCTATTCTCAACCAATCCACACCAGCAGGCGACCAAGATTTTGATACAGAATTTTTGGACTATATCTTGGCTGTCAAGGTCGTTTCAAACGTAGAAGAAGCTATCAGTCACATCGCTCAGCACTCGACAGGGCACAGCGAGGTCATCGTGACGGAAAACAGTCAGACGGCTGAACTTTTCACACTCTATGTGGACTCGGCGGCGGTCTATGTCAATGCCTCGACCCGCTTCACAGACGGTGGCGAGTTCGGTCTGGGCTGCGAGTTGGGCATTTCCACCCAGAAGATGCACGCTCGTGGTCCTATGGGCCTGCGTGAGATGACCACCTACAAGTACATCATCACAGGCGACGGCCACATTCGTTAGGAGGACAGGATGAAGATTGGATTTATCGGACTGGGCAATATGGGAGCGGCCCTGGCCCAAGCGGTCAGCCAGCAGCCAGATACCCAGCTCCTTCTCAGCAACCACAACCCAGCAAAAGCCCAGGCTCTTCAAGAGAAGGTAGGCGGTCTGCTTTTTTCTAATGGGGAAATAGCAGAGCAGGCCGAGGTTATTTTCCTTGGGGTCAAACCTCACCTGATTCAGACAGTCTTGTCAGGCTTACAGGATCAGATTAGCCAGAATCCGTCGGCTATCTGGATTTCCATGGCAGCGGGGGTGACCATTGACAGTCTGGCAGAATTTCTGTCGGCAGACAACCTCATCCGTATCATGCCCAATACACCTGTCGCTCTCGGCCAGGGCATGACAACCTATAGCTTGGTCAATCCAGAGCTTGCTCCGCTATTGGAACAAATCCTAGAAAAATCCGGAAAGGTACAGCAAGTGCCGGAGAAGCTGATTGATGCTGCGACGGCTATCGCAGGCTGCGGTCCAGCCTTCGTCTATCAGATGATTGAGGCCCTGACCGATGCTGGTGTGCAAAACGGGCTGACGGCTCAAGATGCCAAAGTTCTTGCGGCTCAAACCCTAGCAGGTACTGCTCAGATGGTCTTGAATAGCGACAAGCACCCAGCCCAACTCCGACAGGAAGTGACCTCGCCAGGCGGCTCAACCATCGCAGGTGTGGTAGCTCTTGAAAAAGAAGGCTTCCGTTACGCCATCATCAAGGCAGTCGCCACCGCCCTCAAAAAGACGAGAAAATTGGGTAAAAAATAGAAAGCAAGCAAAAAACGGGACCTTAATCCCGTTTTGTTTTCTCTTTAATCCACTGACTGACATTAGACAGGGTTTTGCTTTGTCCGGCCTTGCGTTTTTGTTCGTGGACAAAATCTGCAAAGCTTTGCTTGACGCCGTCTTTTTGGACCTTGTCCTGCAAATCATGCCATTTCTTTTTAAGGTTGCTGGAGGTCCGTTCGTAGTAGTCTTCAAGGATTTCTTCCTTGGACTTGTAATTGCGGTAGAAGGCATTACGTGACACGCCAGCTTTTCGGACCAATTCAGAAACGGAAATCTGCTTGATGTCCTTTTTTTCTAGGAGAAATAGCAGAGCTGTTTCAATGGATTCCTTAGTCAGTTGATTCGCTTCTTTATTTGATTGATAGAGGTTTTTCAAAGATTGGGGTGAAATTTTACGACCTGCCATAGTTTTCCTTTTCCGAGTGTCACATCTGAAAGAAAATGCTTTCAGATGGGGTAGTTTAATGATATAATTGTAAGTAAATAGAGATTTATTGTCAAATAAAAAAGTAGAATAAACAAGTAGAAATGAGAATATTATGTCAAAATGGAAAATTGTTGCAGATTCGGGCTGTGACTATCGTCAATTAGCTAATCTAGCTCCGGATACTGAATTTATTAGTGTGCCACTTACCATCCAAGTTGGAGAACAAGCATTTGTTGATGATGCAAGCTTGGATATTGATCACATGATGGAGGTGATGGAGGCATCTAAGTCTGCAGCTGGGTCGGCGTGTCCAAGTCCGCAGGCTTATCAAGCAGCTTTTGAGGGAGCTGAGAACATTATCGTTGTGACGATTACAGGTGGGCTATCGGGTAGTTTTAATGCGGCACGAGTAGCCCGTGACATGTATGTCGAGGAACATCCAGAAGTCAATATCCATTTGATTGATAGCCTGTCAGCTGGTGGAGAAATGGACTTGATCGTGGATGAAATCAATCGCCTAATTGCGACAGGCTTGGAATTTGAGGAATTGGTACAGGCTATTACCACCTACCAAGAAAATAGCAAATTGCTTTTTGTCTTGGCAAAGGTAGATAATCTAGTCAAGAACGGTCGTCTAAGCAAGCTTGTTGGAACAGTTGTCGGTCTACTCAATATCCGTATGGTTGGTGAGGCAAGTGCTGAAGGAAAATTAGAGTTGCTTCAAAAGGCGCGTGGTCATAAGAAATCTGTGACAGCAGCCTTTGAAGAAATGAAAAAAGCAGGCTATGATGGTGGTCGAATTGTTATGGCCCACCGCAACAATGCCAAGTTTTTCCAACAATTCTCAGAGTTGGTAAAAGCAAGTTTTCCAATGGCTGTTATTGACGAAGTTGCAACATCAGGTCTATGCAGTTTTTATGCTGAAGAAGGCGGACTTTTGATGGGCTATGAAGTGAAAGCGTGATTCACAGAGTAATACTCAATGAAAATCAAAAGTAGCCTAGGAAACGAAGTCGAAGATAGAACTCTGTTACTATCTTATTTCAAGGTAACAGGCTGAAAACCTCCACTGGAGCTTTTCACTCATCAAGGCTCTTGACAGCGGATAATTTTGATTTTCGAAGAGTATATAGTCATTTAGTTTATCTTTAATTACTTCGTTAACTCTCTTTGCCGTACTTCAGTACAGCCTGCAGCTCGTTGCCTTGTACTAAAAGTAAACTAAACGACTATAACAATTTGGGGATGTAATTTCCACTATTAGAATAATCCCCCTCGTCTTTTAAGTTCTAGGGGGATTATTTGCATGAGGTTATTAGATTTCACTCATTCAAATATCTTACGAATTGCTCCAGCTTATCTGCAAAATCTTGTTCAAAGAAGATCTGTAAGAAATCAGCTTTCTGTCCGCTGAAATAATAACACTTTCCAAACATGTGTTGGATGCTAGGCGAAAGAATCCCCTTGCTTAGCTGAAAGGTCACGCTCCCTTTGGAAATTCGATACGGGATGTTCAAATTGTATTTCTCTAAACAATCTTTTATTTTATTCCACTGAGCGTGATAAATGTGATGAAGATGCTGTGTGTTCCGTGCAAACATACCGTTATCAATGTAGAGTGAGAGAGCTTTTTGCATGATAAGATTGGTATCGTAGTCGATTAGACTCTTATGTTTGATGAAGGTATCACGTAGCTGATTAGGAAGGCTGATTGCACCGATTCGGAGGGCTGGAAAGAGTGTCGGTGTAAAAGATTTTATGTAGATGACACGATTATCTGTATCAAGATAGTGTAAAGGTAGGCTATGACTAGAGTCGAAATCCGCCAAATAGTCATCCTCAATGATGTAGACATCATATTGCTTTGCTAATTTTACGATGGCTGTTTTTGTTGCTATATCATAGGTTGAACCGAGAGGGTTGTGCAAGCGAGGAATTGTGTAGAAAAACTTGATTTTTCCAGTTTGGAAGATACTTTCCAATTCTTCTAGGTCAATTCCATCTAAATCCCGTTCGATTGTTTGATAGGGGATTCCTTGATGTCGAATGAGATCTATCATTCGTGAGTAGGTAGGGTTCTCTATCAAGATTTCCGTTTTTCCAGCCAAGGTTTCCATTTGTGTGAGAATATATAGAGCTTGTTGACTACCAGCTGTGATAACCAGCTGGTCTTTTTTTGTATAGACATGATAGTCCATTAACAGACTTTGAACGGAGGAAATCAATTCTGCCAATCCCTCTTGCTGGTGATAGTAGTTGAATAGGTAATTTTCCCGCCCAATAAGACTTTCGTTTAGACAAATCCGAAAATCTTCATAGGGTAATTCTTGAAAGTCTGCAGGATTGAGCTCTACAGTATGGTCTTGGAAATCTCTATCTTCTAAGATATAATAACCGCTTTTTTCGACAGCGTAGATCTTATTTTGGTACTTTAATTCCAACATAGCCTTTTGGACAGTGTCTTTGCTACAATGATATTGCTCGCTGAGTTGACGGATAGAAGGTAATTTCTCTCCACGTTTGAATCGATGTTTCTCTATTCCAGTCAAAATATCTTGGATGATAACTTGATATTTTTTCATCTAAGCCCCCTTTTTTATAGACTATGTTACTAGCTAGTATATAGGAAAAGTTGCAGAAATACAATATATGAATGATGGGGTTGAGGTTCAGGAATTAAGCTACTCTATGGTATAATTAAGTGATGAAAATAATTATACCTAATGCAAAAGAAGTAAATACAAATCTAGAGAATGCCCCGTTTTATCCCCTGTCTGATCGAAGCAAGCAGGTACTGGATGCCATAAGTCAATTTGATGTAAAAAAGATGGCTGCCTTTTATAAATTGAATGAAGAAAAGGCTGAGTTAGAAGCTGATCGTTGGCATCGAATCAGGACAGGTCAAGCAAAAACCTATCCAGCCTGGCAGTTATATGATGGTCTCATGTATCGTTATATGGATAGGCGAGGTATAGATTCGAAAGAAGAAAATTACCTACGTGACCACGTTCGTGTTGCGACAGCCTTATACGGATTGATTCATCCTTTTGAATTCATTTCACCTCACCGCTTAGATTTTCAAGGGAGCTTAAAGATAGGCAATCAGTCTTTGAAACAGTACTGGCGACCGTATTATGACCAAGAAGTTGGTGATGATGAACTGATTCTCTCACTGGCTTCGTCAGAATTTGAGCAGGTGTTTTCTCCACAGATTCAGAAAAGATTAGTTAAAATTCTTTTCATGGAAGAAAAAGCAGGTCAGCTAAAAGTTCACTCGACTATATCAAAAAAAGGTAGAGGAAGATTGCTGTCCTGGTTGGCTAAGAACAATATTCAGAAATTATCGGACATTCAAGATTTTAAGGTGGATGACTTTGAATATTGTGCTTCCGAATCAACGGCAAACCAACTTACCTTCATACGATCAATCAAAATGTGAAAAAACGAACAAGATAACGTTTTCCAGCACTAAAGAAGGGTAAAATATTAATTTCTATGATATAATGGGTACGTTATAAGTAAAAGGAAGGTTGTTTATGAAAAAGAGAAGCGGGCGAAGGAAGTCGTCCAAGCTCAAATTGGTAAATTTTGCCCTTTTGGGGCTTTACGCCATTACTCTATGTTTGTTTTTAGTGACCATGTATCGCTATAACATCCTAGATTTCCGGTATTTAAACTATATTGTGACGCTTTTGCTAGTAGGAGTGGCAGTATTGACTGGATTATTGATGTGGCGTAAGAAAGCGCGCATATTTACAGCGCTCTTACTTGTTTTTTCACTAGTCATCACGTCTGTTGGAATCTATGGAATGCAAGAAGTTGTAAAATTTTCAACACGACTAAATTCAAATTCGACATTTTCAGAATATGAAATGAGCATTCTTGTCCCTGCAAATAGTGATATTACAGATGTTCGTCAGCTTACGAATGTTCTTGCTCCAGCCGAATACGACCAAGATAACATCACCGCTTTGTTGGATGACATATCCAAAATGGAATCTACTCAACTAGCAACTAGCCCCACAACCTCTTACCTGACAGCATATCAATCTATGTTGAATGGTGAGAGTCAAGCGATGGTCTTCAACGGAGTTTTTAGCAATATTTTAGAAAATGAAGACCCAGACTTTTCTTCAAAAGTGAAAAAAATATATAGTTTCAAAGTGACTCAGACTGTTGAAACAGCAGTCAAACAAGCGAGTGGGGACAGCTTCAATATCTATATCAGTGGTATTGATACCTACGGTCCAATTTCATCTGTTTCGCGTTCCGATGTCAATATCATTATGACTGTCAATCGTGCGACACATAAGATTTTATTGACAACTACTCCACGAGATTCATACGTTGCTATCGCAGATGGTGGGCAAAATCAATACGATAAACTAACACATGCTGGAATTTATGGTGTGAACGCCTCCGTGCACACCTTAGAAAATCTTTATGGTATTGACATTAGTAACTATATCCGACTCAACTTTACTTCCTTCTTACAGTTGATTGATTTGGTTGGTGGTATTGATGTTGAAAATACCCAAGAATTTACAAGCGGAGGGTATAATTTCCCGGTTGGGACAGTGCATCTAGATGCAGAGCAAGCGCTAATCTTTGTTCGTGAGCGGTATTCGTTGGCTAATGGTGATAATGATCGCGGTCAAAACCAAGAAAAAGTCATTGCAGCCCTCATAAAAAAATTGAGTTCACCAGATAATCTAGCGAATTATCAAGCTATTCTAACTGGTTTGGAAGGATCTATCCAAACAGATTTGAGCTTAGAAACGATTATGGGCTTGGTCAATACGCAATTAGAATCCGGAACCCAGTTTACAGTTGAGTCTCAGGCCTTGACAGGTTCAGGTCGTATGGATTTACCTTCTTATGCGATGCCTGGTTCACAACTTTATATGATGGAAATTAACCAAGACAGTCTGGAGCAAGCAAAGGCAGCGATTCAGTCAGTATTGGATGGAAATTAAAAAATAGGAGAAAACATGAATAATCAAGAATCAAATACAATCGAAATTGATGTATTATACTTATTAAAAACATTGTGGAGAAAGAAGTTTCTTATTATCCTAACATCCTTTTTGGGTGCAGGAATTGCCTTTGTCTACAATAGTTTCTTGGTAACACCACAGTTTGACTCGACAACTCGTATCTATGTAGTGAGTCAAAATGTAGAAGCTGGTGCCGGGTTGACCAACCAAGAGTTACAAGCAGGTACCTATTTGGTAAAAGACTATAAGGAAATTATCCTATCACAAGATGTATTGACGCAAGTAGCTACAGAGTTGAACTTGAACGAGAACTTAAAAGAAAAGGTTTCAGTTTCTATCCCTGTCGATACTCGTATCGTTTCTATCTCCGTGCGTGATGCGGATCCAAATGAAGCGGCACGTATTGCAAATAGCCTTCGCACCTTTGCAGCACAAAAGATTGTTGAGGTCACCAAGGTAAGTGATGTGACAACACTTGAAGAAGCAGTTCCAGCGGAAGAGCCAACCACTCCAAATACAAAACGAAATATCATACTTGGTTTATTATCTGGTGGTATCTTGGCAACAGCTCTTGTACTGGTTATGGAAGTTTTGGATGACCGTGTCAAACGCCCTCAGGATATTGAAGAGGTAATGGGCTTGACCTTGCTTGGTGTAGTACCAGATTCGAAGAAATTGAAATAGGAGGACAATATGGCAACGTTAGAAATTGCACGTACTAAAAAAGAATTGGTAAATAAGACAGAAGAATATTTCAATGCCATCCGTACCAACATTCAGCTTAGCGGAGCGGATATTAAGGTTGTTGGCATTACCTCTGTTCAATCGAATGAAGGTAAGAGTACAACTGCGGCTAGTCTCGCTATTGCCTATGCTCGTTCAGGTTATAAGACCGTTTTGGTGGATGCAGATATCCGAAATTCAGTCATGCCTGGTTTCTTCAAGCCAATTACAAAGATTACAGGCTTGACGGATTACCTAGCAGGGACAACAGACTTGTCTCAAGGATTATGCGATACAGATATTCCAAACTTAACCGTAATTGAGTCAGGAAAGGTTTCTCCCAACCCTACTGCCCTTTTACAAAGTAAGAATTTTGAAAATCTACTTGCGACTCTTCGTCGCTATTATGATTATGTTATCGTTGACTGTCCACCATTAGGACTGGTAATTGATGCAGCTATCATTGCACAAAAATGTGATGCGATGGTTGCAGTAGTAGAAGCAGGCAGTGTTAAGCGCTCATCTTTGAAAAAAGTAAAAGAGCAGTTGGATCAAACAGGCACACCGTTCTTAGGCGTTATCTTGAACAAATATGATATTGCCAATGAGAAGTATAGTGAATACGGAAACTACGGACATTACGGCAAAAAAGCTTAATTTCTCAGATAATATAAGTTTGATAAGTAGGTATTAGTATGATTGATATTCATTCGCATATCATATTTGGTGTGGATGACGGTCCCAAAACTATTGAAGAGAGCCTGAGTTTGATAGGCGAAGCTTATCGTCAAGGTGTTCGCATCATCGTTGCGACTTCACATAGACGAAAAGGGATGTTTGAAACACCAGAAAAAGTTATCATGACTAACTTTCTTCAACTTAAAGAAGCAGTATCAGAAGTTTATCCTGAAATACGATTGTGCTATGGTGCTGAATTGTATTATAGTAAAGATATCTTAAGCAAACTTGAAAAAAAGAAAGTACCCACACTTAATGGCTCGCGCTATATTCTCTTGGAATTCAGTATGAATACTCCTTGGAAAGAGATTCAAGAAGCAGTGAACGAAGTGACGCTACTTGGGCTAACTCCCGTACTTGCTCATATAGAACGATATGATGCACTAGCGTTTCATGCAGAGAGAGTAGAAGAGTTAATTGACAAGGGATGCTATACTCAAGTAAATAGTAATCATGTGCTGAAGCCCGCTTTAATTGGCGATCGAGCAAAAGAATTTAAAAAACGCACTCGGTATTTTTTAGAGCAGGATTTAGTACATTGTGTTGCCAGTGATATGCATAATTTATCTAGTAGACCTCCGTTTATGAGGGAGGCTTATAAGTTAATAACAGAGGAATTTGGCAAAGATAAAGCGAAAGCGTTGCTGAAAAAGAATCCTCTTATGCTATTAAAAAACCAGGCGATTTAAACTGGTTACTCTAGATTGTGGAGAGAAAATGGATTTAGGAACTGTTACCGATAAACTGTTAGAGCGCAACAGTAAACGATTGATACTCATGTGCATGGATACGTGTCTTATTACAGTTTCCATGATTTTGAGCAGGCTGTTTTTGGATGTTATTATTGATATTCCAGATGAACGCTTTATTCTTGCAGTTTTATTTGTTTTAATATTCTACCCGATTATCTCAGTTAGACTAAAGGTTTTTTCGTTAATTACGAGGTATACTGGATATCAAAGTTATGTGAAAATAGGACTGAGTTTGATATCCGCTTATTCATTATTTTTAATCATTTCAATGATTCTATGGCAGACCTTTAGTTATCGTTTCATCTTAGTGTCCTTATTTTTGTCGTATGTAATGCTCATTACTCCGAGGATTGTTTGGAAAGTCTTACATGAGACGAGAAAAAATGTCATTCGAAAGAAGGATAGCCCACTAAGAATCTTAGTAGTAGGTGCTGGAGATGGTGGGAATATTTTTATCAATACCGTCGAAGATCGAAAATTGAATTTTGAAATTGTCGGTATAGTTGATCGTGATCCAAATAAACTTGGAACATTTATCCGTACTGCCAAAGTTTTAGGGAATCGTAATGATATTCCACGATTGGTAAAAGAATTAGCTGTTGACCAAGTGACGATTGCCATCCCTTCTTTAAATGGTAAGGAGAGAGAGAAGATTGTTGAAATCTGTAACACTACAGGAGTGACCGTCAATAATATGCCGAGCATTGAAGACATTATGGCGGGGAACATGTCTGTCAGTGTCTTTCAGGAAATTGACGTAGCAGACCTTCTTGGTCGACCAGAGGTTGTTTTGGATCAGGATGAATTGAATCAGTTTTTCAAAGGGAAAACAATCCTTGTCACAGGAGCAGGTGGCTCTATCGGTTCAGAGTTATGTCGTCAAATTGCTAAGTTTATGCCTAAACGCTTGATGTTGCTTGGACATGGAGAAAATTCAATCTATCTCATTCATCGAGAGTTACTGGAAAAGTACCAAGGTAAGATTGAGTTGGTCCCTCTCATTGCAGATATTCAAGATAGAGAATTGATTTTTAGCATAATGGCTGATTATCAACCCGATGTTGTTTATCATGCTGCAGCACATAAGCATGTTCCTTTGATGGAATACAATCCACATGAAGCAGTGAAGAATAATATTTTTGGAACGAAGAATGTGGCTGAGGCGGCTAAAACTGCAAAAGTTGCCAAATTTGTTATGGTTTCAACAGATAAAGCTGTTAATCCTCCAAATGTTATGGGAGCGACCAAGCGTGTTGCAGAAATGATTGTAACAGGTTTAAACGAGCCAGGTCAGACTCAATTTGCGGCAGTCCGTTTTGGGAATGTTCTAGGTAGTCGTGGCAGTGTTGTGCCGCTATTCAAGGAACAAATTAGAAAAGGTGGACCTGTTACGGTTACCGACTTTAGGATGACTCGTTATTTCATGACGATTCCTGAGGCAAGTCGTTTGGTTATACAAGCTGGACATTTGGCAAAAGGCGGAGAAATCTTTGTCTTGGATATGGGTGAGCCTGTACAAATTTTGGAATTGGCAAGAAAAGTTATTCTGCTGAGTGGTCATACTGAGGAAGAAATCGGGATTGTAGAATCTGGAATCAGACCAGGCGAGAAACTCTACGAGGAATTACTATCAACAGAAGAACGTGTTAGCGAACAAATTTATGAAAAAATATTTGTGGGTCGCGTTACAAATAAGCAATCGGATATTGTCAATTCATTTATCAATGGATTACTCCAAAAAGATAGAAATGAATTAAAAGATATCTTGATTGAATTTGCAAAACAAGAATAAGAAAGTAAAAAATATTTTTACTTTCCTAGAGTCTAAATAGTATTTAGATTCTAGGAAGGTTGAAATACTTTCCTGAGGTAAGATATGCTAGGTCATAGGTTAGTAAGAGAAAAAGAAAATAGGATCAAAGGTGGTCTTTACCATAAGATTCAAATCGAGCTGGCTTTCAACTCAAACCACATTGAAGGCAGTCAACTGACGTATGACCAGACAAGGTATATCTATGAGACCAATACGATTGGTTTTGAAGAAAATTCAACCATAAAGGTGGATGATATTATCGAAACGACCAATCATTTTACGGCTTTTGATTTTCTCTTAGATAGCTTTCAAGAGAAATTGAACGAAAAATGGATAAAGGATATCCATGCTATATTGAAGAGAGGGACCTCTGATTCGCGGAAGTCATGGTTTCAAGTCGGTGATTATAAGAGATTTCCGAATGAAGTCGGCGGTCGAGAAACAAGCTTACCTGAACATGTGGAGTCGGACATGCAAGAACTGCTGAACAGCTATCACGGCTTGCCTGAGACTTCCTTTGAGGATATTCTTGATTTTCATGTTCGATTTGAACGCATCCATCCATTCCAAGATGGTAACGGGCGAGTAGGTCGATTGATTATGTTTAAAGAATGTCTTAAACATGGACATATCCCCTTTATCATTGGAGATGACATGAAGTATTTTTACTATCGTGGCTTAGCCGAGTGGGGAGGACAGAATGGTTTCTTATTAGATACTTGCTTAGTCGCACAAGATTGATTTAAGGACTATTTAGAGTATTTTAGGATTGAGGATTAGTGGTAAAATCTGCTAACCTTGCAATTAGGAGAATGAATGCATAGTGGAAGAACTATAACAAAAGAATATCTAAAAGCGAATGAAATAACAGGTCAGTATTTTGATAAAATTGAAACAAGAAAGTTTGAATTATTTTTAAAATATACTACGGATAAGTTACTAGCACTAATCCTATTAGTATTATTATCGCCAGCCATCATCGGTCTATCTATTTGGATAAAACTAGATAGCAAAGGACCAATTTTTTATCGTCAAGAACGTGTTACAAGATATGGTCGAATTTTTAGAATATTTAAGTTTAGAACGATGATTTCTGATGCGGATAAAGTCGGAAGTCTTGTCACAGTCGGTCAAGATAATCGTATTACAAAAGTCGGTCATATTATCAGAAAATATAGGCTGGATGAAGTGCCTCAACTCTTTAATGTTTTGACAGGGGATATGAGTTTTGTTGGCGTAAGACCAGAAGTACAAAAATATGTTGACCATTACACTGATGAAATGCTTGCGACTTTGCTATTGCCAGCAGGAATTACTTCACCAGCAAGTATTGCATATAAGGATGAAGATGCTGTTTTAGAAGAATATTGTTCTCAAGGCTATAGTCCTGATGAAGCATATGTTCAAAAAGTGTTACCAGAAAAAATGAAATACAATTTGGAATATATCAGAAACTTTGGAATTGTTTCTGATTTTAAGGTAATGATAGATACAGTAATTAATGTAATAAAATAGGAGATTGAAATGACAAAAAGACAAAATATTCCATTTTCACCACCAGATATTACCCAAGCTGAAATTGATGAAGTTATTGACACACTAAAATCTGGTTGGATTACAACAGGACCAAAGACAAAAGAGCTAGAACGTAGGTTATCAGTATTTACAGGAACCAATAAAACTGTGTGTTTAAATTCTGCTACTGCAGGATTAGAACTAGTCTTGCGAGTTCTTGGAGTTGGACCTGGAGACGAAGTGATTGTTCCTGCTATGACCTATACTGCCTCATGTAGTGTCATTACCCATGTAGGTGCTACACCTGTGATGGTTGATATTCAAAAAGATGGCTTTGAAATGGAATATGATGCTTTGGAAAAAGCGATTACTCCGAAAACAAAGGTTATCATCCCAGTTGATCTAGCTGGTATTCCTTGTGATTATGATAAGATTTATACCATCGTAGAAAACAAACGCTCTTTGTATGCTGCTTCTGATAATAAATGGCAGAAACTTTTCGACAGAGTTATTATTCTATCGGATAGTGCACATTCTCTAGGAGCTAGTTATAAGGGGAAACCAGCGGGTTCCCTAGCAGATTTTACCTCATTTTCTTTCCATGCAGTTAAGAATTTTACAACCGCTGAAGGTGGAAGTGTGACATGGAAAGCACGTCCTGATTTGGATGATGAAGAGATGTACAAGGAATTTCAAATTCTATCATTACATGGGCAGACAAAGGATGCTCTAGCCAAGACACAATTAGGTTCATGGGAATATGACATTGTCATTCCTGGTTACAAGTGTAATATGACAGATATTATGGCTGGTATCGGTTTGGTACAGTTGGAACGTTACCCATCCCTGTTGAATCGTCGAAAAGAAATTGTCGAAAAATACAATGCAGGCTTTGAAGGAACATTGATTAAGCCGTTGGTACATCAGACCGAAGATAGACAATCATCTATGCACTTGTATATCACTCATCTGGAAGGCTTTACTTTGGAACAACGAAATGAAGTGATTCAAAAAATGGCTGAAGCAGGGATTGCTTGTAATGTTCACTACAAGCCACTGCCTCTTCTTACAGCCTATAAAAATATTGGTTTTGATATGAAAGATTTTCCGAATGCCTATCAGTATTTTGAAAATGAAATTACACTTCCTCTTCATACCAACTTGAGTGATGAAGATGTGGAGTATGTGATAGAAACAATTAAACGCATTGTTTATATAAAAAAATGAGGTAATTCTCGTGAAATATAGTGTTTTAATGACTGTGTATAAAAATGATAATGCTGATTATTTTTATATTGCATTGAATAGTATGGTTCAACAAACAATAAAACCCGATGAAATCGTTATTGTAAAGGACGGTCCGATTCCTAATTTATTAGAACAGGTTATTGTTAATGTACAAAACAGTTGTGACATTTACTTTAATGAAATTCAATTGCCAAATAATGTTGGGCTTGGAGAGGCATTAAATGCGGGTCTAAAAGAATGTCGAAATGACCTTATTGCAAGAATGGATGCGGATGATTATTCCATGCCAGAAAGATGCGAAAAACAACTTAGAGCGTTTGAGCAAAATCCTAGACTTACCATTGTTAGTTGCCCTGTCGAAGAATTTGTTGATGAATTATCAAATGTAATCGGTTATCGTAGTCTTCCGCTCACAAATTCGGATATTTATAGTTTTGCAAAGCGTAGAGATCCCTTTAATCATCCTTCGACGATGTATAGGAAGTCAAAGGTGTTGGAAGTTGGAGGATATGGGAATTATCGTAAGAACCAAGATACTGATTTATGGATAAGATTACTATCAAATAATGTTGAATGTTTAAATCTCTCAGAACCTTTACTTAAATTTAGATTTGATGAAGGAACTTATAAAAAAAGAAAGTCTTGGATAAATACAAAAATTTTAATAAAGTTGCGTTATAGAGCATGGCGTAGTGGTTTCAATAGTTTTGTAGACTTTTTTATTGTAGCGGTTGCACAACTTTTGGTGTCTATTTTGCCAGTCAAACTTTTACGAAATTTGTATAGATTTTTATTGAGAAGTAAGGAAAAGAATTATAATGGGGATAGAGCAGGTCATTAATCAAAAGTTAAATAAATATCCAGTAATAAAAAAAACACTTAAACGAGTCTATCAATTGGGCATGTATCATTTATCACCCAAAATAAATAGTACTGGGGATATTGTTCGGGTATCACCAGATGATGGTTCAGAGTATTTTTTTGGATACTATGATAAGTGTCCATGGGATGAAACGGATCGTTATATTTTATCTCTTAAAGCAAAAGAAACCTATAAAGAAGTTGCTCCAAGGACAGTAGCAAAAATTGTAATAATAGATACGTTAACAGGTATAGTTAGCGAAATTGGAGAAACTCGAACATGGAATACGCAACAAGGATGTATGTTACAGTGGTTTGGCAATTCATCAAACAAAATAATATTCAATGATTTTAGAAATGGAAAATACTGTTCAATAGTACTGGAACTAGAGTTTAAACAATCAGAGATTAGAACGATTTCGGAGAAATTGTTTCCTTTTCCTGTATATAGCGTAGCAAGTGATGGCAGTTTTGCTTTGAGCTTGGATTTCTCTAGATTGCATCAATTGGCACCAGGATATGGCTATTCAAATATCACAGAAGAAAAGTTTGTATCATTACCTGTAGGGACTGCAATTTGGAAACTTGATTTTGCAAGTGGAGACGTTAGTGAGGTACTTTTGTATGATGATATCGTATCATTCGAGTTTCGTAAGGAAATGAAGAATGCAGTCCACAAAATAAATCATATAATGATTTCTCCTGACAATAAAAGATTTATGTTTCTTCATAGATGGTTTAAGGGGGATAGAAAATATACTCGACTACTTACTTGTGATGTTGATGGTTCGGATATGTATAATTTAAGCGACGATGATATGGTATCGCATTGTTTTTGGAGGGATAATCGTTCAATTTTAGCGTTTGAAAATAAAAAAGGATTTGGAACAGGTTATTTTTTAATGCAAGATAAAACTTCGATATTTGAACAATATTGGAATGAAATAGATTTTGATGGGCATCCTAGTTATTCACCAAATCGTGATAAGATTGTTTTTGATTCTTATCCTGATAAAAAACGTATATCTTCGATTCGAATAAGCGATGCTGACAACAAAAGTTCTTCAAATTTGAAAGTAATAGCGCAGGTTTTTTCTCCATTTCGTTATGACAATGAATTTAGATGTGATTTGCATCCGAGATGGAATAGAAAAGGGAATGTAATTTGTTTTGATTCGGTATTTGAAGGGAAGCGAGGACTGTATATTGTCAAAGTTGAATAATACAAAGAGCGTATCTTTATCTATTATTGTTCCGGTATATCAAGTAGTCACTTACTTAGAAAGATGTATTGATAGTTTGGTTAACCAAACATATAGAGATATAGAGGTGATATTGGTAGATGATGGGTCTACCGATGGTTCATCGGAACTATGCGATAAACTTGCAAAAAATGATGAAAGAGTTAGAGTTATTCATAAAGAAAATGGGGGATTGAGTACAGCAAGAAATGTCGGTCTGGCCAATGCAAATGGAAAATATGTAACATTTGTAGATAGTGATGATTGGGTTGACTTGAACATTTATGAGAAATGTATTACTTTTTTACATGAATATTCAGCAGATGTTATTGATTTTAATGTTGAATTTGTGAAAGAAGGACAAAAAATATCCAATCAAAATATAGACAGAGAACCGTTTGTACTATACGATGAAGATATTCTGTACGATTATCTTTATAGAGGTCAAACAGAGAAATGCCCATTTTCTGTTTGTAGAAAAGTATACTTAAAATCTTTATTTGAAAATGTCTACTTTCCAGAAGGAAAAGTAAATGAGGATATCGCTACTAATTTTAAAGTCTTGCAATGCGCTAAAAAAATGATCCGTATACGCGATATAGGTTATTATTATTATCAAGATAATGTCACAAGTCTTACAAGTGGTGTTTTAAAATCTAAGGACTTCGATCTTCTTGTAGCATGTCAAGAATTATATGATTTAACTAGAAAATATGATAATAAGGAGTTAAAGAAACTATCTCTGATTAAGTTGGCTAGAAGTTATTTTTCACTATTAGCGAAGGCTGCTATTGGTGGTATTTCTGCAGAGGTTTCAAGAGAAAAGATTGCTTTTTTGACGATTCAATTGAGAAAAAATTATGTTCATCTGTTTTTTTCTCCGATGCCTTTAAACAGAAAAATACTAGCAATGATATGTGCGATTGATTACAGAATTTTAGCTACATTATATCGTGTTATTTTTAGGATTAGGAGACAAAACTGAAAGATTTCTTATTATCAATCGCCAAACGGTTTAATACAAAAGATATTAGGTACAAAGAGTGCTAATTCTAAACAATTCTATTTTAATTTGTATTATATTATTTATTTTGGTTAAAACGTGCTGAATCAAAGGTTGTTGTATCCTTGGGAGTGTGGGAATAGTGTTGGTTGAGTTTTTGTTTATAATTTACAAACATATATTGAGCAGCACAGTGATTGCCAGAAATGTTCATTTTTTAGGGAGAATTACTCTTTGTCAAGATGTACTATTACAGAATATGACTGTATGAAAAAAATACGCTTATTGGCGATAATATATATAATAAATAGAGCTGTGATTCTTAATAATGTTAGAATTGGGAACATGTCAACATCGGAGCGACCGCTATGGTACTGGAGGACATTCCTGAAAATTGTACAGTTGCTGAAGTTTCAGCTAAAATAATTTAGAGAGTAAGTATGAAAATAGTTTTTTTATCATTTTTACATGGTTTTGGAGGAGCCGAAAAGCAAAATATCGCTCTAGCGAACGAAATGGCTGAACGGGGGCATAGTGTTTGGTTAGTATCCCTCTCTGTAGATAATGTATGTTATGAGCTATCCACGAAAGTTAAGTACATATACTTGAAAGACACAGCAAAAGGAGTAGGTAGACTTTTAGCTAGATATTCTGCTATAAAAGAATTTTTGAGCGAGATTAAACCTGATATCACTATTCATTTTTGGTTTCAAACAGCCTATTTGACATCATTTATGTCTAAGAAAGTAACAGGTAAAATTATTTACGCAGAACGTGGAGATCCAAGTGATAAGGAATATAAAGGAATTATGGGGCTAATTCGTATGATTAGTATTCCTAGAATTGATTATTTTATTTTTCAATCAAAGGGAGCACAGGAGTTTTTCAACCAAAAAGTTCAAAGAAAAAGTAAGATTATCATGAATCCTATTTTTATAAACGATTTGGAATTTCCAGAATTGATTTGCCGACGAAAAGTGATTGTTTCAGTTGGTAGATTACATGAACAAAAAAATCAAAAGTTATTAATAAAGGCATTTGCGGATATTTCCAAACAACTTGAAGGCTATGATTTGGAAATTTATGGAGAGGGACCTCTTGAAAATGAATTAAGAACCCTTATTCAACGATTGAATTTATCAAAACGAATTTTTTTAAAGGGAACTTGTTCAGAAATACATAAAAAGATGATCGACGCAAGTTTGTTTGTATTGTCTTCTGATTATGAAGGAGTTCCCAATACTTTATTAGAAGCAATGGCATTGGGTTTACCTGTGATTTCGACTGATTGTCGACCAGGGGGAGCGAGATATGTTATTAATAATAAGGAAAATGGACTTCTTGTGCCAAGAAATGATAGGGCAGCCTTGTCAAATTCGATGTTGTGGATGTTGCGGAATCCGCAGATTGCAGAGGAAATGGGGAAAACTGCAAATAATAGTGTAAAAGAATTTAGCAGTGAAAAAATATATGATCAATGGGAAGAGTGTTTGCGGAGAATCAAATGATTGAAAGTAGAAAAATAAAAGTTTCAACATTAGAGTTTTATTTAAATATTATGGCAATTGTGCTAATTTTAGTATCTGAAATAAACTTTTATACTCCTGAGAGTATAAAAGTTTATTCGGTGCTAACAATGATAGGTATGGTTATTTCGTACAGCTTGGGAGTGCAATATTTTCGCTATAGAGTAAGATTGAATCATTTTATCATTTGGATTTCAGTGATTTACTTTATGTTTTGTGTTTATGGAATATTTTTTCTAAGGTCTGGAGTTTTTCCTATTGATTCGATACTGTACAGATATTTTGAAAATATTGCTTTATATTTATCGATTTCATCTATTTTACGAAAGAATTACATAAAAATAACACTTCCATTTGTTCTAGCAGGATTGTTTTCAATTATATATCTGATTTCTAAAGAGGGGGCAGATATAATATCAGGAGGTGTACGAATAGGTGGTTCCTTAAGTGGAAACGTAAACTCTGTAGGATTTAACTTTGGTTTGGTTAGTTCTTTACTGGCATGGAGATATTGTATTACTAAGAATAAGCACGACATGATTTTATTTTTAGTATTTGTAATTTTTATGTTGCTGACAGGATCTAAAAAGACTTTATTTTTTTTATTGACTAATTTATTTATTTTTTATTATCATAATCGTCATAAAGCGATTATTTGGTTAAAGGTCATCCTGTCTTTCTTTTTTTTATGGATTCTAATTTTTAAGATTCCCTATTTTTATTCTATTATGGGGTTTCGAATCGAGCAGATGTTGATGACTTTACTGGGGGATTCTAATACTCTTACATATTCTTATTCAACGGACATGCGTGAAAAAATGTTAGTTGAATCCCTACATTTTTTTCTGGAGCACCCGATTTTTGGAGGTGGATGGAATTATTTTGGTTTAAAAACAACCTTGAACTATGATTATTCACATAGTAACATTGCAGAATTATCGGTTACATTTGGCTTGATGGGGTTATTCACATATTACAGTAGATACATATATAATCTCTATATATCTTTGAATGGTTTGAGGGATTTAGCAAATAAGAAAAAAAATAATTTTTCTCTCTTATCTTTTTCTTTAGTTAGTACAATATTGTTTATTGAATGGTCTGCGGTAACTTTCTCCGCACAGGTTTTTTGGTACCTACCTATTATTATTTCTTGCGCAATGTTGAATGAAATTTTACGGAAGCCTGAATCCAAATAGAAGAATAACAAATGTCCGATTAATTTTAAAATGGATAACCGATATAGACATTAGGGAGTGAGAAATGAATAAATATTTTAAATTTTTATTTAATAAAGATTACAGATTCAAAGTTTTAGCAAGGAATGGTTTTTTCAAAAATATGCCAGATAGTGTTTTTTTGAAAAGGTTGTATAAAATCAATATGAACCAAGAGTTGAATTTGTTATCACCTAAAACATATAACGAAAAATTACAATGGTTAAAAATTCATGATCGAAATAAAGAATATATCAAGTTGGTTGATAAATATAAAGTGAAAGAGGTTGTTGCTGCAAGCATTGGCAAGCAGTATATTGTTCCCACATTGGACGTTTGGAATCGTGCTGAAGAAATCGATTTTGATACGTTGCCAAATCAATTTGTTTTAAAATGTACGCATGATTCAGGGAGCGTGATTATTTGCAGGGATAAAGAGGAATTTGATAGAGAAAAGGCAAGAAAATTGCTTTGCAGGGCATTAAAACGTAATTTTTACTATCCTTATAGAGAATGGGTTTATAAAGATGTTCCACCTAGAATTATAGCGGAAGAGTATTTAGAAGATTTAGCTAACGTAGCTGATACAGTAGATTATAAATTTTTCTTTTTTAATGGGAGAGCGGAATTTATATATATTTCTAAAGGACTTGAAGATCATAATACTGCTCAAATTTCATTCTATGATTTAGAGGGAAATGAATTAGAATTTTGTAGAGCTGATTTTAGACGTTTAGGTGATTTTGTCTTACCTCCAAATTTTCCAGAAATGAGAAAGATAGCAGAAAAACTTTATGATATTTGTAATGCCCCATTTGTACGAATAGATTTGTATTCTGTTAATGGTAGGATATATTTTTCGGAATTTACCTTTTATCCAGCAGGAGGTTTTTTACCATTTTCACCAAAAGAAACAGATGAAAAACTTGGAGAGTTGTTAGATTTGTCGCAGATTGATAAAACATCTCCTTGATAAATCATCGACTATGAGGATATATAATTGATAAAAAAGTTAACGACAAAAGTTGTATTTAAAAATACTATTATTTACATGGTTTGTGGGTTGTTAATCAGAGGATTTAGTTTTTTTCTACTTCCGCTTTATACTTCTTATTTAACCACTGTTGATTATGGTATTACGAGTCTTGTAAGTAGTTTTTTAATAACAGGTTCATTTCTTGTTGCGGCATCGTTGTATTCTGCGATATTTCGTTTTTATGTAGATCTAAAACATGATACGGTTAGGTTAAGTCGTTTTTATGGAACTATAATTTTATTTGTTTTACTAATTAGTATTATTGCTAGTATAGTTATGATACTTGGAAAGAAAATAGTGGGTTATTATTTTTTTAATAATATAGACTTTTTTCCGACAATATTCATTTCTATTTTATCGCTAGTTTTTTATTGTCAGTATACTATTTATGAAAATATTTTAAAAAGTCAGCAGCAAGCTGGAAAGTATGCAATCATTACACTGATATTTTTTATTCTTACCCTAGTTTTGAATATATTATTTGTAGTACATTTTAAACTCGGAGCAAATGGAGTCTTACTTGCCAATCTCATAACATATGCTGTTTACTTCTTTGTAATGTTAATTGATCTATGGAAATCTAGTATGATAATATGGTGCTTGGATAAGAGATTACTAAAGGAAGCTTTACTATATTCGATACCAATAATCCCTCATAATTTATCAACCCATATTACAGTTTTTTTGTCGAAGCTTTTTATCGGAGACATTGGGAATCTAGGAGATGTAGGACTGTTTGCGATTGCCTCCCAATTCGGTGGTATTGCTGATATAGTTCAAGGTTATGTGAATAGTGCTTACGGTCCATGGCTCTATGAGCAGATGACGATATTAAACGATTCAGTTCGGAAGAATATTGCGAAAATTTCAGAAATTTTAACGTATGTAATTGGTTTTTTCCTTTTGGGCATTGCACTATTTTCTCATGATTATATTATTTTGTTATTAGATAAAGGATATGCTTCTTCTTGGAAGTATATTCCTTTGATAGTAAGTGTATTTTTGATAAAGATACTTTACTATTTTTATGTAGAAATTCTCTTCTATCATAAGAAAGCATCAAGATTGATTTTTGTTGCAACCTTATCAAGTAGCCTGGTGAATGTAGTAATTTCTTATTATTTGATTGGAATCTTAGGTATAACCGGCTCAATCCTTGCAGATTTTATTTCAATGCTCATACGAGTCGGGATTGTCATAGCAATTAGCAAACGATTTGAAGATATAGGATTAAAGCTTTCAAAGCTTGTCTATATCATCATGGTAGTTGTTGTTTTTATGGGGATTGGGCTGTATTTTACATATCTTAACTATCCGTTTACATTTAGTTATATTGAGTTTGGGTACAGAGTTGTTGTAATGTTTACTTACCTAGGTTTTGTGCTTTATAAATTCCGTGCAGAGTTTAAACAATTCTTAAATCAGAAAAAAAATCTTTTGGGAGGAAAAAATGGATAGAAATGAATTTTTGGAAGAGGTTCGTAAGAGTTCATATTATCGTAAAGATTTCGAACAAATTTTTGAAGAGTTCAAATCCTATCAAGATTTAATTTTGAATGCTTTGAGAGAATTTCATAAGGTTTGTGTCACGAACTCAATTCCATATCAATTAGCATATGGTTCCTTATTAGGTGCTGTGAGAGATAATGGTCAAATTCCATGGGATTATGATGTGGATGTTTTTGTTCCATATTCGAAAAAAGAGGAGCTTATTGAGGCACTAAAGAATGATTTGAACGACGAGTTTTATTTTTACTGTCCAGAAGTTGATGAGAACTGTCGTCATTATATGATGCGGATTGCACCAAAAGGTTATTCTACTGAGTTATTTCATTTAGATGTATTTTATTTGATTGGTATGCCAGAAGAGTCAGAAGAAAGGAAGAGATTTTCTAAAGAAGTACAACAACTGGCCTTTATTAGATACTATAAATTGATTTCTCTTATAAAATCAGCTAATTCATTTAAAGGTGCAGTAAAAATCGGCTTATTTAAGCTGAGATACTTATTTCGCGATGTTGAAAGAGATTATAAGAAATTTGAAAAATTATGTAGTATGTACGGACTAGAAGAGTCAAGTTACGCCACAACAGCAGACATTTTTGCTACATGGTATGAGATTCCAACAAAAAATGTACTATCGATAGAAAAAATGCAAACTTTAGAAGGAGAATTTTGTGTGCCAACGTCTTACAAGCACTTACTATCGTTACTCTATGGTGATTATTTAAAGGTACCTGCATTAGAAAATAGAATCAAAGAATTACTGAAACATCATAGTTTACAGTCTAAGAATATTTATTGAGGTTGCATGGATGATACTAAAAAATGCCATTATTCTCGCGGCGGGCTTAGGTAGACGAACTATCCCATTAAATTTTGAGACTCACAAGGCTTTTCTAGAAGTGAATGGTGAGATATTGATTGAACGCTTAATCGTACAACTCAAAGAAGCAGGGGTTTCTGAAATTATTATTGTTATTGGATACAAAAAAGAACAATTCCGATATTTAATAGATAAGTACGAAGTTGAATTAATTGAAAATGATGATTTTGCTAACTCCAATACACTATACTCCCTAAGTTTAGCGGAATCCTATTTGTCGAATTCCTATATAATTCCATGTGACATCTGGTGCGCAACAAATCCTTTTACTAGCAAGAAAGATGACTCTTCTTGGTATATGATTGCTGATATTTCAAAAAACGTAACAAAGTTAGATGATTTGAGCGAAAGATTAGGTGTTGCTTTTATAGAGCAATCGGATTCAATTTGGATAAAGCAGAGGCTTCGAGAGTTGGCAAATAACCCTAGTCAACAAATGCTAGCTTGGGAAGAGCTTTTGGTTACAGATGGGGAACTAGCAATACCTACATTCAAAAATTGCGAGCATTTTATACAAGATATTAATACATTTGAAGATTTGATTTTCTTAGATGATATGTCTAATCATTTAAGAGTAGAAACAATAGATATTATTTGTACAACTTTTGATATTGCTCCTAAAGAAATAAAGAATGTACTTGCCTTGAAAAAAGGCATGACCAATCGTTCTTTTATGTTTGAATGCAAAGACAAAAGTTACATTATGAGAATTCCTGGGGAGGGAACCGATAAATTAATTAATCGAGAACAGGAAGCTGAAGTTTACAGAGTAATTGCTGGGGAAAGTATTAGTGACGAATTGATTTATATTAGCCCTGAAAAAGGATATAAAATTACTTCTTTTATTGATGGTGCAAGAAACTGTGATTCAAATAATAAAAGCGATGTTTCTTTATGTATGAAAAAATTAAGAGGTTTTCATGAAAGCGAATTAATTACTTCTCATGAGTTTGATTTATTTGGGGAAATAGAATTTTATGAAAGCTTAAGAGGAAATAGGGAATCTATATACGAAGACTATCAATCTGTTAAAAATAGAGTACTTACTCTTAAGAGTTATATTCAGTTGAATATAGAAAAAAAGGTTCTTTGTCACATTGATGCAAATCCCGATAATTTCTTAATCTTTGAGAAAAATAATCAAACAGAAGTTCGTTTAATTGATTGGGAGTATGCTGGGATGCAGGATCCTGATTTAGACATTGCGATGTTTGCTATTTATTCTCAATACAATAGGGAGCAAATAGATTTTTTGATAGACGCATACTTTGAAGAAGGGTGCGAAGAAAGAATAAGAATGAAAATTTATGCATATGTTGCTACTGCTGGTTTGTTATGGAGCAATTGGTGTGAATATAAACAGCAACTAGGGGTTGAGTTTGGTGACTACGCTCGATACCAGTATGAATATGCAAAAGAGTTTTCAGTTATTGTCAGTGAGTATCTATCAACTTTCGAAGATGAGGATAATTAGGAAGTGCTAATATTTTTATTTTCTTGTTTGAATGATGAATGCAAATATAATCGGAGATGTTTGCTTTATAAAATAGATAGGGAGGAAGTATATTGAAATTAAATAAGAACAGAATTATTTTCATCACAGGTTCAGCTGGTTTCATCGGTAGCAACCTAGTATTAGAACTATTAAGGAGTGACGAAGCATATCATATTATCGGTCTTGATAATTTGAATGATTACTATGATGTAACGTTGAAACAGTATCGTCTTGAACAAATAAATCAACTATCAAACGAAAGTAAAAATAAATGGACTTTTATTGAAGGCGATTTGGCGGACAAAGGATTAGTAAATTCAATTTTTGAACAATATCAGCCTGATATTGTTGTGAATTTGGCAGCACAAGCAGGTGTAAGATATTCGATTACAAATCCAGAAGTTTACATTGAAAGTAATATCATTGGCTTTCAAAATATCCTAGAAGCGTGTCGCCATTATCCAGTTGAACATCTTGTATATGCCTCCTCATCTTCAGTATATGGTGGGAATGAAAAAGTACCATTTTCAACAGATGACAAGGTTGATAATCCTGTTTCGCTTTACGCAGCAACCAAAAAGTCAAACGAGTTATTTGCTCATGCTTATAGTAAGCTCTATGACATTCCAACAACGGGACTACGTTTCTTTACGGTCTACGGTCCAGCAGGTCGTCCAGATATGGCTTATTTTGGATTCACAAATAAACTGATAAAAGGGGAAACGATTGAAATTTTCAACTATGGAAATTGTAAACGTGATTTTACCTATGTCGATGATATTGTGGAAGGTGTCAAGCGTGTCATGTTTGGCGCACCACAGAAGAGAAGTGGAAGTGATGGTCTCCCTATTCCGCCGTATGCAATCTACAATATTGGCAATAGCAATCCTGAAAACTTATTGGATTTTGTTCACATATTGAGTGAGGAACTAGTTTTGGCAGGAGTATTGCCAGAAGATTTTGATATTGAAGCACATAAAAAACTGGTGCCTATGCAAGCTGGAGATGTACCAGTAACCTACGCTGATACTTCTGATTTGGAGAGAGATTTTGGTTTTAGTCCCTCTACCACTCTCAGAGAAGGCTTACGTCGATTTGCTCAATGGTATAAGGAGTATTATAAATAGACCTTGTTTTCTAGACTAGTATGCTCATAGTTTGTATGGATAAAAAATATATCAAGATACACAAAGATGAGAAGGATTGATTTATCTTGTTCTCTTATAGCACTTGATTAAAACTATGTTGTCGATGATATTTTTTTGATTTTTTTAGTAACAAATGGTATACTTTGTATATCATTTTTTTGTAGAGGTGAAATTATGAGTAACAAAGAATTTTCTCAAGAATTTCTTAAAACTATTATTTTTTCTAAAAGAAAAGAGTTGGGATATTCTCAGCAGGAACTTTCTGATTTGACAGGGATAAATCGGGCTATGATTAGCAAGCTGGAGCAAGGTGAATATCTTCCTTCGATTCCTCAGTTACTGGCTTTGAGCAATGTGCTTGAATTTGAAATTAACAGTTTATTTGTTTCTGATTTTCCGAAGTCAATCGGCACTCTTCCGGCAAAAAATATCGCTGTTGCAGGAACCGGTTATGTCGGTCTTTCTATCGCTGTCTTATTAGCACAGCATCATCAAGTTACCGCTGTGGATATTATCCAAGAAAAAGTTGACTTAATCAATTCTAAGAACTCTCCGATTCAGGATGATTATATAGAGAAATATCTTGCGGAAAAGGACTTGAATTTAGTAGCAACACTTGATGCAGAAAAAGCCTACAAAGAGGCAGAAATTGTTGTGATTGCTGCTCCAACGAACTATGATAGTGCTAAGAATTACTTTGACACTAGTCATGTGGAATCTGTGATTCAAACAGTATTGTCGGTCAATCCTAAGGCATTAATGGTCATCAAATCAACGATTCCTGTTGGATTCACCCAGTCTATGCGTGAAAAGTTTGCTACGGAAAATATTATTTTTAGTCCAGAGTTTCTTAGAGAGTCAAAAGCACTTTATGATAATCTCTACCCTTCACGGATTATTGTATCCTGTGAAGAAGGAGCTCCAGATTCGGTAGTAGAAGGTTCAAGACTATTTGCCTCGCTACTACAAGAAGGTGCCTTGAAAGAGGATGTCGATGTATTACATATGGGATCGACAGAAGCTGAAGCGGTTAAGCTTTTTGCCAATACCTATTTGGCCTTGCGTGTTTCTTACTTCAATGAATTGGATACCTATGCTGAGCTAAAAGGATTAGATACAGAATCGATTATTCGAGGAGTTGGTTTGGATCCTCGTATCGGCGATCATTATAATAATCCCTCTTTCGGATATGGAGGCTATTGCTTGCCAAAAGATACAAAGCAATTATTGGCTAATTACAATGATATTCCACAGAACATGATGACGGCCATTGTTGAAGCCAATAAAACAAGGAAAGATTTTATTGCCGATCAGGTGCTGAAAATGGCTGGTTATTATGATTACTCTGAACATGATAGCTACTCTCGTCAGCAAGAAAAAGAAATTACTGTTGGTGTTTACCGTTTAACGATGAAGAGCAACTCGGATAACTTTAGACAGAGTTCCATTCAAGGTGTCATGAAACGATTGAAAGCCAAAGGTGCAAAAGTTATTATTTTTGAACCAACTCTAGAGGACGACTCAACCTTCTTTGGTTCTAAAATTATCAATGATTTGAAGAAGTTCAAGTCTCAATGTCAAGCCATTGTAGCCAATCGTTATGATAGTTCTTTGGACGATGTGCGAGATAAGGTATATACACGAGATATTTTTAGAAGAGATTAAAGAATGTATCGATGTTTTAAATATATATATACTTATTCTAAAAGGAGTAACTATGAAGATTAGTTTAAGAGGAAATTTACAGGGCTTGTTATCAGGAATGTTTTGGGGATTGGATACATCCTTGAATAGTTTGATATTGTTAATGGTTCCTTTCGTTGTTGGGGATAGCAAGCTATTATCCTCTACGTTACTATTAGCATTTTTTCACGATTTCTTTTCTGCTATTTTTTTAACAATTGACTTATCTATTAGAGGTCGGTTTAAAAATACGATACAAATTTTGAAAACTAGAAGTGCTTATTTTGTAATGATAGCAGCAGTATTCGCAGGACCTTTAGGAATGAGAGCCTATCTATTTGCAGTGGAGAAGTTGGGGGCAGGCTTGACAGCGACAATATCCGCTATCTACCCTGCAGTCGCAGCTTTATTAGGTATGATTTTTTTAAAAGATTATTTGACAAGAAAGGGATGGTTTGGGCTCGCTTTAACTATCTTGGCAGTTATTTTTCTTGGATATAGTGGTTTTTCTCAAATAGAAGAATTATTCATTGGTTCTTTAGTGGCATTGCTATGTGTAATTGGCTGGGCTTCAGAGAGTGTTATTACCGCTTATGGCATGAAAGAAGATATTTTACCTAAACAAGCTTTATTTATCAGGCAATGGACTTCAAGCTTAGTCTATCTGTTGTTTATGATAATAGAGGGGGATGTTGTTTACAGTTTAGCAACTGTTTTTAGTTCACAGTCTATTCTTTTTATCATTTGTCTTTCCGTTATAGGAACGCTTTCCTATTTATTTTATTATTCTGCTATTGATACTATAGGTCCAGTAAGAGCGACAGGTTTAAATGTCACTTATTCTATTTGGACAGTCATCTTCTCGCTGTTTCTTTTCGGTGGACAATTAGATATAAAGTTAATCTTCAGTAGTATAGTTATTGTTATTGGTACACTATTTGTCTTGAAAAATTAAGGGGGAGAATTGATGAGAGCGATTATTTTAGCAGCAGGAATGGGAACTAGATTAAGACCCTTGACTTTTACAACTCCTAAATCTTTGATTGAAGTTGGAGATCAAACATTAATAGAAAGACAAATTTTATTTTTAAATGAAATAGGTATTTCGGAAATTATTATTGTGACAGGTTATTTATCAGAAAAGTTTGACTTTTTAGAGAGTAAATATGGGGTAAGGTTAATTCACAATGATAAATATGATACCTATAATAACTTTTATAGCATGTATCTTGTGAGGGATTTTTTAAGTGATGCTTATGTGATTGATGCGGACAATTATTTGCACACGAACTTCTTAGATTCTGATGTAACCATTTCTACATATTTTTCGGCATATAAAGATAATTTTGAGGATGAGTGGCTTTTAAAATGTGATGATAATGGTCAAGTGAAAGAAATTGTGATAGATAGTGGCGAGGGCTCTATTCTATCTGGGGTATCATATTGGGATGCAAAATCTGGTCAGGTTCTAAACAAACTTATTGAAGAAGTGTTAGAATCAAACGATTTTTGTAATTTGTATTGGGATAATCTTGTAAAAGATAACTTGGATAAGTTGACAGTGTATAAGCGAGATATTCCTTCGAACGTTATATTTGAGATTGATAATCTTGATGATTTAGGACAGTTACAAGAATTTTTAAATTCACATAGCTAATCATAGGATTGCTGCATTTCCGGAATTAACGAACGTATTGTTGATGTAGCTACCGATCAGGTACTGAAGATGGCTGGCTACTATGCTTACTCAGAACATGATTCCTATTCGCAACAGCAAGAAAAGGATATCACGATAGGAATTTATCGTCTGACCATGAAGAGTAATTCTGATAACTTCCGTCAAAGTTCTATCCAGGGAGTTATGAAGCGTTTGAAGGCTAAGGGAGCAAGGGTGATTATTTATGAGCCGACCTTAGAGAACGGAACGACATTCTTTGGCTCCAAAGTCGTCAACAATCTTAAGAAATTTAAAGAAATGAGTCAAGCCATTGTAGCCAATCGATACGACTTGAGTTTGGATGATGTTCTTGACAAGGTCTATACACGGGATATTTTTAGGAGGGATTAAATATAGGGTATTTGAACTTGCATTTGGATAGAACGAATTTTCATTTTTTCTTCAGATAAAGTAGAAAACGTTCCGTAGTCAACATGGCTTTGGGACGCTTTTTAGTAGTTGCTGTAATAGGAAAGTGACTTGAAAATTTTAGATACCGTGCTATAATATAACTATAAACTTTTCCGAATAAATAGATAGGGAGTATTTCTCGATTACTTTATTTGGAGGATAGAGATGACAAAACGCCGACAGGCAGTCAGTCCAATGGCTGATATTATTGCAAAAAAGATTTTCAATGACCACGAAATTACCATTGATTTCATCAATACTTTTCTAGGTTTTCGCCCCAAGTCTGTTCAGATTTTGAATGGAACTATTGCGGATGTAAAAAAGGAAAGGACTAGCCACTTTAGTACTACGGTGGATATTTTGGCTCGTATGGATGATGGAACACAAGTCATCATCGAGATACAGGTTGCCTATCAAAACAGTTTTATCAAACGCTTATGGACCTATTCCTGCCAACATTTGGTTAAGGATTTGCCCAATGTTCGTGACAAGGTCACACAGACACACGATATGTATGATAAAATCTCACCGATTTATTCGATTGCCTTAGTAGCTAGTAAGTATTTTGATGATGATCAGCCGATTCACAGTTTTGTACTGACTGAAAAAGATGGGGGTCAAGTCTTGGAATTGCCATTTGGCGAACATGAAGAATTGAGAAAACCATTTGAAATGGTCATTATTGAACTGAAAAAATTCCGCAAGGGTCAGCTAGAGAAAAATCAGCGCCAATGGATAGAATTTTTCGCCAATCGAGCATTTAGTCAATCTACATCAGATGTTATTGAAAAAGCAGAACATCTGCTGGATAGAAACACATGGACAGAGGAGGAAATCGAAATGGTAGATCAATGGTTACGCAATGCTTCCAACCACTTTGGCGAATTGGAAAGCTCCTACATACGTGGTAGACGGCTAGGTAAGGAGGAAGGCAGAGCAGAAGGTTTGGAGAAAGGTCGTATAGAGGTCGCCTATCAGATGTTGCGTGAAGGTTTTTCGTATGAACTGATTGAAAAATTGACCGGTCTATCTTCAGATCAAATCAATCAACTGTCACAAAAACATCAGGTTTAAGAGGAAATCGAAATGGTAGATCAATGGTTGCGTAATGCTTCCAACCACTTTGGAGAATTGGAAAGTTCTTTTATACGTGGTAGAAATCGTGGAAAGGAAGAAGGAAGAGCCGAAGGTCTAGAGAAAGGCCTAGAAGAAGGAAGTCTACAAAAAAGTTTAGATGTTGCACAAAAATTATTAGCTAGAGGTCTTGACATAGAGGATGTGTTAGAAATAACAGGACTAACTTCGGAACAGTTGACTCAATTCTCGCAAGAACATCAGTTCTAGGAGGAAAATACAAAATATATGAAACATTACGACTACTTAGTTGTTGGTGCAGGTCTGTTCGGAGCGGTCTTTGCTCACGAGGCAGCTAAAAAGGGTAAAAAAATAAAGGTTATCGAAAAACGAGAACACATTGCGGGTAACATCTATACCAAAGAAGTAGAAGGTATTCAAGTCCATGAATATGGCGCGCATATTTTCCATACTTCTGAAAAAGAAATTTGGGATTATGTCAATCAATTTGCGGAGTTCAACCGCTATACAAACACACCAGTCGCCAACTACAAGGGTGAGATTTACAATCTTCCCTTCAACATGAATACCTTTAACAAGCTTTGGGGTGTGGTGACCCCTGCTGAAGCAGCAGCGAAGATTGCAGAGCAACGAGCTGTTTTGGGAGGAAAAACACCTGAGAACTTGGAAGAGCAAGCTATCTCACTAGTTGGTACAGACATCTATGAAAAATTGATCAAGTCCTACACCGAGAAACAATGGGAAAAGCCGTGTACGGAGTTACCTGCCTTCATCATCCGTCGCTTGCCTGTTCGTTTGACTTATGATAATAACTACTTTAACGATACTTATCAAGGTATTCCAATCGGTGGCTACACGCAGATTGTAGAAAAAATGTTGGAACATGAGAATATTGATGTTGAGACAAATGTTGATTTCTTTGCCAATAAGGAAGACTATTTAGCTACCTATCCAAAGATTGTCTTTACAGGAATGATTGATGAGTTCTTTGATTATAAGCTTGGTGAATTGGAATATCGTAGCCTTCGATTTGAGACAGAAGTGTTGGATATGGAAAACTATCAAGGGAATGCAGTTGTGAACTACACAGATAGCGAGACACCATATACTCGAATCATCGAACACAAACATTTCGAATTTGGTACACAAGATAAAACCATTATTACCCGTGAGTATTCGAAGACCTGGAAACGAGGCGATGAGCCATATTATCCAGTCAACAATGATCGCAATAATCATCTATACACAGCATATAAGGAATTGGCAGAACAACAAGAGAATGTTATATTCGGTGGGCGTCTTGGTCATTATCGTTACTACGATATGCACCAGGTTATCGGTGCGGCCTTGCAATGTGTGAGAAATGAAGTTGGGGAATGGTTTTGAGAAGTCATCAAAGTAGTAATTGATTCTTGTCAGAAGTCGGAATACTCTTAAAATGTTAATCAAAAAAACCAGAAATTCTGGTTTTTTTTGATTATTGAATTGCTGCCAACAGGTCAGCTGCTTGTTGCTCGAGTTTTGTTAGAGTTTCGTCAGATAACTCCAATACACCTGTTCCCCATGCTTCTGGATTGATGGTTGAACCTGTAAATTCACCAGCAATCTGAGTGCGGATAAATGGAAGAAGGTGTTGGAAGTCTTTGAATAGGTGGTCGTGACCACTGTTTGCGACGGCAGAGACAGTTGTGATTTTATCTTGTAGGATAGATGGTCCTTTTAGATTGGATAAATCGAGCGAACGACTGAGCCAATCGAGAGCATTTTTTACGATGCCTGGGATTGCATAGTTATATACTGGTGAGAAAATCCAGATAGCATCCGCAGCGTCTACTTGTGCACGTAGCTCTGCAATTTCAGGAAGGATAGGTGTCTCGATGTCTTGGTTGAATAGGGGAATTTTTGCAAGATCAATGTAAGATACTTGAGCCTTATCAGCCAAGAACGCTTCGGCTTTTTTGCCATTTGATGGTTAAAAGAACCGTCACGTAGTGAACCAACTAAAAACAATACGTTTGCCATGATGGCCTCCTTTTCATAAAAACATAAATTTAGTATATCGTATTTGTCTTTTGTTGGTAATCCTAGGTCTGCTGATTCTTGAATTTTTTAAGTATCTCGGCTAATTGGTCTTGTTCTTCTGAACTAAGGACAGAAAAAATCTCTCCAACGTGATCATAATGCTCTGGAAGGATTTTTTCAATGGTTTCGCGTCCAAGTGGAGTGAGGGCAATCAAGGAAGCACGACGGTCATTTGTATCGATCGTCTTGTAGATATAGCCATCTCGAATCATGTTTTTTATAACGACAGTCATGTTGCCAGATGTGCTTAATAATTTATCAATTAAGTCTTGAATCCGCAGATTTCCTTTGTTGTAGAGTGCCTCCATCACTCCAAACTGACAAACTGTCAGTCCGTATTTTTTGATTGTTTCTAATTCTGATTTTGCGATAGTATTAGCTGCTCTGCGAAAGACGACTAGACTGTGAAGTGCATGCTTGTTCTCATTTAAAGATTGTTCAACAGTTCTCATGAGAATATTTTAGCAATAAATGGTTCGGTTATCAAGCAAAAAAAGTTAAATCCTATATTCATAGGTAAAGTACTTTATATAGCATAGAGGAGCTGAACTGTGGGTCCCAGTTCTTATATTCGTTCTCTGTCTGAAGGAGAATGAAAGTTTATTCATAATTCAATTACGGAAAAAATGGAAATATGCTTTAACTTGTAGTATAATAGGACTACTATGGAAAAAAAGATTTTTCAACTTTTGGAAGTATTGGCAACGAAGAAGGGACAGCTGATAGCTGGTTCCTTTATACTCCTAAGTGTCATGACTTTTTCGATATTCGTTATTTGGGACCTTGCAGCTAAGCCTTTTTCTGATGTAGAGAATCACGCTATTTCTGTAGCTCGAGACTATACGGATATAGAGGTTGTTGATGATGTCTCTATCTACAACGGGACAGAAACATACTTTAGCGTGCAAGGAAAGACGAGTCAGGGGGAAATGATTGCGGTTATCATTCCTGAAGAGACAAATACTGTGTACGTTTATCCAATGGCGAATGGTATTTCTAAGGAAGAAGCGCAGGCAGTCGCTACAGAGAATGGTGCGTCAGCAGCTGATAGGGTGATTCTAGGTTTTAGGGATGACAAACCAATTTGGGAAGTCAAGTCAGGCACTGCCTACTATTTAGTTGAATTTGAAACAGGGAACTTTATCAAACGGGAGGGCTTATGAGCAAGTTATCAAGACGAGTCTTAGAAATGGAAGAAAGTGTCACTCTGGCAGCAGGTGCGCGTGCAAAAGCCTTGAAGGTGGAAGGACGTGATATTTTAGAGCTGACCTTGGGTGAGCCAGACTTCGTCACACCGAAAAATATTCAAGAAGCTGCTATTAAGTCTATCGAAAATGGTAAGGCGAGTTTTTATACGGTAGCTTCAGGGCTTCCTGAGTTGAAGGACGCAGTCAATACCTACTTTGAGAATTTCTATGGCTACTCTATCGAACGCAATCAAGTCGTTCTTGCGACAGGTGCCAAATTTGTTCTCTATGCTTTCTTTGCGGCGGTCATCAATCCTGGTGATGAGGTGATTATTCCGACACCTTACTGGGTTTCTTATGCAGATCAAATTAAGATGAACGAAGGCGTGCCAGTCTTTGTCACTGCAAGTGAAGAGCACAATTTCAAGGTAACGGTTGACCAGCTGGAAGCGGCTCGTACGGATAAGACCAAGGTTCTCTTGCTCAATAGTCCGTCCAATCCGACGGGCATGATTTACAGTCGTGAGGAATTGGAAGCCATCGGAAACTGGGCTGTGGAGCACGATATTCTCATCTTGGCAGATGATATTTACGGTCGTTTGGTCTATAATGGAAATACCTTCACACCGATTTCAAGCATTTCAGAAAGCATTCGTCAGCAGACCATTGTTGTCAACGGTGTGGCCAAGGCCTATGCCATGACAGGTTGGCGGGTTGGCTTTGCGGTTGGCAATCCTGAGATTATCGCGGCCATGAGCAAGATTGTCGGACAGACGACATCGAACCTGACAACAGTTGCTCAGTATGCGGCTATTGAAGCCTTTACAGGTCCGCAAGATACGGTAGAAACCATGCGTCAGGCCTTTGAAGAGCGGCTTAATACCATTTATCCCTTGCTGGCAGAAGTACCAGGTTTTGAGCTTATCAAGCCAGAAGGTGCCTTCTATCTCTTCCCAAATGTCAAAAAGGCTATGGAAATCAAGGGCTACACAGATGTGACTGAATTTACCACAGCCATTTTGGAAGAAGTTGGGGTGGCCTTGGTGACAGGTGCTGGTTTTGGAGCTCCTGAGAATATCCGCCTCAGCTATGCGACAGATATGGACACGCTCAAAGAAGCAGTGGCACGACTACACACATTTATGAAAAAATAAAAAGAGGAAAAATAATGTCTAGAAAATTGATTACCATCAACCAAGTAAAAGATTATGTCGGTCAAGAAGTGACCATTGGTGCCTGGGTTTCCAACAAATCAGGCAAGGGCAAATTGGCTTTCTTACAGTTGCGAGACGGAACAGCCTTCTTCCAAGCTGTTGCTTTCAAGCCAAACTTCATTGAAAAATTCGGCGAAGAAGCTGGTGCGGAGAAGTTCGATGTAGCAAAACGTCTCAGCCAAGAAACGTCTGTCTATGTGACAGGGATTGTCAAGGAAGATGAGCGTTCTAAGTTTGGATATGAGTTGGATGTGACAGACCTTGAAGTGATCGGCGAATCACAAGATTACCCAATCACACCAAAAGAACACGGTACGGACTTCCTGATGGACAACCGTCACCTCTGGTTGCGTTCACGTAAGCAGGTCGCTATCCAACAAATCCGTAATGCCATCATCTATGCGACTTATGAATTCTTTGAAAAGAATGGCTTTATCAAGTTTGATAGCCCAATCTTGTCTGGAAATGCGGCAGAAGATTCGACAGAATTGTTCGAAACGGACTACTTTGGTCAACCTGCCTACCTTAGCCAATCAGGTCAGCTATATCTTGAAGCTGGTGCTATGGCACTTGGTCGTGTCTTCGACTTCGGTCCTGTTTTCCGTGCAGAAAAATCAAAAACTCGCCGTCACTTGACAGAGTTCTGGATGATGGATGCCGAGTATTCCTTCCTCAGCCATGAAGAGTCACTTGATTTGCAAGAAGCTTATGTCAAAGCCTTGATTCAAGGTGTTATCGACCGTGCTCCACAAGCCTTGGAAACTCTTGAGCGTGATGTGGATGCTCTCAAACGCTACATTGCAGAACCATTTAAACGTGTGGCTTATGATGATGCCATTACCCTTCTGCAAGAGCATGAGGCTGATGAAGATACGGACTACGAACACATCGAGCATGGGGATGATTTTGGTTCGCCACATGAAACTTGGATTTCAAACTACTTTGGTGTACCGACTTTCGTTGTTAACTATCCAGCAAGCTTCAAGGCCTTTTACATGAAACCAGTTCCTGGCAATCCAGAACGTGTACTTTGTGCGGACCTCTTGGCACCAGAAGGCTACGGTGAAATCATCGGTGGCTCTATGCGTGAGGACAACTACGATGCCTTGGTAGCCAAGATGGATGAGCTCGGCATGGACAAGTCAGAATATGAATTCTACCTTGACCTTCGCAAGTACGGTTCCGTACCTCACGGTGGCTTTGGTATCGGTATTGAACGTATGGTGACGTTTGTGGCTGGTACAAAACACATCCGTGAAGCCATTCCGTTCCCGAGAATGTTGCATCGCTTGCATCCATAAGCAAATCAATAGATATACAAACAGACTACAAACGTGGTCTGTTTTTCTGGTGTCCATTGACATTTTGAACGAATTGTTATACAATGTATTACAAGAAGAAAGTGGGTAGAATGATGGGAATTGTATCCTTGCGGTTAAACGATGCAGAAGAAGAAATCTTCAGAAGCTATGCCATTCATACAGGAAAAAGCCTGTCTGAGTTATTTAAAACTGCACTGGCAGAACAGATAGAAGACCAGTTGGACTATGAAATTGGTATCAAGGCTTTGAAGAAATTCCAAGAAAATCCTGTTACACACTCGATTGATGATGTTCTTGCGGAGTTAGAAGATGGCTTATAAACTTGTTCTCAGCGATGATGCTTTGAAGCAGTTGAAAAAAATGGACAGGCATGTGGGGCTGATGCTTGCTAAGGATTTGAAAAAAAGTTTGGACGGTTTGGAGAATCCAAGGCAGTTTGGCAAGGTCTTGGTTGGAGACTATACGGGCCTGTGGCGGTATCGAGTGGGAAATTACCGTGTAATTTGTGATATTATGGATAACAAAATGGTCATCCTAGCTCTTGAAATCGGGCACCGGAAAGAAATCTATAAAAAGTGAAGCTTTAGGAAACTAGGCTCGGTATCGGTGCACTTCTCAGAGCTCGTGTCAACATCTCAGCGCAGTGGTTGATTGGCTTTAACAGTCCAGTGGAGTGAAACAGTTCTGGGAACTGTTTCAGCCCGAGCCTTGAAACAGAAAAGCGAGGTAAAAAGGTTGGAGATAAGATTTGCGAAGCAAATCTCAGCAATTCGTGTTTTCCACTCCAAATCTTCCTTATACGACTGAAGCGAACGGAGTTCGCCTTATCTCCAACCTCCAAAGGCTCCCCGAACCTTTGGAGCTATGCGGGGGTGGGGAGACGAACTCCTTTTTGACTTATCGAGTTCTTCCCCACTCCCTGTTTTCTTGTTTTTTCACCTGTTTTTATTTATAATTATTCTAAATAAATCCGTGGAGAGGAAAATGAAGCAAGAAAGTTTAGGAAAAGAGATTATTCGTTTGGCCTTTCCTGCGACGGTGGAAAATATTTTTCAGACCTTAGTTGGTTTTATGGATACCCTCTTGATTGCACAGCTGGGGCTGGTAGCGGTGACGGCAGTTGGTCTTGCCAATACGATTTTGAATGTCTATTTGGCGGTCTATATGGCTTTGGGAGTTGGGGCAACAGCTTTGATTGCTCGGTCTATTGGCGCGGGAGATAGGGAATCTCTTACCTTTCATGTCCGTCAAGCCTTAGTGCTTTCAGTAGGTGTAGGTCTGCTATTGGGTTTCCTATCCCTTATTTTTGGGCGGCAGATGCTGGTCTTGATGGGAGCAGATGCGGAGAGTTTGGCTGGCGCCCAGGCATTTTTTTACTGGGTTGGTGGCTTGACGATTTTCCAAGCTCTGATGACCATTTTGGGAACAATCCTGCGGGCATCTGGCGACACAGTTTCCCCTATGAAAATGAGCTTACTGACCAATGGTTTTAATGTGGTCTTGGACTATTTCTTGATTTTTGGTATTGGCTCTTGGTCAGGTTTTGGTATTGTAGGGACGGCCTTGGGAACCGTCTTAGCTCGCTTGCTTGGTACTGTCTTGCTTTACCGAAAGGTGCAACAGACTGACTTGGCAGTTGATTTCAAACAATTGTTCCATTTCGGAAGTCCTAAGGAAATGGTGGATTTGACCCTACCTGCAGCGGCCGAACGCTTGGTTATGCGGTTGGGACAGGTGGTCTATTTCAGTTTGATTGTTGGGCTGGGGATGACTGTCTATGCTTCTCACATGATTGCAGGCAATATCGAGAGTTTTACCTATATGCCAGCCTATAGTCTTGCGACAGCGGCAGCGGTTTTGATTGGTCAAGCCTTGGGAAAGGGGGACATCCTCACAGTTAGACGAGTCGCATTTCTCAGCTCTGCCTATGGAGTAGCCATCATGTCCCTGCTCGGTACCATCTTATTTTTCGGAGCTCCAAGTTTTGCTCTGCTATTTACCAAAGACCTAGAAGCCATCAAACAAGTCGTCACAGCTTTACGGATCGATGCTTTCAACCAGCCAGGCCTTGCGGTTTCCTTGATCATGGCTGGCGCTCTGCAGGGCTTGGGGGATACCAAGTCGCCACTCTACTCCACAATGATAGGAATGTGGGGGCTGCGCGTCGTAGGTGTTATCGTCTTAGGTCAGATGTTCGATTTAGGAATTGCCGGCGTCTGGCTGTCGATTTTGATTGACCTGCTCTTGCGAGCAATTTTTCTGACTTGGAGATTTCATGTAAAAATACGAAAACTGGCTGAGTAGGCTAGTTTTTTGGTATAAGCAGGTAGTTTTAGAAATAGATTATATATTGCCTTATTTCATATTGGTGATACTATCTCAATTCCTTTTTTATAAAAGAAAATAGGTGTAGGATAGTAGTAGGTGAGCTGTTTTATACAGAACTTGTGCTATAATCCCGACTTTATCACATAAAAAAATGCAAAGGATAGCTAACCCCTTGTGGGACAAGGAGTTTGGCTATC
>NZ_ALMY01000074.1 GCF_000440115.1 Streptococcus suis YS56 | reverse complement strand
CCAAACTCCTTGTCCCACAAGGGGTTAGCTATCCTTTGCATTTTTTTATGTGATAAAGTCGGGATTATAACACAAATTGATGAAAGTGCAAGTTTGGACTACAAACTAACTATCCGAAGCGGCTTGTGCCTTCAAGGCTTCTTTCTCAGCTTTTTGCTTTTCTCGCCTCTGTCTGAAAAAATCTTGCATAATCTGAGCACAGGATTCTTCCAAGATACCCGTTTCCACTTCCACACGGTGATTGAGCCGCTGGTCTGTCAAAATGTCATAGAGGCTACCTGCAGCCCCAAACTTCTGATTGGCAGCTCCGTAGACCACCTGGGGAATACGGGCAAGGCCAATAGCTCCACTACACATAACACAGGGTTCTATTGTGACAAAAAGGGTCGTATCCAGCAGTCGCCATTTCCCTTCCACTCGATTGGCTTCTTGAATGGCCATGACTTCGGCATGCATGATAGCCTGATTGAGTTCCTCGCGAGCATTGTGCCCACGACCAATAATCTGTCCATCCTTAACGATGACACAGCCGATAGGAATTTCATCTTTTGCCAGCGATTTTTCAGCCTCTGCCAAGGCTTGGCTCATAAAATATTCTTTTTCTTCTTGTGTATAGTCCATGGTGTTATTATAACAAAAACAGTCCCGAAGGACTGTTTCAAAGGTTATCTTAGAGTTCACCAACCAATTTCACAACATTTTCTACTGTGAAGCCGTAGTTGTCAATAACGGTTTGGGCTGGAGCTGATGCACCGAAGGTATCAATTCCGAGAACTTTACCGTCAAGACCGACATACTTGTACCAGCTTTGAGTTGCACCCATTTCGATTGCCAAACGACGACGGATAGCATTTGGAAGGATTTCTTCCTTATAAGCTGCATCTTGGGCATCAAATAGCTCAGTTGATGGTACAGAAACCACACGCACTTTTGTACCAGCAGCTTCTAGTTCTTTGGCAGCTTTAACAGCCAAGTTAACCTCTGAACCAGATGCTAGAAGAATCGTATCAAAGCCTTCTGTTTCGTAAACCACATAGGCACCTTTGGCAACCTTGTCAAAGTCAGTACCTTCTTCAACTGTCAAGTTTTGACGAGTGAGGACAAGTGCTGATGGAGTTGACTTGCTAGTCAATGACAAGTACCAAGCCGCCTGTGTTTCACGCGCATCTGCTGGACGGAAGACATTGAGGTTTGGCATAGCACGAAGTCCTGCCAAGTGTTCGATTGGCTCGTGAGTTGGGCCATCTTCACCAACTGCGATAGAGTCGTGTGTGAAGACGTAAGTCACAGGAAGACCTTGAAGGGCTGACAAACGAACCGCTGCCTTCACATAGTCTGAGAAGACGAAGAAGGTACCACCATAGACACGAAGTCCGCCGTGGGCTGCCATACCGTTCAAGATAGTACCCATAGCAAATTCACGCACACCGAACTGGATGTTGCGGTTGAGTGGATTTACTGAATCTTGCAAACCATCTTCCTTGATGTAGGTCATATTTGAGTGAGCCAAGTCTGCTGAACCACCGAGGAAGGTTGGCAAGACCTTAGCCGCTGCGTTGAGGGCATCTTGTGATGAGTTACGAGTTGCTTGTGAAAAGCCATTTTCATAGACTGGGAAGTCTTCTGGTTTCACTTCTACTACATCGCGACCTTCCAAGATAGCTGTTACTTCTTCAGCCAATTCTGGATGAGCTTGCTTGTAGTCTTCTACCAATTTCACCCAGGCATCGTAGGCTGCTGCACCACGGTCTGCTACATTTTCCTTGAAGTCAGCATAGACTTCTGCTGGAATTTCAAATGGACCATAGTTCCAGTCAAGCGCCTTACGAGTTGCTTCTGCTTCTTCCGCACCAAGTGGCGCACCGTGAACAGCGTTTGTGCCTTGTTTGTTTGGTGAACCATGTCCGATAACTGTCTTAATCTCGATAAGAGATGGTTTACCTGCTGCCTTGGCTTTTTCAATAGCTGCGAAGATGGCATCTACATCCGTACCGTCTGTTACCAAGTCCGTGTGCCAGCCGTAAGCATTGTAGCGAGCACGTACATCTTCTGTGAAGGAGTCTTTTGTTTCCCCGTCCAAGTTGATGTCGTTTGAATCGTAAAGAACGATCAGTTTTTCTAATTTTTGAAGACCAGCATACGAAGCCGCTTCTGCAGAAACACCTTCCATCAAATCGCCATCGCCACAGATGACATAAGTATAGTGGTCAAAGATTGGGAAACCGTCGCGGTTGTACTTCGCTGCGAGGAAACGCTCTGCTTGTGCAAAACCTGTCGCAGTTGAGATACCTTGTCCAAGAGGGCCAGTTGTCGCGTCGACACCTGCTGTATGACCAAATTCTGGGTGACCTGGTGTTTTTGAACCCCATTGACGGAAGTTCTTGATTTCATCCATAGTGACATCTTCAAATCCTGACAAATGAAGAAGTCCGTAGAGGAGCATTGACCCATGACCTGCTGATAAGATAAAGCGGTCGCGGTTCATCCAGTTTGGCTGAGCTGGGTTGATACGAAGTTCTTTAGTAAAAAGGCTGTAGGCCATTGGAGCCGCACCCATGACGACACCTGGGTGACCTGATTTTGATTTTTCGATGGCATCAATACCAAGGAAACGAATCGCATTGACTGAAAGATTTGACATGTTTTTCTCCTTTTTTAAAGTCATGAATTTATTATACCATAAAGCGTTTTCTATGTCTGTTTGAAATGAAGCGAGAAATAAATTGTCCGTAGAAAAGAGGCAGGACTTTCGTCCCGCCCTTGGAGTGAACAGTAGTAATTCGCACATTTCATACTTTATCAGAGTTTATAGTACCTCTCCTCGTCTCTATGGAGCAAGAGAGTTCTAAATCTTATAACAAAGCCTTAAATTGAATATTTGAGTCTTCTAAGAAGCAATCATCAAAGCCACGTGGGTGGTGATATTCAATACGGTCCTTGTCCATCGGATAAGTATACTTGCCACCAACTTCCCAGATGAATGGATGGAAGTCGTATTGCAGGCGTTCTTTGCGCATTTTCCAGAGCTGCAAGATTTCATCTGTTGACGCCATAAAGTTAGACCAGATGTCATAGTGAACAGGGATGATTACCTTAGCACGCAAGTTTTCTGCCATACGGAGAAGGTCGATTGAGGTCATCTTGTCTTGGATACCGATTGGGTTGTCACCGTAGTTGTTGATAGCAACGTCGATGTTGAAGTCGCGGCCGTGTTTTGCAAAGTAGTTTGAGAAGTGTGAGTCTGCACCGTGGTAGATAGTTCCGCCAGGTGTTTCAAAGACATAGTTGACTGCCTTACGAGCCATGAGTTCATCTGTCACAGGAAGTCCTGCTAGTTTGCCGCCATTTTCTTCGTAGCCTCCGATTGGAAGAGTTACCAAGCAGGTGCGGTCGAAGGATTCTACAGCGTGAACCTTGATGTCTTTGAATTCAAAGCTGTCTCCTGGTGCGATGCGGATAATGCGGTCTGCTGGAACGCCCCATTTTTCCCAGATGTCGCCACTTTCAACTGGTCCTACAAATTTGACATGGTCCAATTTAGGATTGTTGATGATGGCTGCGGCTGTGCTGATGTCCATGTGATCACTGTGGACGTGTGATACTAGGTAGTAGTCCAATTCATTGATAGCGAATGGATCGATAACCATTGGTTGTACACGCAAGTTTGGTTGCAATTTGCGAACACCTGCCATATTAGCCATTTGGTGTCCCCAAACCATATCTTTTACTTTTTTAGTTGACTTACCGCGAGATGACCAGAGGTCCATGACCACGTTAGCACCACCAGGTGTCTTGATCCAAACACCACAGTTACCTAGCCACCACATAGCAAAGTTGCCTTCGGGCACTACTTCTTCTTCAATTTCTTCATTGAGCCAAGTTCCCCATTCTGGGAAGGTTGAAAGAATCCATGATTCTCTTGTAATATCTTGAACTTTAGCCATTTTTCATTCCTCCTGTAAGGTACGTTTCTATGCTTCTAGTATATGCTCCAAAGGCAACAAAAAAAAGACCAAATAAAACACAGGTTTGTGTTCACATTTGGACTTTAATATAAGTCTGTTTCGATTTCCTGCCCCGACAGACTGGTCAGCAATTCATTGGCAATCAAGCCTTGCAAGCGTTGTTTTAGTTCTATCGCCTGTTTCTCGTCGGAAACATAATTTCCCAGAAGCTTGTCTAGCTCCATTGCAAAGCCTTTCTGACTGTCCGTCAAGGTACGGTATTTGGCAAAATGAATCAATTTCAAAACATCATCAAAATCTAGAATCGGATGCACCTGTATCAAGGGCAAGTCTGTTTCCAGAGCCTCATTGGTCGACACCAGAAAATCAATATCCAAGAGGTCTTCCACGCTCTTAAACTGCTCTGTTGTAAAGACAGCAGAGATTGTCTTATCCGGCAAATGATGCTGGCATTGCTTGAGTAAGAGCCTCTGGACCGAAACCCCTTCATCACAAATCAGATAAACAGTCGGACTGCTGACCTTCCGACTACCACTTCGACGGAGGGCACCTCCCAAATGAATGGTCAGGTAGGCCACATCTTCATCGGTCAGCACAATCTGCCAGGCCTCTTCCAAGATATGTCCCGCCGTTTTCGTCACCCGAAACAGCGTATCGTACTTGTAGCGAATCTGTTCTGCCAAGGGATTACGCGATAAAATCCCGTAGGTTTTGCGAAATAGCAGAGCTTTACAGTGAGCCAAGAGATGATGAGAAAGTTCCTCCTTATTCTCAAGCTCAAAGGAAGAATGAATCTCGAAATAACGAATAAATTTATCAACTACTTTTTTAAGTTCTACAAAATCCTGACTGGTCACATGGGCATCGCGGTCCTTCCGATAAGACAAGAGCAAGACCGCTATCAAAGAAACCTCAATATCATCTAGCTCAATATCAAAAGCAGTTTCTAAGGCTTGTTGAAAATGATGAGCGACCGTATACTCAATCCGCTCATAGACCAAGGTAAATTCGCGGACAATTGCCTCCTTATCCTCAGCCGTCAAGTCCATATTGCGATAGCTGAGCAAGATATAAGGCAAGATTTTCAACATAAACTCGATTTCAGATCGATTAATCTTTTTCCCCAGTTCCCGCTCAATGACCGATACTTGTTTGGTCAAAAATTGAGAAAGTTGGTCCGAGAAGAACTCCTGACAACCTGAAAAATCACCGACCTTGCCTTCTAATACCTGTATAAAACCTTCATTGGCCTCGGCGTAGAGATTATAGAGCAAGGAGTGCATATACTGAATCTTATTGAGAGGGTGGCAGTCCAAATCATAGCCATGTACCTTGGATACATACAGGGTCATCTGGTATTGTTCCTGAGCTAGCTTGCCCCTGATTTCATTCAAGTCATTCAGGACGGTATTGCGGGAAACCTCTGTCAACTCCATTAGTTTTTCAATGGTCACTCGCTCTTGTGCAATACAGATATAGATCAGCATCAACTGCATCCGCTCAGTCATATTGAGAATATAGCTATAGGAATCCAGACCTTCCAAGAGAACCTGACAAGCTTCTTTCTGCTCTGGCGTTAGCAGCAGACCAATCCGAGGCTGACTTTCAATCATATCTAGATGAGCCGGCAAGGAAGCATTGATTTTCTCGAGATGATAGTAAATCTTACGCCGTGATTGTCCCAATTCACGTGATATCTCCATTACCGTCGCTGGCTCCTGCAAGCGAATGAGGTAGTGTAACAAATCACAGCTACTCTTATCTAATAACATCTGGTCCTCCTTTTCATGTCACCGTTTCCATTGTATCATGTTCTGAGTCCTATTACCAGTTATCTTATCGTACGAAGTTCTCTACAGCATTCAATAGACGCTTTTTATAATTTCCACTCTTGTAATCAAATCCCCATGCATATTGTCAATTCGTAAGGCCACATTTTTCAGATAGACACAGGCACCGATAGCAATCGTTTTTTCCTCTTCATTCAGTTTGCGAGTGACAAATTCGCGCAGAGTCTCACTACCTTGGCTGGGAATTTTGACACGGGCAATGATATTGGCAACCTTGACCTTTTGACTGGCCCGCATGATGATATTATTAGAATCATCAAACTGGGTAAAGAGGTATTTTCGCACCGCAAATAAGATGGCAACCGACACAATGCCAATCAGGTAATCCATACTGGAACCATGCTCCACAATCAGTTGGCGAGCAATGGCAACCAGGAGTACCTCAATCACCGTGCTAGGGGATTGTTTGCAGAGCATTTTGATAAATTCAACCCCGACTGCCAGGGTCATGGCCTTGCTCAAAAAACTCTGGATAAAAGCATCTGCCTGTATCCCACCTGTGAGGGACTGAAGGAGGTCAGCTAGTAGCAGGCCCGACAAGGCAAGAAGGGCAAGCCCTAAAATGGCAGACAAGATCAACTCAAGATAGTAGGCAATCTCTGTCAGGCTGTCTTGTAAAAACTTTCTCATGTCCTCTCCTTTCAAAAAAAGAAGAATGAGGAGAGCTCTTTTCTCATTCTTCTAATCCTTTTTCTAGAAACCAAGTTTAGTGAGCATCGCCCTTTTGGCCGTAGTAGGCATTTGGACCATGCTTACGGAGGTAGTGCTTGTCCATAATATAGCTTGGTGCTGGCTCCACCCGTGGATTGATTTGTTCGGTGTAGCGGTTCATCCGAGCCACTTCCTCAAGGACAACACTGTGGTAGACTGCCTGAGCAGGATCCTTGCCCCAGGTAAATGGTCCATGGTTACGGACAACTATTCCTGGAACGGCAACTGGGTCAATGCCGCGACGCTCGAATTCCTCGATGATGACTGCACCTGTTTCTTTTTCATAGGCCGAGTTCACTTCCTCAGCTGTCAAAGAACGGGCACATGGTACTGGACCGTAGAAATAGTCCGCATGAGTGGTTCCATAGAATGGAATATCCCGACCTGCCTGAGCCCAACCAACTGCCTCTGTCGAATGCGTATGAACAACGGCATGGACATTTGGCCAAGCCTTGTAGAGGGCAACGTGAGTTGCCAAGTCAGATGAAGGATTGAGGTCACCTTCTACCACATTTCCATCCAAGTCCGTAACGACCATGTTTTCAGGGGACAATTTTTCATAGTCCACACCAGACGGCTTGATGACAATCCGACCAAGTTCTCGGCAGACTTCTGATACGTTGCCCCAAGTGAATTTAACAAGTCCGTGGGCAGGTAGGGCGATGTTGGCCTCATAAACCCGTTGGCGCATTTCCTGTAAATCTTTTGGCATTAGTTCAACCCCGCTTTCTCAATCAATGGATAGAGGAAATCTTGCGCTTCCTTGATAGCAGCTCGTGTTTCCTCAACCGTTTCGCAGTTTTCAGACCACATCTCAATCAAGAATGGACCTTGGTAGTTGGTCTTTTTCAAGACTGCAAACATATTGTCCCAATCCACACAGCCCTGACCGAATGGGACATCACGGAATTGACCTTTAGAAGTTTCCGTTACCGCATAGGTATCTTTCAAGTGAAGGGCTGCAATAGAACGGTGTCCTAGGTAAAATTCGCTGTAAATGTCATTGTGCCAAGCAGACACGTTTCCAGTATCTGGATAAACAAAGAGATATGGCGAATCGATTTCTTTTTCAACGGCTAGGTATTTTTCAATGGAGTTGATAAATGGATCATCCATGATCTCAATAGCCAACATGACCTGAGCCTGCTCAGCCCAGTCGCAAGCCTTACGGAGATTCTTTATGAAACGCTCTCTAGTTTCAGGCGATTTTTCCTCATAGTAGACGTCATAGCCAGCCAACTGGATGACACGAACACCAAGGTCCTGAGCCAGTTCGATACACTGTTTCATGGTTTCCAAGGACTTAGCTTCAAGAACAGGATCATTGGAACCTAGCGGGTAGCGACGGTGACCAGAGAAGCAAATGGTCGGAATACGGACACCTGTTTCATAGATAGCCTTGACCAGCTCCAAACGCTCTTCCTTGGTCCACTCCAAACGAGCCAAACGTGCATCACTCTCATCCACCGACATTTCCACAAAGTCGAAGCCTAATTCTTTGGCAAACTCCAAACGCTCCTTCCATGTGAAGTGCTTGGGTGTTGCCTTTTCATATATTCCGATTGGTCGTGCCATGGGCCTTACCCCCAAATACGACGGATTTCGTCTTTAAATTCACGTGCTGCAGCTGCTGGGTCTGCTGCTTCTGTGATACCGCGACCTGCGATAAAGGTGAAAACATCTACACCCTCGAACAATTTAAGCGTGTCAACATCCAAACCACCTGTTACAGAAACACGGAAGCCCATTTCAACCAATTTTTTCACTTTGTTGAGGTCTTTTTCGCCCCAAGTTTCGCCAGCAAGGAGTGCATCGCGTGATTGGTGGTAGATTGCTTGGGAAATGCCCGCATCCAACCAGAGTTGAGCTTGTTCATAAGTCCAATCACCGTAAAGTTCGATTTGGATTTCACCCTTGTCACCACGCACTTCCTTGATAGCCTTCAAAGCCGCTTCCATAGTTGGAATAGTTGCAGAACAGATACAAGTCATCCAGTCTGCACCACGAACGGCATTGTTTTTAGCAACCGTACCACCAGCATCCGCACACTTGGTATCCGCAACGATGATTTTGTCTGGGAAAAGGCTACGAAGCACTTCTACCAACTCGCTACCAACTTGGAGCAAGCAAACTGTACCTGCTTCGATAACATCCACTTCATGACCAACGGAGACAGCCGCTTTAATCGCACCTTGCAAGTCTGAATGATCCAATGCAACCTGTAGATTTGGGATATGTTTTGTCATCTTTTCTTCCTCCTAGCTATCCAAGTCTAAACCTTCTAAGTATGGGCTATTTTTAGATTCTTCAACCATTGCCAAAACCTCTTCTGCTGTCTGACAAGCTACCAGACGCTCAATGGAATTTTCCAATTCGAAGAGAGCAATGATTTGAGGGATAGCTACTGAAGTATGGATTTTTGGATCTGTCGCTGCAAGTGTCAAGAGGACAGAAACTTCCTTACCATCTGAGAAGGCTACTGGTTTTGTCAAGGTAATCAAGGCAAAGGAGTCCTTCAAGACACCGACACCAGCTTGAGCATGAGGCATAGCCATGCCTGGCATGAGCACATAGTAGGGACCATATTCTTCCGTCGAAGCGATGATGGCATCGTAGTATTCTTCTGTTGCAGCACCGCTTTCAATCAAAGGCTCAACTGCCAAGTGAACAGCCTCCTGCCAGGTTTCCGCCGTCAATCCCAAGCGAATGGAATTATTTTCCGTAAATGATTTTTGTAAATTCATATTGTCTTCCTCTCTATGTGAAAGGGGATGGGAAGAAATCCCGTCCCCTATTCATTACAATACTTGACTTAGTTTTGTCTTGATTTCGTTGTCGTCCATGAGATTGTCAAGACCAACCAAATGACCTTTCGTACGACCTTCCAATTCAGCAATTAGGTGATTAGAAGCAACCACAATGTCATACCCCGCTGCCAAGCCTTTTGCCTCACCTACTGAGCAAGAAGCAGATTGGAAATCTGTTACACCAAGTTGACGAAGAGCATTTTCAACCTTCATCTTGATAACCATGGATGAACCCATGCCATTACCACAAGCTGTTAATACCTTAACCATATTGTTTTCTCCTTGTTTTTTATAAAATATATTTTGTTGTTTTGTTAATGAACCAAGTAATAAATAAAGTTTTGTTCTGTTGATTTATGAAGAACTCTCGTCTTTCAGTTTGCTTTTAGTACGAGGCAACGAGATGCAGGCTGTACTAGAGTACGGCAAAGCGAGTTAACGAAGTAATAAAAGATAAACTGGATGACGATGTTAGTCAGCTTTCGCCTCACCGCGATAATAAGCTTCCTTATCTTTTGCTTTCGCAAATTGAAGTTGCGGAATAGCCAATAAGAAGAGGCAGACAAGAACATAACCAGCAACACCAAGGTATTTGAAGGCATATCCAAATGGCAACCATGGGATTTCGAAGTCGATGTTTCCGTGGTAACCACCGCTCAATTCAAGCAAGCCAACGCAGACTGCACCAAGAGCAACTTGAAGGACACCTGACAGGAAGGAAAGAATTGCTGCGGCTTTCCAACCACCACGTTTGTCAGCGTACACTGCGATCGCTGCGTTATCGAAGAATACAGGTACGAAACCAGTGATGATGAGGATTGGACTCTTGAAGACAATCAAGAGAACGATGGTAATCAATTGACCGATCAAACCGAAGGCAAAGCCTGAAAGAACTGCGTTAGATGAGCCGAAGCCGTAAGAAGCTGCAACGTCCACCGCTGGGAATGAACCAGGAAGCAACTTGCTTGAGATACCTTGGAAGGCATTGGTCAATTCTGCTACGAACATACGTACACCTTGCATCAAAATGAAAAGATATACTGAGAAGGTGAAGGCTGTTTGTAAAACATACATGAAGAAATCTTGTTTAGCTGGGTTGTATGGCGCACCTGAAGTGATAACTTCTGGATTTGCCATGATTTCTGGACCCAAGATGAACAAAATCACACCGAAGAACACAAGCATCAATGTTGCTGAAGCAACAACTGTATCGTGGAAGATGTTGAGGAAGCTAGGCAACTTCAAGTTATCTAGGTTTTCTTCTTTTTTACCAAGTTTTGGTGCAATCTTATCGACAAACCAGATAGCGAATTGTTGTTGGTGACCGATGGCAAATCCACCGCCGCCTGTTAATCGTTGGGTTGGTTCAACTGTCATATTTGAGCTGACTGCCCAGTAAATACCACAGATGATACCAATCGCTGCTGTACCGAATTGGTTACGAAGTCCTGGAATCAAGAAAAGCACCATCAAGGAAATAGTTGCAGCCTGTTGAACCATGATGTGTCCAGTGATGAACAGAGTACGTACTTTTGTAACCTTACGAAGTGCAACCAAGAGGATATTGACACCAAAACCAATCAAGAGGGCTGTCGTTGCTGCTGATACGAAATCAGGGAACTCCTCAGCAATTTTCCCATTTGCTGCTGCAAGACCGAAGTAAGGGTCAATAACTGCTGCATCAATTTGGAACTTATAGTTCAAAGCCGCCAAAATCGGACGGAAGGTTGTTACCAAGCCACCAGCAGCTACGTTCAAAATCATATAGCCGACTGTCGCTTTGATAAACCCTGCAAAGACATCATGAGGCTTTTTCTTTAAGAGGGCATAACCCACCAAAACCAAAAGACCTACGAAGAAGGCTGGATTCTGCAAAATGTTTTGCGAGAACCAGTTTAACGGGGTTTGAAGAATATCCATTTTTCATTCTCCTTTTTTGAAATGATTTTTATGGTTTTATTATAAGTTATGTAAGCGGAAACAAAAAGACCAAATAAAGCACAGGCTTGTGTTCACTATTGGACTATTTCCGAACTTTTCTAATTATTTTTTTCAACTACAGTCGAATGAATTAACTTTCAGACAAGGAACTGAGGTGCAGGTTGCTAAAATAAAATAATCGAAGCAAGTCACTTCTGTAGAGTACGGTAAGCCGAAAGTGACAATGTATCACAGTTAATTTAAATGACTATGTCGAATACCAAAAACAATTTCGACTAAATTCTGAAATCAGAAAAGAGGCTAGGAAACTATCAGTTCCTAACCTCTTTGGAGGAAAGCATGCTATTCTTCTGATTTTTTATTTCTTCCTTGTGCAGCAACTGTCAAACCAAGTCCAGCAAGTCCGAGACCTAGAAGTGCCAAATCACTTTGTCGGTCACCTGTAGCTGGTAGGCTTTCTTTGTTTGATGTACTTGTTGTAGCTTGTCCAGACACTTGAGCTGTTGGAGCAGATAGACTTGGTTTCAATACTTCTTGCTTCACAACTGCGTCTGATTTCGCTACTTCTTTTATCACTTCCTTGCTACCATGGACAAGGATGCGTGCCTCGCCATCTATAACTGTTTCTGATAACAAATTAGTAGCAACTACCTTACCATCAATCAAGACATCCTGATAAACCAAGACTCTCTTACCTGCCTTACCTTCTTGAAGCACATAAGATTGACCTTTTGCAAGAGTTGCATCATAGCGAACTTCCTCTGCAATCGGAAGGACAGATTCTTCTGTACGTTCTTTCCTAGTAAAGTCTAGGGTTGGTTTTTCTTCAGCGGTAGGTGCTGTATCTGGAACTTCTGTGATGGTATAAGGTAAACGAATCACTGTTGCAGTCAATGGGGCAAGCACAACTACGCTATCAGTCAACTCAACACCCACTAAATCAGACAATGCTTCTACACCTGCACGTTCACCATCGACCAGCACTTGACCCTTCAGCAATTCTTTGTAACTATCAGAAGGAACAAAGCTGCGCTCCTTGCTGTCTGCGTTGACAAAGACAGCATAGCGGTCCCCATTGCTTGCAATGGTTTGATAGGCAATGACCACATCATTTTTGGCAATACCATTTTGACCTGGAATTGAAATCAAGCTAACCTTCTGTTCAACTTCTTCTTTTGTTCCCAAACGGAAGGCATCTGTAGATTTGCGCAAGGCAATCAATCCTTTTGTAAAGGCCTGAGTACGGGTATTCTCTGGATAGAGCGCCTCATCTGTCGCTTTGGTCCAGTCAAACTTGTTGACCGCATCCGATGAATCGTAAGAATCATGAATGTAGTATGGATAGTCAAATGGCCTTCCATCTGCATTGGTCAACAAATGCGCCTTGTTTGGTACCTTGTCCTCTGTAACTGGCTTCTTGTAATCAGGATGGCGGAACTGTTTGGTCCGTCCATACTCCTGACCAGAATGAATAAACGGTGTCCCTTGAGCAGTCAAGACTAGCAAATTACCCAAGCGTTGACGTTGGTGAATTTCAGTGTAATTTTCAGCGATTGATGGATCCTTCTTGATGGACTGAGCGATAATATCAAAGAGGGTCAAGTTGTCATGCGCAGCAATATACTGGATCACATCACCTGGATCATCCGCCAAGAAGTTGCCTGGTTGTGCCTTGATGTTATTGAAGACAGACTCAACACTCTTAGCACCGCCTGTGATAAAGGCTGGCTGACCTTCGTTTGGATAACCAGATTTAAGTGTGTTGCGAATGTCATCTGAGAATACCGCAACCGTATCTGTTGAGCTCATCCAGTCTTGGTCCGCTGGCTGAACAGGCTGATTGGCATCACCTGTAAAGGTTCTCCATCCTTCACCAAGCATAATAATGTTTGGATTGAGTTTTTGAGCCTCTGTAAAGGCCAGCTCAATTGCTTCGGCATCATGATCCCCCATCATATCGAAACGGAAACCATCTACCTTAAACTCATCCACAAGATACTTGATGGAATCAACTAAGACACGACGGCTCATGTAGTGAGTAGTTCCCAGACGACCACCACCAAAGCTTGATTTAGCCGTACCATCTGCCTCCATGAAGTGGTAATAGTTTGGCTCCAAATCTTCAAATAAGAAGGTCTTAGAAGTGTGGTTATAGACCACATCCAAAATCACCCCCATGCCTTGTTTGTGGATTTCATTGACCAGGTTTTTGAACTCTTCGATGCGTTTCATTGGATCTGTCGGATCTGTAGAATACATACCCGTAAAGGCAAAGTAGCTCTGTGGATCATAACCCCAGTTGTAGTTGCTGTTGCTAGAAGCGTACTCGCTCATCCGCTCTGCATTTTTCAATTCATTGACAAAATAGTAGCTCATAACTGGGAGTAGCTGAATATGGGTCACACCCAGGTCTTTGAGGTAGCTGAGTCGCTCTGCAAAGGCTGCAAAGGTACCGAACTGAGCTGTCAATTCATCAGAAATAGCAGGGTCTGAGGTGAAGTCACGAACATGGGCTTCATAGATAATCGCATCTTCACGCTGATTGAAGTTAGGAATTGTGGCATAGTCCAAACCACTTGGACCAACTTCTGATGGATCCACAATCGCAGCTTTTGCAATCCGATAAGATGGATCTGTATCTGCCAAATCACTATTCCACTCCGCTAAAGACTTAGCATATGGGTCCAAGACCAGAACAGCTTGATCCCCACGAGTGATTTCATAATGGTAGTAGTAACCACGATAGTCCGAAATACCAAGACCTGATTGACTGTTCAATTCGAGGTCCCATTGTCCCTTATCGCCCTTGGTCATGGCTAATTTACCGACCACCTTAGATTGGTCATCCTTATCATAAAGAACAACTACTACACTGTCTGCACTTGGAGACCAGAGAGTCATATCAACGACACTACCAGCCTGACGCACACGCGCACCAAGCTCCCCATCATAAGCATAGAGCTCATCCTTCAATTGCCAGCTCATAGTTGTTGTGAAGCTATCATTGCCATATTTGAGGGTGTAGCCCGCATTTTCTTGGTTGAAATCCCCGAGGACTCGCACCTTGTTGCTAGTAGCATCCAAGACAAGGTCCGTCACAGCAACTGTCTGGCCATTCTTATCTGTTACAGACAATTTTTCTAAAATACTTTCCTTATCAGCACCTTCAAGCGTTGTAAAGGCTGCTTCTAAAGCTGTTAAGCTAACATGAGAAACACCTGTTACACGGACATTATTGACAAAATAAGGGTTGGTGTAAATAGTCGCATCATCATCCTTGAGGAAGATTTGTGTCTGATTTTTCAAATCTGTAAAGCTATAATCTTTCTGTTGAATCTTCACATCATCTCCTGACTTGCTTTCATCCAATAGCAGGAAGCCAATGGAACTTGGTAAATCTGTCAATTTGACATCAATATAGGCACCGTACTTGCCTTGGTTTTCAAAATCAATACCATTTGGCCAGTCACCCAAGGTAACATCAGTCACATCACCCCAGATCCAGAGACCTTTTTGGTCATAATCGCCATCTGTACGGAAGTAATTGATACGGATGTAGCCTTCTTTGAGTGGTTGATAGAGGCTGAGTTGATAATTTTCATCAAACCAAACTTCATTCATCTTGGTGCTAATCCGTTCAATGATCTTGTCACCTGTGATATTTTCACCAGAAGTGTTATTAATCAACAGACTAATCTTGCTGGCTGTTTCATCTTTCATCTTGATGTCCAGATAATAGCCATAGTCATCCTGTTTAGCCGTGCTGAAATTGGTTGCACCCGTCGGCCAAGCACCTACATCTGACGATGGTTTTTCGACATCATCCCATGTCCATAGACCTAGACTAGATAGATTATCAGATGGTAGGGTTTTAAAGTGAACACGGAAGTAGCCTGCTTCAATTGGCTCTTCAGTTGCTCCTTGCACACTTGCATTGACGATGTCACCTGCTTGAGTCTGAAGGAGCATGGTGCCACCTTGACCGATAGTTGGAAGTTCGACTTGAACAACCCATTTACCGTCTTTCTCGATAGCTTGATACGTTTTTCCTGTGTAGGTATCTGTGACCACTACATCCTTACCAGATACTTCAATTGCCATTTCCTTACTCTCGGTATTGGTTGAGAAGACAAGATAGGCAGCTTGATCTTGGTAACTGCGTTTGCTGATAAGCCAACCTTGGCTATCATTTCCAGCAAGGGTGCTTGTATCACCACGTGAGAGTAATGTTGAATTGGCATTGCGGAAAGCCAGCAATTTCTGATAGTGGTCTGTGATGTCGCTAGTCTCTACCTTGCTCCAATCGAAATCGTACCGGTTGTCATAAACTGGCCAATTATTTTGTCCAGATTGACCTACTTCTTCACCGTAGTAGATGACTGGCTGACCTTTAGCAGTAATCAAGAGACTTGCAGCCAATTTCAGTTTATCCAGATTTCCTTCTTTTTCTGCGCCACCGAGACTGTAGAGGAAACCATCTTCGTCATGACTGCCCAAGAATTGACCCAGAGAAGCTGCACTAGTCAAAACCTTGCTACGTTCTTCCAGCTCTTTTCCAGCTGCTTTCAGTTGACCATTGACCAGATATTTGGCAATATCCTTGAAGCCAAAGTCCAACAAGCTATCCATAGTACCGATACCCAAGTCACCCTTGGTATCTTTATAGTTAGCTCCCCAAGTTTCCCCAATCAAGTGGAAGTCAGGATCTCTATCCACCAATTCATTTTTGAAATGCTGCCAGGTTGTATCATCAACGTGTTTGACTGTATCGACACGGAAAGCATAGATGGAGTTGCCCTTGGCAGTTGTTGAGCGTTCCAACCAAGATGCCTGCCAAGCAACCAACTGATTGCGAACAGCTGCTTCTTCTGTCTTGAAGTCAGGCAATCCTGCAAGCGAACCTAACTGGTCATCCCCCTGCTTATCTTCTTCCTTAGTCCGTACCATGCCTGCAAAGGTTTCTTCTGTACCATAGCCAGCATGGTTAAGCACCACGTCAACAACAATGTTTATACCTTTTTCGGCTGCGGCATCAATTAATTCATGAAAATCAGCTAAACTTCCCAAATGCGGGTTAAGTTTCTCAAAATTGGATGCCCAATAACCATGGTAAGCATAGTACTCTCCATCTGTTGCGCTACCGACATTCTGTGGAATATTTTCCACAATCGGAGTCAACCAGATAGAGTCCACACCCAATTCTTTCAGATAGTCCAGCTTGGCTGTCACTCCTTTGAAGTCACCACCTTGGTAAAGACCGCGTGGGTTGGAGGCCGTTCCTTCCACCAGCTTGTCGTTGCTGGTGTCTCCATTGTAGAAACGGTCGGTCATCATAAAGTAGATGACTTGCTCGTCCCAGTCTTTTTCACCATCTGCCTTGATACGCTCTGTAATGGTCACATCTAGGCTGGTCTCGTAGTAACCGTTGTCCTTGTCATAGGCCTTTACAGGAAGACTATAGGTCCCTTGCGCTGTGATAGACGTCGCTTTAATGGTCACACGATTGAGCTCAGTAGAGATTGGCACAAGACCTCCGCCGATGGCACTTGTATCGACTTCCATTTTGACAATCTCAGCATTTTCAGGGTTGGTGACAGTTACAGATACCAAGCCACTTTCATTGTAGTTGAATGGCGCTTTGCTACTAGCCTCAACAATCACATTTTTTGTACCCGGAGTCGCTTTGCTGGTATCAAGTTCTACTTTCTCTTCGATAAAATATGGATTTGTGTAAACTTTATCGTCATCGTTTCGAAGGAAAATTTGGCTATGCCGTTTACGATCTGCAAAGGCTAAATCAATCGATTTATTGCCCGCAAGATCTGGATTATTCTGATTGATTAGTAGAAATCCAAGCTTAGAATCTAAACCGTTCGATAGAGGAATGTCAACATAAGCTCCGTATTTGCCAAGTTTAAAATCAACGGCACCTGTTGGCCAGCCATCACTCGCTTCAGTCGTATCGCCCCAAGTCCATACGCCCCAACCTTCATAATTATTGTCTTCACGGGTGTAGTTGATACGGAGGAGATTTTCATCTTTGAGCGGCTCATAGCTAGACACGCTATAGTCACTAGCGATCCAGGCTTCATTTTGTTCCGGAACAAGAAGCTCCACTTTTTGGTCCGATTCTGTTACTTTTTCCCCATTCTTGAGGACTAGATAGCCAATCGTGCCTGGCGTCTCAGATTTTTTAATATCAACGTAATGGCCGTAGTCATCTACCTGACTGCTTGAAAAATTTGCTGTATCCCTTGGCCATTGATTGCTATCGGATGGCTCTGCCACTCCTCCCCAAGTCCACAACCCTTGGCTTTCTGGTGCTGTTTCATCTACGTTTTCAAAGTGCAGACGAATGCTGCCTTCTTCGATAGGGGTTTCTGCTGCAGCTCTTTCTACCACAGGTGTTTCAGTAGTTGCCAGTGGAGCAACTGATGCATTATCTACGGTTTCCGATACTCCTGTAGGACTTGTATTGGTTACAGTTGATACAGTTTCACTTGTCGATGCTCCTCCAGACTGTTCCGAAACACTAGTTAGGGTAGTTTCCGCAGGAGTAGCCACTCCCTCAGCATGAACTGTTTGACCAGGTCCAGACATTAAAAAAGCTGTCGCAATGCCGACGGATGCAACGCCGACATTAAATTTACGAATGCTAAAAAATTGTTTTTTCTCAAACATTCCTCTTGATTTCATCTCACGCATGGATTTCTTTTTCATAGGCTCCTCCACGAAAATTGATTTTTATAGTATAAGTATATACAATCGCACCTAGTCTTTGCAAACGTTTTCTTAACTGTTATCGGTAACAAAAATCATCAAAAAAAAAAGAAACTACTATGGCGTAGTTTCTCGTTCAATTAATTCAGCACGGTCGAAATGGGCCAAGCTGATCAATGGTTTTCCGTCCAACATATCCATCAATCGCTTCACACTGATTGCCCCCATTTTTTGAATGGGTTGCTTCATGGTCGTCAACCTCGGATTTGAAATCCTATCGATAAAAAATCCGTCAAATCCAATCACGCCAACATCTTGAGGAATCGATTTTCCAATCGCTTGTAGCCCCCTTGTAATTCCCAGTGCTAGGCGGTCCGAAGCACAGACAAAGCAAGTCTTATCTGGTAAATCGTCTAGATTTCTGATAAAGTCTTCTGCGACGTGAGAATGATTGGCCAAGCGATACAGGCGACTTTCTCGGTCTTTCATAGCCTTTTTATAGCCTTCTTCTCGCCTTTCTTCAAATGACTCTGGTAAATCAATACCCACAAAGAAAACCTGTTCATATCCTTTTGATAGGGCAAATTCTGTCGCTAATCGAGTGGCTTCCTTGTTATCTGAATCCACAAACGGTAGCCCCTCACTATTTTCTCCAAATAATATGAGAGGTTTACCCAAGCCTTTCAACCATGAAAAATCTGACTTTCTGGCACCTGTGATAATATAGCCATCACACTGATCCGTCACTAACTTCGCATCGGTTACCAATTGCAAGGTATAATTTCGTTGATTCAATTCTGCTGCAATACCTCGCAGTAAATCGATATAATACGGCTCAACGACATCCATTTTTTCAAGGATGACCACCTGGACAATCAAGGTCCGTTGCTGGGCCAAGGCCTTGGCGACAACATTTGGCTTATAATTTAATTCTTCCATGGCTTTCGTCACCAACAGTCGCAATTCGCGTGTCACCTGCTCTGGATGATTGATAACACGCGACACTGTCATCTTTGAAACATTAGCTAACCTAGCTACATCTGCTAAAGTTGTCATCAGCCCCTCCTACTTTTCTTATTCATATATTCTCGATTTTTTGTGCAAACGTTTTCTCTGTTCTATTATATCCAATTCCAGTAAAAAATGCAAAAGTGTTTTGAAGGTTATGACATCTATTTCTTTAGGTACGAGAAAAACACCAGCATTGCCAGTGTTTTCCTTCTATAGTTCTTCTTTCTGAATCCGAGCCAAGAATTGCTTGGTTCGTTCTTCTTTTGGTTGGTCAAAAATAGCTTCTGGTCGGCCTTCTTCAATAATCTGGCCCCCATCCATGAAAATCACACGGTCGGCTACTGCACGCGCAAAGCCCATCTCGTGCGTCACAACCACCATGGTCATGCCTTCTTTGGCCAACTGCATCATGACAGCCAAGACCTCACCGATTAACTCAGGATCCAAGGCTGAGGTTGGCTCATCAAAATAGATGACCTCGGGATTTGTCGCAATGGCTCTGGCAATGCCGACCCGTTGCTGCTGACCTCCTGATAGCTGGCTCGGATAAGAATCATATTTGTCCGACAGGCCAACCTTGTCCAAGGCTGCCTTACCAATTCTTTCAGCCTCCTGCTTGGGTACTTTCCGAGCTACAATTAAGCCTTCCGTCACATTTTGCAGGGCAGTCTTATTGGCAAAGAGATTGTAGTTTTGAAAAACAAAGGCTGTTCGCTTGCGAATACCTGCAATTTCCTTCTTGGTCATCTGAGCCAAGTCATAGCTGTCCTCACCGAAAACCAACTGACCCGCGTCAGCTTTTTCCAAAAAGTTCAAGGAACGAAGAAGGGTTGTTTTTCCGGAGCCAGATGGTCCCAAAATAACAACCACCTCTCCTGGATTGACCTCTACATCAATGCCTTTTAATACCTCTTGACCATTGAAGGCCAGCTTTACTCCATTTGCTTGAATCATCTGAACCTCCTAATAGACCGCCAACTTCTTCTCGCCATAGGCTTGAAGCTTGGTCAAAATAGTTGAAAAGAATAGATAAATGAGAGCAACTTCACAATAGAGGGCAAATGGCTCATAGGTCCTTGCCGCAATCTGCTGTGTCGCCATAAACATCTCCAAGACCGTGATATTGGCCGCTAAAGATGTGTCCTTGACCAATCCAATCAAGGTATTCGATAAGGGCGGAAAGGCCACTCGAAAGGCCTGTGGGAGAATAATCCGACGCATGGTCTGGGCAAAACTCATCCCGACAGAATAGCCAGCCTCCAACTGCCCCTTAGGCACGGACTCAATAGAAGCCCGTATGGTTTCCGCAGCGTAGGCACCTGTATTGACAGAAAAAACCAAAACCGCCGACGGAAAAGCGTCCAAGACAATTCCTAGACTTGGTAGCCCAAAGAATATCACATAGAGTTGAACCAAGAGTGGCGTCCCTCGAACAACCCAAATATAGAAACGAGCCACTTGTTTGAGAATGGGAATCTGAGCAATTTGCACCAAGGCTGTCCCAATAGCAATGATTAGACCAAAGATAAAAGACAAGATGGTCAGTGGAATCGTCACCAATAATCCTGGGACAAGGATTTGCGTAAATGAATCAATTAATAATTGCCAAACTCTATCTGTCATCGTTTCTCCTACTTATTCTTTATTTGGCTTTAGATACATCCTCACCAAAGTATTTGTTTGAAATTTCAGCTAATTTTCCTTCACTAGCCAATTCTGCCAAGGCTGCATCAATCTCTTTCACAAGATCTTCATTTCCTTTTGCAACTGGGAAGGCTGTTGTTGACACGTCATCCGTCAAGGTCACAACCTTAATCGGTGCATCAGCATGTTGTTTCACATAGTCTAAGTAAACCAAGTTGTCATTGATGGTAGCATCCACACGCCCTGTGTTCAACAATTCAACTGCCTGAGAGAATCCATCCACACCGACAACTTCTGCACCATTTTCACGCGCCAAATCTGCCCAGTTACTTGTCAAGCTGTTGGCTGACTTTTTACCTGACAAATCTGCAAAGTTTGTAATGTCAGTATTATCCTTCTGTGTTACCAAGGCTCCATAGATGTATGTATATGGTGTTGAAAAATCGTATTTTGCCTTACGCTCATCTGTAATACCAACTTGGTTAGCGATAGTATCAAAACGGGCTGCATCCAAACCTGCAATCATGGAATCCCATTCTGTTTCAACAAATTCCACCTTAACACCTAATTTCTCAGCAACGGCTTCGGCTACTTCTACATCATAACCGACCAACTTTCCGCTCTCGTCGTGGTAAGAATAAGGAGCATAGGCACCTTCAGTACCGATTTGAATAACGCCTTCTTCCTTAATTTGTGCCAAAAGGGTTTGGTCTGTGCTGCTTGATGAGCTCGTTGATGTTGACGAACTACAAGCTGCTAAGGTAAAAGCTGCTAGGGCTGTTGTTGCAAATAAAGCTAATTTTTTCATTATAAATACACTCTTTCTTTTTCAGATTTCTCAATCATATCACGAAATGAAGCGTATAACCAATATAAATTTTCTATCAAAGCGATTAAATTTTTTTAATCAAGTCTTAAAAATAAGAAAAAGGCCTAGCAGACCTTTTTAACTGATTATACACCAGCTGGTGGGTAAATGTAGCTAACCGTTCCTGCTCCTGTTTCAAGTGGATTGAAAAAGCCACGGTAATTTGCTACGGTCATATTGCCATTATAATTTGATTCCACAATCCGAATCAGACCATTTTCTCCAACTTCAGTCACAACTCCAACGTGGCCATAGCCACCATCTGTCCATACGATGACTGCGCCAACTTTAGGTGTTGTACCGACTTCATAGCCTTGTGCTGCTGCACTGGCAGCCCAGTCTCCACCATTTCCCCAATAGTTTCCTACCCACGGTGCTGCTTCCTTTGCACCCCAGGTACATTGACCTACTGGATAAGTGTTAGCTGTGTAGGTTACTGCTACTTCTGAAACCATATTGGTTGCAAGGGCAGCTTGAGCGGCTTCCTCTGCAGCAGCCTTTTCTGCAGCTGCTTTCTCAGCGGCAGCTTTGGCTGCAGCCTCTTCCTTTTGCTTTCCCTCCTCTACTTGAATCGTTAATGCCTCAATTATCGGAGTATCTTCTGATATGCTATCTGCCTTTGCTAAGTCCTGTCCCAAAGTCAGCATTCCTCCCAACATAGCCGTAGCAAGAACAGTTTTCATTGTTTTGTGAGGTGTTTGTTTATTCATACTCATCAAATCCTTTCAATTTATACTCAATGAAAATCGAAATCAGACTAGGCGACGCAGATGCAGATAGAACTGAAGTTCATCAAATCAAGTCAACAACGTCTGATTTTGATTTTCGAAGAGTATTACTTCTGCATCTATCCTAACCAACTAATCTTGCACAAGACTTAAAGAAATGTGACTAGTAGGTTAACTTTTTTACAGACAGTTAACAATTAGCTTTCAGCATGCTATAATAGAAAAAAGTCAGGAGGAGAATATGAAAGATATCGTTTTGATTCACGGAACCTGGTGCGATGGTTCTGTTTGGGGAGACTTTGCTACGAAATTGGAACAAATGGGTCTACGAGTCCACACGCCCAGCCTACGCCACCATGACTTACCGTATAACGAAGTCGCAAACAAGGTCGGCGCCGTCAGCCTGACAGACTATGCTGATGATTTGGTCGCCTTGGTTGAGAGCCTAGAAGAACCGCCACTTCTTTTGGGGCATTCTCTGGGCTGTCTACTAGCCCAAATGGTCGCAGAACGCACTCCGGTGGCTGGCATGATTCTCATGGGACCCGCCCCAACAGCTGACATCCTGGCCCTCTATCCGACCATGTTAGCCAGCTTTTTACCGCATTTCCTTCGCTGGGGATTCTGGAAAAAGCACATGCCACCCTATAAAAAAGCCTTCTTTAACTACTGTCTAAATGCTCAAGACCCAGAGATAAAGGAGGAACTCTACCAAGGCCTAGTCCCAGAATCTGGCAAGGTCTATACCCAAATGGCATTTCCTTTTTTGGATAAAAGCAGAGCTGCCTATGTTGATTTCAGCAAGATGTCAGGACCTGTCCTCATTATCACTGGAAGCGAAGATAAGATGACCGTTTCTGCCATCGCTCGGAAAACAGCACAGAATTACAAAGATTCAATCCTGATTTCCCTAACAGGAGCAGACCATATGTACCCGATAGGCAAATTCCAAGACAAGACCCTATCCGTTATCCATGCTTGGTTGAGCGAGAAAAGTTATCTATAAACAGCCAAAAACGACCTCCAATACGGAAGTCGTTTTCTTATTATTTACATTTATTTCGCTAGGATATTCACTAATTTGGTTACTTCACAACAATATTGACGAGTTTATTCGGAACACTAATCACCTTCACCACTGTTTGACCAGCGATTTCAGCTTGGACTTTTTCGTCTGCCAGAGCTGCTTTTTCAAGGTCTGCTGGTGACAGGTCTTTGGCTACGGTCAAGCGGGCTTTTACCTTGCCTTTGATTTGGACTACGATTTCCACTTCGCTTTCTACCAGCTTGCTTTCGTCATAGCTTGGCCATGCGACATAGCTGATTGATTGGCCCGTATTTGCTAGACCCTGCCAGAGTTCTTCTGCCAAGTGTGGTGCAAATGGGGCGATCAATTGGACAAAGCCTTTGGCGTATTCGACATAGAGCTTGTCTTCCTTGTTGGCTGCGTTGACAAAAATCATGAGTTGAGCGATAGCTGTGTTGAATTTCAGGTCTTCAATATGCTCTGTCACCGTCTTCACAGTTTCATTGTAAACTTTATCAAGCGCTCCGCTATTTTCCGCTACAAGCTCCTTGGTCGTCAAGAGGCGGTAAACACGATCGAGGAACTTACGGCTACCTTCGAGACCTTCTTCTGACCAAGCGATTGATGCATCAAGCGGTCCCATAAACATCTCGTAGACACGGAGGGTGTCCGCACCAAATTGCTCAACCACATCATCTGGGTTAACCACGTTTTTAAGAGACTTAGACATCTTAGCAGGTGCCTGCTCCAACTCCTCACCAGTTTCGATGTGGAAGAAAGAACCATCACGTTTTTCAACTTTATCGGTCGCTACAAGGGCACCACGGCTGTCGCGGTAGCTAGTCCCCAAAATCATGCCCTGGTTAAAGAGTTTTTGGAATGGCTCTTTGGTTGGCACAACGCCAAGGTCATAGAGGAACTTATGCCAGAAACGAGCATAAAGCAGGTGAAGGACCGCGTGCTCAGCACCACCGATGTAGATGTCCACTGGCAACCAAGCCTTGAGAAGCTCCTCGTCTGCCAATTTCTCATCGTTGTGTGGGTCGATATAGCGGAGGTAGTACCAGCTAGAGCCCGCCCATTGTGGCATGGTGTTGGTCTCACGGCGACCTTTAACACCGTCTTCACGCACCACTTCCAACCAGTCTGTTAGGTTGGCTAGCGGCGACTCGCCTGTACCTGAAGGCTTGATGTCAGAGGTTTTTGGCAATACCAGAGGTAACTCATTTTCAGGTACTGCTGTGGAAGTTCCGTCTTCCCAGTGGATGATTGGAATTGGCTCACCCCAATAACGCTGACGGCTGAAGAGCCAGTCACGGAGGCGGTAGGAAATTTTCTCCTGACCAAGACCATTTTCTTCCAACCAAGCCACCATTTTAGCAATAGCTTCTTCCTTATTCAGACCATCTAGGAAGTCTGAGTTGATGTGGGCACCATCTTCTGTGTAAGGTGCTTCCTCTACATTGCCACCTTTCAAAACTGGAATGATGTCCAAACCAAACTGTTTGGCAAATTCCCAGTCACGCTCGTCGTGGGCAGGAACAGCCATAATAGCACCTGTTCCGTAGCTTGCAAGGACATAATCAGCAATCCAGATTGGGATTTCCTTGTTGTTCACAGGGTTGATAGCATAGGCACCTGTCCAAACACCTGTCTTGTCTTTGGCAAGGTCTGTACGGGCAAGATCTGATTTGAGGGAAGCTTGGCGTTTGTACTCTGCCACAGCTTCTGCCTGCTCAGGCGATGTAATGCTATCGACCAAGTCATGCTCAGGAGCAAGGACAGCGTAGGTCGCACCAAAAAGCGTATCTGGACGAGTTGTGAAAACAGTGAAGTCCTTGTCTGTGTCCTTGATCTTGAAGGTCACATTGGCACCAGTTGACTTACCAATCCAGTTGCGTTGCATATCCTTGATAGATTCTGGCCAATCAACATCTTCTAGGTCATTGAGCAAGCGTTCTGCATAGGCAGTGATTTTCAACATCCATTGACGCATTGGCTTGCGGACAACTGGGTAGCCACCACGCTCAGATGTTCCGTCAAGAAGGACCTCTTCGTTGGCGATAGCTGTTCCCAATTCTTCTACCCAGTTGACAGGCACTTCTGCCTCGTAGGCTAGGCCTTTTTCATACAACTTAGTGAAAATCCACTGAGTCCACTTGTAGTAGTTGGGGTCAGTCGTATTGACCTCACGGTCCCAGTCGTAAGAAAAGCCAAGGGCATTAATCTGACGCTTGAAGTTGGCAATGTTTTCTGCTGTAAAGTCAGCTGGGTCATTTCCCGTGTCCATAGCGTATTGCTCTGCTGGCAGACCAAAGGCATCCCAACCCATTGGGTGAAGGACGTTGTAGCCTTGGGCACGCTTATAACGGCTGAGAATGTCCGTCGCCGTATAACCCTCAGGGTGACCTACGTGAAGACCTGCACCAGACGGATAAGGGAACATATCTAGGGCATAAAAGTTTGGCTTTTCTGCATCTGTTCCCGTTTTAAAAGTATGATTTTTTGCCCAAAATTCCTGCCATTTGGGCTCGATTTCCTTGTGATTGTAGAAGCTCATATCATTTCTCCATGTCAATAAATTATCTTTACTATTATATCACGTTTTTGGGGAATTGGGAAAGACAAAAACAGCCAGTTTTCACTAGCTGTTTTCCCATTTTTACCAAATAATCACACGGTCTTCTTTTGCACGCCACATGCCGTCGCCTTCTTGAACGCCAAAGGTTTCATGGAATTCATCGAAGTTTGGCAACTGGATGTTGGTGCGTAGGTGACCTGGTGCGTGGACATCGACACTCGCCAACATCTGCATGTACTCAGGACGAGCCTTCATTCGCCAGATGCGAGCAAAGTTAGTGAAGAATTCCTCTGCGGAGAAGTCATCTTCTGACTTGGCTGCCTCTAGGGCTGCTGCAATCCCACCAAGGTCGGCAATATTTTCTGACACGGTCAACTTACCATTGATTTTGGCACCATAAGAATCCTGACCTTCAAACTGGTCGATGACCTGCTGAGTACGGGCTTCAAAGGCAGCATAGTCTTCCTCTGTCCACCAATTGTTGAGACTACCGTTCTCATCAAAGGAAGCACCGTTGGAGTCAAAGGCATGGGAAATCTCGTGGGCAATGACGGCACCGATACCGCCGTAGTTAGCTGATGAAGACTGCTCCAGCGAGTAGAAAGGCGCCTGCAAAATCGCCGCCGGGAAGACAATCAAGTTTTTCTGTGGGTTGTAGTAGGCATTGACCATGTGGGCTGGCATACCCCATTCCTTAATATCCACAGGCTTGTTCCACTTGCTCCAACCATGAGCAATGTCAATCTTGTTTAGTTCGATGGCATTTTCCACCAAGGACTTGCTTGGGTCAACAATCTTCTTATAATAACGCTCTGGCAAGGCTTCTGGGTAGCCGATGTAAGGCTTGATAACATTGAGTTTGACAATGGCCTTGTCACGCGTTTCCTGAGCCAACCAGTCTGCCGTTTCCAAACGAGACTTGTAAACCTCAATCATCTTAGCAACTTTTGCTTCCACATCGGCCTTGGCTTCTGGTGAGAATTTTTCTCCAGCATACCAAAGACCGAGGGCTTGGTTAAAGTAACCTTGTGCCAGATTGTAGGCTGCTTTTTCTTGGTTTTGAGCCTGCGGTGTACCAGAAAGGGCACGGCTGTAGGCTCCTGCTAGAATACGGATTTCATCCGACAGGAAGGCTGTATAAGCTCCTGCCGCTTTCAAAATCAAGGTCGCCTTCAAAAGCTCCCAATTATCCGCACTGTAAATGTCCTTAGCAGCCTGCCAGAAGCGTTCCTCAGGCACGATAATCTTGTCTGGCGTTTGCCCTAAAATAGCTGTAAAGAAATCATCCAAAGGCAACTCTGGTGCCAAAGCAGTAAAATCTGCCCACTCATAAGGATGATAGAGTTTGGCGTACTCGGAACTCTCTTCATTTGACAGGACATACTTGGCAATCTTGGCATCCAGTTCCAAACGTTTGTCTAGGAGGTCCTTGATTTCCTCATCGCTGAAACCGAACTTAGGTAAGAGAGCTTCTTGGCTCTCTCTCCACATTTTAAGCAATTCCGCTCCTTTTTCATGGCCTTCTTCATAGTAGGTCGTATCTGGCAGGATAATGCCTAGAGAATCTGCCCAGAGGACGTTGGTAGTCGCATCCATAAAGTCAGGCGCTACACCAAAAGGCATGAGGTTTGGCTTGCCTGCCAACTCATATTCTGCCAGCTTGCTGGTAAATTCTTCGAAAGAGTTGAGAGCCTTGTACTCTGCAATCAAGGCCTGTGCTGGTTCTGCTCCCAAACGGTCACGGGTTTCATAGTCGGCTACTTGTTTGTGAAAGGCCACAAAGTTTTGCAAAACGCTATCTTCTGGGACGTTTTCTCCAGCCAACCATTCGTTTGTCGTGTCAATCATGAGCTTTTCAATCTCATCCGCCAAATCAGAGAAACCACCTGTTCTTGGCTTATCGTCTGGAATCACGGCTGTTTTTGCCCATTCACCATTGACGTATTCGTAAAAATCATCTTGTAAACGTGTCATTCTATTCTCCTTTGCTTGTATGATTACTTACTATAATAACAAAAAAGTCTGACAATTTCATTTGCCAAACTAAAGTTTTAGGGCATTTTTTAGGAAAAAGCTGACGCAGACTGTCAGAAGCCCCATGACCGAGCAGGTGCCAGACATGGTCAGATCAAGCCAGCTGGCAAGCCCAAAGCCTAGACAAATCATCAGAATGGCGCAGCATTGCCCCAAAACTAAAAACTGGAAGAAATGCCGAGACCAAGGCAAAGCTGCCATGCTAGGTGCCACTAGGAAAACAATGACCGCCATAGAACCAACCGCTTCAAAGGAGAAAACCGTTGTCAAAGAAACCAGAAAAAGAAGGCTCCATTCCAGTCTTTGGGTGGTAATCCCCTGTAGTTTGGCCTGCTCCTTGTCCAACAGATACAGCTTGAGTGCTTGAAAGTTGAGAAGAAAGAAGACCAGTAAGACCAGCAGGAGACCGACAGACTTGACCAAGGCTAGCGGCATAGATAGACCATAGAGGTCCAGCCGATTAAGCGGCGCAAAAAGCACCTCGCCCATCAGGACCATGTCTAAGTCCAGATGGACATTACGGGCAAAAAGGGAGATAAGGATAACCGCTAGGGCGAAGAAAAAGGTGAAGAGCAAGCCCGTCGCCGCATCCTGAGCCAGCTTGCGACTGTGCAGCCCTTCAATCGCTAGGACTGTCAGTAAGCCAAAGACCGCCGCTCCAAGCAAGAGCAGGGGAGAGTCTAGGTTTTGACTGACAAAAAAGCCCAACACAATGCCCAAGAGGACCGAGTGGGACAAGGCATCTGCCAACATGGCCTGATTACGCACCACCAAGACAGACCCAATCAAGCCACAAGAAGAACCAACAGCCAGTAAAATCAAGAAGACTTCAAGCATGCACATTCTCCTTTCTGATATAGGTCACATAGGCAAAGGCTACTAGGGACGACACACTCAAACAAAGGATGATGGTAGGCCCAGTCGATAATCCCGTCACAACAGAACTCAAATAGGTTCCGACAAGGGCTGAAAAGCTGGCAATGCCAGCTGCCAAGGCTAAGGTTTGGGCATAGGATTTTCCCAGGAGCAAGCCAAAGACGGCTGGTGCTATCAAGAAACTACTCATCAGGATAGCACCGACCACCTTCAAGCCAACCGCTATCAAACTCAGTAGCAAAAACAGGGTCAGGCGGTCAATCTTTTCCACAGGAATCCCCACTAGCTTGGCAAATTGTCTGTCAAACAGATAGAGTTTAAGCGACTGGTAATGCCAGCCAAATAAGAACAGGCCCAGCAAAGCAACCAAACAGATGAGCAGGACATCATCCAACTGCATAAAGGCTGCCTGACCAAAGACATAGTTTTCCAAACCTGCCTGGGCTGCTCCTTGAAAGGCAGCATTGCCCTGAACATACTGCTTGAGAACCAATCCCAGTCCAAAGAAGGCCGCTGAAACCAGAGCCAAGGCATTAACCCGACTGGTCCGCCCCCTTCGGCAGAGCCAGCCAACCAATCCGTAGGACAGATAGCCTGAACCCACCGCTCCAAGCAACAGAAACAAGGGCTGGCGTGATTGAAAGACCATATAGGACAGGATAATGCCAGGATAGGCCGCATGTCCCAAGCTATCTCCGATTAAACTTTGCCTGGTCAAAACACTGATGGTTCCGATCTGACTAGCCGCCAGAGCCAAGACTAGAGTCCCCAGTGCCACCGTCCAAAAAGAGTAATCCCGTAAGAGTTCAAGCATGACCAAGCCCCTCCTTTAGAAAGAAGGCTGGTTCCTGACCATAGGCAGCCTGATAGGCTTGTAGCAGACCCACCTGATCCATTGGCCCCTCCGCTATCAAACGACCATTGAGCCAGATGACGTGGTCAAAGTACTTTTCCAAGGTCAATAGGTCATGGTGAATGACCAGAGAGGTCTTGCCTTCCTGCTGAAACTTCTTCAAACAGTCCATGATAATTTGCTCCGTCGCCTGATCAATTCCCGCCAAGGGCTCATCCATCATATAGAGTTCGGCTTCCTGAGCCAAGGCTCTAGCTAGAAAGACTCGTTGCCGTTGACCTCCTGATAACTGATCAATCTGCCGATTACTCAAATCGCTGATCTTCATCTCTTCCAAGGCCTGCTCTGCCTTTTCCTTATCCAAGGAACTTGGTCGACGGAAGAAACCACTGGTGTGGGCAAACCGCCCCATCAGGACAATATCAAGGACCCTTGCTGGAAACTGCCAGTTGACCTGACTGGCTTGGGGAATATAGGCAACCTTTTTCTGAATGACTTGGTCCAACTGCTGCGACTGACCCAGTAGCGAGACCTTGCCAGTCGCCCCTTTTTCTAAGCCCAAGATGGCCTTGAACAAACTGGATTTCCCTGCACCATTTGGTCCGACCAAGGCTGCACGACAACCCTTGGGTAGCTGAAAACTGACCTGATCTAGAGCCTTGACCTGTCCAGCACCATAGTGCAAGGACAGGTTCTCCACTCTCAGAATTTCTTCCATTTTCCCAACCTTTCTACTGCAAATGCTCCACAATCAACTTGATATTATGCTTGTACATCTCAATAAATGTCGCCCCGTCTTCCCCTTCTGGTGCTAGAGAATCCGAGAACAGCTCCTTGCCTTCACCTGTTACAACAGCCACCTGACCACCCTTGGCCTTGACAGCTTCCTGCAATTTTTCCATCCGTTCAGGACTGGTCGTTGACTCTGTAAAGATAGCCTTAATCCCATGTTCTAGAATCATATTGACCGTTTCAATCATATCGCTGTTGGCTACTTCGGACTCGGTGCTAATACCCTGCGGTGCATAGAGGGTAAAGTCGTAGCTAGCTGCGAAGTAGTTAAAGGCATCATGAGGGGTTACTAGGTAACGGCTCTCAGTAGGCAGGACGCTCAACTCTTTTTCAATCCACGCATGCAAGTCATCCAACTGAGCCAGATAAGAATCGGTATTCTTCTGAATCAGCTCTGCTTTTTCCGGAAGAAGCTTTTGCAACTCCTCTGAAGCCACCGCTACCGCTGATTGATAGAGCGGAATGGTAAACCAGAAGTGCGGATCGACAATTTCTTCCCCATCCTCATCCATCGTATTCAAGTCTTTTACATTAAAGTTTTTAGAAACAGCTACTCCGGTCTTCTCCAAAGCTTCAACCATTTTACCTTCAAAGTGCAAACCGTGGTAGAGAACAAGGTCAGCCTTTTGTAATTTTGATAAATCACTAGATTTGGCTACGTACAAATGAGGGTCTTCTCCTGCTGGAATCAGCAAATCACGTTCCACCTCATCGCCTGCCAACTGATAGACCATGTCATTGAGGAAGGAAGTAGTCACAGCCACCCTTGGCTTACTAGAGCCTTCTGTGGTTTGCGATGGACGACAAGCTCCTAGTCCTATTAGGGACAATAGCAGAGCAAAACTGAACAATATTTTTTTCATATAGGTTCTCCTTTTATTTTTATTAAGCATACCTAACTATATAATTAGATTAAGCTAAAAAATTCATTTTGTCAACTGATTTTTAAATTTTTTGATATAATAGTTTCAGTAGAAAGCGAGTTCTCATGACACCAAACAAAGAAGATTACCTAAAATGTATTTATGAACTAGGTCAATTAGACCAAAAAATTACCAATAAACTCATCGCAGAGAAGATGGCCTTCTCCGCACCAGCCGTTTCTGAAATGCTAAAAAAAATGGTGAATGAGGAACTGATTGAAAAGGACAAGACAGCCGGCTATCTCCTTAGCCAAGCCGCCTTGGAAATGGTCGCCAACCTCTACCGCAAGCACCGACTGATCGAAGTCTTTTTGGTCGAACAGCTGGGCTATTCCCCTGAACAAGTCCATGAAGAAGCTGAAATTTTGGAACATACTGTTTCAGACCATTTTATCAACCGACTGGATAAACTCCTAGGTTATCCCCAAACCTGTCCACACGGTGGCACTATTCCAAAAGAAGGACAGGGTCTAGTAGAACGTTACCAAACCCGACTTTCCCAACTGACAGAAACAGGCACCTACCAACTGGTTCGTATCCATGATTTCTACCAGCTCCTCCAATACCTGGAGCAACATGAGTTAGCCCTCGGTGACCAACTGCTTGTGACGGATTTTGACCACTTTGCCCAGACCATCACCATCCAGTACAAGAACAAAGAACTGGCTATCCCTACAACCATCGCCCATGAATTATTCGTAGAAAAAACCAATCGCCCAGCCTAAACAAGCTGAGCGATTATTTTTTCTTCACATTACGAAAAATGGATCTGGCAACAAAAAACACTTGCCCTAGGATATATACCAAACCCAAAAAAGAACCGATATAAAAACAAGCCAAGAGAAAGAAAGGATGATAGGTTAAGGGTTGGATGACAAACATGAACACGAGCACCAATCCCCACCGCATCCCCCAGGTCATCTTTCTCTGGATAATCCACTCCAGCCTATCTTCTCCAACTGAACTTCTGGTTTCCAGATAGTCTTGATTAAGGTCTTGAAAAAATTTTCTCATATTTCTGCCCACCTCTGCACTTGATAGTTAGCAATTATAAAGTTGCTAACTTCCTCTTAGTATACAGGCATTTCCCCAAAATGTCTACTGTCAATTTTTATCCACCAATCTGCACCAAACCAAATAAAATTTGGAGGAGTAAAATGGAGGCATTATAGAAGCTATGTGCAAGGATACTGTCCGTCATTCGTCTATTGCACATATACAGATAGCCCAGATAAGCCCCTGTTATAAAGTGACCTAAAAATGCCACTGAAAAGCTCCAAGTATGAAAAAAAGCAAATAAAATAGCAGAAAATAAGATGACCATTTGAGGATACTTAGGAAAATACTGGGCTGTCTTTTCTAACAAAATCCCTCTGTAAAGAAATTCTTCTAAAACTGGTGCAAACAAGACAACTGAGAGAGCCATCACCCAAAAATTGTCCGAATTTAACTGATTGACTGTATCTAAGGCGTTAGAATCACTAGGGCTAAGACCCAAATACTGCCAAAGGAGGTTTAGAAAAGTTTGTCCAGTAAATACCAGTGCTGTCATACCGACTATTTTAAAAATATTCAGCTTCTCTCTTGAATAGACTTGATTCTTCACCATTCCTCGTCTGATGACAGAAAGTAGTGCCAATATTGCAAGACCAAGCCCTGTCATGACTGCAAGTTTTAAAAGCACACTCTCTTGAAAGGCTGTTATCCCCATATAAACTGGAAGTTGAATGAGTAAAGTGAGAAGCAAGGTACCTACTGCTAAACCGATGGATTTTATTATTTTCATATTCTACTTATTTTTTATCTATTACAACTAATTCCGACTGTCATTTTTATATGTATGATAACTCAGAATTAATATTCCTACTAACCCCAGTATATTTAGAATATACCGCAAGTAGTCTGTCACTCGAAACAAGTTTAGTATTCCCATCATTAATAGTATAAACAAGGGAATAATAGTTAAATGTCCAACTTGACTTGATAGACCCACCGATGTATAATAAACATAGAAAAAGGGAGTTGCCAGAAACAACTACCCCTTGCAGAACCGTTTAAGACGGTGGCTTGTTATAAATTATTAAAAAATAACCGTTAACCTGCCAAAGTTATAGACGGTTATTTTTTTGTCGTTTTCACCAATTCAAGCACTAACATCACAAGAGCGATAAAAGAAAATAGTCATTCAGTTTACTTTTAGTACTAGGCAACGAGCTGCAGACAGTACTGGAGTACGGCAAAGCGAGTTCAAAGACTCCAATGGAGTCTTTGAAGTTGGAAATAAGGAAAGTACGTTTCCTCGCTCGTCGAAGTAATAAAAGAAAAACTGGATGACTGTACCAGCTACAAAAATGAGTGTTAGCCACTCAAAGGTTGACAAGCAATAACCTCCGACGTGAGAGTTTTGAAACGATATTTTTCAAAACTCGAGCTAGTGCGAGCCCTAGACAAATCTTATAGGATTTGTCGTTGCCAGATGAGTAAGTTCACTTACCAGCTGGCTTGGGCTAGCCTTTCTGTTAGATTTTGATGATTTTCAGAGTAGAACAAAAAGTTCCATTCCACTTCTCTTAATTCTCGTCAACATCTCAGCGCAGTGGTTGATTGGCAGATTTGTTCGTGCTTCGCACTCCAAATCTGACCTAATCAACTGTGCGGGGGCGGTAAGACGAACTCATCTTCTACTAGTTGAGTTCTGTACCGCTCCCACCTACCTTTCAGAAATTAGAGCCACCGTCTTTACTTTTCTGCAAAAACTATTATAGCATATTTAATAAAGAATTGTAGTCCAATTTACACATCAAAAAACCAGCCTACTTGGGCTGGTCTTCTTGGAGTCGTTCTTTAAGGCGACGACGGTACAAAATCTGCGAGGGGATAAAATAGAGAAAACTCGCTAAGATAATCCATCGCTTATCGATTCCACTAAGGTAAATCACCAAAATCAAGGTGAAAGCCACCGTTAGGTAGAAAAAATGATTGGTCAGTAAGTTTTTCATTGAGCACCTCCACATTTTCTTAATATTAGTATACCAAATTTACATATAGATGTATAGAGGTCTAGCGATTTTTCGTATCCAAAACGATGGTCACCGGTCCATCATTGACCAGACTGACCGCCATATCCGCCCCAAAAATACCCACTTCAACAGGCACAAAGGCTGACAGGGCTTGGTTAAAAGCATCGTAGAGTTGGCTGGCTAGGGCAGGAGCTGCCGCTCCTGTAAAGGCAGGGCGATTGCCTTTTTTGGTGTCCGCAAAAAGGGTAAATTGGGAAATGGATAAAATCTTGCCCCCTATATCTTGGACAGACTTGTTCATCTTGCCTGCCTCATCTGAAAAAATCCGCATATTGACAATTTTTCGAACAGCATAGTCCAAGTCTTTCTGGTTGTCATCTGGTCCCACACCGACTAGGAGCAAAAGCCCTTGTTCAATTTGCCCATGTATACTTCCGTCGATGGTCACACTGGCCTGTGATACACGTTGTAATACAATTTTCATCTTATCCGTTGGTCCTTTTCACTGAGTAAACTTCTGGCACTGATTTGATCTTGTCCACCAGACTGGTCAAGGTTGCCAGGTTGGAAATACCAAAGGAAACGTGAATAGTTGCAAACTTCATATCCTTGGTTGGCTGGGCATTGACCGAAGAAATATTCTTACTGGCATTGGTCAAAACCTTGAGGACATCATTGAGGAGACCTGAACGGTTGAGCCCGTAGATGTCAATGTTTGCCATGTATTCCTTGGTCGAATTTTCATCCTCCCAACCAACATCAATCAGGCGGACATCATAGTTTTCTTGACTCTTGAGGTTCATACAGTCTACACGGTGAACGGCTACCCCACGCCCCTTGGTGATGTAGCCGACAATTTCATCGCCAGGTACTGGATTACAACATTTGGCAATCCGTATCAGCAAGCCTGACGCCCCCTCAATGACCACGCCACCTTCGTGACGGATTTTCAAACTATCTTTGTTGTCGTGTTTGACTTCGCCACCGTTGACCAATTCATCCGCGACAGCTTTGGCTTTAGCTCGCTCGGCTTCGCGGCGTTCTTTCTCTGTTAGACGGTTAAAGACAGACACGGCAGATATTTCCCCAAAACCAACTGCCGCAAAAAGGGATTCGTCGGTCTTATAGCTGGTCTTTTGCAGGACTTCGTCCATGTGGCGACGGTCCAGGTATTGGTTGGGAACGTAGCCATTTTCTTGGAGCAGATTCTGAAGCATCTCACGCCCCTTGGAAACAGATAGTTCCTTGTCCTGATTCTTGAAGAACTGCTTGATTTTATTGCGGGCCTTGTGGGTTTTAACCAGGTTGACCCAGTCACGACTTGGACCGAAAGAGTTGGCAGAAGTGATGATTTCCACCTGGTCACCTGTCTTCAGCTTGGTCGTCAGAGGCACCATACGGCCGTTGACCTTGGCACCTGTCGCCCGCTCGCCGACCTTGGTGTGAATTTCATAGGCAAAGTCAATGGGCACAGAGTCCTTAGGCAATTCACGCACTGCACCATCTGGCGTGAAAACGTAAATACGCTCTGTAAAAATATCGTCCTTAACCGAATCGACGAAGGATTGGGCATCTCCGGCTCCTTCTTGGAGCTCAATCAGGTTGTTAATCCAACGCAATTCTTTTTCACTGGCAGTTGCCTTGCCACCACGCTTATAGGCCCAGTGAGCCGCAACCCCGTACTCTGCCACCTGATGCATTTCCACTGTCCGAATTTGAAACTCAATCGGTCCCTTTGGTCCATAGACTGTCGTATGGATGGACTGGTAGCCATTGGCTTTTGGACTGGCAATGTAGTCCTTGAAACGACCCGGCATGGGCTTCCATAGTTCATGAATGTAGCCTAACATAGCATAGACATCGCTCGGTGTATCCATCAAGCAACGGATGGCCGTCAAGTCGTACAGCTCATCAAAGCGTTTTTTCTTGTCATGCATCTTCCGATAGATAGAGTAGATGTGCTTGGGTCTACCGTAAATCTGACCATGTAGATGGCGCTCCTCTGTATATTCTCGCAACTTGTCAACAACTTCATTGACCAATTCTTCCCGCTCACGACGCTTTTCCCTCATCATGTGGGTAATCTTGTAAAACTCAACTTCATTCAAGTAGCGGAAAGACATATCTTCCAATTCCCACTTAATAGAAGAAATACCAAGTCGGTGGGCAAGCGGTGCATAGATTTCCATTGTTTCACGTGAAATCCGTTCCTGCTTGTCCTTGCGCAAGTGCTTGAGGGTCCGCATATTGTGGAGACGATCTGCCAGCTTCACCAGAATAACCCGCATGTCTTGGGACATAGCAATCAGCATGTTGCGGTGGTTTTCAGCCAACTGCTCCTCATGAGACTTGTACTCGACCTTACCCAGCTTGGTCACACCACCGACAATATGGCGAACCTCTGGTCCAAATTCAGCTTCCATATCGTCCAGTGTCACATCGGTATCTTCGACCACATCATGTAAGAAGCCACAAGCTACAGTTACTGCATCAAGCTTAAGCCCTGCCAAAATTCCCGCTACTTGGATGGGGTGAACAATATAAGGTTCGCCTGATTTACGAAATTGAAGTTTATGAGCCTCAGTAGCATAGTTCAAAGCTTTCTCAACAAAGGCTACATCATCAGCTGGAAGATAGCCTGCTGTCAGGGCAACAACTTCCTCGCCAGTGTAATTGATTTCTTTCATTTTTTCTTCCTCTTCCCGTTTCCTCCTATTCTACCATTTTCATGAAAAAAGAAAAAGGAATCTAACATAAGACTACTAATTACAAACAATCTAACCCAGACTCAGATTCAACGAACGTTCCTTTTTTCATTGTTTTTCTTACTATTTTCACTTATTTTTCAATCAAACGTTCAGAATTAGTCTTGAATTTTATATTTCTTAGCTGTATAATGATTGTAGAAGATTATTACAAAAAGAAAATGGAGGATTCTTATGAATTTTCGTTTCAGTAAGTGTGCCGTAGCACTCACACTAGCTCTCTTAGCTGCAAGCAATCCAAAATTAGCTCAAGCCGAAGAGATTCTCAATACAACTCCAGCTTCTTCAACAGAAGCAAGTCAGGCTGTACCAGTTGAAACTGACACCACAGAAAAAGCTGATAGTACAGAATCTCCTGCTCCAGCTACTACCGAAGCTGAAAATCCAAGCTCTTCCGAGACAGCTGAAACCAGTGATCCTACGAGCGAGACAACTGCCGCAACTGCTTCAGAGGCACGCACGGTCACTCCTGCTGCAACTGAAACTAGTCAGCCTGTTGAAGGACAAACTGTTGATGTTCGCATTCTCGCAACAACTGACCTCCATACGAACTTGGTCAACTATGACTATTACCAAGATAAACCAGTGGAAACGCTTGGTCTAGCAAAAACAGCTGTTCTTATCGAAGAGGCAAAAAAAGAAAATCCAAATGTTGTATTGGTAGATAATGGAGACACCATTCAAGGTACTCCTCTTGGAAATTACAAGTCTATCGTTGATCCTATTGAAGAAGGCGAACAACATCCTATGTACGCCGCCTTAGAGACGCTGGGATTTGACGTCGGTACACTTGGCAACCACGAATTTAACTACGGTCTTGCCTACCTCGAAAAAGTAATTCGTACAGCCAACATGCCTCTAGTCAATGCCAATGTCCTCGATCCGACTACGAAAGACTTTCTCTACACCCCTTATACCATTGTGAAAAAGACATTCACAGACACCGAGGGTAAAAATGTTACACTAAATGTCGGTGTTACAGGGATTGTTCCCCCTCAAATTCTCAACTGGGACAAAGCTTATCTAGAAGGAAAAGTGATTGTCCGTGATGCAGTTGAAGCAGTCCGTGACATTGTTCCTGTTATTCGTGAAAATGGCGCAGACATCGTTCTGGTCCTTTCCCACTCAGGTATCGGCGATGACCAATATGAAGTCGGCGAGGAAAATGTCGGTTACCAAATCGCCAGCCTGTCAGGAGTTGATGCGGTCATCACAGGTCACTCCCACGCAGAATTCCCAGGAACTGCCGAAAAACCAAGCTTCTATGCTAAATACTCTGGCGTGGATGATACAAATGGTAAAATCAACGGCACTCCTGTCACCATGGCGGGTAAATACGGTGATCACCTCGGTGTGATTGACCTTAATCTGGTCTTTAAAGATGGCAAGTGGACAACTACTTCTAGCAAAGCGGCTATTCGTAAAATCGATACAAAATCATCTGTAGCAGATGGTCGCATCATCGACCTTGCTAAAGAAGCCCATAACGAAACCATCAACTATGTGCGCCAACAAGTCGGTGAAACAACTGCTCTAATCAACAGCTTCTTTGCCCTTGTTCAAGATGATCCTTCTGTACAGATTGTTAACAATGCCCAAATCTGGTATGCCAAACAGCAGCTAGCAGGAACGCCTGAAGCTGGCCTACCAATCCTTTCTGCAGCGGCCCCATTCAAGGCTGGAACCCGTGGCGACGCGACTGCCTATACCGATATTCCTGCTGGACCAATCGCCATCAAGAACGTAGCAGACCTTTACCTCTACGACAACGTTGTAGCCATCTTGAAAGTCAACGGTGCCCAACTCAAAGAATGGTTGGAAATGTCCGCAGGGCAATTCAACCAAGTTGATCCAAGCTCAACAGAACCACAAAACCTAGTCAACACAGATTTCCGCACTTACAATTTTGACGTTATTGACGGAGTAACTTATCAGTACGATATTACGCAACCAAATAAATACGATCGTAATGGTAAGGTAGTCAACGAAACCGCTAGCAGAGTTCGGAATCTGCAATACAATGGGCAAGATGTGACGACTGATCAAGAATTCATCGTCGTGACCAACAACTACCGTGCAAACGGTACTTTCCCTGGGGTCCGCGAAGCTTCTGTCAACTACTTGCTCAACCTGGAAAACCGCCAAGCCATCATCAATTATATTATCGCTGAGAAAGTTATCAACCCTACAGCAGACAAAAACTGGACCTTTACAGATAGCATCAAGGGACTCGACCTCCGCTTCTTGACAGCAGATCGTGCGAAAGCTCTAGTTGCTGACCAAGAAGGTATTGTCTACCTACAGGCTTCAACTGCCAGCGAAGGGTTCGGTGAGTTCAAATTTGTCTATACTGAACCTAAAGTAGTAACTCCAGATGAACAGCAGTCAGAGCAAGGTAATACAGGTCAAGATATTGTACTCGAATCTGGTCAACGAATTACTCTTCCAGCGGTAAATCCACCTGCTCCTGCTCCACAACATAAATTGGCTAGTCCACATTCACAAGCGAGCACCAAGACACTCCCTGCAACAGGAGAAGCTACCTCTATGCTTAGTCTGCTTGGCCTCACTTTGATTGGTTTTGTCGGCGCATGGACTAAGAAAAAAGAACATTAAAATAATCAGCAAGAGTTTGGGAGCCCAAACTCTTCTGTTTTATAAAGGAGAAATTATGTTCCAAAACATTCCACGCCTTACTAGCGCAACCTTATGCCTACGCCTCATCCGAGAAAACGATTTGGAAGACCTCTGGGAAATCTATTCCAACCCCATTCACTTTCAGATGACTCCCAACACCTCCACACAAAATAAAGAAACTCTCCGCAAGCGTATCGGTCATTTCCAAAGAGATTTTGACAAGAAAAAACGCCTGTTTCTAGGAGTAGAATGCGGGAGGAAATTGATTGGCGTTTTGGAAGTTTTTGACCACAAGAAACGGTCTGCGTCGGTGACCATTGGTTATCGGATTCACCACGCCTTCTGGAATCAAGGTCTGGCTAGCCAAGCAGTTAGCCTGCTCTGCCATTACTTGATAGAAGAATGCCAAATAAAAGCAATCGTCGCCCTCGTCCTACCCGAAAACCAAGCCTCACAAAAGGTACTGATAAAGAATAGCTTCCAACAAATCGGGCGAGTTGAGGAAGACTGGAAGGGATTGGGACAAGTTAACCTTTTAAGGTTTGAACGAAGACAGTAAAAAACAGGGCAATAATCAAGAGCTTGTTTTTTCAAGCTCATTTTTACCCTCATATACTCTCTAGATGAATTAATCAAAGCATATAAAAATAGCTCGAAGACGTACTCGAGCCGTTTTTATATTTATATCGCTACTCCCAATAAATCGGTACATAGCGGGTTTCTTTGGGACTTTTTACTGTATAGGTTCCCAAATCTACCCAGTTTGATTAATTCGCTAACCGCTGTTCTACTCTAAACTCCTGACAAAGTATCGTTGTTTCTAGGCGAATGTTTCCATACTTCCTTGCAAAAACAGGGTAAGAAACGCTTTCTGAAGCAAAAACGAGATTCCCCAAAGCCGTTTTTCTAGGACGACTAAACTCCATAATTCTGCCTTCTTCTCCACCGTAAATCGAAGAAATCAGATTTTCACTCATAATGGTTTCATGATAGGTTGCTTCGAGATAAGTACGACTATCAGACGCTTGAAAACCTCGACTAGACGTACTCGATAATTGACGAATAAAAGCCTTTCTCACTTCATGATTTTCAAACTCATAGGTCTGCTCTGTTGCTTGATTATACAAAACCAATTCCGAGATAATCTGATAGCTAGTCCCTGGAACTCTACCAAATTGATTAAGAGCAACAAAGACTATCAAGAAAAATCTAAGAGCAGCAAAAATAGGGGTACTCAATCTTTTCATGGGCAATCTCCATCACATATCTCCTCAATCTTCGCTAATTGCAACGACCATTGAGCTATGAACGAATCCATCATGATCCTGTTTATTCGAATCGTTCGGAGCGATACATTCACTATTTGCTAACGTGTTTTCGGGACAAACTTCTTCCTTAAAGCGACAGATCATTCATCTTTATCACAATTTATAGTATATCAACATATTCTTTAAAAAACAACTAATCAAGTATGTAAATGTAAACCAAATCATGTAAAATATGACCAAATAACTGCAATCACGATGGCTGGCAGCATATTGGCCACTCGGATTTTCCTATCCCAAACGATATTGACACCAACACAGAAGATGAGAGCGGAGCCGATAAAGGAGAGATTGGCAAGGGCCTGATCCGTCATCAAAGGTTCAATCAGGCGAGCTAAGAGGGTGACCGAACCTTGAAAAATCAATACCGGTACTGCGGAAAATCCTGCTCCCTTACCCAGACTTGCTGTCATGATAAAGATGATGATAAAGTCCAGAATGCTCTTAATGGCGAGGAGGGTATAATCCCCCGTCAAGCCGTCTTGGATAGAACCGATAATGGCCATAGCACCGATACAGACGGTTAGGGAAGCGGTTAGAAAAGCATCTAAAAACTGTGAATCCTGACCATTGCCAGACTTTTCTCGAAGCCAGATACCCAAGCGCTCAAACCAGCCTTCGATATGAAGGACTTCGCCTAGAAAGGTCCCGAAAGCCAGACTGAGTACAAAGAGCATGGTGTTCTGGGTGACCAGTTGACCATCTTCCACTCTTAAAAGACCTGCCAGCGTGCCTGAAATCCCTAAAAAGAGAATAGCAACACCACTCGCCATCGTCAACCCCGACTGATGGTGTTCTTTTAGTAAGTGCCCGAACCAAGACCCTAGCAAACCTGCTAGGGCAATGGCCACCGTATTGATAATCGTTCCTAAGGCAAACATGGACTACCTCAATAATTCCGTTGCGTAGCTAATGGCAGAAAGGGCGTAGAGTGGAGCCGTTTCTGCTCGCAAGATACGAGGTCCTAGACCTGTCTTGACCGCCCCTGCTCCTTCAAATACAGCTACTTCCTCAGGCGACACGCCTCCTTCTGGACCGACGATGACTAGAACTGATTGGCCGATTTCTAAGCCAGACAAGATTTTCACCAGGTTAGCTTGTTCGCCTTCCTTAGCGGCTTCTTCATAGGCTAAGATAATCCTGTCAAATCCTGTTAGTTGGGCTAGGAAATCCGCTTTTTTCTCAAATAAACGAACAGCTGGAATGCGATTGCGTTTGCTTTGCTCGGCTGCTCCTTGGGCAATTTTTTCCAACTTTTCTGCTTTTTTTGCCAGTTTTTTACCGTCCCATTTGACCACGGACCAGTCAGCTGGAAAGGCCCAGAGGGCTGACATACCTAATTCCGTTGCCTTTTGGGCGACAAATTCGAGCTTATCTCCCTTGGGGAAGCCCATGGCAATGGTAACGGAAACGGGTAATTCAACATTATCTGCCAGTTCTTCGATGATTTCAACAGATTGGCTCTGGCTATCCACTACCCGTGCCAAGTGTTTGATGCCGTCATCAAAGACCAGGACAATCTGATCATCTGCCTGCAAGCGCATGACAGAAAACATGTGCTTGGCAGTGTCCTTATCCTTAATCTGAAAAACGCCCTGCGGTGCTCTGCCATTGACAAAATACTGCTGCATCCTAGCCTCCAATCACACCTGAGCGGTCAGCTGTTTTCTTGAAGACGCAGCAATTCCACTCACCCTGAATCATGTGGGTCTCAAGGAAGAAACCAGCCGCCTCCGCAGAGGCTCGCACCATGTCCCACTTGTCCGCGATGATACCGCTCATAATCAAGTAGCCTTCGTCCTTGACCAGACGGTAGGCATCCTCGGTCAGATGAATGAGAATATCCGCCAAGATGTTGGCAACGATGATTTCCGCTTCAATGTCAACGCCACGAAGCAGGTCGCCTGCCGCGACATGAATATTGCTAGTATTGGCGTTGAGGTCAATGTTTTCCTGAGCCACACGCACCGCCACTTCATCCAAGTCATAGGCGTAAATCTCCTTGGCACCCAAGAGGGAGCTGGCAATGGAGAGGACACCTGAGCCTGTGCCGACGTCAATGACCGTTTCGCCACCACGCAGAACCTGCTCCAAGGCAAAGAGGCTCATCTTGGTGGTCGGGTGGGTTCCCGTACCGAAAGCCATGCCTGGATCCAGACGGATAATCTTCTCACCAGCAGTCGCCTCATAGTCGGTCCAAGACGGCACAATGGTCAAATCGTGGGTAATGCGGGCTGGCTCATAGTATTTTTTCCAGTTGTCCGCCCAGTCTTCCTCTGCCAATTCCTGACTTTCTAGGCTGACCTGACCCGTTTCCAAGCCAAAGCCTGTCAAATCCGCCAAGCGAGTCGCCAAGTCTGCCTTAACTTCCTCAATATCCACAGTGTCAGGATAATAGGCCGTAATCGCAATCATATCCGACTGCTCCACCTCGGGATAAAGCTCACCAAAACGGTCCTCCTGTCCCACATAGTCAGCCGAGTCGCTAATGGCCACCCCCTGACTGCCCGTTTCAATCATCAGATTTGAAACTGCTTCTTCTGCATCACGATGAACGTGAATGGTTAATTCTTGCCATGAGTTCATGTTTGTTTTCCTTTTCTTTTCTATGCGTCAATCACTGTATTATTGTACCGATTTCTAGCCCATTTTACAAGTTAATGTTATAAGGTAAGTAAAATCACAATAATTTTCGAATAAATGAAATGACAGGAAAATCTGAGCGGTGGTTCTGATTTCTGAAAGGTGGTGGTGCCTATGCAAATAGACACAAAATCCAACGGAAAGGCTAGCCCATGCCAGATGGTAAGTTAACTTACTCATCTGGCAACGACAAATCCTATAAGATTTGTCTAGGGCTCGCACTAGCTCGAGTTTTGAAATATATCGTTTCAAAACTCTCACGTCGGAGATCTCTGGGTTTATATTTATCAAATTTACTTGTAAATATGCTTGGTTTGATCATTACAATCATCGTAACCATGCTAGATAAAAAATAGACCGCCCAAGATTTCAAGCTGGCGGTCTATTTTGTCCAAAAGCTGAACCATCGTTAGCAACCGCCTAATAACAAGGTATCTATCTAATCACTCCCTCCTCCTGTATACTGTGAGAAAAACATAACTGGAAGATTTATCATGTCACACCCCATCGTCCCATTGACTATTCCCCAATCTCGCCGTGTTGAGAAGAAAGGTAGAAACGATATTCTGATGAAAATTCGTCTCGGAAAAGTAGAAGTCACTTTCTTCCAATCTATCAACCATGAAGTAATGGAAATGATTTTGGACAAGGTACTACACTATGACCATACGACTTAGTGATTTAGGTCAAGTCTACTTGGTTTGT
>NZ_ALMY01000073.1 GCF_000440115.1 Streptococcus suis YS56 | reverse complement strand
CTGGATCCCTTTTCAGGTCAGGTCTATCTCTTCTGCGGAGGTCGAAAAGACCGATTCAAAGCTCTTTACTGGGATGGACAAGGATTTTGATTGCTTTACAAACGTTTTGAAAATGGGAAATTGACCTGGCCAAACAATGAAAAGGAGGTTAAAGTCCTCACTTCCGAGCAGGTAGACTGGCTCATGAAAGGATTTTCTATCAGTCCAAAAATAAATGTTTCAAAAAGTCGTGATTTCTATTGAAATCATGGCTTTTCTTTGTGTATAATGAGATAAAAAGAAGGAGGCTCGAGCGTATGGATGAGTTATTGGCAATTATTAAACAACAGACCTCAACGATTGAACAACTTACCAACGAGTTGAGCCTCCTTCGTGAACAGG
>NZ_ALMY01000072.1 GCF_000440115.1 Streptococcus suis YS56 | reverse complement strand
CAGAAACTCTACGGAAAATCATCAGAGAAGGTTGTGTATCAACCCGGTCAGCTGAGCTTGTTTGGGGAGGAAAGTCTCCCTGAAGAAGAAGCTGACTTACCCAGTTGAAACAGAGACCATCACCTATAAACGCAAGAAAGCCAAGGGGGTTCGTCAGGCTATTTTTAGTCAGTTTACTCCAGAGATAGTGCATCACGAATTGCAGGGCGAAGACTGCATCTGTCCAGACTGTCATGGTCAGTTGAAAGAAATTGGCTCAGCTGTTCAACGACAAGAGTTGGTTTTCATTCCTGCACAATTAAAGCGGATTGACCATGTTCAACACGCATACAAGTGTCAGGCTTGTAGTCAGAAGAATCTGAGCGATAAGATTATCAAGGCTCCAGTTCCTAAGGCACCTTTGGCACACAGCTTGGGTTCAGCTTCTATCATCGCCCATACTATTCATCAGAAGTTCAATCTGAAGGTGCCCAATTACCGTCAGGAAGAGGATTGGAACAAGCTGGGTCTGCCAATTAGTCGGAAGGAAATAGCCAACTGGCATATCAAGTCTAGTCAGTATTATTTCGAGCCGATTTATAACCTGTTGCACGAGAAATTGTTGGAGCAGCCTATTCTCCATGCGGATGAGACCTCCTACAAGGTCTTAGAAAATGATAGCCAGTTGACCTTCTACTGGACTTTCTTGTCTGGGAAACATGAGAAAAAGGGAATTACCCTCTATCATCATGACAAACGACGGAGTGGCTTGGTTGTGGAGGAATTTCTTGGAAATTATGCGGGTTATGTTCACTGTGATATGTGGTCGGCCTATCGGCAGTTAGACAAGGCACAGCTGGTTGGCTGTTGGGCTCACGTTAGACGGAAGTTCTTTGAGG
>NZ_ALMY01000071.1 GCF_000440115.1 Streptococcus suis YS56 | reverse complement strand
AGAAAAGTGGCTGAGTTATTGAGGAGATTTCAATCGGTTGAGTATTCTTTAGAATACTATTTTAAAACTAAATGGCTATAAATCTTAGTTTTAAAGTTCTTAAAGTTCCTAAACCCGAAACCCTGTCTCTTGATGTCCTTGATGAGTTTATTGATCCTCTCTTTTTTGATGTTGAAGGTACTTTGTATATTTATACGATTTTGTGAGAATATGGTACAATAGAAACAATAAAAAATGAAGTAGGAATAAAATGAAATTACCACGTTTTGGCGTTGAGGAATGGCTGAATGTCCATGAAAACAGCGCGGTTTATGATATAGCAGGGGTGTCCATTTCATCACTGACCTTGGAAGAATTGTTTGCCTTGTCAGGCACCAATCCTGAGGATTTTTATAAGAAATTGCAGGGCACCAAGCTCAACTATGGCTGGATAGAAGGTTCGCCAGCATTTAAAAAATCGGTTAGTCAACTCTATACAGGTGTCAAACCAGAACAAATTCTCCAGACCAACGGGGCAACAGGGGCCAACTTGTTAGTTCTTTATAGTTTGATTGAACCAGGAGACCATATCATTTCCCTTTATCCGACCTACCAACAGCTCTATGATATTCCAAAGTCCTTGGGAGCAGAAGTGGATTTGTGGCAGATTGAGGAGGAAAATGGCTGGTTGCCAGACTTGGAAAAACTGCGTCAGCTCATTCGTCCTAACACTAAGATGATTTGCATCAACAATGCCAATAATCCAACTGGTGCTGTCATGGATAGGGCCTATTTGGAAGATTTGGCAGAAATTGCTGGTGAAGTTGGGGCTTACATTCTATCGGATGAAGTCTATCGTTCCTTTTCTGAGCTGGATGTGCCATCTATTATAGAAGTCTATGACAAGGGGATTGCTGTCAATAGCTTATCCAAGACCTACTCCCTGCCTGGTATTCGTGTGGGCTGGGTGGCTGCCAATCTTGAAGTGACGGACATATTGAGAGATTATCGAGATTACACCATGATTTGTGCAGGTGTCTTTGACGATATGGTGGCTCAATTAGCTTTGGCACATTATCAAGAAATTCTAGAACGAAATCGGCGCATTTTAGAAGAAAATCTAGCAATTTTGGACCAATGGATTGAGAATGAACCCCTCGTTTCCTATATTCGTCCAGCGGTTGTTTCCACTAGCTTTGTCAAGATTGCAGTGGATATGCCCATGGAAGATTTTTGCTTGCAGCTTCTGCAGGAACACGGTGTTCTTTTAGTGCCTGGCAATCGGTTTGAACGTGACGGCTATGTCCGTCTAGGTTTTGCCTGTGAACAAGAAACTCTAATTAAAGGATTAGAAAAACTATCCCAATTTTTAAGAAGATTTGATAAAGAAAACTAGCTCAGGTGGTTGAGCTAGTTTTCCTTGTTTTCAGGTGTAGGTCTTTGGAACAATTTCCGCCAATCTGGTAGAGAGATTTCAGGGCTTGGAATGGAAGTGCTAATATTGTCCCTCCAAATTTGGTAGCGGGTGTCAAAGAGTTGCCGAATGAGTTTGTCCATCATGTCCGCCTCTTGAGGAGATAATTCTTTCCTTAATCGGTCCATTTCCTGTAATTTCTGTAGGGGATTGACGGTTATGTCACTGAATCGTTCAATTCCTGCTTGGATAAAAATCCCGAAAAAGAGGTCAAAGAAATCTTTCAATTCTTGATCCGTTAGACTAGCAGTCCAAGCTTTTAAAGTCTGGTCGGTTTGAAGGCTGTCGCTGGTTAGGGCAGGGGCTGACTTGAAATCAGTTCCTTCAATTTCCCAAGAAAATGTGATGTGTTGGAGAAGACCGATGGTGTTGCTCTGAACAATTTGGGCATTTTCAGGTGTTTCCAACATCATTCCCACGATGGAATTTTGTGGAATGAGGGGGAAAATCCGATTTTGAATGGCCCGGTAACTAGGAGATTCCAAATGTTTTTTATGGAGCCCTGGTGCGTCAAAGGGATAGACAGCCAGGATTCGTTCTTGTATGTTTGGAGACTGCTTACATGCGGAATAAAGGGCTAAATTACCACCTTTGGAATGCCCTGCGATATAGAAGTTCTCCTTTTGATTAGACATTATTCTCTCCAAATAATCACTTGCAGAACGTTGGGCAGGGATTTCATCCATATAGGTCATGTGGAAGTCTTCCTTCCAACCGATGATGGTGTCATCTGTTCCCCTAAAACAAGTCAGGACAGTCTGTCTGTCCAAGCGGTAGCTAATGGCGGCGAATTGTTGCTCCTGGTCCAACTGATAATCGTCAACGAAGCCAAATGCCTTGATAGACTTGAAGCGTATGGATTTGGCAAGAAGTGCAAATAAGGCTAGGCGATTTTTGGTCACCATAGAAAAGGGAGGGAAGTCATTCTGATAAGTTGCTTCAAAATGCACTGCCAGATGATCCAGTCGGATGCCATTTTCGGTAAAGGAGGTGGGGACAAGCTTGTCGAAAGGCAGGTAGGAAAGCTCAGTCAGGGCCAAAATGTCCAGTTTGTTCAGGGGCAGGTCGTAAAAACTGTCGTATTGACTGTCTTCTATGTAATTTAATAAATTTGGCATGGTAATCCTTTCCTTTTTCTTCTAGTATAGCGAAATATGTGAGGAATGACAAATCTTGATTGGAGATTTAGAAAAATCCCCCTTTTTTCCTGAATTTTAGGCTATAATATATAGTATATATGAAAAAGGAGAGAGCGATGCAGAAAATACTTCTTGTTGAGGATGATAAGACCATTAGCCAACTAGTTGCCAAAAACCTGATAAACTGGGGTTATCAGGTCCAAGAGGTCAAGGATTTTCAGACGGTTTTGGACCAGATAAGAGATTTTCAGCCCCATTTGATTTTACTGGATATTGGGCTACCTTTTTTCAATGGCTATTACTGGTGTCAGGAAATCCGCAAGACATCTCGTGTGCCCATTATGTTTCTGTCTTCCCATGACCAGTCTATGGATATTGTCATGGCGATCAATATGGGGGCGGATGACTATGTGACCAAGCCCTTTGAAATGACGGTTCTCCTGGCCAAAATACAGGGGCTTCTCAGAAGAACCTATGACTTTGTTGGTGAACAAAGTTTACTCTTGTTTGAGGAGGTATCCTTGGATTTGAAAACGATGCAGGTGTCTTATGGACAGGCTGTAGCAGAGTTGACACGAAATGAATTTCAGATTTTACGTGTTTTATTTGAACATGGTAAGGAAGTGGTCAGCCGTGAGGAGCTGATGAGAGAACTCTGGAACAGTGATATTTTTGTGGATGACAACACCCTGTCGGTTAATATCGCTCGTCTGCGTAAAAAGCTGGCAGAACTGGGCCTGCCAGATTTGATTGCCACCAAGAAAGGAGTGGGCTACGGCCTGGTGTGGACACATGAATAAGGATGAATTTAGCCCGCTAGTATCAGAATTTTTATCCACTTGGCTCCGTCATCGTTGGATCTTTCTGGCCAGCTACTGCCTTTTTGCTGCGACCATTTTGGCTATCAGTAGCATCTTTGACATTGAGAGGGACCTGGCTCGCTATGCTCTCATCCTCCTGAGCATTTGTTGGCTCCTCGCCCTCCTCTGGGATTTTGTCAGGGAATTTTCCCGCTTTGGGAAAATCTGGCGTGGTCAGAAAGTAGCAACTGGGACAGCCAGTGAACGTTTGTTGCAGGAGAGAGTGGAGCGACTAGAAGTCCAAAACAAGCTCCTGCTGGAAAAACAACGTCAGGAACAGACAGAATTAGACGACTACTACACCCTCTGGGCCCACCAGATGAAAACGCCTATTGCAGCCAGTCAGCTTTTGGCCAAGGAAGTAGGCAGTAGTTCAGTCCGTCATCAGTTAGAAACAGAACTCTTCAAGATTGAGCAATATACAGGTTTGGTCTTGAACTACCTTCGTTTACAATCCTTCCATGATGATTTGGTTATCGAATCTGTCAATTTGGCAGAACTGGTCAGAAGTTTGGTCAAGAAATATTCCCTCTTTTTTATTCAGGCCAGTACCAGCTTGGACTTGGGACCGCTGGATAGGACAGTAAAGACCGACAAACGCTGGCTGGGTCTCTTGATTGAGCAGATTTTATCCAACGCCCTCAAATATTGTCAGGGGGGAAGTATTTCGATTGCTCTGGATGGAGATGAGTTGGTCATTCGTGATACAGGAATAGGGATTGCAGAGAGTGACTTGGAGCGGGTTTTTGAGCGTGGTTTTTCAGGTTTCAATGGCCGCAGAACCCAGCAGTCTTCGGGTCTGGGACTCTATCTCTCTCGTAAAATCGCTGCGGAGCTGGGCTATTCCCTCAAACTAAGCTCCAAAGTGGGTCAGGGAACAGAAGTGCGAATAGGTATCAAAGAAGTGGAGCTGATTTTTGACTAATCTTACAAAACTGTCACGCAAATGAAAGCTAGGGCTATGGCAGACTGTCGGAGGATGAGCTAGAATGGGGGTAGAAAAAGAAAAGGAGGCAGTAAGATGACGCTCTTAGATGTGCAACACGTTCAAAAAATTTATAGTTCTCGCTTTAAGGCGGGCCAGGTCGAGGCCTTGAAGGATATTCACTTTGCCGTTGAAGAGGGTGAGTATGTGGCGATCATGGGGGAATCTGGTTCTGGAAAATCCACCTTGCTAAATATTTTGGCAACTCTTGATAAGCCAACGCAGGGCAAGGTTCTGCTCAATGGTTTGGATACCCAAGCTATCAAGAGCAGGGAAGCTGCAGCCTTTCGTCGAGAGAAGTTGGGCTTTGTCTTTCAGGATTTCAACCTCTTGGATACCCTCTCGGTCAAGGACAATGTGCTCTTGCCTCTGGTTTTGTCTCGCTATCCGATTGATGAGATGAACAAGCGACTGGTTCATACACTGAATAGTCTAGGAATTGCGACCTTACAAGACAAGATGCCCTACGAGATTTCAGGCGGTCAGCAGCAACGGGTTGCGGTGGCGCGTGCCATCATCACCCAGCCAGAAATCCTCTTAGCGGATGAGCCGACTGGAGCCCTCGACTCCAAATCATCTGCAACCTTATTGGATGTTTTTGAGCAGATTAACCAGCAGGGGCAGACCATTCTGATGGTGACTCACTCGACAGCTGCAGCTAGTCGTGCCAAACGGGTCCTTTTTATCAAGGATGGCATTCTCTACAATCAAATCTACCGTGGTGAACGAACTAGTCAGGAAATGTATCAGCTGATTTCAGATACCTTGACAGTCATGGCGAATCGAGGTGAGTAATATGTTTGGACTAACCGTTCGATTGGCTCTGACCAATCTCAAAAAGAACCGCAGGCTCTATTTTCCCTATGCCTTAATGACCACTGTTTCAACCGCTATAGCCTATATATTTGCTTCTCTTGCCTTTCATCCTGATTTAGGTCAGGTCAAGGGAGCCAATGGGGTAACCATGGTTTTGGGCTTCGGTATGATTGTGGTCATGTTGGCGGTCGCTATTATGATTCTCTATGCCAATAGCTTTGTCATGAAGCAACGGTCAAAAGAGTTTGGTGTTTATAGCATTCTAGGCTTGGAGAAAAAACACCTTCTCTTGATGACCTTCCTAGAAAATCTAGTTTTCGCAGCTAGCACTATTTTGACAGGAACCTTGTTGGGATTAGCTCTGGATAAACTTTTCTATGCGCTCTTGCTCAAGGCCATGCAGATGCCTGTGGTCTTGGCGTCAACCTTCCAGTTGAAAAGTCTGGTCACTGTACTGATCTATCTCTTTGGGATTTTCGCCTTGGTCAGTCTCTTGAATATTGGGAAACTGGGCTTGGCCGACTCACTCAAACTAGTTCAGGGCAAGAAGCGTGGGGACAAGCCAACAGGCTTCCTCTGGCTACAAACCCTCTTAGCCCTTATCTTATTGGGTGCGGGCTATGCTATTGCCCAACTAGTGACCAGTCCGCTGAAAGCTATTCCCAGTTTCTTTGGAGCAACTTTACTGGTTATCCTTGGGACTTATTTGCTTTTCCAATCAGGTGTTATCAGTCTCTTAAACTGGCTAAAACACCGTCAGACCTATTACTACAAGCCTGAGAATTTTATTTCAGTTTCCAACTTGATTTTTCGCATGCGGAAAAATGCTCTGGGCCTTGCGACCATTACCATCCTCTCCAGTATGTTCTTGGTAACTATGGTTGGAGGACTTAATATATACATCGGTGGTACAGATTATATTGCCAACCAGAATCCAAATGATTATTCGATTGATGTTGTCATGGAACCTACCACTTCAAAAACACAAGTGGAGGAGTGGGCGAATACTATCTTGGAAGAGGCGGGGATTCCTGTGGAAAGTATGGTAGTCTATCCTTACCAACAAGCCTATTTTTCTGAGGTGACAAATCAGCAAATAAAATTTTTGACGGGTGAAGAAGCTGCTGGTATGGCTTTCTCTGACCGAGTGGGTATTGGTTTTGTCCTTGATCAAGCCACCTATGAAAAGATGACGGGAGAAAAACTCCAGTTGGCATCTGACCAAGTGGCCATTTATAGTAAGGGAGTCCAGTATCAAGCCGGTCAACCTCTCAGATTTGATGAAAAGGAGATGGAGATTGCTCAAGTATTGCCCAAGAATGTGACCTTGGGACATCTACCAGACCATGGTTCCTTCCTTCTCAGTCAGTATCTGGTCATTGTTGTTCAAGACTTGGCCATTTTTGAAAATCAAGCTGAGACTCGTTATTATATGGGCTTTGAAAGCAGTCTGCCAGAAGAAGAACAGGTAGATCGCTATGATGCTTTCGTATTTGGAAACTTTGAAAGCGAACTGTGGAGCTCTAATATTCTTCCAGATGGTACCAACTCGATTAGTCTGGCCTACCGTGCCTATGCGATGCGTAGTTTCTTCAGTTTTGCAGGTTCACTTTTCTTCATCGGCCTCTTGCTTTCGCTCATCTTTTTGATGGCGGTGGTGCTGGTGATTTACTTCAAACAGATTTCAGAAGGTTATGAAGACAGAGATCGCTTCGTCATTATGACAAAGGTTGGTCTGGATGAGAATCAAGCAAGACAGTCCATCCGTAAGCAGTTGTTGATGGTATTTTTCCTTCCAATCTTCCTGGCTATAGTTCATCTTGGTTTTGCCTATAAGATGTTATCCGCCATCCTTGTCTCAATCGGTGTTGTAAATATGGAATTAATGTTACACGTAACGATAGGAATTTGTGTGGTCTATTTCTTGCTCTACTTGATGGTTTTTGCAATAACAACACGAACTTATAAACAAATTGTTTCCTAAAAACTTGGGGTTTTCCCAAGTTTTTTGATATTTCTAACATAACGTGGAACATTTTTAGAATTTTCAGTCAATTTAATATTTACAGATTAAGAGGATAGTGATATTGTATGTAGCATAACAAAAAAGTTCATTCTATAGTTGCTTAGTATCATCGTTCTTGCCCTTGATAAAAAATGAAGACAGTAAGATAAGTGCTAACAATTATAGGATAGAAAAGGAGATGTGCTTATGAAAATTGAAGGATCAAGTATTGCCTTTATAGTGATTTGTACAGGTTTGGTATTTTTAATGACGCCAGCCCTTGCTTTCTTCTATGGTGGTCTCGAGAGACGGAAAAATGTCATCTCAACGATGATGATGTCTGTTGTCTCGCTAGCCCTTGCAACGGTGATGTGGTTCGCTGTTGGTTACTCTCTATCATTTTCAGGTGATGGAAATCTTATTGGTGATCTTGGACATGCGTTTTTCCAAGGCATCAGTGACTCAGAGAGTACAAGGGGCTTGACGATTCCGGATTCACTTTTCGCAGTTTTTCAGATGATGTTTTCTATCATTACTGTTGGTATTTTAACCGGTTCTGTTGCGGGACGGATGCGATTTAAACCTCTCTTAATCTTCATAATTGGTTGGCTTCTTTTAGTTTACTATCCATTTGCCCATATGGTTTGGGATGAAGGGTTACTTGCTCAGTGGGGTACAATTGACTTTGCTGGTGGTGATGTTGTCCATATTACATCAGGGGTAAGTGGCTTGGTTTTGGCTTTGGTAGTTGGCAAGCGCAGAGACTTTAATCGTCTTGAATACCGTCCACATAATGTACCATTTGTCCTATTGGGGGCAGGCTTACTTTGGTTCGGTTGGTTTGGTTTTAACGCAGGTTCTGCCTTAGCAGCCGATGGTTTGGCTGTTCATGCCTTGGTAACGACACATTTGTCAGCTGCAGCGGCCATGTTCTCATGGATTTTGTTAGAATATATAAAGAATGGAAAACCATCACTTGTCGGTGCTTCAACAGGATTAGTAGCTGGATTGGTTGCTATTACGCCCGGGGCTGGTTTTGTATCAACGTGGAGTGCAGTGATTATCGGATTATTGGTTAGTCCAGTTTGTTTCTATGCAATTGCGATTGTGAAACATAAACTTGGTTACGATGATGCCTTAGATGCTTTTGGCTGTCATGGTGTCGGTGGTATTTTTGGCGGTATCGTAACAGGACTGTTTACTACTCCTGAATTGGCTCTCGACCCTGAAAATATTGGCTTGATTTATGGGAATCCACGCCTGTTCTTGGTAACCATCGCAGCGATTGTCTTTACAATTGTTTGGTCTGCAGGCATGACATTTGTTCTCATCAAGGGAATCTCATTCTTCATGCCACTCCGCGTTTCAGATAGAGAAGAAGCAATTGGTTTGGATGATACAGAACATGGTGAGACAGCTTATCCAACATTTATGGGCTTAGATTCATAAGAGAGGTGTTTTTGATGAAAAAAATAGAAGCAATTATTCGTACAGAAAAATTAGAAGATCTTAAGGTTGCCATAACTAGTGCAGGAGTTGCTAAGGGAATGACGATTTCACAAGTTCTGGGTTTTGGTAATCAAAAAGGCTTTGCGGAATTCGTTCGTGGCCAAAAGGTGACTCCAACCATGCTTGCTAAGGTAAAAGCAGAGATTGTAGTTGAAGATGCCGCAGTCGAAGAAGTTGTTGATGTCATCACTACTGTAGTCCGAACAGGGGAAGTCGGTGATGGTAAAATATTTATTCAGCCAATCGATGATGTTGTTCGCATCCGTACAGGGGAACGTGGTCGTGATGCAATTTAGAACTTGGATTCACTGCTCAGCACTTTCATTTAAGTAAGCTTTTCAACACTAGTTCTTTTCAAAATACAGTTAGTGTTCTCTCAAAGACCAGTGTAGATTGCTTTCTTATCTAAAAGTTTGTCATTGGTGAATATTGGTTCTTAGAAATAGATATGAAGAACTTGGGGCAACCCAAGTTCTTTTTTCACAGGTTCTAAGATAGGTTTCTACCGCAACTTTTTATCTTCCCCCTTCAACAGTCTCTCCCCAGACTGTTTGTACACAAACAGCGTTTGTTTATACTCTTCGAAAATCAAAAGCAGACGTTGTTGCCTTGATTTGATGAGTGAAAGGCTCCAGTGGAGCCTTTCAGCCTGTTACCTTGAAATAAAATAGTAACAGGGTTCTATCTGTATAAGTAGAAACGAACTATGTTCGCCTATCTCCAACCTCCAAAGGTTCCCCAAACCTTTGGAGCTAGTCTGATTTTGATTTTCATTGAGTATTAATTTCCCACCTCCAACAATCTCCCAGATTGTTGGAGCAATCTATCACTGTGCTGAGATGTTAACGCAAACTTGTAGAAGTGATGTTTTTTTTTGAATATTTTTTACTATATTGTTTTACATACTAGCCACCTTGTGTTATACTATAGATACAAAGCTAATAGGTAAAACAAACTAGTGATAGAAGACAAAGAAAATCACTTTTATTTTTATTAGACTAGTCGGTATTACAAACTAGGTAGGGAGGCAGTATGAAACTGGATAAGAAAAGTCGAGAAAATTGGAAACTAGCAGCTGTCAAGCTTGTGACGGCCATTATAACAGGTTGGACCTTGGATTCTATTTTGATCTTAGGCATCATGTTAGCATCAGGCTTGCTGTTTGGATTTTTTGCAGAGGAAGAGGAGGGCTTATGAAAGAAACCCAGATGCTCAAGGGGGTCCTGGATGGCTGTGTATTGCAAATCATCAGCCAGAAGGAGATTTATGGTTATGAGCTGGTTCAGGAGTTGAGAAATCAGGGCTTTGAAAACATGGTCGGAGGAACGGTCTATCCCCTCCTTCAGAAGTTAGAGAAAAATAGCCTGATTTTTAGTCAGAATAAGCCCTCGCCAGACGGGCCAGATAGAAAGTATTTTTATCTGACAGACCAGGGAAAGGCTTATCTAGAAGATTTTTGGAGTCAGTGGACGGAATTGGTCCAAAAGGTTCAGCGATTGAAAGGAGAATAAGATGAGCAAACAAATGGAATACCGCAAGCAGATTGAAGTGATTGAAAGCCAGTTGACCAAGGAAAACAAGGAGTATATGGGCCGTATCAATGGCTACATGATGATTGCCTCTGTCTTTCACAGGCAGGAAGAAGCAGTGACTGCCCAGCTCTTATCCATTTACCAAGATGTTCTTGAAGCCCAAAAAGACGGGCTTTCGGCGGAGGATTTTCTAGGCAAAGACAGCAAGCAGATGGCGGATGACCTACTCAGCTACCTCCCTCCGATTGGTTTCGTGGAAGTCGCAAACCTGAGCGGCCTCATGCTAGTCATCTATCTAGGAAGCCAATGGTTGATGGATTTTGCAGGGACAGGAACCCTCTCCCTCAATTGGCTGGACCTTATATGCGACGCGGTACTTAGCCTCCTCCTCCCCGCAGGGATTTTCCTCCTCATTCGCGGTCTGATTTACCAGACCAGCAAAATCAAGGTTTGGGCAAGTTTTCTCTGCATCCCCATTCTTTTTCTCGTGATTTGTGGACTTCGTCTCTGGGCAATGCCCAAGGAACCTGACTTAGTCTTGACTGGCTGGGGGTTACTAGTACCACTCACCTTGCTCGGTCTCGCTCTGCTATTTTTCCAAAAGGAAAAGTTGGTCCGCTATGTCTTTTTACCGACCTATCTCTTTATGATTGTTGGCGGTGTGGTAAATATGGTCATGACTGTTCCAGTTTGGCTCAATCTGATGTTGGTCATTCTTCCAGCTATGGCCTTTTGGATCGGAACTGCGGTTTTGTTGGTGGGGAAGGAGAAGTAAGATGAACAAGCAACAGGAACATTTGAATGCTATCAGTAGCTTACAGGGAAAATTGACCAAGGAAAACAAGGCCTATATGCGTAAGCTCCATGCTTACTTGATGTTGGCATCAGCCTTTCATGAGCAGGAGGAAAGGGCGACCGAACTCTTGCTTTCTATCTACCAAGATGTATTGGATGCCCAAGCAGACGGTCAGTCAGCAGAGGATTTTTTGGGTAAAGATAGCAAGCAGATGGCGGATGAACTCTTGTCTGACCTGCCGCCTATTCGCTGGTACTATGGTTTGCGGTTAACAGGATTGATTTCCCTTGTCTATATTAGTTGGTTTTTCTTAGGTTTGTTTGGAGTGACTGGTGAAATGGTCCTAGAATGGCGGGGCTTGCTGTGCGATTTGCTTCTGGCACTCATTCTACCCAGCTCTGCATTTTTCATCCTAAAGAACCTAGTCTATGAACGGTCAAAAATCAAGTCCTATCTGCTGATGGGGACTTGGGGGCTTAGCTTTGTGGTGTTAGTTGTCTTGCGTTTTTGGATTAGTCGGCAGTTTTATGAGGGGATTCCCCTGCCCTTGTGGGCCAGTCTTTTGGTGATTCTAGGAATCGCAGCTGGTCTCTTCTACTATCGCAGTAAGTCAGCGATTGTAGATACCTTAATCCCAGCCTATGTCCTAACGGTGCTCAGCGGCTTTAGTCAGCTGCTGGCTAGCCAGGTTGGCTATGGACCGCAGGACTGGACAGGTTGGCTACCTCTGCTCTTTATGGTTCTTGCCTTTTTCTCAACGCTTGCAGGCACATTTTTCCTATTGAAAAAGGAGAATGTGGGGTAGAAATACGATTAGACAACTCTTTAGAGTGGTCTGATTTTTTGGTATAATGGTTGAAAGATAGAAAGACAACAAAGGAGTAAACCATGACATTTGAAGAGATTTTACCAGGCTTGAAGGCCAAGAAAAAGTACGTTCGCACAGGCTGGGGCGGAGCGGAGAACTACGTTCAGCTCTTTGACACCATTGAGGTTCACGGGCAAAAGCTGGAGGCGACGCCCTATTTCCTTATCAACGTGACGGGCGTGGGCGAAGGCTTCTCCATGTGGAGCCCGACCCCTTGCGACGTCCTTGCGACCGACTGGGTAGAAGTCCATGACTAAGACAGCCCTTATCACCGGCGTTTCTAGTGGCATTGGCCTTGCACAAGCGCGGATTTTTTTGGAAAATGGCTGGCGTGTCTACGGGATTGACCAGGCCAGCAAGCCTGATTTGGCAGGTGATTTCCACTTTCTACAGTTGGACCTGACTGGCGATTTAAGCCCAGTCTTTTCATGGTGCCAGACAGTTGATGCTCTCTGTAACACCGCAGGCATTCTAGACGATTACCGTCCCCACCTAGATATTGAGGAGGAAGAATTAGCTCGCATCTTCGCGGTGAATTTTTTTGCGGTGACAAGACTAACCCGCCCTTATCTGCAGCAAATGGTGGACAGACAGTCTGGTATCATTATCAATATGTGCTCCATTGCCTCCAGTCTAGCAGGAGGAGGGGGCTCAGCCTATACTGCTTCCAAGCACGCTTTGTCAGGTTTTACCAAGCAGTTGGCTTTGGACTATGCCAAGGATAAGGTACAGGTCTTCGGCATCGCCCCTGGTGCCGTTCAGACAGGCATGACTCAGAAGGATTTTGAGCCTGGTGGTTTGGCGGACTGGGTGGCAGACCAGACCCCTATCGGACGCTGGACCCAGCCTGACGAAATAGCAGAGCTGACCTACATGCTGGCTACTGGCAAACTCGCTTCCATGCAAGGCCAGATTATCACCATTGACGGCGGCTGGAGTTTGAAATAGAAAGGAAGAACTATTATTCTTGAAACCACTCGTCTCCTCCTTCGTCCATGGAGCGAGACAGACGCAGAAGATTTATTTGCAGAAGCACGTCATCCAGAAGTTGGTCCTGCAGCGGGTTGGCCTGTTCATCAGAGCGTGGAAGAAAGTCAAGAAATCATCAAGACTGTCCTGAGTCAGCCCGAAACCTATGCCTTAGTCCTGAAAGAAACAGGTCAAGTGATTGGTAGTATCGGCCTCATGATTGGCAAGCAGAGTGGTCTTGATTTGACAGATTCAGAAGCAGAACTGGGCTACTGGCTTGGACAGGGATTTTGGGGACAAGGTCTGGTACCAGAGGCAAGCCAAGTTCTACTGGATTACGGATTTGCCCAGTTGAGTTTAGACAAGATTTGGTGCTGTGCTTTTGTAGAAAATAGTAAGTCCCTGCGTGTCCAAGAAAAGCTGGGTTTTGTATACCAATACCTCTTGGAAGATGTGCATTTCCCACTCATTGATGAAGTTCGTACCGAACGAGTGAGCCTGTTGACGAGAGAGGAATGGTATTCTAGAAAGGAAAAACCATGACCCCAACACAACTCTGGCAAGAATTTCTTGCCATCAATCTCCAAGCAGGTCCTGAGCCAGAGGCCTGGGCTTTTGGGGCGGAAGCTGATCGACTGGCTGAATTGGTGGCTAGAGGCATAAAAACTTCGACCAGCTCTGCCCATGCCCTTTATGCAGTAGAGGGAGAAGAAATTCCAACAGCTGGTGGCTATGACATCATTCTTGACGGACAGGGTCAAGCTGTGTGCATTATCCAGACCACCAAGGTCTATGTGACCCCCTTTTCCCAAGTGACAGCGGACCACGCCTATAAGGAAGGCGAGTTCCGTCAGGAGGGGGAATTGTCCGTCGTAAAAGAGAAAAGTTTGGCTCACTGGCGACAGGTCCATGAAGAGCTTTTCACGATCTGGCTGGCAGAAGCAGGCCTGTCCTTCTCAGAAGATATGCTAGTCGTCTGTGAAGAATTTGAATTGGTATACCCTAAAAAGTAGGTCCTTGCTTGTTTATTTTTGTTATCTATATTATAATAATATAAAATTAAACAAGGAGGTTCCTATGGATAAGGAACGTGTCATCAATTTATTGGACCAGCTTTCTCCTATTCTGGCTGGAAAAGAGAAGGAGATTGGCAAAGAGAAGACAGTCAAGTTGCAGTCAGTTCTTGAGCTTGTCAAGGAAGATGTGGCAAGTAAGGAAGGATTGGCACTTGAGACCAGTTTGTCAGGCTTTGTGCAGTCCATTTCTAATGCTAGCTTGCCTGGCGCCAATCTCCGTTTTACAGACCAAGAACGTCCTGTCTGGGAGGAATTTAAAGCCCTGACGGAGCAAGCAAGAGAAGATGGTCAACGAGGCCTTCATTTAACAATCTAAGGAGCTCAGGCTCCTTTTTTATATCTAAATAGTTTGCTACGCCTGAAGCGAATTATGTTCGAGCAATTTCCGACTTCCAAATTTTCCCCAATCCTTAATGTTACGAACGGGTTCACTCTATCTCCAACCTCCAAAGGTTTCCCGAATCTTTGGAGCTAGTCTGATTTTGATTTACACTGAGTATTAGTTAAAAGCTTGGCAGTCTGCTCTGCTATTTTCCAAAAACATCAAAATTTGCTATAATAGGAGTATATCATTGAAAAGAGAGAAAACTATGAGCAATAACTATGCAATTATCCTAGCGGCGGGTAAGGGAACTCGCATGAAGTCTGACTTGCCAAAGGTCCTACACAAAGTGGCAGGAATTACCATGTTGGAGCATGTGAAGCGTGCTGTTGATGCCATGGAACCCGCTAAGACTGTAACCATTGTCGGTCACAAGTCAGAATTGGTGCAGACTGTTCTCGAAGGGCAGTCAGAGTTTGCCCTTCAATCTGAACAATTGGGGACAGGCCACGCCGTTATGATGGCTGAGCCAGCTCTTGCAGGTTTGGAAGGTCAGACCCTTGTTATCGCAGGGGATACACCGCTGATTACAGGAGAAAGCTTGAAGAACCTCATTAACTTCCATGTCAGCCACAAGAACGTTGCGACTATCTTGACCGCTCAGGCTGATAACCCATTCGGATATGGTCGGATTATTCGCAATGCTGATGGGGAAGTGCAAAAAATTGTTGAGCAAAAAGATGCCAACGATTTTGAAAAACAAGTGAAAGAAATCAATACAGGAACCTACTTGTTTGATAATAAACGTCTTTTTGAAGCGCTTAAAGATATTAATACGGACAATGCCCAAGGTGAGTACTATCTGACAGATGTTATTTCAATTTTCCGTCAGGCAGGCGAGAAGGTTGGTGCCTATGTATTGCGTGATTTTGATGAAAGTTTGGGTGTCAATGACCGTGTCGCTCTTGCGACTGCAGAAGCTGTGATGCGCAAACGAATCAATGAAAAACACATGGTCAATGGTGTGACATTTATCAATCCAGAGGCGACCTATATTGACATCGATGTGGAAATCGGTGCAGAAGCTGTTATCGAAGCTAATGTTGTCTTGAAAGGTCAAACGGTGATTGGTGAACGCACTGTTTTAACCAATGGTACTCGTGTACGTGATGCGAAAATTGCAGCAGATGTCGTCATCAGCAACTCAGACATTGAAGAATCTGTCATTGAAGAAGGTGTGACGGTAGGACCATACGCCCATATTCGTCCAGGCAGTCTCTTGAAAAAAGATGTTCATGTTGGAAACTTTGTGGAAATCAAGGCCTCTACACTTGGTCAAGGAACGAAGTCTGGTCATTTGACATATTTAGGAAATGCAACGATTGGCAATAATGTTAACGTTGGTGCTGGCACCATCACTGTCAACTACGACGGTAAAAATAAATTTAAAACAACCGTTGGAGATAATGCCTTTGTTGGCTCTAACTCAACCATTATCGCACCAGTAACTATCGGGGACAACGCCTTGTTGGCTGCAGGTTCTGTCATTACAAAAGACATTCCAGAGGATGCCATCGGTATTGGTCGTGGTCGTCAAGAAAACAAAGAAGGTTATGCGACTCGTTTTCCGTTCCATCCAAGTCAAAAATAGGTAATCATATGAATTTTGAAGAAAAAACCATTGAGCGGACAGAAATTTTTAAAGGGCACATTTTTGATGTAGTAGTAGATGATGTTGCCTTGCCAAATGGTGGAACTGGTAAGCGCGAACTCATTTTCCACAAGGGAGCAGTTTGCGTTTTAGCCGTTACCCCAGAAGGTAAAATGATTTTGGTCAAACAATACCGCAAGGCCATTGAACGTACTATTTATGAAATTCCGGCGGGGAAATTGGAGCTGGGCGAAGAAGATACGCTTGAAGATGCTGCGTTGCGTGAATTAGAAGAAGAAACAGGCTATACTAGTGACAAACTGACCTTGTTGGCAGATTTCTATTCAGCCATCGGTTTCTGTAATGAACGAATTCACCTTTATTTAGCAGATAACCTTATCAAGGTTGAAAATCCTCGTCCAATGGATGAAGATGAGGTGATCGAATTACATGAGGTAACCTTGGAAGAGGCTTTGAACTTGGTGGCTACTGGCGATGTTTGTGATGCAAAGACCATCATGGCTATCCAATATTTACAACTCATGAGAAAGTAGGAAACTAGCAATGGGCAAGCCCTTGTTGACGGATGAAATTTTAGAGAAAGTGAAAAAGAAACAGTATTCCGACCAATCTAGCCAGTTTGGACACTATCGTCCAAACCAGGATATATCAATGGATGATGCTCTATTCGATCCATATCTAGAAGAAGATTATCAGGGATATGAAGAGGGACAAACCATCCGAATCCCGGTCAAACCTACTGTAGTAAAAAGTCGCCGTATCGAAACCATCAAGCGAGAAGCTTTCCGCAGTAAGGTAAACAAAATCCTTTTTTGGGTCATCATCTTACTGATAATGTTTATCATTGCAGTATTATTTATTTAGGAGAAGAGATGAAATTTGGAATTATCGCAGCCATGCCTCAGGAATTAAAGATTTTGGTTGAGCATCTACAAGATGCAACTGAAACCGATGTCTTGGGTCGAACTTACTATCAGGGACGAATCGGTCAACATGAAGTTGTTCTTGTTCAGTCAGGTATCGGTAAGGTTATGTCAGCTATGTCCGTGGCTGTTTTGGCAGATCGTTTTTCGGTTGATGTCATTGTCAATACAGGTTCGGCAGGAGCTGTTGCCGAAGGTATTGCCATCGGTGATGTGGTTGTAGCGAATCAATTGGCTTACCACGATGTGGATGTGACGGCTTTCGGCTATGCTTACGGGCAAATGGCAGGGCAGGAATTGTACTATCCAGCAGACCAAGCCTTGTTAGCAAAGTTGACTAGCGTACTGGCAGAGCAGGAAATGACCAGCCATCAGGGGCTGATTGTGACAGGTGATAGTTTTATCGCAGGTCAGGAGAGAATCGCTACAATCAAAACTCATTTTCCAGAAGTCCTTGCCGTAGAGATGGAAGGAGCAGCTATCGCTCAAGCAGCTGTCAATACAGGTAAGCCATTCTTGGTTATCCGTGCCATGAGTGACACAGCTCAGGGAGATGCCAATATCACCTTTGATGAATTTATTATTCAAGCAGGAGAACGTTCTGCCCAGACCTTGATTGCCTTTTTAGAACAAGCTTAAAACCCAGCCGTGTGACTGGGTTTTATCGTCATTTAGTTTATCTTTTATTACGTCGTTAACTCACCTTGCCTAACTCCAGTTATGCCTGCGGCTCGTTGCCTAGTACTAAAAGTAAACTAAAAGACTATATAGTTTTTTGACGAAGTAATAAACATCGACGAAAGAACGATAGTTACTCAAAAGTGTAATCTTTAACAATTTCAATCGATTCGATTTTTACATCTGTTTTAGGTTTGTCATTGCTATCTGTTTCGACAGAGGCGATTTTATCTACGATGTCCATCCCTTCGATGACTTGACCAAATACGGTATGCTTGCCATCTAAGTTTGGGTTGCCTCCGTTTTTATAAGCATCAATGATTTTACCAGGATAGCTAGAACTAGAGAGTTGACTAGACATGTCTGTTGTATTTTGGTTGATGAAAAACTGACTTCCATTTGTTCCTGCACCAGCATTTGCCATAGAAAGTGAGCCACGAATGTTATAAAGGAAAGCTGAAATCTCGTCTTTAAAACCATTTCCATCATCGATAGTAGTATCTTTTCCAGCCCAGATAGACTCTCCACCAGTACCATTTCCAAGAGGATCGCCACCTTGAATCATGAAATCCTTAATGACACGATGGAAGATTATTCCATTATAGTACCCTTCCTTGGCATGAGTCAGAAAGTTTTCCACAGTTAGTGGAGCTTGCTCGGGGAAGAGTTTGATAGTGATGTCGCCTTCGGTTGTTTTTATTTTAACAGCAGCCTCATTTTCACCAATTTCATTGGAAAGTTGGGGGAATGTAGCTTTAGGATTGTTAATGGCGTATGCCAAATCTTTGGCATATTGGCTAGAAGCAGTTGTGTCAGCTGTCGTAGTCGAGCTTGAACTAGAGCTAGATGCTGTAGAAGATGAGCTATTAGCTGTCGAGTTGTTTGTGCAGGCAGTTAGCAAGATGCTCGAAGCCAGAGCAAGAGCTAGTATTTTTTTCATTGAAAATCCTTTCTTGTCTTGTTCAAAATTATGCTCATTCTACCATGAAATATGGATTTTTTCAATTTTTATCTAGTATAAAAAGTGTATCCAATTCAATAATATGATATACTATATTTACAAATGTGAAAAGGAGAATAATGATGTTTGAGAACTTGTTTGCCCCAGATGGAAGCCTAGTATGGCATACGGTCCTTTTCTACAGTTTTTCCGCAATCATATTAGCGACGGTTTGTTTCCATATTATTAAAAATTTTATGGAATGGCACCATAACAATCAGGCCCCAAAAGAATCCTACAGGGCCAAGCTTGTCTCAAAACGAACTCATGTTTTTGGTAACGAAGTAGCACGAACCAATTATTATGTAACGTTTGAATGGGAGGGAAGACGGCAGGAGTTCCGTGTACGCTCAGACGAGTATGCCCTCTTGGCAGAGGGAGATGTAGGCAGCCTGCATTTTCAGGGGACTCGCTTCCTAGGTTTTGAACGGCTCTAAGAGTCGTTTTTCTTTTGAAAATATCCCTACCTAGTGTATAATGGTCTGAACAGATATTCGTACAACACAAAAGAGGTATTTAAAATGATTCAATCAATCGGACAGGTTATGCTGTATGTCAATAATCCTGAAGCAGCCGCAAAATTCTGGAATGAAAAAGTTGGTTTTGAGCGTGTAGAACGCCAAGAACAAGGTCCGCAAGTTTCTTATGTTATCGCGCCAAAAGCAGATAGCAATGTTCAATTTGTTCTTCATGATAAGGCAGTAGTTGCTGAAATGCATCCAGAGATGTTTCTTGGTATTCCATCCATCTTGATGGCATCTGCAGATGTTGAAAAAACCTACCAAGAATTTATCGAACGCGGTGTCAATGCCAACCCAGTTATGGATCTTGGATTTATGAAAACTTTCAACTTTAGCGACGAAGAAGGCAACTATTACGCAGTACAAGAGGTAAAATAAATGTCAATTCAGAATCGGATTGAAGAAATGTACAAAGACCATGAGGTCAAGCCCTATATTTCCCCTGAACGTGACTTGGCGACCTGGCTTTTGGAGGCCAAGCCCGTTCCCAAACGCAATATGATTCGGCTAGAAGAAGGTCTGCTGGCAGGGGACATTATCCTCCTCTGGCGTGTCAATTTTGGTACCTTTACAACTACGACGCCCTATTCCAAGTATTTTGAGTACATCTACGGCATCAATGGCCCTGCCCACATGGAAAAGTTGTTGGCGGATGGCTATGTTTATTTAGAGTCAGCCTTTGATTCGCTGGACCACATCACCTCCACTGCCAAGAAGACTATCCTCAAGGCAGAAGGTGTGACCGGTCTGTCCAAGATGAAGGCGGCCGACCTTGACACTGCCCTCAAGGACCACTTGACAGAAGAGAAACTAGCTCCCTACTTTGCTGTCCGCGGCTATGCCCTGACGGAAAAAGGCAGAGCTGCTCTGGAAAATCATCCAGAAGTCATTGACAAACACCCAAAGAAGAAGATGTAGACTGGCAAGGCTGGTCTATTTTTTCTTGACAGAAAACGCTATCAATGATATTCTAATATCAACTATTGAAACGTTTCAAAAACGAAATAGAAAGGAGCAAACAATGGAAGAGCAAAAATCAATTACTATGAAAGATGTAGCTCGAGTTGCAGGGGTCAGTGTTGGTACGGTTTCGCGGGTTATCAACAAGGAACCTGGTATTAAGGAAAGCACCCTTGAAAAAGTTCAGGCTGCTATTCAGGAATTAAATTACATTCCAGATGTCTATGCACGTGGGATGAAAAAGAACAAGACGGAAACCATTGCCTTAATTATTCCGACAGTCTGGCATCCATTTTTTGGAGAGTTTGCCTACCATGTCGAAGTGGCCTTAAGTAAGAAGAATTACAAACTCTTACTTTGCAATATTTCAGGACCCAAGCGCGAACTGGACTACCTAACCATGCTCCAGCAAAATAAGGTTGACGGAATTATTGCCATTACCTACAGTCCCATTGATGATTACCTGTCTTCCAATATTCCTTTTGTAAGTATCGACCGCACCTATGAAAATAAGGCTATTCCTTGTGTCAGTTCGGACAACCAAGCTGGTGCGGAACTGGCAGCGGATACCTTGATTGCAAAAGGAGGTCGCCATTTTGCCTTTATCGGTGGGCACAATAAAACTATCAATGAAACCAAAAAGCGTCGATTGTACTTTGAAAAGCGGATTTTAGAAGCAGGTTTTCCTTGTCAGGTCTTGGACTTGGAAGAGCCTTATGATGACTTTGTCGATCAAGTCGAAGCCTTTTTGCTTAAAAATCCACAGGTTGACGCTATTTTCACCATCAATGATTTTGTAGCCCTAGATACTCTTGCTGTCTTGGAAAAACTGGGACGACGGGTTCCAGAAGATGTGCAGGTGATCGGCTATGACGGTATTCAGTTGGCAAGCGAACGTTCTTTAGAACTTTCCACCATTCGACAACCTTTGGAGGCTATGGCCCAGGAAGCCGTTGCCTGTCTAATTGATATTATTGAGAAAAGAGAGCGCCCCCTACAAGTCACTCTACCGATTTCCTATCATGAAGGAAAAACTACAAAAAATTAAAAATAGGGATTGACAGAAAACGGTTACAATGATAAAATAAAATCATCAATAAACAGTTGGTTTTATTTTTACAAGAAAAATGAAACGTTTCAAAAAATAAGAGGGTTACATATCCTCTTTCTAAAAGCTAGAATTTTGAAACGTTTCAAAAAAGGAGTTCTTATGAAAACATCAAAACTGCAACAAGCTAGCCTATTGGAAAGAATCAAGCAGCAAAAACTTTTGCTACTGATGTTATTACCCGGATTAGTCTTGACTTTCATTTTCCGTTACATCCCTATGTACGGGGTCTTGATTGCCTTTAAAGATTACAATCCTTTAAAAGGGGTGCTTGGTAGTGAGTGGATTGGGTTTGAAGAGTTTACCAAGTTTCTCTCTTCTCCAAATTTCGGCACCTTACTTGCCAACACCTTGAAATTGAGTGTCTACGGTTTGCTTCTGGGATTTCTTCCGCCCATTATTTTGGCAATCATGCTCAACCAACTATTGAGTGATAAGGCTAAAAAACGGATTCAATTGGTACTGTACGCACCAAACTTCATCTCAGTCGTTGTCATCGTCGGTATGATTTTCCTCTTCTTCTCAGTAGGAGGACCAGTCAACTCAATCCTTGGTCTATTTGGTATTGAAGCCAATTTCCTGACAGACCCAGACTTCTTCAGACCACTCTATATCTTAAGTGGTATCTGGCAGGGAATGGGCTGGGCATCGACTCTCTACACAGCTACCTTGGTCAATGTTGATCCAGCCTTGATTGAAGCGGCTAAACTAGACGGTGCCAACATCTTCCAACGAATCTGGCACATTGACTTGCCTGCACTGAAACCAGTCATGGTCATTCAATTTATCCTGGCAGCTGGGGGCATCATGAACGTTGGCTATGAAAAAGCCTTCCTAATGCAGACCTCCCTCAACCTAACCAGCTCTGAAATTATTTCTACCTATGTCTATAAAATCGGTTTGGTGTCAGGAGACTACTCTTATTCAACAGCGGTTGGCTTGTTCAATGCTTTTATCAATATTATCCTGCTGATTGCAGTCAATAAGATTGTCCAACGCATTAACGACGGACAAGGCTTATAGGAGGTTCGTATGAATACACAAATGTACACAAAATTTGACAAGCGAATGCTGATTGTCAATAAAATCTTGCTGGCATTTCTTGTTCTCATAACAGTTGTGCCTATGGTCTATATCCTAGTCGCATCCTTCATGGATCCGCAGGCCTTGGTCAGCAAGGGCATTAGCTTTGATCCTAAGGACTGGACAGTAGAAGGCTACCAACGGGTATTTTCAGACAAGTCTATCCTACGTGGATTTTTCAACTCCCTCTTTTATTCCTTCTCCTTTGCCTTTGTGACTGTAGCCATTTCAGTCATGACTGCCTATCCCCTTTCTAAAAAGGACTTGGTTGGGAAAAAATGGATCAATGCCTTCCTGGTCTTCACCATGTTCTTCGGTGGCGGACTTGTTCCGACCTACCTCTTGGTCAAAGATTTGGGAATGTTGAACACCGTCTGGGCTATCATTATCCCTGGTGCAGTCAATGTTTGGAATATCATCTTGGCACGGACCTATTTCCAAGGCTTGCCAGATGAGTTGGTAGAAGCAGCAGTTATGGACGGTGCCAATGAGTTTCAGATTTTCTGGAAAATCATGATTCCGCTGGCAAAACCGATTATGTTTGTCCTCTTCCTCTATGCCTTTGTCGGTCAATGGAATTCTTACTTTGATGCCATGATTTACATTAAGGATCCAGACTTGGAACCGCTCCAACTCGTGCTACGGAAAATCCTCATTCAGAGTGAGCCTGCCAAGGATATGATTGGGGCCCAGGCTGCCATGAATGAAATGAAACGAATCGCAGAAATGATCAAGTATGCGACTATTGTCATCTCTAGCTTGCCACTCATTGTCATGTATCCATTCTTCCAGAAATACTTTGATAAGGGTATCATGGCTGGTTCATTAAAAGGTTAATAAATATCTTCCATTTTCTCTTTCCTTACGTCGACGAACGAGGAAACTTTGTTTCCTTATCTCTAGCTTCAAATAATGTTACATTATTTGAACTCGCTATGCCGTAGGTTAGTACAGTCTTCAGCTTTTGATAGGAACGTAGTTCCCTCTATTTCCCACCTCTAAAGGTTCTCAAAACCTTTAGAGCTAGTAATAAAAGGAAAATGAAAGATATTCTAAAAAATCAATTTACAAATTATAGGAGGTTGTTTCTGATGAAACACAAATTTGGAAAAACAGTTGTTACGCTTCTTGCAAGTACCGTTTTATTGGCTGCTTGTGGTTCAAAAAATACCGCATCAAGCCCTGACTATGAATTGACAGATGTTCAGTTCCCTTTGGAAAAATCCGTTACGCTTAAGTTTATGACAGCTAGCTCCCCCCTAGCTCCAGCTGATCCGAATGATAAGCTGATTTTCCAACGATTAGAGGAAGAAACTGGTGTTCATATCGAATGGACCAATTACCAATCTGACTTTGGTGAAAAGCGGAATCTGGACATTGCTTCAGGTGATTTGCCAGATGCTATACATAATGACGGGGCTTCTGATGTGGAATTGATGAACTGGGCGAAGCAAGGGGTCATCGTACCAGTTGAAGACTTGATTGATGAGCATATGCCAAACTTCAAGAAAATTTTGGATGAAAATCCAGAGTACCGTTCCATGATTACAGCACCAGACGGTCATATCTACTCATTCCCATGGATTGAAGAGCTAGGTGAAGGCAAGGAGTCTATCCATACTGTCAGCGATATTGCTTGGATTAACAAGGAATGGTTGGACAAGCTTGGTCTTGACATGCCAAAAACAACAGATGACTTGATCAAGGTCTTGGAAGCCTTCAAGACAAAAGATCCAAACGGCAACGGTAAGGCAGATGAAATCCCAATGTCCTTTGTCAACGGTAACGGCGGCGAAGACTTCAAGATTCTCTTTGGTGCCTTTGGCGTCGGTGATAACGATGAACATATCGTCGTAAACAATGACGGTACCGTTGACTTTACAGCGGACAATGAAGATTACAAAGAAGGTATTGAATTTATGCGTACCCTTCAAGAAAAAGGACTCATTGACCCAGAAGCCTTTGAGCATGACTGGAATACTTACTTGGCTAAGGGAAGCGAAAATCTCTATGGTGTTTACTTCACTTGGGACAAGGCAAATATCACTGGTATGAATGATACCTATGACATCTTGCCAGTCTTGGCGGGTCCTGATGGAACCAAGCACATTACTCGTACAAACGGTATGGGCTTCCAACGTGACCGCATGGTCATCACATCAGCTAATAAAAACTTGGAATTAACTGCCAAGTGGATTGATGCCCAATACGCTCCGCTCCAATCAGTTCAAAACAACTGGGGTACCTATGGTGATGAAAGTCAGCAAAATATTTTTGAATTTGATTCTGCAACCAATAGCCTTAAACACCTACCATTGAACGGTACAGCTCCAGGCGAATTGCGTCAGAAGACAGAAGTTGGTGGACCGCTTGCTATTCTTGATGAATACTACGGTACAGTGACAACCATGCCAGATGATGCCAAATGGCGTTTGGACTTGATGCATGAAACCTATCTTGACTATGTGACAAATGACGATATCTACCCTCGTGTCTTCATGGAACAAGAAGATTTGGATAAGATTGCCCAAGTCGAAGCAGATATGAATGACTTCATCTACCGTAAACGTGCAGAATGGATTGTCAACGGTGGTATCGAAGAAGAGTGGGATAGCTACTTGAAAGAATTGGAAAGTTATGGTCTTTCTGACTGGTTAGCTATCAAGCAAAAATACTACGATCAGTACAAAGAAAATCAGTAATCAAAAGGAGGCTGCCTGTGAAGACAGTTGAAAAAGCCAATGCATATATTCAAGCAGAAAAAGTAACCCTTGATCCGACTTTTAGACCAAAACGTCATTTCGTTCCAGAAATTGGCTGGATCAATGACCCAAATGGATTTGTCTATTTCAAAGGAGAATACCACCTCTTTTATCAATTCAATCCCTATGAAAGTGTCTGGGGACCAATGCATTGGGGCCATGCCAAAAGTAAGGACCTGGTCCACTGGGAACATCTTCCAGTGGCCCTTGCTCCAGACAAGGAATACGATAAGGATGGCTGTTTCTCTGGCTCTGCCATTGTCAAAGACGATACCCTCTGGCTTATGTACACAGGTCATATCGTCAATGAAGACGGCTCTGTCAGTCAGGTGCAGAACATGGCCTATTCGACAGACGGGATTTATTTTGAAAAAATCGCACAGAACCCTGTTGCGACGGAGGAACTCTTGCCAGAAGAAGTCATTGCCAATGACTTCCGTGATCCAAAGATTTTCGAGAAAGATGATCGCTACTATTCTGTTGTAGCGACCAAGCATAAAGACGGTGTCGGCTGTATTGTCCTACTAGGATCTGACGATTTGCTGGACTGGCAATTTGAGTCTATCTTCTTAAAAGGTCAAGCCCACCAAGGTCACGTTTGGGAATGTCCTGATTACTTTGAAGTAGATGGTCAAGAATACCTGATTGTTTCGCCGATGCGCTATCAAAAAGAAGACAATGACTTTGTCAATATCAATTCCAATATCTTTGTGACTGGTCATGTGGACTGGGACAAGAAAGTCTTTGAGGCAGATTCCTTCAAGGAAATCGACCATGGGCATGATTTCTATGCAGCTCAAACAACCCAAGGACCAGAAGGGGATCGTGTCATGATAGCCTGGATGCATACATGGGGCCGTCCGCTTGTAACCAATGATCTGGGACATAAGTGGTATGGTCAAATGACCCTACCTCGTCTACTTAAGCAAAGTGAAAATGGACTCAAACAGGTCTTGCCAGCAGGTATCTGGAACAGCTTTGACGACATTGAAATCGGTCAAGTTATTCAAGTTCCAAGTAAACTCTCACTCAAACTGGACGACAGTCTAGACTTGAAACTGGGGACTGACCAAGACTATCTTCAATTTGGCTATGATAAAGAAAGACAAGAAGTCTATATCGACCGTAGCTCTCTCAAAATCCAGCAAGCTGGTGAAGAGGAATGGTCAACTGTCCGTCGGGCGATGACTGTCAATGCAACAGACTTGTTGGTCTTGATTGATACCAACTGTTTGGAAATTTTTGTTAACGATGGTCAAGAAACCCTGACCTCAACCTTCTATGTAGAAGGTCAGACCAGTCTAAAACCTCTCTAACATTTGCCCCCTAAATTATTCTTTCACTCCAAGAGAAGTCCTGCTTGTGCAGGGCTTTTTCTTTCATGAAAATTCTTCCCAATTATGATAAAATAAAGAGATTGAGAAAGTAGAGGAAGTTATGGCAAAAACGAGTAAAAAAGGAAAGGCGACTAGGCGACCGACCAAGGCAGAATTAGCACAGCAAGAACGTGTTAAAAATATCACCCTTCGAGTATTGGGGCTTTTATTCATTGCCTTTGCAGCCAGTCGCCTAGGTGTGTTTGGAGTGACCAGCTACAATATTTTCCGACTATTATTTGGTAGTCTGGCCTATCTATTATTGGCAGGTGCATTTATCTACCTTCTTATTCCCAAAATCTTACGCGAAAGAGAAGGGACCATATCGGGCTTCTGGCTGATTGTTATCGGGTTATTAATTGAATTTCAGGCTTATTTAGACTGGACCTATCAAGGGAGTGACCTATTCGGTCATACTCTAAAATTGGCCTTGTCAGACCTAGCTAAGTTTCAGGTAACAGCATTTCTAGGCGGAGGGATGATTGGAAGCATCTTCTATCTGCCAGTCTCCTTCCTCTTTGCAAATGTCGGTTCCTTCTTCATCGGTCTTCTAGTGATAGCATTTGGTATCTTTTTTGTAAGCCCATGGTCTGTTTATGATGTTGCCGATGGCTTGGCGGTTGCCAAAGATAAGTTGGCGGAGACGCAGGTAAAAAGAGCAGAGCTTCGAACACAGAAGAAAGCAGAACGAGAAGAAAAACGTCAGCAAGAATTAGCTCGTCTAGAAGAGGAACGCCTTCGTCTAGAGGAAGAGGAAGAGTCAGCTCGGGCTTTGGCACTGGTAGATAGACATGTCGATTTAGAAACGGGTGAAATCCTAGAAGAAGAGCCTGTTCAAGTACCGATTATTTCAGAATATGACCACTTAGACATAGAAGATGAATTCCCAGTCATGTTGGCAGAAGATGACCAACCAGCACAATCAAACTCGGCAAGCCAGGATTCTGAACCAAATGAGTTTGAGACGGACGAGGCAGATGTGCAGATTGATTTCAAGCCTAAGCAGAGACTAGCATATAAACTTCCGTCCATAGACTTATTTGCTCCTATAAAAGCTAAGAGTCAGTCCAATGAAAAACGGATTGTTCGCCAGAATATTAAAGTTTTAGAAGACACCTTTGCCAGTTTTGGAATCAAGGTGGTGGTTGAGCGTGCTGAGATTGGACCATCGGTAACCAAGTATGAAGTCAAACCAGCAGTCGGTGTCCGAGTCAATCGGATTTCTAACCTAGCTGATGACTTGGCTCTAGCTCTTGCGGCTAAAGATGTCCGTATTGAAGCTCCTATCCCAGGAAAATCTCTGGTCGGTATTGAAGTTCCAAACTCCGAAGTGGCTACAGTACCTTTCCGTGAGCTCTGGGAACAATCTAAAACAGACCCAGACAAGCTTCTGGAAATTCCTCTCGGTAAGGCTGTAAATGGCTCCGTCCGTTCCTTTAACCTAGCACGTATGCCCCATCTATTGGTGGCTGGTTCAACTGGTTCAGGGAAGTCTGTTGCTGTCAACGGTATCATCTCTTCAATTCTCATGAAAGCTGGTCCAGACCAAGTTAAGTTCATGATGATTGACCCCAAAATGGTCGAGTTATCGGTCTATAATGATATTCCCCACCTATTGATTCCCGTTGTGACCAACCCACGCAAGGCTGCTCGAGCTCTTCAAAAAGTAGTGGATGAAATGGAGAAACGCTATGAGTTGTTTAGCCAAATTGGTGTCCGAAACTTGGAAGGTTATAATGCGAAGGTCGAAGAATTTAATAGCCGTTCAGAAGAGAAACAGATTCCACTTCCTCTCATTGTGGTAATCGTAGATGAGTTGGCAGACTTGATGATGGTAGCCAGCAAGGAAGTGGAAGATGCCATTATTCGCTTGGGACAGAAGGCTCGTGCAGCAGGTATCCATATGATTCTTGCTACCCAGCGACCATCTGTTGATGTTATTTCAGGCTTGATTAAAGCCAATGTACCATCTCGTATCGCCTTTGCCGTATCAAGCGGTACAGACAGTCGGACGATTCTAGATGAAAACGGTGCTGAAAAACTCTTGGGTCGCGGTGACATGCTCTTTAAACCGATTGATGAAAACCATCCAGTCCGTTTGCAAGGTTCCTTTATATCCGATGATGATGTAGAAGCAATAGTTGGCTTTATCAAGGATCAGGCAGATGCAGATTATGATGAATCCTTTGATCCAGGTGAAGTGGCAGAAGGTGATGGCGATGCAGGTTTTGGTGATGCTGGAGGAGATCCACTTTTCAACGAAGCACGTGCCTTGGTAGTTGAGACACAAAAAGCCAGCGCCTCTATGATTCAACGACGCTTGTCTGTTGGTTTTAACAGGGCAACACGCCTCATGGAAGAGCTAGAAGCAGCGGGTGTCATTGGTCCAGCTGAAGGAACAAAACCTAGAAAGGTATTGGAAACACAATAATGAAATTTGATGCAGTTCATCATATTGCAATTATCGGTAGTGACTATGACAAAACAAGAGAATTTTATGTTGAAAAACTAGGCTTTGAACAGGTGGATGAACATATTCGCCCAGAAAAAAATGATATTCTCTTCAATGTTAAAAAAGGAAATCTGGTCTTGGAAATCTTCATCAAACCAGATGCACCAATGCGTCCGGCCATGCCCAATCCTGAACATACAGGTCTACGCCATCTAGCCTTCCAGGTTGCAGATGTGGAAGCCTGTCTGGAAGAGTTTGACCGTCTGGACATCCGACATGAAGTCCTGCGAACAGATGATTTTGATGGTAAAAAAATGGCCTTCTTCTTTGATCCAGATGGCCTCCCTCTAGAAATTCATGAATAAGTCCATCTTTTCATGTCCAGAGAGGCCTATCAATATGACAACTAATTAATACTCTTAGAAAATCAAAATCATACGCTGTTGACTTGATTTGATTCTATCTATAGTCATTTGAATTAACTTTGATACATCGTCACTTTCGGCTTGCCGTACTCTGCAGAAGTGACTTGCTTTGCAAGTTATATCTCCAACCTAGCACAGCCACTAGGCTGTGCTAGCAACCTGCACCTCAGTTCCTTGTCTGAAAGCTAATTCATTCGACTATACATCTACGTCGCCTTGTCTGATTTAGTATAAAAAAGAATCCCCACTGCGCCTGCAATGGGGATTTATTATGCCATCTATGAAAGGATGGACGATTTTAGGATTTTAAAGTGAAGACCGCAATAACTAAAGCTAGGTACATTAAAAAGGTCAAGATAAAACTAGCTCGCCAGAAAACCTTGAAGAAACGGCGGTATAAAAAATTCTTTTTCTTTAAAAGGAAGAAACCACAAAGACCAATCGCTAGTAGTGAGAGGGCTAGGACAAGCTGAGGCAGTAGACTGTTATAGTAGGCCTTGTCCGAAATCAGATAAAATTCAATTGCATAGAGAGGAAAGGCAATGTCTGCAAAGTTCCATCCTCGGTTTTGCAACCTAAAAAACTTGACAGCAATTATCGAAATGGCCAAGGTTAGAAAGATAAATAGAAAGGCTACTATTTTTAAAAATATAATCGATTCAAACATACATTCATTCTATAAAAAATGTGAAAAAAAGTAAACCTAAAGCTTGCATTTCTTTGAAATTCGTGTATAATGAAAAGGTATGTGTAAAACACATATTTGTGGGAGGTAAAAATCTTTAATTACCGCCAAAACCACAATAGGAGGATTTTATATCATGGCTAAAAAAGTCGAAAAACTCGTAAAACTTCAAATTCCTGCAGGTAAAGCTACTCCAGCTCCACCAGTCGGACCAGCACTTGGTCAAGCAGGTATCAACATCATGGGATTCACAAAAGAGTTTAACGCTCGTACAGCTGACCAAGCTGGCATGATTATCCCTGTCGTTATCTCTGTGTATGAAGATAAGTCATTCACTTTCATCACTAAAACACCACCAGCTGCTGTTCTTTTGAAAAAAGCTGCAGGTGTTGAAAAAGGTTCAGGTACACCAAACAAAACTAAAGTTGCAACAGTTACTCGTGCACAAGTACAAGAAATTGCTGAAACTAAAATGCCTGACTTGAACGCTGCATCTCTTGAAGCTGCAATGCGTATGATCGAAGGTACTGCTCGTTCTATGGGATTCACTGTTACTGACTAAGTAGCACCCAAGATTATCTGATTACAAGGAGACATATAAAATGGCTAAAAAAAGCAAAAACTTGCGTGCTGCTCTTGAAAAAATCGACAGCACAAAATTGTACAGCGTAGAAGAAGCTGTTGCTCTTGCAAAAGAAACTAACTTCGCTAAATTTGATGCGTCAGTTGAAGTTGCTTACAACTTGAACATCGACGTACGTAAAGCTGATCAACAAATCCGTGGTGCAATGGTATTGCCAAACGGTACTGGTAAAACTTCACGCGTTCTTGTTTTCGCACGTGGTGCTAAAGCAGAAGAAGCAAAAGCTGCAGGTGCAGACTTTGTTGGTGAAGACGATCTCGTTGCTAAAATCAACGGTGGTTGGTTGGACTTCGACGTTGTTATCGCAACTCCAGATATGATGTCTGTTGTTGGACGTCTTGGTCGTGTACTTGGTCCACGTAACTTGATGCCAAACCCTAAAACTGGTACAGTAACTATGGATGTTGCTAAAGCAGTTGAAGAGTCTAAAGGTGGTAAAATCACTTACCGTGCTGACAAAGCAGGTATCGTACAAGCTCTTATCGGTAAAGTATCATTTGACGCTGACAAACTCGTTGAAAACTTCAAAGCTTTCCACGATGTAATGGCTAAAGCTAAACCAGCTACAGCTAAAGGTACTTACATGACTTCAGTATCTATCACTACAACACAAGGTGTTGGTATCAAAGTTGATCCTAACTCACTTTAATCAATAGAAAGATTGTCTTAGGGCAATCTTTTTTAGTTGACATTCAATCAATTCGACTTTATAATATATGTAAAAAGTGGTTGAGGAGGCAACTATGAAGGCGACCCGTGAAGAATTTTATAGTCATCTTTCGGCAGTTTACCAGCTACCAGATGATGCTATCACATCCGTTTTGCGTGAAAAGGTTTTTGAGACAGCAAAAGAGCTTGATCAAGCTGACAATCTCTACTTACTTGCTGAACGATTGGGACGCTATGTCAATGCAGAGCTGACAGCCTTGACCTGCCATGCACCAAAAGAGTTGGTTCAACTTTCTCTTTACATTCAACAACTTCAAAATCAGTATCGAATGGCAAGTTTTATCCCAGGAAAGGTAGAATAAAAAATGACAGATTACACGAAACCACTCGTTTGGAAGTGGGAAGACGAAAATGACAATCGAGCAGGCAACCGTCCAACAGCAGGGAGCCGTTTTGAGCAAACCTTACCCAAAGGAGATAAGCCCTTCCAAGTCTATTCTCTGGGCACTCCAAATGGTATTAAGGTGGCTATCATGCTGGAAGAACTAAGAGAAATTGGTATTTCAGATGCTGATTACGATCTTTTTCTCATTAATATCGGCCAGGGTGACCAATTTGGATCTGATTTTGTAAGTATCAATCCAAATTCTAAGATTCCTGCGCTTGTAGATTATTCTGAAAAAGAACCCGTTCGCGTTTTTGAATCAGCCAATATTCTCCTCTACTTGGCAGAAAAGTTTGAAGCCTTTTTGCCAAAATCATGGGCAGAGCGGACAGAGGTTCTTAATTGGCTCTTCTGGCAAACTGGCGCCGCTCCATTTGTTGGTGGAGGATTTGGACATTTCTTCCATTACGCTCCGACAACGCAAGAATATCCGATTAATCGCTATACAATGGAAACTAAGCGTCAGCTGGATCTCTTGGATCAGCTATTGGCGACTAGAGAATATGTAGCAGGTAACACTTATACTATTGCTGATATCGCTATTTGGTCTTGGTATGGACGATTGGTGCAAGGAGAACTATATCCAGGTTCAGCAGAGTTTCTGGATGTAGATTCCTATCAAGCTCTAAAAGCATGGGTTGAAAAAATAGCTCAGCGTTCAGCAGTACAACGTGGTCTACATGTAGACTATCAATCAATTGAAGAGTAGTCGTTTTTAGCTCACCTCTAAAAGGTGAGTTTTTCTTTTACATTAGATTCAGAAAAGTTTATAATAAAAGGGTTATTTTAATAGAAAGTAGAAATATCATGTCTGAACAAACAAAATCTGGTCAGACCCGCGAACAAGAAAAAATGGTTCGAGGGATGGCTTGGTTAACAGCAGGTAATTTCCTGAGTCGCCTGCTTGGTGTTGCCTATGTTATTCCCTGGTATATTTGGTTAGGGGAATATCGAGCTGAAGCCAATGCTCTCTTTAGTATGGGGTATCAAATCTATGCCAACTTCTTATTGATTTCAACAGCTGGTCTTCCGACAGCTATTGCCAAACAAGTAGCTAAATACAATGTCTTGGGTAAAGAAGAGGTGTCGCTTTACTTGGTCAGAGAATTCTTCAAGCTCATGTTGGTCTTTGGAGCTGTCTTTGCAGGGGTCATGTATCTAAGTGCTCCGTGGTTGGCAGACGCATCGGGGTCGAAGGAAAAGTTACTTCCAGTCATGTATAGTCTAGTCCCGCCTCTCTTTATCTTCCCAGCCATGAGTATCTTGCGTGGTTTTTTCCAAGGTCGGCACGATATGAAGCCCTATGCGATCAGCCAGCTTGCAGAGCAGTTGGTACGGGTTATCTGGATACTGGCAGCAACATTTATGATTATGAAGTTGGGTAGCGGTGACTATCTTGAAGCAGTTGTCCAATCTACCTTTGCAGCTTTTGTCGGTATGATTGCTAGTGTTGGGATTTTAGTTTATACTTTATGGAAGCAAGGTTACCTTGGTAAGTTGCTTCATGCTAAGAAACAAAAGATTTCTTTGGATACAGGTCAACTTATTAAGGAAACTGTTCGAGATGCGATTCCAATTATCATTTTAGGTCTAACGATTCAATTATTGCAGTTTATTGACCAAGTCACATTTATTCGTGTTATGGAAAGAATTACGAATTACAGTAATTCGGAACTTTTGGAACTTTATTCGTATATGGCTGCCAATCCAAGTAAGATTACGATGATGATTATCGGGATTTCACTGAGTTTGGGAAGTGTTGCTATTCCATTGATTACAGAGAAATTTGTCAAGAAAGATTTGAAGGTGGCGTCTCATTTAGTGGCGGATAATCTACAATTACTCTTTATATTCACTATACCGGCAATTGTTGGAACAGTCCTGTTAGCTGGGCCACTCTATACGATTTTTTATGGACCGTCAGAGCCGATCGCCATTACTCTATTCATTTGGAACTTATTTTTAATTTTACCTCTGGGACTATATTCTGTCATTAGTGTAGTCATTCAAGCGATATTTGAAAATAGAAGAGCGATTTATTATTTCTTGATTGGGATGCTAGTGAAAATCGTTTTACAAGTACCAATGATCTATGTCTTTAAGGTATATGGTAGCTTTATCTCAACGATATTTGGGTTGGGAATTATGCTGTACCTCTTCTATAGACGAATTGACAAGGTTCTGCATATTGATGAAAGACTAGTGATAAAAGATATTGCGACCATTAGTTGGATTTCTATCGTAATGGGACTCGTTGTATGGGGGATTGAATTTGTCCTGAATCTTATCCTTCCAGCAAATGGCTATGTATCTAGCTTTATCCACCTGGCTGTTGCAGGTGGAGCAGGTATGTTTGTTTTTGTCATCTTGACATTGAAGACTCGTCAGCTAGATCGTTTAATTGGAAGTCGGGCTCAGAGTTTACGGAGGAAATTGCGCCTAGGCTAGTTTGTTTTAAAAATCTCTATTTTCTACTATTGAAAAGCTGGGAAAAAGAGGCGTTTTAGAATGTGATAAGGAAAGTTCGTTGAGGATTTTCCTTTTTTCTTGGAGATTTCAGTATAAAAAAAACGGTTTTTGTGGTAGAATAGTAGGGATAAAATAGAGGAGAGAGATGATGAAACCCAAATACGAACGTATTCTAATCAAACTATCTGGTGAGGCCTTGGCTGGTGAGCGTGGTGTTGGTATTGACATCCAAACTGTTCAAGCAATGGCTAAGGAAATTCAAGAAGTGGCAGAATCAGGTGTTCAAATTGCGCTTGTTATTGGCGGAGGAAACCTATGGCGTGGTGAACCTGCTGCTGAAGCTGGCATGGATCGTGTGCAGGCAGACTATACAGGTATGCTTGGTACGGTCATGAACGCTCTTGTAATGGCTGATTCCCTCAAACAACTTGGTGTGGATACACGTGTTCAGACAGCCATTGCTATGCAGTCTGTAGCGGAACCTTATATTCGAGGTCGTGCCCTTCGTCACCTTGAAAAAGGTCGCATTGTCATCTTTGGTGCTGGTATTGGTTCACCCTACTTCTCAACAGATACAACTGCAGCCCTGCGTGCAGCAGAAATTGAAGCCGATGCCATTTTGATGGCTAAAAATGGTGTGGATGGCGTCTACAATGCCGATCCGAAGAAAGATGCCAATGCGGTTAAATTCAATGAATTGACCCACCGTGAAGTGATTAGTCGTGGCTTGAAAATCATGGATGCAACAGCCTCTACGCTGTCAATGGACAACGATATCGACTTGGTAGTCTTCAACATGAACGAACCTGGTAATATCAAACGAGTTGTTTTTGGTGAACAAATCGGTACGACGGTTTCTAACTCCTCAGAAGAAAAATAAAACATAAAATATAAAGAAGGAAGTCTTATGTCTAAAGAAATTATTGCTAAAGCCCAAGAGCGTATGAACCAATCTCATCAGAGTTTGGCACGTGAATTCAGCCACATTCGTGCTGGTCGTGCCAATGCTAGCTTGTTGGACCGTATTTCAGTAGAATACTACGGTGCGCCAACTCCCTTGAACCAGTTGGCAGGTATTACTGTTCCAGAAGCGCGTGTGCTCTTGATTACACCGTTTGATAAGTCAATCTTGAAAGATATTGAGCGTGCCTTGAATGCTTCAGACCTTGGCTTGACACCACAGTCTGACGGTACAGTTATCCGCTTGGTTATTCCTGCATTGACAGAAGAAACGCGTAAGAACTTGGCAAAAGATGTGAAAAAAGTCGGTGAAAATTCTAAAGTTGCTATCCGTAATATCCGTCGTGATGCCATGGATGAGGCTAAAAAAGCTGAGAAAGCCAAGGAAATCACTGAAGATGAATTGAAGACACTTGAAAAAGATATTCAAAAAGTCACTGACGATGCCATCAAGACAATCGATAAGATGACTGCTGACAAGGAAAAAGAATTGTTGGAAGTTTAATCTCTTTTGTTTCATTCCATCAAAAATCATCACCAACATGTCTAACGGAAGTGATGACCAAATAAGAAATCTAATGGAGGGGAGTTAGACAAGACTCCCCTCTTTTAGTCAGAAAGAAGAAAAATCATGAATGATTTATTAGCACAGTATATCGTTGGTTTAGTGACTGACGAAAACGATCAGTTTTACTTTGTCCAAAAAGAGGGTAGAACCTTTGCTCTTTCTAAGGATGAAGGAGAACATAGTCTAGGTCAATCTGTTAAGGGATTTGCCTATACCGATATGAAACAAAAACTCCGTTTGACAACTAAGGAAGTTGGGGCGAGTCGTACCAGCTTTGGTTGGGGAACTGTCACAGAGGTACGTAAGGACTTGGGTGTCTTTGTGGACACTGGTCTTCCTGATAAGCAGGTGGTTGTTTCCTTAGATATTCTGCCTGAAATTAAGGAACTCTGGCCTAAAAAAGGCGACCAGCTCTATGTCAAATTGGATGTGGATAAGAAAGATCGTATCTGGGCCCTGCCGGCCTTTCAGGAAGATTTTCAGAAAATGGCTGGACCTGCCTATGACAATATGCAGAACCAAAACTTACGAGCGATTGTCTATCGTTTGAAAATGAATGGGACTTTTGTTTACCTACCAGACAACAATATGCTTGGGTTTATTCATCCGAGCGAACGCTTTACTGAGCCGCGTTTGGGTCAGGTTTTGGAAGCGCGTGTGATTGGCTATCGAGCTGTCGATCGGACCTTGAATTTGTCTCTTAAACCACGTTCATTTGAGATGTTGGAAAATGATGCCCAGATGATTTTGACTTATCTGGAGAGTAATGGAGGCTTTATGACCTTGAACGACAAGTCTGCTCCGGAAGACATCAAGACTACCTTTGGTATTTCCAAGGGACAATTTAAAAAGGCTCTAGGTGGCTTGATGAAGGCTGGTAAGGTCAAGCAAGATGAATTTGGAACGGAGTTGATCTAGCTGATGAGGGTCTATATTGCTGGAAGTGGTGCCATGGGCTGTCGGTTTGGCTATCAGTTGTCTAAAACCAAGCACGAAGTTATTTTGCTGGACAACTGGGATGCTCACATTGAGGTCATTCGTGAAAATGGCTTAAAGGTGACGGGCGACTTTGATGAGAATGTTCATCTGCCTATTATGAAGCCAACCGAAGCAACTCAAGTGGCTGACTTGATCATCCTCTTGACTAAAGCGGATCAGTTGCCAAAGATGTTGCAGGATATTAAGGGGATAATTGGTCAAGAGACCAAGGTTCTCAGTCTGTTGAATGGTCTGGGACATGCAACCACCATGCGCCGTTATGTACCCGATGAGAGTATCATGGTTGGGGTGACCATTTGGTTGGCAGGTCTAAAGGGGCCAGGTCATGTGCATCTGGAAGGACCTGGTTCAATCTCCGTTCAGAATATGATCGGTGATGGTCAGTCTGTAGCTGCTATCATTGATATGTTTAATGAGGCTGGTTTGAATGCGGCCTACGATGATCATGTTATCAATGCCATTTGGCAAAAAGCCTGTGTCAATGGGACTATGAATCCGACTTGTACCATTTTAGACTGTACAATTGGTGAATTATTTGGTACGGAGGCTGGACTGAATCTAGTACAGGGGATTTTCAAAGAATTTATTGCTGTTGCTAAGTCTGAGGCAGATGGAATTGACGAAGAAGCTATTTGGAAATATGTGATTGATGCTTCGAAGAAGGCTTCCAATCACTATCCATCTATGCATCAAGATTTGGTCCAACATGGTCGAAAGACAGAAATTGATTATCTGAATGGAGCAGTTGTATTCAAAGGCAAGCGAGCAGGCATCCCTACGCCATACTGTCAGATGATAACAGACATGGTTCACGCCAAGGAAAGTATGCTTGGATTGAGATAGGGGGAATCATGCTGATTGAAGTTGAGACGATAGATAAATACATGGCTGCCTTACCAGACAATCGCAGAGAGGCTGTTGAACGTTTGCATCAAGTGATTCTTGATCATTTACTGGATGGGTTTGAAGTAGCTGTATTGGGAGGCATGATCAATTATTATGTTCCCCTGACAACCTATCCAAATGGCTATCATTGCACGCCAGGGGAGCCCTTGCCATTTTTGGCCTTGGCATCACAAAAAGCCCACATTGCCCTCTATCACATGGGGATTTTTATGGATAAGGAACTAAATGATTGGTTCGTTGCTGCTTATCAAGCACAGGTGCCTACCAAATTGGATATGGGCAAGTCCTGTATCCGTATGAAAAATCCTAAAAATATTCCATATGAATTGATTGGTGAATTGGTGACAGGGATATCGATGGAGCGTTACATTGAGCTTTATGAAGAACATCATATTAGAAAGTAGGAGCTGTGAGAAGAAGTTTTTATTCTTGGTTAATGACCCAACGTAATCCAAAAAGTAATGAACCAGTTGCAATCTTGGCGGATTATGCCTTTGATGAGTCTGATTTTCCTAAGCAGTCAGATGACTTTGATGAGGTCAGTCGTTTCTTGGAAGAATCGGCTAGCTTTGCTTTTTCCATGTCGGATTTTGATGCCATTTGGGAAGAGTATTTGGGACATTGATGGGCAAAAGAAGATAAAGCAAATACATATTTGTATTTTGCTTTTTTTTATTTGTATACTTTGCACCGATAAATGATGGAAGAATCGTTCGTTTTTTGATATAATCCCGTCTTTGACAGTTTGAAACGACAAAAACCTCCCTAACCCTATGCATATCAAGGGTTTAGAGAGGTTTTCTTTTTATATCAAAAATGCGTACTTTTTCTCGATTTTGACGCTTGTAAAATTTTTTTCATCTTTTTTTCGCTAATAATTTGATAATCACTTCTGAAACCAAATGTCTGATGCAATTCATCAGTAATAGCGGTCCGAGTA
>NZ_ALMY01000070.1 GCF_000440115.1 Streptococcus suis YS56 | reverse complement strand
ACACTTTTTCGAAACTTTTTTCATCCCGCTACTGACTAGCCCCTCAAGAGACAACTCAATTATTCTATCACGACTTATACACGTTGTCAACCGGTTTTTGGAGATTTTTTTGGATTTTTAAAACACTCTCTATTCTTCCAGTTCGTGATTCCCTTCTTACTTAGAACCCGTACGGATATGCTCCTCCCAATGTCAATCCAAGTTTAAATGTTCGACCTTAGAAAAATCCCCCACATCAATACACAGTTCATTTTTGACAACGTTCCTTCTTTGTTAACTTTTCAACAACAATGTGAAGGGCTATATAGTTGATATTCTTTCCTGTTTATTATGTAGTGACCGAATTTGCTCCTCATCGACTTTATATCTAGGCTATTTTTTCCAAAAACAAAAGTCGCTAGATTTTTCTAACGACTTTGTTATTATACGCGTTCAACTTTGCCTGATTTTAGTGCACGTGCTGAAGCCCAAACTTTTTTAGGTTTACCATCAATCAAAACAGTTACTTTTTGAAGGTTTGGTTTAACTGCGCGTTTAGTTTGGTTCATAGCGTGTGAACGGTTGTTACCTGATACAGTCTTACGACCAGTGAAATAACATACTTTAGCCATTGTATCTTCCTCCTCATTTGATCAAATATATCGGATGTGCTAGCACCACATACCATACTATTCTAACAGAAAAGATTGGACTTGGCAAGAATTATTTTCACTTTCTTTTTTTAAAAGTATCTATACTCATAGGTAAATATTTTAATACTACAGTTTGCGCCCCATCCATAATTCTTCGTTCTCTAAGCTATTACAGTCATGAAAACTTTGGAGCGGTTTATATTTTAATTGTTCTCTGCTCACTTCTATCGTAGATTTCTTCATAGCGAAGAACTAGATCAAACTTAATCAACTATTATAATAAAAAGGATTCTCGAAAGAAAATCCTTTTTGGTTTAATCTAAGAAACTTATGCTTTGTTTGCTTGAAATCTGAGATTTCTTCGCAGTTACATTAAGCTTTGTTCGCTGAACCGAATACGTCGATACGCTCTTCAACAGATGCTTGGATAGCTTTCACGCCGTCTGCCAAGAATTTACGTGGGTCAAAGAGTTTTTTCTTATCGTATTCTGCTTCGTTTGCTTCATAAGCCGCTGCAAACTTACGAGTTGCGTTTGCAAATGCGATTTGGCACTCAGTATTAACGTTAACTTTAGCAACGCCCAATTTGATTGCTGCTTGAATTTGCTCATCTGGAATACCAGAACCACCGTGCAATACGATTGGGAAACCAGGTACAGCTTCAGTCAATTTACGCAAGTGGTCAAGATCAAGACCTTCCCAGTTTGCTGGGTATGGGCCGTGGATGTTACCGATACCTGCTGCCAAGAAGTCAATACCAGTTGCAACCATTGCTACTGCATCTTCGATTGGAGCCAATTCACCGCTACCAATGATACCATCTTCTTCACCACCGATAGTACCTACTTCAGCTTCAACTGAGATACCTTTAGCGTGTGCCAATTCTACAACTTCTTTAGCTTTTGCAAGGTTTTCTTCTACTGGAAGGTGTGAACCGTCAAACATGATAGAAGTGTAACCAACTTCGATACATTCAAGTGCATCTTCGTAGTGACCGTGGTCAAGGTGAATAGCAACTGGAACTGTAATGTTCATTGATTCAATCAAGTTTGCAATCAAGTTACGAGCTACTTTGTAACCACCCATGTACTTAGCTGCACCCATAGAAGTTTGGATAAGAACTGGAGCTTGTTTTGCTTCTGCTGCACGCAAGATAGCTTGAGTCCACTCAAGGTTGTTTGTGTTAAATCCACCAACTGCATAACCGTTGTCACGCGCTGCTTGGACAAATTTTTCTGCTGAAACTAATGGCATTTCGATAGCCTCCTAATATTTTTTGAGGTTGCACCTCATACTCTTCTATTCTACCATTTTTATTTTGAAAATGCTAGTTGAAACCGTCTAGTTTTGAGAAAACTTTCACATATCTTTTCATGAAAGGCATAATAATGCCTGTTTCGTATCATTCTTGTAATTTATGAACTAGCATATATCGTGCTCTGCACTTATCTAGACAAAGCAAAAGGACTAGCCTTAGCTAGTCCACTATGCGGAGAGTGGGACTTGAACCCACACGACCTAAAGCGGTCACAGGATCCTTAGTCCTGCGCGTCTGCCAATTCCGCCATCCCCGCTTAACACAAGAACTAGTATATCATTAGGAACTATCCTTGTCAACACTTTTTTTGAATTTTATTTTTTTATTTTTACTTTTTTTTGCCAAAACGTATTGATTTAGCCGATTCTTTTGCAATACTCTACTATTGTATAATGCTTAAAACCATCTAGACAATGATGCCATATGGGGGTGATATTTCGCATTTTCTTCTATGAAATACTGACATCTTTTTCGTTTCGTTATATAAAAAAATATAAAAGAAGATTGAATAATCCAATCTTCTTCTATAGTGGTTATACTTATTTTTCATTCTCTATAGCTGCTGAAACAAAGGCTGTATACAAACCTTCAGGGCGATTAGGACGAGATTGTAGTTCTGGATGATATTGGCAGGCAACGAAGAATTTATTTTCTGGAATTTCAACAATTTCTACCAAACGGTTGTCTGGTGACACGCCTGAGAAAACAAAACCTGCTTTTTCAAATTGTTCACGGAATTCATTGTTAAACTCATAACGATGACGATGGCGACGTTGTACAACTTCTTGATTATCATAAGCAGCTGCAGCCTTGGAGCCACGTTTGAGCTTGCTTGGATAAAGACCTAAACGGAGAGTTCCTCCTAAATCTTCTACTCCAATTTGATCACGCATGATGTCAATAATTGGATATTTGGTTTCTGGGTCTAATTCAAAGCTGTTAGCACCATCTAAACCGAGAACGTAACGAGCAAATTCTACACAGGTCAGCTGCATTCCCAAGCAGACCCCTAGCATTGGCACGTCATTCTCACGAGCATAACGAATGGCTTGTATTTTCCCTTCGGTACCACGTTGTCCAAAGCCACCAGGAACGATAATTCCTTGTGCTTGTCCTAGACGTTCAGCTACGTTTTCTGCTGTCAAATCATTTGCATTGACCCAATCCAATTCGATAGCAGCATCATTTGCATATCCTGAGTGTTTTAGAGCTTCAACTACAGAAATATAGGCATCTTGTAATTCTACATACTTACCAACTAAAGCGATTTTTACTTTTTTCTGGAGATTAAGAACCTTATCTACCATTGCTGTCCACTCTGTCATATCTGCTGGAGGTACGTCGAGTTTCAAGTGATCGCAAACAATTTGATCCATGTTCTGCGCTTGCATATTTAATGGGATTTGGTAAAGATGTTCGACATCCAAGGACTCAATAACTGCTTCTGGAGCGACATCACAGAATTGTGCCAGTTTATTTTTAATTCCTTGTCCAGCAGGCTGCTCTGTCCGAATTACCAACATGTTTGGCTGAATACCTAGACCACGCAACTCTTTTACAGAATGTTGTGTTGGCTTGGTTTTCATTTCACCTGCTGCTTTGAGATAAGGCAAGAGTGTTGTATGGATATACATAACATTGTCTGAACCGACATCTGCCTTCATCTGACGAAGCGCTTCAAGGAATGGCAAGCTTTCAATATCACCTACTGTACCACCCACTTCCGTGATGATGACATCTGCATCTGTAGTACGAGCTGCACGCTTGATTTTGTCCTTGAGAGCATCCGTGATGTGGGGAATGACCTGAACAGTCGCTCCTAGGTACTCTCCCTTACGTTCTTTGCGAAGGACTTCGCTATAAATTTTACCTGTTGTAACATTTGAATATTTGTTCAGGTTAATGTCGATGAAACGCTCATAGTGCCCAAGGTCCAAGTCGGTTTCTGCACCGTCATCCGTCACAAAAACTTCACCGTGTTGATACGGACTCATTGTTCCCGGGTCAATGTTGATGTATGGATCAAATTTTTGGATTGTTACCTTGAGACCTCGGTTCTTCAATAAACGACCTAGACTGGCTGCTACAATCCCTTTTCCGATAGAGGAAACAACGCCACCTGTTACAAAAATATACTTTGTCATGCAAACTCCTTTTCTACGATTCAAGCTAATAGGAAGCAATTTGTGGGGATACTTCCTGTTAACTTGAAGAAAAAACAAAAATAGCTCCCTATCGCTAGGGAGCTCCGACCTCAAAAGAGGTGCCCGATAATATCTTATCGTAATTTGGTAGTCTTGTCAAATTATTTTTAAGAATCTATTGGTATATAATTCTTATAATTCTTATTCGTCAACGACCTCTTCATCTGAATACTCGTCGTCATCTTCACCTAAATCAACATCCTCTTCGTCCAATTCGTCATCTGGAATAATTTCGTTGATTTCCGAATCATAAGACTCAACTTCATCTTTTTCATCATCTGGATTTTCATCATCGTATTCTGATGATACACTACCTGGATAGTTGTCCTCATCTTCCGGATCATCATGTCCATAGTCAATCGCATCATCATCACCATCCATAAAGGCATTGACGCGTTTCTTCTTGCGTTTTGGTGCATCTTCATCATCTTCTTCAAGAGTGATCACTTCTTCGTCAATCTCATCGATTGCGTACCAAGAACGTAAGCCCCATTTGTTTTCGCCAAGTGGAATGAAGCTTCCATCCACATTCAAATCAGAATAGAAGGTTGGGAGGGCTGCGCGAATCTCGCTGTTTGATTTTTCAAGGTAGTTTTGAATTTCATTGACCAAGTCGTTGAAATACATTTCGTTGTCACGTCCACGTTCTTCCAAAATAGCACGGGCTACTTCAATCATGGAAAGTTCGCTTTTTTCTTGTCCTGCAAATACGTTAAGTTCCAAGGCTGTTCTCCTTTTTTGTCTTTCCTTTCTATTTTACGCTAAAAAAGGCAAATAGTCAAAGATAATCTTTATCGTTTTTCTGTAAAAAAATACCTGCAGAGCTCAGCGCTACAGGTATTTTGTTTACTATACTTGTTCTTCTAAACTTGGAAGGGAGATGGTCCGTTTGACCCCATCCTTATCTACAAGTCGAACAACTTTGCTTGTTGCGTCATATTCGAAAGCTTCAAAAGAAACTTTGTAACGGTCTGAGAGCGTGACCAGACTTTGTTCAAAGGTTTTGAAGTCCATGCCAAACTCTTCTGCTCTTCGTTTTAATTCTTCTGTAAACTCGTCAATTTCCTCAGTTTCTTCAGAAATAATTTCTTCATTACTTTCTTCCGTCTCTGTTTCTTCTGTTGATTCAGATGGTGTACTTGGTGTAAATACTCCCCAGCCATCGTCTGAAACAGGGCGTTCTTGTGGATTAGTCATGTAGTACTTAACCGTTGCTAGGAAATCTTCTAAACTATACCCTTCAGGACTTCTTGCACTACCTTGGTCAAACCATTTAAAGGATATATAGTGATAGTGATCTTGATGCGGAATCACTAGAGTCCCGTTGCGTACTTCGGTCGCATAGCCAGCATTGTAGGTCAGTGCTTCGAAAGGAACGACTTTCTTCGCTTCAACTCGGTTGTAAATTTCCTCTGCTGTTTCTTTGGCAACTTGTGGCTGTTCTGGCGTTGTTGTCTCGCCTGCACTTGCTCCTGTTTCAGTTGGTGCAGGTGTTGACGGTGAACTAGAATTAGATTTCTCACGTTGAGCTACCATAGCCTCTGCTGGAATCAGCTCGCTTAAGTAATTCAAATCACTCTTGTTAATCCGACGGTAACCATCTGTAATCACACGTGGGATACGATAGTGATCCGTACCTATTTTCACTTTGGGATCTAATAGGTCTGCCGGGTCAAAAATATAGCCGTCTTTCGTGGTATATTTTCCTGCCGCCTTAGCTTCTGCCAATTCTTCTGCCGAGTGAACAATTTGCCAATTTTTCAAACCTGCACGTTTCTCAATTGGTGTGACATTTTTCGCCAATTCTTCAGCGTCTCGTTTATCAAGAAGAGTTTGTACAGCTTCCAATTCTTCTTTAGATAAATCTTTCTTGGAAATTGAACGCAGAGAACCACCTGTCGCTCTTGGTAGACTGAATGCTTGACTAAAGACAAAACTTGCTGGATCTAGTACGTCTTCCGCCGAGAAGATATAGCCATCATTTGTTGCAAATTTCCCTTTTGCACGTGCATCCATGACTTCTTCTGCGGTGTGAATGATTTGCCAATTTTTCAAGCCTAAGCGGTTTGCTTTAGGTGTTGCATTTAGAATTGGGGGAACAAGATCCGTTGCTTCTCCATCACCATGTCCACTTGTAGTCCAAGCAGATGGACGAATTTCAGGATGTTGCATGATATAGCGGATCGTTGCAATTTGTTCCTTACTCAACCATGTGTAAGGTAGGACGTGGATGTGATCAATGTGTGGAATAATAAAGGATTGTCCAGTATCATAGGTCGCATTCGCTCCCTTCATCGGAATCTGATCCATACCGACCAACATGGCTGGCGTAAGATCTCCTTCTGCAAGCGGTGCAATATCAAAGATATACTGCTTATCTTTTTCTGCCAAGGTCAACTCAGCAAAAGAGATTTTCATCAAATCTAGTTCATCACGACCATACGTATACGTTTTTCCACCTACTTCCATTTCATAAACAACTTTTCCAGCCAACTTACGTTTAGCCGTTACTTGTTTGTATTCAAATGCAGGGCGATTTTCTTCTTGAATTGGTTTTACAGGTGTTGAATCGTTCCCTTGACTTGGTGTTGTGGGTTTAGCATCGTTTCCTACTTGTTCAGATATTTTCGGTGGCACTTGTTTGCCTGCCTTCTCATTAACCCATTCCTCTACTTGCTTGATTTCAAAATCTTCGAGCTCGCCAAAACCAACATAATGGAAATGATCTCCATGACTAGCTATCAACCCTTGATCATCAACTGAGGTAATAGAGGATTTGCTAAAGATGTACCCATCGCTTGTAAAGTATGCCTTACCATCTAACCCTTTTCCATAAGCAGGAATTTGACGTCCCATATAGGAAACTACTTTCCCTGTTGACTGCTTCGGTTGTGTTGGCAATACTGGTTGTGTAGGCGATACCGGTTGCGTTGTAACCGTGCCGATTGGTGTTACTGGACGATTTGGTTGTGTCGGTGTGTGTTGGGAGTGACTTGCTTGTGCACCAGAAGAAACACCTGCTCCATTTACACCAATAATTCGAGAAATCTTCTCTTCTAGAGGAGACATCTGGCTGTATGGGATAAAGTGATAATGGTCGCCGTGTGGAACGATGACACCTGCTGCGGTTTTCTTCGTAATCGTTCTTGGGTCAAATACCAATCCATCTGCTTCTACATGGCGTTGAGATAGCGGCGTTGCATCCAATTGAGCCAATAAACTAGCCAAATCCTGACCTTGCCCCGCACTAATTGTTGTCTGTTGAGCTCTATTGTTTCTATCGCCATATTGACTACCACTAGCCGAGCTCACACTTCCTTTTTGATTCCAGTAATCTTGAGCAGCCTTCAATTCGGCAGCTGATAAATCTTTTTTAGGAATAAAGTGGAAATGGTCGCCGTGCGGAACGATAAAACCATCTCCCGTATCTTCAATAACATCTGTCGGATTAAAGACATAGCCATCGTCTGTTCTGTAGCGGCCGTCTTTACTATTTCCTGTTGCCTGATTCTTACTGTCAGCAGAAGAGATTCCTTTTTGCCGCTCCACTTCTTCTTTGCTACGAACATTTTTACGTTTGCTAGGGTCTTTTAGATAGAGATAGTATTTCCCGTCGACTTTTATGACGTAGCCATCCTGGACTTCATTGATGATGTGACTGTCTTGTAAAACATAGTTTGGGTCCTTCATGACCAACTCTTCACTAAAAATCGCATCAAAAGAGACTTTACCATTATAGTAGTGGAAATGGTCGCCGTGTGATGTCACATAGCCTTGATCAGTAATTTTAACGACTATCTGCTCAGCGTCAATATTTTCCTTGGCAGAAACTTGATCAGGCGTTAATTGTTCAGCAACGGTAGTTTGTACACTTTGACTATCTTCAATATAGGACACACGATTTTTTTGCTCCTCCATCGCTTGGAAACGTCCAAGCTGATAGCTACAGAGACTCATCCCTAAAACAAGGGCGGCTACGGAGCCAACAACTACTTTTTTCTTCATTTTTTCTCCTTTCGGTCGATAGAATTCGGCATTTTATTTTAACTCTTGAGCTAATGTTTCTAAGACTTGCTCTAGATTTTCTAGATAGGTTAAATTATTTTCTGGATCTGCTTCAAGAGGATCCAACACTTTTAAGTCCACACCTGTCGAACTCGCCAATGCCTTGGCAAGCTTATCCGAGGCACCTTTTTCTGTAAAAATTGTTTGCACATTGTAGGTGTCAACAAATTCTTTAATTTCTGCCAACTGTCTAGGGCTTGGTTCCTCCTCTGAAACTCCTGCGATTCCCAACTGCTTCAACCCGAAGCGTTGCGCAGTGTAAGAGAAGGCTGTGTGTTGAGTGACAAATGTTTTTGATGTGGCTTTTGAAAAGATTGGGCTATACTTGTCTGCCAACTTTTGCGCCTTTTCCTCCAAGGTTGCGGCATTTTGACGATAATAATCCGCATTCTTAGGATCACTTTCTGCTAAAAGTTCACCGATCGCAACAGCTTCCTGACCAACCAAAACTGGATCCAGCCATGTGTGGGGGTCATATAAACTAGCTTCATCAATCCCTTGACCAGCTTCCATGTCTTCTAAGCCTGGAACCTTTGTCAGCGGTAAATTAGTCGAAGCCTCCAAAACCTTGACAGATGAACCTTGCAAATTAGGTTCCAAACGTCCTGCCCAGGATTCCAAAATTCGCGAATGATAGATAAAAACATCTGCATCGTATATGGCCTTTATGTCCGCAGCCGATGGTTCATACGAGTGTATGCCCTGTCTTGAGCCAATCATTCGAACATCATTTTTGCTCCCAGACACTTCCTTAACCAGTGAATAAATTGGGTAAAAACTAGTGATAATAGTCAACCCCTCCTTCTCTTCCGACTTGGGCTGAAGTTGGCAAGCGGCCAACAAACAGATCAAACTCAGACAGAGAAAGCTAAACAATTTCTTTTTCATAGTTCCTCCTTTAAAATTATTAACTAGTTAAGTTTATATCACAAAATAATTAACTGGTCAAGTACTTTTTAGAGATTATATTATTTTTTTCTAAAAAAAGAAAACCCGATTGTGTCGAGTTTTCCAATTTGCATTCTTATTTTACAGTTGCAGTGCTTGTGATCACTTCAACAGCTTTCTTCACAGCGATGTCGTGTTTGAGCATGTCTGGTGAAAGAAGAGTGCGAACTTGTTCTACTTCCATGTTGTAAGTTGCTGCCAAGTCTTCGATTTCTTTGTTGATTTCTTCTTCAGTTGCTTCAAAGCCTTCTGCTTTCGCTACCGCTTCAACAACCAAGTTTGTCTTCGTACGTTTTTCAGCATCTGCTTCGTATTGTTTATGAAGGTCCTCACGAGTTGTACCAGTGATTTGGAAGTACATATCCGGTGAGATACCTTGTTGTTGCATACCACCCAAGAATTCATTGATTGCACGGTGAACTTCTTCGTGAATCATTTCTTCTGGCAATTCAACGATTTCAGCGTTTTCTACAGCCAATTCAAGAGCTGCTGATTCAACTGCATCGTCAAAGGCAACTTCTTTTGCTGCTTCCAATTCTTTACGGTACTTAGCTTTCAACTCATCAAGTGTTTCTACTTCTTCGTCGATGTCTTTTGCCAATTCATCATCCAAAGCTGGAACTTCTTTTGCTTTTACTTCGTGGATTTTTGTCACGAAGAGGGCTGGTTTACCAGCAAGGTCAGCTGCTTGATAGTCTTCTGGGAAAGTCACTTCAACGTTTACTTCTTCACCAGCTGCGTGGCCTACCAATTGTGCTTCAAAACCTGGGATGAATTGACCTGAACCAAGTCCAAGTGAGAAGTTCTCACCTTTACCGCCGTCAAATTCAACGCCGTCGATTGAACCTACAAAGTCGATAACAACTGTGTCGCCTTCAGCTGCTGGGCCTTCTTTGATAACCAATTCAGCCAAGTTGTTGCGTTCGCGTTCGATTTTTGCATCTACTTCTTCGTCAGATACTTCTTTAGTTGCTTCTACTGAAACTGCCAAGTTTTTGTAGTCACCCAATTTTACTTCAGGTTTTGTCACAACTTCAGCAGTGATTGTCCAGTCTTGACCTTTTTCCATAGATACAACGTCGATTTTTGGTTGTGCAACGACTTCAAGACCAGCTTCAGCAACTGCTGCTTCATAAGCTGCTGGTAAAAGGGCATTTACTACATCTTGGTAAAGTGCTTCTTCACCGAATTTTTGGTTGAAAACGGCACGTGGCAAGTGACCTTTACGGAAACCTGGAAGATTGATATCTTTCTTAACTTTGTTGAAAACGCGGTCCAATTCTGGTTTGATTGCATCTTGACCGATTGTGAAAGTCAAAACGCCGCGGTTTGTTTCTTTTGCTTCAAATGATACAGACATTCTGTCATTCTCCTTAAAATTTTATTGCATACTCTTCATTATACCACAAATGACAAGGATTTCAACGATTTTATAATGGACTTTCGGGAAATGGCAGAGCTGGAAGCTAATCTTCTAATCTGGTTGTTGTCCGTCGTGGGCCAGCCACTTGCAGTCAGTTAAACTCATTTCGGAAAAGACCGCTTCAAAAGAAGAATCCTCTGGCGAGCAGGCATAGATTCCAAAATGGATTTTACCATTACCTTCATGCAGATGGCAGATCCGCATCTGCTCAAAATGGACACCGTCTTTGGAGTTTTCAATGCAGAAATCACTGCCCCGTCGGCTCAAACGGTAATAGATAGACTTGACAGAAGCTGGTATTTCCTGAGTTGCCCAGTCTGAAAAGCCGTGATTGGTCACGACACTGCCCAAGTGCTGAAACTCCTCATTTTCATACTCAATTGAGCCCTTAATCCAGTTTTCCGAGTCCTGATAAACCACGACACCACACTGGTCAAAGCGGGTATGACTATTGGAAAAATCTGTCTTAACCGTAAAGGAGAAATACTCTTCCGCCGTATCCATCAAGAGCAGGGGAGCATTGTCATTGACAAAATGGTAATAGGTCTTCTGCCACAAGTCCGTGTGAGCTTGGGTTGTGATTCTGATTTCCTTATCTGAGATCTGGTAGTTTTCTGGCTCTCGTACCCAGTAAAAATTCTTGGTGTTCATTTGATTTCCTTTCATTTTAGACTGTCTAACCAGTCACCGATTGCTGCTTCTGCCTGTCTTGCCAAGTTTTCCTGCTCTTCATTGACCACTTGGGACATATCCGTCGTCGCCCCTGTCAAACCTTCGGGGTTATTGGACTCGATGAAACTGTGGACGGCTTCTGGATAGTCGATGACAGTGACCGTGCGACCTGCTTCTTTCATTTCTTCTATAAAAGGCTTGGCCTTTTGGGAGATAGGGTCCTGACCTGCCAAGATAAAAAGCGTTGGCGGGAAACCTTCCACTTGATTTGACACAGAAAGTCCCGTCGTCCACGGATATGCCATAATCAAACCTGCCAAGTCAAACTGTTGCTTAGCCAATAATTCGCTGGCAAGGGCTGCATAGTTGGCACCTGCGGAGTAGCCGATAATGGAAAATTGAGTCAGATCCACTTCATAAGCAGCCTTTTCCTTGGCGAAATACAAGACCGTATCCTTGATTTCCTCTGCTCCGTAGGAAATGGGCTGGACGTCCGCCTTGGTATAATTGACCGTTACAATGACCGCCTGCCATTGATCCGCCAGTCGCTGACTTTGGGTATCCAGGACATCCGCATCTCCTCCGACAAAACCGCCACCGTGGACATTGACCACCAAGGGAAGCGGAGTTTGACCAGCCTCACTTGGACGGTAAAGGTTGACACGAACAGGCTCTTTTCCAGGTCGCTTAATCACCAATCGCTCTCCTATCAACTGACTGTCAGGCTTCACCAAGACTGCTCGGTGGGCTTGATTGCTTGCACGATAAGACTGCAAGAAAACAGTAAAGCCGACCAGCAAGAGCAGACTAAGCACTGTCCAGAGGGACAAGAGGCTAAACTGGATTTTCCATTTTCTAGGTAGTTCTCTAAACTTCATCTTATCCCACCATTACCTGTATCAAAGACCCCAAGGTCAGCCAAAAATAGAGTAAGAATAACAGGGGTAAAATTACCGCTGCTATTCGTAAGCCAATAATCACATTACGCCATTTTGGCGGCAAGTCGTGTAAGGTTTTTGTTTTCATTCTTTTGTTCGATCTTCTAAAAAGGTCATCATACGGTCAAAGGCTTCTGCAGACACAGGGTCGTTTCTTAAATTCGATACAAAGCCATGCGGTTTTTCCAGTCCTTTTTCTGCTAAGGGATCGACCAACTCATGAACAACATCCGCCTGTTTCAAAGCCTGTTGAAGCGTGATTAGGTCGGTACGGTATTCACTGCCCAAAAGGAAACTTGCTGGATAATCCTTGGTCACATGGAGAATCGGGTTATAGGCATTGATTTCTTCTTCGCTGAGATAAATAGTCCCCGCCACGTAGTTGCCCACCAACATCTTGGCACCCAAAGAAAGCTTAGGATAATCCAAAGGGGCATCATCAATAACTAAGCCTTGACCTGTTCTTTGGCGATACTTGGCTCCATGTTCAATAGCTGAGCGTAGTTCGGGTTAGCTAAGACACTGCCATATTGGGCAACCATAATAGCTCCCGCTGATGAGCCCATTAGAACGACATTGTCCATATTCAAATGATATTCTGCAGCGTGTTCCTTTATATAAGCAATCGCCTGATTCATCTGAATGAGAGGCGTTGGAAAATGATAGTCTGGCACCAAAGCGTAGTCCACATTTACAAGATTATAGCCCTTTGAAACCATATCATCAAGCAAATAAGTCGCTTCACTGGCTGCCAGCGGGTCGCCCATATTTTTACTACCTGCAAAGAATCCACCGCCATGAAAATAAAACAGCGTTGGACGATCAGCTTCTAGATTTTGGTCTGGATAGATAATATCTAAAAAGCTATTGGGATATTCCTTGCTGTAAGCAATCTCACTTTTCAGATAGTGACCATTTTCTTTCGGACCGTCAATAGCTTCATTAAGAGGACGATAGGAGTTGGGCGAACTGGACTTGTAAATCATCTTTTGAATAGCACCTACTACTAACTGTGGATGATTGGTAACTGTCACATAAGCAATCAGACCTAAGCCTGCTACAATTCCAAGCAACCACAAAAGATAGGTTTGCATCTTCTTCATACACAATTCCTTTCTTTTTTACATCAGACTTGTGAAAAAACTAGGAGTATTATACAATCAAAAAAGATTTGAGACAAGTGTCTCACAACAAATAAGACTGAAAGCAGAATATGTCTCATGAAAGAACACTATGTAGAAAACCAGCTGAGCCAGACCCTTATCCAACTCTTACAAGAAAAAGACCTCCACAACCTGACAGTCAAGGAGGTTTGCTTGAAAGCTCAAATCGGACGAGCCTCCTTTTATCGTTACTATTCTTCGCTAGAAGATATTCTCTCCCAGCAATCCCGCCGCCTCATGCAAGAATGGGGACGAGCGTTTGAAGCCAACCCGCAGTCAACACCTGATAGGGTCTTTCAAAGCCTCTTCCAGCATTTTCTGGAACACAAGGCATTTTACAGCATCCTCTACCGCTACCAGCTAACTCAGGTCATCGTGGATACTATAAAGGAAAAGATTGAATTAACAGCTGACCTGCCTAATGATGTCGCCTACGGCAAATCCTTTTTTGCCTATGCCATTTTCGGCTGGATCAATGAGTGGATCTCACGCGGTATGCCAGAAAATCCGACCCAACTCAATCAGCTCTTTCAAGAACAAGCTGGGGTTATTTTGGGGACGTTGCAGGCCTTGTATGACCAAGAGTTATAAATCACTTCCTTCTCGGTTTCAAAGCAGACAAGCCATGGACTCTGACTGTCTGAAGAAGGTAAGGCCAGGCATTTTTACTAATTTTAGCACTTCTCCCCTTGGCTAACCGTTTCATCTGTGCTTCGTAATAACTAACACCTATAATAGGACCAAGTGCCTTATCAAGTTTTGGAAGACCTGTTGTTAGACGTGGTGTTGACAGCTGAAAATCACTGTCTTCTCTGTAGTCACTAACAAGATTTGGTCGTAAAACAAAGGGTCTGGCAAGACCAATCATCGACACCCCTTCTTCAATTACCTCTTCCATTTGAGTGACCTTACGAAAACCGCCTGTTGACACAATCGGAACTGAAGTAAGGTCTGCTAAGGCTACTGCATAGGTGACAAAGCCAGCTCCACTCTCATATTCACCACCAAAGACCGGAGTTTCATAATTTCCACCTGAAATTTCAATCAGGTCAATGCTCAGGTCAGACATGCGTTTTACCACATATTTACAATCCTCGAATCCAAAGCCCTCTTCTTTAAAATCAGAGGCATTCAATTTCAAGGCAATGGTAAAATCAGGTCCCACTTTTTCACGAAGCCCTTGGTAAACTTCAACAAGAAACCGCATCCGATTGTCCAGACTTCCTCCATAAAGGTCTGTCCGCCGATTATCAGCTGGCGAGAGGAATTGATTGATTAGATAACCATGAGCAGCGTGCAACTGCACCCCTGTAAATCCAGCGGCTTTTGCACGAACACCTGCCGCAATAAATTTATCCCTGGCTTCCTTAATCTCAAAAACGGTCATCTCTCTAGGCGGACGAAAAGCAGACGCTGAACCACCTGAAATCGAAATAGCACTGGGGGCAATAGGCGTTTGGTTGATAGAACGATACATCTGTTTTCCAGGGTGATTGAGCTGAAGCCAGATAGGGACACCGTTTTGTTGTCCAACGGCTGCCCACTTCCGAAATTGATTCAAATGAGCGTCTGAATCAAGGACCACATTGCCCGGTTCTCCCAGATAGCGACCGTCCACCATGACATTACCTGTCACTAGGACGCCCATACCCTGCTTGGCCCAGTAATCATATAGAGCAATCAAGCCATCCGAGGGAGCTTGTTGCTTGTCAGCCATGGTTTCACTCATAGCTGATTTGAAAAAGCGGCTCTCTAAGACTTGACCATTTGGCAGTTGGAGAGGTTCCAACAGGAGTTTATCCATGATTTGCCTCCTTAGAAACTGACAGTTTGTCTTCACAATAGGTCAGTAGCTTTTGCAAGCTGACTTGTGAAAAGTTCTTTTCGGCAACTGGTTTGACCTGACAATCATCAAAATAAAGGCCAGACTGGTCAGCAACTTCAGCTGATATAGCTAAATAATAGCCTGTTTTGATACCTTCTTCCACACTTTTAGGCTGATTCTTATCCTCTGATGACTGACTAGTGTTAGCTTGTTTGGTTATGATTGGTTTGCCTCCCGTCACCATCTTTGTAGCAATTAAACCTGGGTGGTAGGCATTAACCGTGATTGGTAGCTCTTGGTCAGCAAACTGTTCTGCAAAATAACGCGTCAGCCAAATGATATAGAGTTTGGAATTATTGTAAGCTAGTTTAGGACTATAGCTCCGCTCAAAACCAAAGTCTAAGTCTGTCGTGTCAGCAAAGTGGTGCATATAGGAAGAAGTGTTGATGATACGACCTGCTTCCGATCTTGCTAACAAAGTCTGTAAGTCCTTTATAATCATATAGGGAGCCAAGACGGACACCATAAAAGTCAGTTCGACATTTTCCTTATTGGCCTGCCGTTCAGAGCCTGAAAATATTCCAGCATTATTGATGAGAACATCTAACTTTTTAAAGTCCCGTTGTATAGCTTTGTTAAACTGTTTGACCTCCTCTATGTTAGAAAAATCAGCCCGATAAGCATGTAGGAGGTTGCTACCAGTTTCCTGCTGAAGGCTCATCAAGGTTTCTTGCAGTTTTTCTTTGTTACGACCATGGAGAATAACCTCGTGCCCATCTCTTGCCAAGGTCAGAGCTAAATGTCTACCAATTCCATCTGTCGAACCTGTGATTAAAATAGTCTTAGTCATCTCATTTCTCCTCAAAAAGGGCGAGCTTTTCCCGACAATAATTCAAAAGTGCCTGTCCTTTATCTCTATCATAACCTTTCAGACTAACCTTAGCTACCTTCTTTTCTGAAAAATAGCGTCCTGATACAGTGGCAACTTCAGGAGAAAGGGTGAGGTAGTAACCCGTTTCAATCCCTTGGTCTAAGTCCTTAGAAAACGGCTTCATTAAGCCTGTTAAAATCCGACTTCTGAGATTACGCTTGACACCATCATTGCCCAAATTGGTCGCAATCAAACCTGGATGATAGGCATTGACCGTAACCGATGACCCTTGCTTTTCTAAGAATTCTGCCTGGGCAATCGCCAACCAAATGGTGTAGAGTTTAGCATTGTTATAGGCCATGGCTGCGGAATAGCTCTTCTCTAAGCCAAAATCCAAGCCCTTGCTTTGGGCAAAATGGTGCATAAAGGAAGAGGTATGGACGACCCTACCTGCCTCTGCTTGTTCCAACAAGGGCATCAACTCTGTCGTCAAGACATAGGGAACTTGGACAGACAGCATAAAAGTCATCTCGATATTTTCTGCCGTTGCCACACGGGCGTCACCAAAATAGGCTCCCGCATTGTTGAACAAGACATCAATCTTGTCAAAATCTCTGCGAATCTCCTCACTAAAACGATAAACATCTGCTAGCTTTGAAAAGTCAGCTAGATAGCCATGAATGTTTTTATTCCCTGTTTTTAGCTGAATATCACTGAGGGCTACACGTAGCTTTTCACTATTTCGCCCATGCAGGATGACTTCATGGCCTTCGCTAGCTAGTTTCATGGCCAAGTGTTTGCCAATTCCATCCGTTGAGCCTGTGATTAAAATGGTTTTAGACATTTGTTTCCTCCAAAAATGCGATTAACTCATTTGAAAACTCTTCTGCATTTTGGAAGATAGATCCGTGACCCGCATTTGGATAGATGATCAGTTGGCTGTTTTTAATTTTCTCATGCATAATATAAGAGTTCTCAGTCGGTACTTGCATGTCCTTGTCACCGTTGACGATCAGCGTTGGTTGCGTGATAAAGGTCATATCGTCTTGAGGATCTCTACCCCAGCGTTTGATTGCCTTCAGCTGTGTAAAAAATCCAGAGACATTCATGTCCTTGTCTGCATACTCGGCTTTTCTTTCTCCCATACGACCCAAAACTTTTTCAGCTTCCAGTCGGCCTGTTTCATCGTGGTTGTAGAAGATGTAGCGTTTAGGATCCACACGCTCCAGACCTGCCTTCAGCATATAGCGAAAGGTTTTTCCTGTTACCTTATCGACTTCAATACCGCCACGAGGACCTGTTCCTGCTAGAATCAAGCGGTTAACCATTTGGCTATCGATACGAACGATTTCTTGGGCAATAAAACCACCCATAGAAAGACCGAGCAGGTTAATTTTCGTATGCCCCAAGGCCTTGATAATAGCATGAGCCTGCTCTGCCATTCCTGGAATAGTGGAAGCTACCTTGCCTTGACTGGCTCCGACACCAGGCAAATCAAGGACAATGACATGTTCTTTTTCAGCTAGTAAGTCTAGCAATTTTGGATCCCAGTTGTCCAAGGTTGCGGCCAAATGGACCAACATGACCAAGGGCAGTTTAGACTTGCCCTTGCCTAGTTCACGGTAGGCAATTTGATTGCCAGCGACAGTAATGTATTGGTTTTTGGTATCGATATAAGACATGACTTCTCCTATTTTTCAAAACTGAGGACAGTTTTTCCACGTGAGCGACCGTTGGCTACCTTGTCCAAGGCTGCGTTGACTTCTTCAAATGGATAAACGGTGTCGATAGACGGTTTGATTTCTAGCTTGCTGAAAATATCTGCCACTTCTTGCAGCTGTTGCCCATTGCTTTCTACGAAGATGAAATGGTAGTGTACTCCGTAGCTTTCCGCCATTTTATCAAACTTGCGACCAACCAAGCCAAGCAGGATTTGTTTCCATTTTGGCAGGTTCATGCGTTTGGCAAACTCACCGTTTGGCATGGCACGGAGGGAAACTAGGTGACCACCTTTTTTCATGATAGACATTTGTTTCTCAGTTTCTGCACCGCCAAGCGTGTCCAGTACATAGTCAACATTTTTAACTGTTTTAGTGTAATCTTCTGTTTTATAGTCAATAAAGCGATCTGCACCTAAAGCCAAGACACGCTCACCACTAGCACCATCTCCGTTGGTAATAACGGTCAAACCTTTAGCTTTGGCAATCGGAATGGCCATACCACCGACACCACCAGTACCACCTGAGATGAAAATAGTCTTACCGGCCTCTGCACCCATGAGATTAAGAGCTTGCATAATAGTCAAGGCCGTCAGAGGAACAGCTGCCGCTTCCACATCTGTCAGATAGGCAGGAACTTTGGCAAGAGCTGTAGCCTCAACCGCCACATACTCTGCAAAGGCACCGATGTTGTCGAGAGGAAGACGACCAAAGACACGGTCCCCAGCCTCAAACTTGGTCACACTTGAGCCGACCTCCTCAACCAAGCCAACGACCTCATTGCCCGCTGTTTGTGGTAATTTGTAAGGGACAATCATCTTGACATCTCCACGAGAAATCATGTTGTCTAGAGGATTGACACCTGCTGCGGTCACTTTGACAAGGACTTGATTGGGTTTGATTTGAGGTTTAGCAATGTCAGTTAGGTTAAGTACGATATTGTTTTTGTTATAAGATGTGTGTTGTGCTGCTTTCATGGTTTACTCCTTTTATTTTAAGACTTGTATCTGATACAAGTCTAAGTTGTGCTAAATAGAAACTGACTTGTGAAAGTCAGTTGGATTTTTTGGCCTCTTGATACAAGTTAGCAATGACCTGGACCAAGCTTTCTTGGGATAATCTATCCTGCAAATCCTGCTCAATGGTCGCAAAGATTGGCTGGACAGCTCCTGCAATGTGCCGACCAACTGGGCAGGATTGATTGGCGTGTTGGTGCTGTTGAAAGAGCTGGATATGCGTGACTTCCTGGGTGGCATAGTAGATGTCCAGGAGACTGATGTCCGCCGGATCCTTGCTCAACTCATAGCCAGCCTTGCCCTGCTGGGACTGGATGATGCCTGCATTCTTCAAGAGAGCGATGACCTTGCGGATATAACTGGCATTGGTACCGACGCTGGTTGCCAAGACCTGCGACGTCATGACATCACTACTCTCGCTAATCATGGTCAAAATATGCAGAGCTACTGAAAATTTGGTATCCATGGAAATCCTCCTTTTGAACTTGTATCAACCTCGAGAACAAGTTTGACATAAAGAAATCTACTTGGCAAGGATTTTGTTCAAAAAAATCACAACCGATTGGCTGTGATAGATTTTATAAATTCCGTTTGATAAAGCGATTGTTACTATCATTCATCACGCGAAGGGCTTTGTGTTCCACGGGATAGTGTCCACCGTTTGGCAACTGAACAACCTCCACTGGTACTTTTGAAATTTGATCCAAGACAGGACGACTCAACTCATACGGTGTCCATTTATCCGCATCTGGTTGCGTTAGTAAAATAGGAGAAACTGCGAAATCCTTAGGAGCAATCTCTGGAACGTAGTTCATGTACGATTGCAAGAAATTGATAGAAGCAAGATTGCCAGCAGATGTCTTATCTTTCATAAAGACTTTGAGCAAGTCCTTGTCATTGACAAGAGCTGACATTTTGGAAGCAAACCACATAGGTAGCTGAAGACGACCCAAGCCCAAAGCTTTTCCAAGTGTCAACATAGGAACACCAATTCGCCCCATGAGAATATGGCTGGTCGTTTGATCTCGGACAATTTGAGCTTTTTGATCCAAGAAGGTCATGCCAATAATCCCTTTTACCTTTGGATTGCGGGCAGCAACGTGATAGGTTTCCATTCCGCCAGCACTCAAGCCATACAAGAAAATCGGACGGTCATCTCGTGCCAACTCTCTGTCAATCAAGGCCGCTCCAATCTCTACCCAGTCATCATACGTGACACTCTTACGATCACGAACTTGGGAAACGCCATAAGTTGGCATATCAATCATAATGGTTTCATAGCCATTTTTTGATTGTGGACCACCGAGAATCATAGAAATTTGTCGGCCGTTTGTCCCCACACCATGAAAGGCAATGATTTTAGCTGGTGCAGCTGGATTCCTAAAAGTATCCAAGTGCAAGCGGTGACCTTTGTAGTTCCACCATTCTTCCTTAGGTTGGTAAGAAGCTGTAAACTGATAATCAGCTGGTAAAGTTTTCATAATTTCTTTCCAAGTTGTTTGTGTTGTATAGGTCATTTTTTTATCCTCTTTTTCGTTTCTATATTTTTAAACCTTTCGACATATGGGAGATAAGAAAATTTAATACTCAATGAAAATCAAAATTAGCCTAGGAAACGAAGCTGAAGATAGAACTGGAGTTCATCAAAGCAAGTTAACAACGGATAATTTTGATTTTCGAAGAGTATAAAGTCTTACTTTAAATCCTCCTCTATAGACCGCACCAGGTCATTCAAGATAACCAGTGCCTCTTCTAAGCACACACTGTAATAGCGTTCCTTCCCATCTTTTCGATAGGTGACAAGATCTGCTGAGTAGAGCAATTTCAGATGATGCGAGACTGTTGGACGAGAAAGTGACATATGGTCTGTCAACTGATTAACCGTCATCTCTCCCTTATCAAACAAGAGCATCAACATATCTTGCCGACTCTCATCTTGTAACATGGTAAAAGCTGGAATAGCCTTCCGCAAATACTGCATTGTTTTTTGACTCATTTTCCACCTCGTATTGAAATGTTTAAACGTATTATATTTTAAAGTTTTGTATTTGTCAACTACTTTGTTCAAAAAAAATCACAACCTTCTGGCTGTGACTAATTTTTCCGTATCTGATCTTCCTGATAGGCCGCACGAGCACCACCGATCAATTTTGGACGGCTGGCAAGGGCGGTGACATGGGCCTGGCCGATCTCACGCAAGCTTGGTCTAATTGGCACTTGGACGTGCTTGATATGCATACCAATCGCCGTATCACCGATGTCCACACCCGCCTGAGCCGTAATAAACTCCACTTCGACTGGATCCTTCATATACTTGAAGGCAGCCAACTGTCCAGAGCCTCCTGCATGAAGGGTGGGGAGGACATTGACTATTTCCAAATCTTTCTGGATAGCCAATTCCCGCTCCACTACCAAGGCACGATTGAGGTGCTCACAACCTTGGACAGCTAGGTAAATGCCCTTGGGAGTCAAAATATCCAGAATGGTTTCGACAACGGCTTCGCCAACCTCCAGACTGGAATTTTTGCCAATATGCCCTCCAATGACCTCACTAGAAGACAAACCCAGTACAAAAATCTGACCCTTTTGAAGATTGCTGAGTTCTAAAATCTCTTCGACAACTTGCTTAGTTTGGTCTTTAATTTCCTTTAATGACATGATTTACTGCACCAATTCTTTCTATTGCCTGAGCCAAGATATAACCTAGTACCAAACCAACTGTGTTTTGCAGGGTATTGCTCATCAGACTTGTAACAGCGTCAGCTACATTATACATGAAACTAGATGCCACAAAATAGCCACCAATCATGGAAAGACTGGCGAAAATGATGCCCAGAAAACGTTTCTTACCCGTCCATCCTGCAAAATAACCCTGAGCACCGTGGAAAAGCAAGCTAAAGAAAGCCCACTGGGGATAACCCAACAAGAAATCAATCAGAAGCCCTGACAGTCCGCCGACAATGGCTCCTTCTTTCTTGCCCAAGTAAAAGGCAGTAAAGAAAACTCCAACATCCAGCAAAGATGTAAAGCCATTTGGAGTTGGTACATGGATAAATGCTAGAACCAAGGTCAAAGCCGTTAGAATGGCCAGCAATACAAGTTCTTGCGTCTTTTTATTTCTCATACTGAATTACCCCGTATTGATCTGATTTTAAGATGGCTGCATGGACAAAGTCCTTGGATAATTTGACTGCCTCCAAAGAGTTCTGACCTAGCAAGAGCTGACTGGCAATGCTGGACGCAAAGGTACAGCCTGCCCCCACATTGTTTTCTGAAAGTAGGGGAGACTTGAGCACCACCACTTCCTTCCCGTCATAGTAAACATCGACAGCCTGTGAACCTCCCAAGCGATTGCCCCCCTTGATGACCACCGACTTGGCACCCAAATTATAAAGCGCCACCGCAGCCTGCTCCATCTCTTCCACCGTTTGGATGTCTTTTTGGAGCAATAGCTGAGCTTCTGCCAGATTTGGCGTGATGATGCTGACATAGGGAAGGAATTTCAAGAGTTCATCCCTCAGCTGGCTGACCTCGGTATCATGCGTTTCCTTGCAGACCAAGACCGGATCCAAAACCACTGGAATATCCTGATGGGCCTTGATAAATTCCAAGGCCTGCTCTGCTATTTCCACCGTCGGAAGCAAGCCAATCTTGATGGCTGAAAAGGGCACATCCTTCAAACTAGCCAGTTGCTGGGCAAACACCGCTCCATCTGTCGGAATGACCTCGAACCCTTTTTCCGTCATAGCCGTCAAGCAGGTCACCGCCACAAAACCATGCAGTCCATGGACTGTGTAGGTGGTCAGGTCTGCATGGAGGCCGCCACCGCTGAAAATATCATTGCCCGAAAGCGCCAAAATATACTTAGTCTTCATAGATAATCTCCTTTAGATAGAGCCCATTTCCTGCCGCAGTCGGACCTGCCAAACCACGATCTTTTTCTGCCAAAATCCGCTTAATCTGCCCCACAGGCATGCGACCATTACCAATTTTCAAGAGGGTACCGACCATATTCCGCACCTGCTTGTACAAAAAGCCATTGCCTGAAAAGGTAAAAATCAAGAACTGGCGTCGCTGGTCATACTCCATTGTCGCCGCCGTGATGGTCCGCACCTTGTCCTCGACTGAAGTCCCCGATGCTGTAAAGCCTGTGAAATCATGAGTCCCCACCAGATCCTGAATGGCTTCTTCTATCAAGCCCAAGTCCAAATCATAGGGATAGAAAGTCGCATAGTGCCGCATCATGGGATTCTTTGGCCGGCCAATGTCCACCAGAAATTCATAGGTCTTGCTGTGCTTGGCATAGCGGCAATGAAAATCACCCGCCACTTGCTCCACCTGGACCACATCAATATCTTCAGGGGTCTGGGTATCCAGGGCAAAGCGGAGCTTCTCAGTATCTCGACTGCCAGCCAAGTCAAAGTGTATAACCTGACCGTAGGCATGTACTCCTGCATCTGTCCGACCTGCACCATGAACGGTCACTGGCCGGCCACTATTCAATCTTACTAACGTTTTTTCGATTTCTTCCTGAACCGTACGAGCATGGGGCTGGCGCTGAAAACCAGAAAAATCATGTCCATCGTAGGAAATAATTGCCTTATATCTTGTCATGTTTTGATTGTAGCACAGGAAAAGTATGTAAACAAGTCACGAGACACCAAACTGTCCTATGACAGATTTCCTGTCTCAAAATTGACACAACCTCCCAAATACACTATAATGAAACTGAATATTGTATCTTAGAATTTTTATAAAATAATAACGAAAGGAGGAAACTATGGAACTCCATTCTCACCTCAATGCAGAAAACCAAACTGCTTTTGAACACGTCATCCAACATCTAAAAGAAAAGGGTGTACGCATTACCGAAACTAGAAAAGCAGTCGTTGCCTATATTATCGAAAGCGATGACCATCCTAGTGCTGAGATGATTTATCAAGATCTACTACCTAACTACCCCAACATGAGCCTGGCGACTGTTTACAACAACCTCAAACTTCTATTGGAAGAAGGGTTTGTGACTGAATTGAAACGGACCAATGATAATACAACTTATTACGACTTTATGGGGCACGAGCACCTCAATGTTATTTGTGAAGTCTGTGGAAAAATCACTGATTTCATGGATGTAGAAATCCCGAGCTTGAAGAAGGAAGCTCATACCCAAACTGGTTACAAAATTACAAAAGAGGTACTATCCATCTACGGCATTTGTCCTGATTGCCAGGGCTAAAAGACGAATATCAAAGCGGCTTTCTGTCGCTTTTTTATTTTTCCTTTGAATTATCAGAATAATCTTATTTAGAATTATTATAAATAACTTGACTTTCTTTTTATAATTGTTATAATTAACTTAGTTAAATGATAATAATTCTAAATAAGGAAACAACAAACTATGACACTCGTAACCAACCTTAAACAACACAGCCACATCATCACAACCGCTCTCTGCCTAGTATTTATACTAGTAGGAATTCTCCTGCTACAGACTGGACAGGGATGGGCACCCATCCTCTTCATTTCAGCCTTTGTTATCGGGGGCTACCAGTCTGCTAAAGAGGGGCTTGCCGAGCTCATTTTCGACAAACATCTGTCAGTTGATGTCTTGATGATTTTAGCTGCTATCGGTTCTGGAATTATCGGCTACTGGATGGAAGGGGCTCTACTCATCTTCATCTTCTCCCTTTCTTCTACTTTGGAAGAATTAGCCATGGAAAAAAGCAAGAATGCCATCGCAGCTTTGATGAACATGACCCCTCCAACTGCCCGTAAAGTCGAGGAAAATGGTGATATTACTGTCTTAGACACCGCAGCCATTCGCATCGGTGACCTCCTGCAAGTCCGCAAGGGCGATACGGTCCCACTGGATGCAACCCTCATCAGCCCACAATCGATTTTTGACGAATCCATGATTACAGGCGAGCCGCTTCCTGCGGAAAAAGCAGCTGGTGCGGCTGTTATCGGCGGTACTATCAACCAAGGACCAACGGTGACCGTTCAAGTTACAGCTGAAAAAGGCGATGCCCTCTTCGATAAAATCGTCCAAATGGTTGAAAATGCCCAAGAATCCAAATCAAAAACGGCGACTTTCATTGAAAATATGGAAGATACCTACGTCAAGGTTGTTTTGGTGGTGGTGCCGCTCTTCATTCTCTTTGCTCATTTTGCTCTGGGTTGGGACTGGTTGACTGCCTTCTACCGTGGCATGATTCTCTTGACCATTGCTTCTCCATGTGCGCTTGTGGCTTCTTCTTCACCGGCGACACTTTCTGCCATCAGCCGTGCGGCACGTAAGGGCATGATTATCAAGGGCGGTGACATTGCGGATAACATCGCCAATTTAGAGGCCATCGTCTTTGACAAGACAGGTACCCTGACCATTGGTAAACCTGAAGTTGTAGGAGCAACCTATCTTGGCGATGAAAAATTCATCAAGCAGGTTGTTCAGGCAGTTGAAAAACAATCAAGTCACCCAATCGCTCAAGCTCTCATGACCTATACGGCTGACAGCTCTGCTATTGCCCTCCAAAGCCTAGAAGACGTGACCGGTAAAGGCTTAGTGGCGAGCTATCAAGGCGACAGCTGGAAGATCGGTAAGGCGGGCTTTGTGGTGGATAGCTTGGTGAGTCCCTTGTCTGCTGACTTGCTAGCACAGATCGATGAGGCGGAGAGCACTGGGAAAACCCTGGTCTATGTCAGCCAAAATAATGTGCTGGCGGCGATCTTCATGGTGGAGGATAGTTTGAAGCCAGAGAGCAAGCAACTGATTGCCCAGTTGAAAGAGATGGGCGTGACGCCAATTCTCCTGACGGGCGACCAAGAAAAGACGGCTCGTTACGTGGCGAGTCAGGTCGGCATTGACCGTGTGATTGCCAACTGTCTGCCAACGGAAAAGGCTTCTGTTATCCAAGAACTGCAAACCGAGTTTACGTCTGTCGGTATGGTGGGCGACGGTATCAACGATGCTCCTGCCCTGGCTCAAGCCAATGTCAGCTATGCCATGGGAAGCGGAACGGATATCGCTATGGAGTCTGCCGACATCGTGCTCATGGAAGACCTGACACGGATTCCTTACTCCATTCGCCTCTCTAAGAAAATGCGGGGTATCATCAAGCAGAACATCATTTTTGCCCTGTCTGTCATTGCCCTTCTTATCATCTCTAACCTCTTCCAGTCTATCAACCTCCCGCTCGGTGTGGTTGGTCACGAAGGATCAACGATTTTGGTGATTTTGAATGGGTTGAGACTCTTGTATTTTAAATAACATCAAACCGCCAGCTACTTGGCGGTTTTCTTATTATTTTTTTAAAAAAACGCTTGCATTCCAAAAATTATTGTTTTATAATAATTTTGAAGATAATATTATCATAAAACAATAATAATCGGAGGTTTGCTATGAAAACGAATCTACTCAAAACAGCAGGATTGGTTGCTGCATGTGTTCGCTATTTCTTCTATTTTTTGATTGCTCTCTATGCCTTCTCTACATTGGCAGGTTTTAGCGGGGATTCTTTTGTAACACGTTCTTGGGAATACACCTTTAACAAACCCATTGACCAGATTGGTGTCTGGCTCATCCTTTTAACAAGTGGATTAATCTTAATTGTCTTAGCGGCTCTCAGTCACATTGCCCACTTGCTTCAAAAGTTATGTAAATTTCTTCTGGAAGAAGATTACTTCGCTTCAGCTAGCCTTGCCCTTTATCAGAAACTCTTCATCAGTTTGCTGGTCTTAACTGCTGGTCAATTTTGCCTAACCAGCTTGTTCGTCCTGATAAATGCTGCTGGACCAAACAACTTCCTCAATCTGCGTTGGTCAGATTTTATCCTCAATGCTCTCTTTATCTTCCTGACTTATTTTGTCTGGACCTTAGTACAAAAGGGGCAACAACTTGAAACCGAGAACAGCGAGTTTATCTGATATGGAAATGATTCGCGTAAACTTAGACAAGGTCCTCAAAGACCGACAAATGACTTCCAAGGACTTGGCGGAGCAAGTCGGCATTACCGAAGCCAACCTATCCATTCTCAAGACAGGCAAGGCAAAAGGCATTCGTTTCAATACCCTGATGAGCATCTGCCGAATCCTAGACTGCCAACCAGGGGATATTTTGGAATATGTGAGTGAGGGGAAATAGCATGAACAAAAAGATATTTTTCAACATCGTCATACAGTTGCTAACGTTTATTCGTTATGGATTGATTGCCTTAACAGGACTGATAATTTTGGCACTTCTTATTCTACTTATAGGTGGGAAACCTATTCAAAATAGTCTACAACTAACTGTCCCCTTGCCTATCATTGTTATTATTCTAATCATAAGTATCCTATTGGTAGCCTGCTTCATCTACCTAGCTACCATACTCAAAAAATTGATTATCAACTTTCAGAAAGGAATTATTTTCTCAACTGAAAATGTAGTCTATACAAAGATAATTTTAGGAACTCTGATCGCATGGACTAGCATACAATTTGCAAGTGCTTTTTTCCTATCTTACCTAGACTTAAAGAATGTAAGTGATTTATACGATTTTTCACTCAGTGATTACTTCATAAATGGTGTACTGATTATTATTGCATTACTAGCAAAAATGGTATTGGAAAAAGGTGTACTTTTACAAGCTGAAAACGATGAAATTATATAAAGGAGCCCATGATGAAAAAGTATATTTCCCTCATTGTACTCTGCATGATGATACCTTGCTTAAATGCTTGTCACTCTGTCACTTCAGAAGTTAATAAAGAAATGCAAAACGAGCTAACAGCAGCTTCCATCGAAACAGAAAAAGCTCTAAAAACAAACGAAAGTCTGGCTAAGATTGAGAACTTTCAGCAAATTGTCGAAATCGCGGCATCCAAAGGAGACTTCTCTCTTGAATCGCCTTTCTCTGGCAAAATCTATTTAATGGCAACAAAAGAAAATCTCGCGAAACTCTCAAAAGAAGAGTTTACTCTAAATGAACTTAGTTTCTCAACTATCGATACTGGTAGTAGCAATGATTTTAATATTCGCTATAAAAAACAGACTTACTTCACTGTTCAAAGCTTATCCGTGCAAGATCTGGAGGATTTCGAATACACCAAATCCTCTCCCACTTCCGCTATTCTTGTGTTCTATCCAAACTAGCAAAAATTCCTCGATTCAACTGAACCGAGGAATTTTTTAATAAGTCGCCAAGCGTTTTTCTAGTTGTAACTGACCAAATGCATAAAGGGTACAGATGACCCAATAAATAAGGGCAACACAGATATAAACTGTCATGTAGTCAGACTTGGCTCCGCCGACTATCTTGGCCTTATTGAAAATCTCTGGCACCGTAATCATAGCTGTCAGAGAGGTACTTTTGACCATGTCTAAGAGGACGTTGCTAAGGGGTGGAAGGGCAATGCGAAAGGCTTGAGGAATGATGATTTTTCGATAAATCACATTGGTCCGCAAACCCAGGGAACGTGCCGCTTCCCATTGCCCCTTATCAATGGCTGAAAGAGATGCACGAATAATTTCAGAAATGTAGGCACTGGACATGGAAGTAAAGGCGATGATAGAGGCTGTTATGGCATCTAACTGCAATCCCATAAAGGGCAGACCAAAATAGATGAAGAAAAGAAGAACCATGAGGGGAATACCACGCATGAGAGAAATATGGGCCATAGCCAACCAACGCAAGGGTCCAAACTTAGACATCCGCATGAGGGCTACAAAAAATCCACAGAAAGTCCCCAAGGCAAAACCAATTAGGGATAGGGATAGAGTGTAGGGAAGTCCCTCCAAAATCTGTGGAATAGCCTCTCTTGCAATATCTGCATTAAAAACTGCCTGCCAGTTAATATCCATATTTTCTCCTCTTTCCTAAAAACCAGATAGACCTTGCCAGTCTGTGACTGACAAAGTCTATACAAGATGCATTTATCGTCATTTAGTTTTTCTTTTATTACTTCGACGTAAGAGGAAACTCCGTTTCCTTATTTCCAACTTCAAACACTCCACTGGACTGTTTGAACTCGCCTTGCCTGATTTTGTAAAAGTGACTTGCTTTGCAAGTATTATCTCCAACCTCCGAAGGTTCCCCGAACCTTTGGAGCGAGTACTAAAAGTAAACTAAAAGACTATAATTTTATATTAATTCTTATTCAACTTCGATAACTGGCAATTTATCAGCATTTTCAACAGGGATTGTCAAATCTTGTCCTGCATAGTATTTCTCAGAAATTGCCTTCAAAGTTCCGTCAGCTTTCATTGCTTCAAGAGCTTGGTCAATTTTTTCTTTCAAGCTTGTGTCAGCCTTGCTCATGACAATACCTTGTTCAGTTGGATTGTATTTTGCATCACCCATCTTCACTTTGATGTCTGGGAAGTTAGCATTTGCCCATTTGATGGCCATGACTTGTGTGTAGTAGTCGTTTGGAATGAAGTCTGTACGACCTGTTGATACATCACGCAAATAGACATCGTTGGTCACATTGTCATAAATAACTGGCTCTGCACCTTGCTTCTCAGCAATTTTCATATACTGAGTACCAGCTCCACCACCTGCTTTTTTACCAGCCCAGTCACTTAAGTCTGCAGCTTCAATACCAGAAGATCCATCTTCACGAACGATGTAGCCGCCAACTGAATACTTGTAAGGGATAGAGAAGTTATACTTTTCCTTACGAGCTTCTGTCATGTCAAAGTTGTTCACAGAAATATCGACTTTCCCACTGTCAACAGCTGTAAAGGCTTCTGCCACACCGATTTCTTGGTATTCGATTTCCAATTTCAAACGTTTACCAATTTCATTGATCATGTCAATTTCATAACCGACCAATTCTTTAGCATCGTTGTAGTAAGAAGTTGGGAAGAGGGTACCTGGTGTTGCAACCTTCAAGACACCTGCTTCTTGTACTTTTTCCCATTGAGTTTGTTCAGCAGAAGAACTGCTAGTATTAGAACTTGAGCTAGAACATGCTGCCAAGGTCAAGGTAGAAACCAAGAGAGCTGAGGCCAAAACTTTTTTCAACATAAAACAATCTCCTTTGGAAGCGATGGCTTCCTTTTTACTTTTTCGGTGTTAACCCACCAACTTTTACAGGTTAACATTTTGGAAACGTTTTGGCAAATAATTGAACTGAAAAAATGAATTCCCTTACAAGTTGAGTAAATCTGCTGCCTCCATTTGGTCTGCCAACTGCAAGAGTAAATCCTCTCGTCCCTTGGCTGCTGTCAATTGGATGCCGATTGGCAAGCCGTCAGCCCGCACATAAGTTGGCAGACTAATCGAAGGTTGTCCTGTGATATTTGCTTGCTGGGTAAAGGGTGTCCAGGCCAGACTTTCTGCAAACATCTCCCAAATCAAACTCTGCTGCTCTGCCATTGCCAACTCCTGAATATACAACAAGCGGTCCAGCATCTCTTGCGAGTGAGTGAACTGGTCTAGCTTAGGAGCCACATCTGCCACGGTCGGCGTCAGAAAGAGGTCGTAGTGCTGGTGAAAGTCCGCCATACTGGCACTGTAGCGGTCCCAATCCTGCAGAACCTTGGAGTAGAGCTTGGCTGGAATGGTTTGTCCACTCTGGTAAATGGCCCAGGTCATGACTTCCATGTCATCAGGTGTCATGGGCCGACCCAACCCTACCTCTATCTCTTCAAACATCTGGGCTGTCTCGACGCTGTTCATCAGATAATAGGCCTGCATGACTTCGATACCGTCCAGGATAGGACTTGATAGCTCTGTGACTTGGTGTCCCAAGGCTTCCAGCTGAGGCAGAAGGGACAAGACAGCTTGTTTGGCATCAGCAGAAACCGAACTGCCAATTGGCGATTCTAGACCGTAGGCAATTTTCAGGGGCTTGTTCCTGGATGAAAAGAGAGACTGCTCAGGCAGAAGAGCCAAAGGAAAGGGAGCCTCGACTTGATAGGTCTGCAAGTGATAGAGGAGGCGTTTGGTATCGCGAACCGACTTGGTCAGAGCAAAGTTGCTGGAAGCTCCCTGCCAGCCACGATAGGAATGTGGTCCGACCGGAATACGGCCCCGACTGGGCTTTAGACCAATCAAACCGTTGAAAGAGGCGGGAATGCGAATAGACCCTCCACCATCCGAAGCAGCTGCCAAGGGAACCATGCTCGAAGCCACCGCTGCTGCTGCACCACCACTGGATCCACCTGCATTGCGACTCAGATTTAGGGGGAGCTTGACCGGCCCATGAAGGTTGGAGTCTGATATATTCTTAAAACCAAACTCTGGCGTATTGGTCCGCCCCAAGATGATAAAACCGAGATTCTTGAAAGCCTGCACCAGTCTGTCTGTGTGACCTGCACGGTAATCCTGAAATAGACGTGAGCCTGCTGTTGACAATTGCCCCGCTTCATTTTGCCCCAGATCCTTGAGCAAGAAAGGAACTCCAGCAAATGGCTTGCCCAGATAGTCTTCTTTCTCCGCTTCTTTCAAGGCTTCTTCATATTGCTTGCTGACAACCGCATTGAGGTCGGGATTGAGTTTTTCAATCCTGTCAATGGATTCTTGCACCAACTCCTTGGCAGAAACCTGTTTTTGATTGACAGCCTGGGCCATAGCTGTCGCATCTTTCCATTTCATAGATTTTCTCCTAAATTCCATATTTTTCCATAGACTGCTTGATGGTCTTTCCGAGCGCCATAAAATCAGCCATGTTGTCCGACGAGGGATAAAAGGTGGTCAGAAAAGATCCGTTTTCAATCAAGACACGCTCAATTCGTGTTTTCATATCCTCCACCGTCACATCCTGACCGACCAAGTCTGACAGATTGGCCATCGAATCCGGATTTACTTGCGGAAATCTGTCCGATACTTCTTGCGGAGCAAAACTGGCTGCATAAAAATCAGCCACCACTTGCCCTCGTTTGACTTGATTGCCTGACACACTGATATAGGCAGAAATAGCAATGGCCTCTTGGTAAATCCGCTGGGCCAATCCAGCAAACTTCTGCCCCTTGATGCTAAGGTCGTAGGTCCCAGGACAGTAGGAAGTTGCCACCTCACCACTGACCACCTCGAAGGGAAAATCCGAAAGCGCCTGAGCAATCAAATCCACCATGACCTGATAAGACTCCCGCAAATCAACCTTATGACCAGCAGGATTGGGCAAAATCAGAGTGACATTCAAAATCCCTTCATCCGCAACGACTGCCAAACCGCCCAAACTCCGAATGATAGGACTGTAGCCTGCCTGACCAATACTGGCTAAGCCCTTGTCCAGCTGGGCAACCTGACTGTCCATCATCCCCAGAATAACCGTTTGGTCCATGGGCCAAAAATGTAAAATCCCTGTATTGGACTGACGATTGACCTCGCGCAAAAAGACCTCGGTCCACACCAGTGGCCCCTGTTTCAAACCCGTCAAGCCAGACCGATCTTCGTATTTTTTTATGGTCTTATTCTCAACCCAAGATTTCATTCGTAAGCGTTCTCTTTCCTTTATTAAACTTATTTTATCACAAACTATTTGTATAGGAGAGTGAAAATGCTTCTGCGTTTTTTCTGAAAAAAGAAAAAGACTAGAAATTATCCAGTCTTCATCTCGATTTATAAATCCTCAAAGGCATCTTTTACCTTGTCAAAAAATCCTTTTTTATGGGGTTTGACATCAATATTTCCTGCTGCCGCGAATTCTTTAAGAGCTGCTTTTTGGCGATCATTCAAACCTGTCGGAGTGACGATATTGACCGTCACATATTGGTCACCGATGGCACCACCGCGGACACTTGGGGCACCTTTTCCTTTGAGTCGGAAGGTCTTACCAGTCTGGGTACCTTCAGGAATGACCATATCTACATCACCGTGAACCGTTGGCACATGAACTGTGTCACCAAGTGCTGCTTGGACAAAGTTGAGGTCTAATTTATAGTAAATGGTTGTCCCTTCACGTTCAAACTTGTCTGATGCCTGAACTTGAACTACAACGTAAAGATCTCCGTATGGGCCACCATTGAAACCAGCTTCACCTTGACCTGCCAAGCGAATACGTTGACCAGTTTCCACACCAGCTGGCACCTTAACCGTCACAGTATGGGCTTGTTTTTCATGACCAGTTCCATGACAGGTTGTACATGGGTCTTTGATTTGTTTTCCGCGACCATGACAGACATCACAGGTCATTTGACGGCGCATGGTTCCAAGTGGAGTTTGGGTGTCCACATTGATCACTCCAGAACCATGACAACGCCCACAGGTTACAGGACTAGTTCCAGGTTGGGCACCTGAACCTGTACAGGTTCGACAAGTTGCCTCACGGTTATAGGAAACTTCACGTTCCACACCAAAAATGGCTTCTTCAAACTTCAAGTTGACCGCATACTGCAAGTCATCCCCTTGACGAGGTGCATTAGGATTGCGCGTCGCACCACCTCCACCAAAGAAGCTAGAGAAAATGTCTTCAAAGCCACCGAAACCTGCTCCGTCGAAACCACCGAAGCCACCTGCTCCACCACCGAAGCCTCCATTGGCGCCCGCAGGACCATACTGGTCATAGGCAGACCGTTTTTGAGGGTCGCTCAGAGTCTCATAAGCCTCTTGGACCTCCTTGTATTTATCCTCCGCACCCGGATCCTTATTAATATCTGGATGGTATTTTTTTGAAAGCTTCCGATAAGCCTTCTTAATCTCGTCTGGCGAAGCATTCTTAGAAACACCAAGACGATCGTAAAATTCTGTGTTGTTCATAGTTTATGATACAAAAGGCGTTAAGAAAACCGTATGAAAATAGGAAACTGACGCAGTGTGTAAAACACACTAGGAAGTTTATCTTTTTCACTAGGTTTTTAGCCTGTGTTCGAATAAACGAACTTGTATTCCTTTCTTTGAAAATTAGAAAGTAGCCCGTGTTCAGTCGAGAACACTTTCCTTTCTATAAAAATTAGCTAAGGCATTTTTTCAAATGTCACTTTGAACTCTTCAAATTCTTTGTCAGATAGCTCAAAAATAAAATCTTCCTCAGAGTAATTGTCCAACTCTTTAAAACACCTACTTGCATCTTCAACCAAAGCAAGACTGGTCAAAACCTGACGAGAAAAGGCATTGACTGTAAAACCTGTTCCTGTAATGATATTGCCATCCTCACAGACTGGTAAGGGACGAAAATTTTCCCTAGGCAAAAAATCAAAATAGTCGATAAAATTTTGCCAAATACCACCTGTGTAAAGAGTCTGTTTCAACAATCCAGCCTTGGCAAGTAGGATAGGTGCTGAAGAAATTGCTGCAATTTTGATTGGCTTACCATCTAAACCTGCAAGAAATCGAATGAGGCATTCATCTCGTAAAGCCTGAGTAAAGTCAATCATCCCTGGGCAAAGAATACAATCATATTCCTCTATATTTACCTCTTCTAAGGTTTTATTGGCATAACAAGGTAGACCGTCCTCCGAATAAATCGTTTCCTTAGTGGAAGCAATAAAATCAATCTTTCTCCCAAAGTTCAACACCAATATGCTAGTCAACGGAGCTATCTCATAAAGAGAAAAATTAGGATAAAGCAAACAAGCAACTTTTTTCATGAAAAACCTCCTCATTAGCTATTTGCCCAAAAACAGAGGCTGGGTTGCAACCTCTGTGATTGGAAATTTTATTGACGAATGATTTCTATTCTCGAGAAGATGAGAACTGAGTTCGAGCTAAGAACTTCTGAAAAAAGATAACTTTCCTTAGAATGCAAGCATTCAGCGTCAAGTTCCTATTTTTCTGTCGTTCTTTTTACGCTCTCACATCTTATTTTTCAGTAAACTCGCCGTCTACGACATCATCGCCTGCGTTGTTAGCTGTTTGGGCACCTTCTTGTCCTGCGGCTGCTTGTTGTGCTGCTGCGGCTTGTTCATAGAGTTTCACTGCAAGAGCTTGGGCTTTTTCGTTGAGGTTTTCAAGTTTCGCTTTCATGTCGTCCAAGTTGTTAGCCTCTTGAGCTGCTTTCAACTCATCAAGAGCTGCTTGAGCTTGGTCGCGTTCTGCGTCGAAGCCTTTGCCTTCAGTTTCTTTCAGCGTTTTCTCAGTCGCAAAGATTGCTTGGTCCACATCGTTACGAAGGTCCACTTCTTCCTTACGTTTCTTATCTGCTTCCGCGTTTGCTTCTGCATCTTTCATCATGCGGTCGATTTCTTCATCTGTCAAACCTGAGTTAGACTGGATAACGATGGTTTGTTCTTTTTGTGTACCAAGGTCTTTGGCTTTTACAGAAACGATACCGTTCTTGTCGATGTCAAATGTTACTTCGATTTGTGGGATACCACGAGGTGCTGCAGGGATGTCTGTCAATTGGAAGCGACCAAGAGTCTTGTTGTCTGCTGCCATTGGACGCTCACCTTGAAGCACGTGGATATCAACAGCTGGCTGGTTATCTGCCGCAGTTGAGAAGACTTGTGACTTAGAAGTTGGGATGGTTGTGTTGCGGTCGATAAGTTTTGTAAATACGCCACCCATTGTTTCGATACCGAGTGACAATGGAGTTACGTCAAGGAGGACAACGTCTTTGACATCACCAGTGATGACACCACCTTGGATTGCCGCACCCATAGCAACAACTTCGTCAGGGTTCACAGATTTGTTAGGCTCTTTACCAGTTTCAGCTTTAACAGCTTCTACAACAGCTGGGATACGAGTTGAACCACCGACAAGGATGACTTCGTCAATTTCTGACAAGCTAAGGCCTGCATCTGAAAGAGCTTGACGAACAGGTACTTTTGTACGTTCTACAAGGTCGTAAGTCAATTCGTCGAATTTGGCACGTGTCAATGTCATTTCCAAGTGAAGCGGACCTGCTGCCCCTGCAGTGATGAACGGCAAGCTGATTTGAGTTGATGTTACACCTGAAAGGTCTTTCTTAGCTTTTTCAGCCGCATCTTTCAAACGTTGAAGGGCCATTTTGTCAGCTGACAAGTCGATGCCGTTTTCTTTCTTGAATTCTGCTACCATGTGGTCGATAATCTTTTGGTCAAAGTCGTCACCACCGAGCTTGTTGTCACCTGCTGTTGCAAGTACATCAAAGACACCGTCACCAAGTTCAAGGATAGATACGTCGAAAGTACCACCACCAAGGTCAAATACCAAGATTTTCTCGTCTTTGTCAGTTTTGTCCAAACCGTAAGCAAGGGCTGCTGCAGTTGGTTCGTTGACGATACGTTCTACTTCAAGACCTGCGATTTTACCAGCGTCTTTTGTTGCTTGACGTTGGGCATCGTTGAAGTAAGCAGGAACAGTGATAACGGCTTTGGTTACTTTTTCACCAAGGTATTCTTCAGCGTAGCCTTTCAAATATTGAAGGATCATAGCTGAAATTTCTTGTGGTGTGTATTCTTTGCCGTTTGCTGAAACTTTTTCAGAAGTTCCCATTTTTGATTTGATAGAAATGATTGTATCTGGGTTAGTTACCGCTTGGCGTTTTGCCGCATCACCAACGATGATTTCACCATTTTTGAAAGACACAACAGACGGAGTTGTGCGGTTTCCTTCTGGGTTTGCGATGATTTTTGATTCAGTTCCTTCAAGAACTGCAACTGCTGAGTTTGTTGTACCTAAGTCAATACCGATAATTTTGCTCATTATAAATACCTCTTTTTTAAGTTTTTTCTACTACATCATTAGTTAGGTTTTACCCTACATAATATTTTCGCCTAGTTTAACGACATTTCGGTCAGGTTTTCTTTTTTGGAAAATAGCAGAGCGACCTTAGTGTTTCAGTTTACTTTTATTACTAGCTTTAACAGTCTTTGAATAGACTGTTAAAGGTGGGGAATAAACGAATGAAATTCGTACTACTGCCGAAGACAGTACTGGAGTACGGCAAGGCGAGTTCAAATAATCTCTTTTATTTGAAGTTGGAAATAAGGAAACGGAGTTTCCTCTGCCGTCGAAGTAATTAAAGATAAACTGGAAGACTAAGTTATTCTGATACCACCACCATAGCAGGTCTCAACAGACGTTCATGCAACTTGTAGCCTTTTTGGAAGACTTGTGCGATGTGTTCTGCTGGGCAGTCGTCTGTGGCTGGGACGGTTTGAATGGCCATGTGAAGATTTGGGTCAAAGACATCTGTTGCGACTTCTTCTACCCCTTCTTCTTTGAGGGCTTGAATCAAGCTTTCCTGTACCATTTCCAAGCCTTTTTTGACATCTTCTGTCAGGCCTTCGACTTGAAGGGCACGCTCCAAGTTATCCAAGCTCGGCAAGATTTTCTTGGCCAAGTCTTGCGAACGGTAACGCTGAATGTTTTGGCGTTCCTCGTTGGCACGGCGTTGAATATTTTGCATTTCAGCGTGGGCACGGAGGTACTTGTTTTCAAATTCCTCTGCACGCTCATTTGCCAAATCCAATTCTGATTTTTCAGGAGCTTCGACAACTTCTTCTGTTGTTTCAACCTCTTCTACGATTTCTTCGTTTTTGATTTCTTCTGACAAAGCATTCTCCTTCTAATTTACCTCATAATGATTACTACTTAGATATCGGTAGTAATCGGTTAATTTCATAAATAGGACGCGGCTGATGATGTTAATCAAACTCATCTGCCTACGGTAGTCCATGTCAACAGGACCAAGCAAACTCATCTGGGCCATGCCCCGATAGGGGATTGGAAAGCGATGATGAATGACTGTCACATCCGCTAGGGCAGGATCCCTATGTTCCGCCACAGAAATGCTGGTCTGCTGGTTTGGCGCCAAGCCTTGCCGCAACTCTGGGGCTAATAGCTGTGGGCTATCCAAGAGCTGATAGGTGGCGAGATTGCCATAGGTCAGCGAAGCAACCTTTCCACTGATAAAGACTGGTTCTTGGAAGAGATTGGAAAAGATGTAATCCATCAGATCCAAGACATTGTCCGTCGTGGTAAAGTAACGTTGCACCACCTGGGGAATCTCCGTCCGCAGCTTGTAGTGGATTGCCAATACCGTCTGGTCAACGAAGCGTTCATCCACCAAGCGTTTGAGCACTTCCAAGTCCCTGGTCAAAAAGTTCTTGGGAATGGCAAACTGGACGGTAACAGGTTTGGACTGGTCCAAGGTCAAGACTGCTAGAGCATCGTGGCTACTAAGCTGCACGATGTCAAAGGAAGTCAACTGCTGACTGGTCGGCTCCACATCTAAGATGACCGAAGTGTAGCCTGTCAAATCCGCTAGGACTGTACTGGCCCGCTCCAAGATGTCTTCCAACTTGAAGGCTTCAAAATCGAAGGCCTTGACCACCTGATAAACATCTTCTTCATTGATGTTTTCCAAGTTAAGCGAGTGATTGACAAAGTATTGAAAACCAGCCCGACTGGGCATCCGACCGCTTGAAGTATGAGCTTTTTCTAGCAAGCCCAACTGCTCCAGCTTAGCCATATCATTGCGAATGGTCGCCGAACTAGAAGCAATCATCTCCTGTAAGGCTTTAGAACCAACTGGCTCATGATGGCGCGTAAACAATTCAACAATCAGATTCAAAATATCATTTTGACGTTGGGTAATCATCTCCGCTCCTTTCATGAACAGTGTTGATTTTTATATTTTTAGCACTCTATAACGATGAGTGCTAAACTTTATACTCCCATTATACGCCGAAAAAATGGATTGTCAAGAGAAAAAGACAAAAAATTAGCACTCTTTTACCTAGAGTGCTAAAAATCAGTCTGAGGACCTAGTTGTTTTTTACAAGTCGATAAAAACGGTATCCAATCAACAGCAAGAGAGGGATATAGATAGCGGAAAGAATAAGTGTAAGTACATAATGATGCTCATTCAGATTCACCCCTATCAAAATGAAATAAAGTCCTAAGGATAGTAAATAACGTCTTTGGATGATTGTTTTAACAAATTCCACTTTGCTTTCCCTATCGCCGTATATCTCAAGATCTCCCTTTACAGCTGCCTTCCTAAAAATAACGAAGTTTTGGCATGATGTGACAAATTCCCAACCATAGTCCTCGTACATGCGTAGATAGGATTCTCTATCCTTGTTTTTACTTTCTTTAAAATCAACTTGGTAGGCGACATCCTCTGGCTCACATTTTTCAAAATGATAAAACAAGCTCCAGCTAATTTTAACTAGCTTCCACCCCTTCTTATGCATTTCACTAAGGTAGCGTGCCTGTTGATTGAAATCTGTGATAAAAAATACTTTACATTCTGTCTTAGTTTCCATAACTTTCCCCCTTGCTATTTCGATAAAGGCGTTCGATTCGAGCCAATTCTATGCCTAGAATTTCTCGACCTGTTGCTGTTATTTTGTAAAACTTTCGCTTGTCTTCTTCTCTGACAAAGGCAATCAATCCGTCCTTCTCCATTTTCGACAGGGTGCCGTACATGGTTCCCGGGCTAATCACGACCTGACCTGCCGTGACTTCCTTGGTCTTCTGGGTAATATCGTAACCATGCCGTTCTTCCTGTAAATGAAAGAGAATATAGAAGGCTGTCTCTGTCATGGGAACATAGACGCGTTTTAACTTATCGTTCATAAAACTCCTTTCGCACTACGATACATCGAACTTCGATATACAAATTGTATCGCATCTCGATACATAAGTCAACAAAAAAATCAGAGAAAACTCCCTGATTTTATATCTTATTCCCCTTGGGCAATCAATTCTGCTCCGCGTTTGCGGTAGGATAGGTCGCCAACTGCTTCAATTAAAAGCTTGCCATTTTCGTATTTGAGGACGGTGATTGAGCCGTTATCGAGGAAGACATTGGCTCCACGCTCTGGCTCCAACAAATGAGCCAGGGTTGCAATGGTCATACCGTGACTGACCACAAGGGCATTGCCGCCACCTTGCTTTTCCAAGTCTTGGGCGATAGCCTCAAAGCCTGTCAAGATACGATTGCTCAAAACCTCCCATGATTCCGCCCATCCAGCGGTGTCTGCTTCTTGGATACCTGCTGCGATTTCCGCAAAGGACATGCCTGTCGCATCAACTGTCCCTTTCAAACGAGGCAGGACACCTTGAAAAAGCTCGGCATCATACATGCCCTCGAAACTACCAAAGCACCATTCACGGATACGCTTGTCTTGGTAATATGGGATTTTTCCCAAAATTCCCAACTCACGCTGGGCAATGGTCATGGTCTGAACGGTCCGCCCCAGGTCACTGGATACGGCTAGTTTAAATTCAAGACCCGCATCCTTGAGCCCCAAGCCCAGTTCACGAATTCCTTCCTCACCAGCCTTGGTCAGCGGTGTATCACACCAACCCTGCACGCGCCCGATGGTATTAAACATGGTTTTCCCATGTCGAGAAATATATAATCTTACATCTGCCATAGTGTTCTCCTTGTCTTTTCTTACTATTAATACCCTTCGAAAATCAAAAGCAAACGTTGTTGACTTGATTTGATGAACTCCAGTTCTATCTGCATCTGCGTCGCCTAGCCTGCTTTTGATTTTCATTGAGTATAAGTATAGCAAAAAACCGACTGCTTGTCGCAATCGGTTTGGAGAAAAATTGGAGTCCCATTTATTTTATTCTATTGAATTATGAGTTTATTATAATATATAAAGATGTCTTTTAGGTGAATTTTTGTTCATATATTCTAAATATCAATTCAAAATATGAGATAGGGTTCAGAAAAATGCTTGAAAACAAAATTTAAATGAGTTATAATTCATGTATGGAAATAAAAAATTATGTTGAGGTAACAACTATGGCAAAAGATGATAATAAACAAAAATTAATAAAGGCTACAGACGCTCTCTTAAAGGATAGAAGCATAACTTCTATTACAACAAAAGAGATTACAAAGGCTGCAGGAGTTTCTGTGGGAGTTTTTTATAATTATTTTAGTAGTAAGGAAGATGTCTTTAAAGAATTAATCAAGACATTTTTCAACTATTCTTTAAAGCAAATGGAAGTCTTACGAAAAGAAGTTACAGGAAAAAATATTCGTTCAGAAATTAAATTCAAAGAATTTCTAATTAATGGAATAGATAATAATTGGGAAAATCGTTTTTTAAATAGTGATATTCTGTTACTTTCAAGAAAAGATGAAGAGTTTCAAGAATTAATGATGTATTTTAATCAAAAAATGGTTTCCATTGTTGTAGAGATACTTACAGTTATTAATCCAGAACTACAAGAAAATCCACCTTTTCTAGAAGCAAAAATGATTATGAATTTAATTCAGAATTCCTACCCTAGCTTTTCAAAATTTGGTAGTGAGGATGAAAAAGAGAGGTATATAGAAAAATTAGTAAATATTATTTTTAGTATTAGTTTCAATGAGTAAGAATTAGTTCTGATAATTTTAAAATGGATGGTTTAGAAATTCAAACTGAATTGATAAGAAAACAAGGTATGTTTAATATTAAAAAGGAATTATTAAAGAATGAGGGAAGAAATAATGGAAAATCTTTTAGAAGTCAAAAAACTATCAAAAACGTATAAAAACGGAAGAAAAGCATTAGATAATTTAAATTTTAATGTTACAAAAGGTGAGATTCTTGGTTTCCTAGGACCAAATGGTGCGGGAAAAAGCACGACAATAAATATTTTATCTACCTTATTACAATCTGATGAAGGCGAAATAATATATTTTAATAATGAAAATTTGTCCATCAAGGATGTAAAGAAACAACTCGGAATTGTTCCCCAAGAATTAGCGATTTATGAAGATATCTCAGCCTCACAGAATGTCAAATTCTTTGCTTCTTTATATGGAGTTAAAAAAAGTGAAATCAATGAAAAAGTTGAAAATGCATTAAAAAAAGTAGGACTTGAAGACAGAAAAGATGATAAACCGTCAACTTTTTCTGGTGGTATGAAAAGACGTCTGAATATTGCATGTGCAATAGCACACAGCCCTAAATTGATTATTTTTGATGAACCAACTGTGGGTATTGATCCACAATCTAGGAATCATATTCTAGATTCAATTAAGAATTTAAGGGATGAGGGAGCTACTATCATTTACACAACTCATTATATGGAAGAAGTACAACAAATTTGTGACCGTGTCATTATCATGGATGGAGGGGTAGTACTTTTGAATGATTCACTTGATGATATTTTAGAACATTATAGTAATTCTAATTATCAAGTTAGAGTAGATCAGCAGTTCTCTCCAGCAGTGTTAGATGAAATTCGTGAATTAACAAATGTTGAAGAGGTGAATCAAAACGGTGAGTTTGAGATAATCTTTAGTATAGGTGAGGAGGCCATGCCGATTAATGCTGTACTGGAGGTTTTAATCAAGTTCAATCTAAATATTACTAGTATTACAATGGTCAAGAAAAATTTAGAAGATGTTTTCTTGCTACTAACTGGGAAAAAATTAAGAGATTAATAGTGGGGTCTGTAATGTTAACAATAATGAAACAAGATACGATAAATCTTTTAAAGAATAAACCAATCATGATGTATCTACTAATTTATCCGGTTGTCCTGATATTAGTAACAGGGTTTGTATTCGGTTCGATTTTTAGTGACGATATTTTAACATCATATGATTATTATGGTGTTACGATGATGATTTATTTATCAATGGCAACTGTAATTATATTACCCGAATTATTATTTGGAAGTAACGTGAAGTATGCAAATTACAGGATTGTATATTCGCCGATTCCACGTTACAAGATTTATTTATCCAAATTAATCGTTTCTATTTCTATTTCGTATTTTATACTAGCAATTTATATGCTTGTTTTTAATAGCACAGGGTTAGTAAACTATGGTAAAACTAATATCGCCTATAGTTTATTACTTGACTTAGCTTTGGTAACCTTTTCTATCACATTTGGAGGTGCTTTCTGTGTGTTACTAAAAAGCGAAGATATTGCAACAAAAATTTTAAATTTAGCTATTAATGTTTTAGCAATTCTATCTGGTTTATTCTTTCCGATGTATATATTTGGGAAAAAAGTTGCTAATTTGTCTACCTTATCTCCAATTTCAAAAGTGATGTCAACATTTTTTAGTATCATTTACGATAAAAATTATAGTTCATATTTTAATACGTTATCAATTTTGTTACTATGTTCAGTACTATTTTTAATTATCATTCACTTTAAATATCGGCCTGAAAATTTTGGAGAGTAAAATGAAATTTATTATCTTAAGAAATAACTTGCAACGTTTTTTGAAAGAAAAATCATATATTCTTATATCTTTTTTGCTAGTTTTTGTAACTATTGCAGCAACATCGTTTGTTGTAACAATGGAAAGCCAAAAGGTAAAAATCGGTGTAACAAAAACTGCAATTGAACTATTAGAAATGAGCAATACCAACATTTCTGTCGAGGAAGTAGAAAGGGACAAGGATTACTATGTTAATTTAATAACTGGTAAGTACGACGCATATATTAGTAAAGAGGATGGAAAATATAAAGTAACTACAGTAAGAAATTCAACTTTAGGCAAGAAATTAAGTCAGTATTTAAATAAAGGAAAATCATTAACTGCTTCTACTTCTAGCGGTAATAATCATTATAAAATTATTATTACTGTTATGGCTATGAGTTCTATGATACTATCATTAATACTGTATAGATTCTATTTTGATGATAGAAATGGTCTAGATAAACGAATCTATCTAAGCGGAGTATCAAACTTTTCTTATGTTCTACAGCAGGTAATGTTTAATTTTTTAATTTTATCTATTACGAATTTATTAAGCAGCTTAATTTTATTCCCATTGTTTGATCTTGATATATCGTGGAACTTAGTACTATATATCCTCCTAATTGAGGTATTTTCAGCAAACTTTGGAATGGTTTTATCCACCTGGACTAAAAAAAATCAAGGGGCGCTATTAATAGGAACAATGGTATCTGTTCTGACTATGCTTCTTTCGGGTGCATTATTCTCTGTAAAAAAAGGTTCTATACAAGATAAGATACATTATATTTTTCCTCAGTATTATATTTCAAATTTAGGAAAAAATATTGATGGCCACTCAACTAATTTGACTCAATCGATTACAGTCATTGTAGGATATACACTTTTGTTTTTCCTAATTGCAAATTATATGCAAAAACAAAAAGTAGGTGAATGATACATTTTAAATTGATAGTTCTCCCTTTTATCTGACTTTCGAGGAATAAACTAAATTCAATTTCTAGACTCAAATATCAAGAATCGCTTACCTGACAATATGCCCCCTCCCAATGTGAGTTTAACTACATCATCTTGTAAGTTATCTGAGACATTTGCCTCTATTCAAATAGGCTCCCTAAGCTTAGTGATGGTTTTACCCACCACTGTCTTAGAGAGCCTATTTTTCTTGCATTTCACTTTATAAAACGAGTACTAATAATCGGTCTTCTTTATTTATGACTTGTAACCTGCCAGGCATGACAAGCTGGACAAAGATAAGATCGCACTAGGTTTCTTTCTCCGATTTCCTTTTTTAATCGTTGGCATTTTATAACGAATAGTTCAGCTTTAATTCTATCAGGAAAACGAGCCCTCCCAGAATAATACTCCTTAAGCCGTTCTTTTTTTAAGTCTTCAAAGATTTCTGACGACGAGTTCTTGTCATTTCGACCTTCCATCTCAAATCGACCTAAACAATCAATTTAGTTCTTAAAACTATGAATCGGTGCTGGAATTTGTCCACCACGGTTGATAAAGTCAGCAGACGAAGCCCGATTGACCTTCATGACAGGGGCTGTTCCCAGAAGCCCGCCAAATTCAATCATATCCCCTTCTTTGCCAAGCGGAATAATACGGACCGCAGTGGTTTTCTGGTTGATAACTCCAATCGCCGCCTCATCCGCAATCATAGCCGCAATGGTTTCAGCTGGCGTTGTTTCTGGAATAGCAATCATGTCCAAACCAACAGAACAGATAGCCGTCATAGCTTCCAATTTTTCAAGGTTGAGCGAGCCATTTTGCACCGCAGCAATCATGCCCTCGTCCTCAGACACAGGGATAAAGGCACCTGACAAGCCACCTACTTGGTTGCAGGCCATGACCCCACCTTTTTTGACTGCGTCATTGAGCAAAGCCAGGGCAGCAGTCGTTCCGTGCGTACCTACGGTTTCTAAACCCATTTCCTCCAAGACCCGAGCTACTGAGTCTCCAACGGCTGGCGTCGGAGCAAGGGACAAGTCCACAATCCCGAACTTGACACCCAGGCGTTCGCTAGCCATATTGCCGACCAACTGCCCGATACGGGTAATCTTGAAGGCCGTCTTCTTAACGGTTTCAGCCACCACGTCAAAACTCTCACCACGCACTTTTTCAAGGGCACGCTTGACCACACCAGGACCAGACACGCCGACATTGATGACCACATCCGCCTCGCCGACACCATGGAAGGCACCCGCCATGAAAGGATTGTCCTCGACCGCATTAGCAAAGACCACCAGCTTGGCCGCCCCCATATCAGAAGCCTCCGCCGTCTCCTTGATGATCCGCCCCATATCCCGCACGGCAGTCATATTGATGCCCGTCTTGGTCGATCCGATGTTGACTGACGAGCAGACTTTTGTCGTTTGGGCCAATGCCTGCGGTATAGAGTTGATGAGGATTTCATCCCCTTTCTGGTAGCCCTTTTGAACCAGAGCTGAAAAGCCTCCGATAAAATCGATGCCAATCTCATGAGCCGCCTTGTCCAAGGCATGAGCCAAGGGAAGATAATCCGTGGCATCCGTCGCCGCACCAATCAAAGCAATAGGCGTTACCGACACCCGTTTGTTGACAATGGGAATGCCTAGCTCCGCCGCAATCTCATCACCGACCGCTACCAAGTTCTTGGCCTTGGTTACAATTTTGGTGTACACTTTTTCCGCAGCCTTATCGATGTCCGAGTCGATACAGTCCAAAAGGGAAATCCCCATGGTAATGGTCCGAATGTCGAAGTGCTGCTCCTCAATCATCTCAATGGTTTCTCTAACCTGTCTAATGTCCATGATTGTTCTCCTTACAAGTTGTGCATAGCATCAAAAATCGCCGCACTTTGAATGTTGATTTTCACGTTCAAACTTTGACCAAAGGCATCCAATTCTGAACGAAGTTGCGTGAAATCTTGCTTCTCATCTGATGACACCACCGCCATCATGGTAAAATACTCATCCAAAACAGTCTGGGAAATGTCATCAATATTCAAACCCAATTCCGCAATCTTAGTCGCAACACCTGCAACGATTCCTGACTTGTCTTTTCCGACAACTGTAACAATAGCTTTCATCTGAACACCTCTTCTAAATTTTCATTTATTTTAACATAAATATGCAGAAAAAGGTAGAAATCGTCTAGTTTCTACCTCTAACGTACGTATTTATTTTACCAATTGTGACCGACGGGCATAGGCTTTCCAGTCAATCCCACGCGCTTCGCACCAGTTTTGTACATTTGGAGCCAAGACCAAATCTTTCTGACGGAGTTCTGCGATGTTTTTAGCACCCAGCATGGTCATGATTTCAGCCATCTGCCATTGATAAGTCTTAATAGCCTGCAGGCCGTCATCAAAACGATGCCCCTTACCATCCTTGACATACTGAAGGAAATGATTGGACATACCAACAAGGTCTGCACCGAGGGCCAATGATTTGACAATATCTAGTGGCGTCTTAATACCACCAGATGCAATCAAACTTGGGCGAACTTCTTCAGGGACAGACATGGCTTCCACCAAGGATGTCACAGTTGACTGACCCCAACCCTCTAAGTAGGTATAATCATTGAAGGTCCGACGGGCATTTTCAATCTTGGCAAAATCCGTCCCCCCAGTCCCAGACACATCAATGGTCTTGACACCGACAGAAGCCAGCTGGGCCACTGTTTCACGACTCATACCAAAACCAACTTCCTTGACGATGACCGGTACTTCCATCTCCCTCACCAAGGTTTCAATATTCTTCAACCACATAGTAAAGTCACGGTCTCCCTCAGGCATGACAATCTCCTGGGGTGCATTGACATGGATTTGGATGGCATTGGCCTCCAACAAATCCACCGCCCGTTTGGCGTTCTCAACACTGTGGTGGGCACCTAGATTGGCAAAAATAATGCCATAAGGATTTTCCCGACGCATAACGGAGAAGGTTTCCGCAACAGACGGATCCTTGATCGCCGCACTAACCGAGCCTGAAGCCAGAGCAATCTTCCCAAAATGCCCCATAATTCCCAAGAGGCGATTGATTTCCCGCGTCTTCTTGCTTCCACCTGTCATGGCATTGATGAAGAAAGGAAAGGCAAAGTCCAAACCAGCTACACTGGTCGAAATATCCACTTCATCCACCTTGGTCTGAGGTAGGGAATGATGGACAAACAAGGTCTCCGTAAAGTCCTTGGCCGGTGTGGTACTGTATTGCTGGTTGGCCAAGCCAACGTGTTGATCCTTGCGGTCTAAACCAAATTCTCCTAGATAAAACATAGGGTTCTCCTTATTCTCTACTTGTGATCTTTAGTTGGAGTGGAAGAATGCCGGCTTGTTGCCAAGCCTTCTCAATCGCTACTTTTTGTTCCGTACTGTCTACCAAGCAAATGCCGCAGTCTCCACCGCCTGCACCAGATGATTTGGCCACCGCTCCATAAGTCTGGGCCAGGTCACAGAGTTGGCTCAGTTGAGGCGTTTCAATGACCAAGCCCATTCCTCTCGCAAAGTCTTGTAAGAGCTTGCGGTTCTGAGAAATGGCCTGTCTTACTGACGCTGAGTCATTTGTCTGACAAGCTACTATCAACCGCTCTACACAGGTCTTGGCGTCGGCTAGAAACTGGCTATGAATGTGCTCTTTTTCTGCCTGACTTTTTTGGCTTTCCATCTGGGAAACCAATCGATCTGTCGAAGCCGCCGACCCTGTCCAGCCAACCAAAAGGTCTAAACCTTCAGGTAGCTGGATAGAGCTGATGGACAAACCCTGCCAATCACTTTCTACCAGATCAAGCAGGGACAGCTCTGCCATTTTCCCTAAAAGCCAAGAACGGTCCAGGGAATGATAGGCGATCAAGCCACCAAAACTGGAAGCCGCCAAGTCACCAAAGGAACCCGTCATGCCTAGCTTGGTCTGGACCAGGGCTGCCAGCTTGTAGGTCAGCAGGGCATCTGGTCGGTGACCGTAGTAGGTTAGCAGGGCCTTGACCGTCGCAACCGTCACTGCCCCTGACGAGCCCAAGCCATACTTGGCACCTGAAGTCTGGTCATCCAGATCAGATTGGACCGCTAGGCTGTAGGTTGCTTGACAGGACTGACCTTTGGCTGTCAGATAGGCTTCTGTTACCTGCATGGCTGTTTCAATCAGAGCATAGGGATGGTCCCCTTGGATATGAACGGTACCTTCCTTACGCTCCCAGATCAGATAGAGGTCTGCTTGCTGGCTGGAATGAAGGAGGCCTCGGTCACTTGGTTCAATGGTGACAGTCAGGTATTGGTCAAGGGCCACAATCACTGCAGGATAGCCTGCCTCGACGACTGCATATTCCCCTGCTAGAAAGAGTTTTCCAGGTATCTTTACTTGTACTTTCATGCTACAAGCCCTTTTCAAACGCTGCTTGCGATACCTGCCACTCGTCTTCACTGAGGACGTAGGCCGCAGGACCAGGCTTGCTGGTAATGATTTTCTCTCTTGGGATGACTTTGGCCAATTCAGCTACTAGCTCGTCCATTTGACTTGCTCGGCAGAGGACCTTGACATTTGGTCCGGCATCCATGGTCATGTAGGCTGATAAGCCACTTGCCTCACGAACCTGACGGACTGCCTCTTGGGCCATTAGGCTATCGGCTGACCAGTAGGTAAAGGGCGGATTGGCAGAAAGCGTTGTTGCATGCATTTTCATACCATTGTGCTCTGTGATTTGACCAAGTTTTTCAAAATCACGGCTGGCAATGGCTGCCTTGATGTCCACCATGTCTTGTTTGGCGGTTTCTACCCAGGCGGAATAAAATGGTGAGGTGGCAACCGTGTGGTCCATTCCCTCTCGACTAGCAATCTTCTTCGGTCCAGTATTGACGGCTAAGACGACCATGGCAATATCCCAATCGGCATCGTCAATGGGATGGGCCATAGAATCTTCCGAACCCGTTCCCATATCCCACTCGACAAATCCACCGAATAGGCTGCGGGTACTGGAGCCAGAACCCCTGCGAGCAAGGGTTGATAGGGTGGCTGGTGACAAATCTAAATCCAAGGCAGTTGCGGTTGCAAGTGCAAGTGCTGCGAAGGCTGATGCTGAGCTGGCCAAGCCAGCTGCAGTCGGAACAAAATTTAGACTTTCCACTCGGGCAAATGCCCTTTCACCTATATATTCGCAAAACAAATCCAAAAATCGAGAAATTTTTAAAATTTCTTTTTCTTTTTGTAAGATTCCGTTGAGATAGAACTCATCCGCAGTTAATTCTGGGTCAAAAACGACCTTGGTATCGGTATAAAATGCGTCAAGGGTCAGGGATAGACTGGAATTCATAGGTAGGAATAATTCCTTATCACGTTTTCCCCAGTATTTAATCAAGGCAATATTGGTATGGGCACGGGCAATGCCTGTTTGTTTAGTCATTGGTTTCTCCTAAGTACTGTATCCAGGTTTGGCGGGCACCTGCTTGGTCAAGGATGTGTGCAAGATTTTGGGCATCCTGGGCTGTTCTGGCTAGGGCAATCATGCAGCCCCCTCGTCCGCCACCGGTTAATTTGGCTCCGAGGGCTCCATTTTCTTGGGCGAGGCTGACTAGCTTATCCAGTCTGGGGTCAGACACGCCTAATTTTTGCAGGAGGGCATGAGCTTGGTTCATTCTGCCACCTAGAAGCTCTGCATGGTCTGTGGCTAAATCTTCCTTGGCCTGTCGGGTCAAGTTGCCCAGTTCTTCTACTAGCTGGATAGCCTCTGGCTTTTTCTCCAACAAATCCGCCACGTCTGAAATGGCTTCTAAGGTGTTTCCCGTCACGCCTGTATCAGCCACTACCAAGTGGGCACGGAGTTTCAGCTCCAAGGGTTCGATGGGTTGGTGCTTGATAAAGAAGACGGGGGACTTGCCGCTGGTGGTCGCCGCATCAATGCCTGATGGATTGCCGTGAGCAATTTTTTCCGAAGACTGGACGATGTCCCAGAGTTCGCTGTCGGTCAGTTCTTTTTCATAGTAGGCAAAGAGGGCGCGTGCAACTGCAACTGCCACGGCTGCACTAGAGCCCATGCCGCGCTCGGCGGGAATAGTCGAACTGATCTCGATATGAATCGCTGGATCTGTCGGTGCACCAATACGATAGAGCGAAAAGCGGATGGCATGCTTGAGGCTTTCCCAGATTTTGGGCATCTTGTGAACCAGTCCTTCATAGAAGTCACAGGCTACACTAAGTGCCTGGCCTTGGGCAGTCACCTGGGCTGTAATTTCTACAGCAGAAAAAGGCATGGCAATTGCAGGCTGGCCATAGACCACCGCATGTTCTCCCATCAAAATGATTTTCCCATTTGCTTTTCCTACTACCGACATACTTTTCTCCTTATACAATCACTACCATTATACCATTTTTGTCCGAGAATAGAAGACACGAAAACAGCCGACCGCGGTCGACTGTTCTCTAGGAGATTATATGAAAAAGATATGCCAGCCGTTTGAGCTTTAGCTCTTACGGATGACGATACTGAATGAAATTCAGTAAAGTTGTTCGCTATTTCTAGCTTGAATATAGTATATAGCTACTAACTTAAAAGAAACTGAAAGTTTTCTTAGCCTTATCTTAAATTGATTCTTGTTTTGAATACCTATACTGAAAAAATAGCATCCCTGCTCGGAAGGCATTATCTAAAATCGTTGCAAGCCAAATGGCTGACAAACCGATTTTAAAAAATGTTACAAGTAAATAAGCTATGCCAATCCGCACTAGCCACATACCGATAGTTGTGGCATAAAAGGGTAATCTAGCATTTCCTAAACCTTGCCACAAGGCGGTTAAAATAAGAGTACCAGCTGTAAAGGGAACTCCCAACATGGCATAAAATAATACTGTTTGACCAGCTTGTGCTACTTGAATATCCTTAGTATAAAGACTGATTAGGAAAGGCCCCGCAAAATGAGTCACACCAGCTACCAAAAACATAAACAGCAAAGAAAGACTAAAGCTTGTTCGAAAAATATGTCGGACCATAGCCTTATCCTGTCTGTGTTTCGCTGTAAGGATGATTGTCGCGGTAGCAATCCCTAAAGCCGGCATATAATTAAACTGCGTCAGGGTTTCTCCAATCGCATTTCCAGCTACCGTCGCTGTTCCTAAGCTGGTAATCAAAGCTACGACTACCACATCTCCCACCCGCATCATCAACCGTTCACCAGTTGCTGGCAGGGCAAGTCTAAGCAGTTCTTTATCAAAGGACCAGGTCCATGGTTTTAAAGAAATTGGTAAGCGAGACCAAAGCAGGCTACAACCAATCAATCGCGATAATACCGTTCCAATCGCAACCCCTGCTACATCTGCATGAAGCACAAAGACTGCAAATGCTGAAAATAGTGCATTTAAAATGTTAGAAAGCAGGCTGATATACATAGGAAAACGTGGTTCCCCCAAGGTTCGTAAGATTGCACTCAAACTTGTCATAAGTCCCAAAAAAAGCGCTCCCCCACCAACCAATATCAAATAAAGACCTCCAGCCTGTACCACTTCTGACTCTGCTCCCAAGCTAGTAAGTACTATTGGACCTGCCAGAACTGAAAAAATCCCTAAAAGGAGACCGATAAAAACTGGAAACTTGACACTTTCACTAGCAGTTCCTCCAATGCCTTCTGAGTCCTCTTCACCCAAAGTCTGAGCCAAACGAGAAGACACCGCTGCTGCTAGGGCAATAAAAACCGCCTGATAGACGGCTAAAATATTATTAGCAAGGGAAACTCCAGACAAAGCTACGATGCCAATACTGGCTACTAGATAAGAGTCTACTACTCCCATTAACATCTGGAGAAGGTTTTCCCCCATGGCTGGAAAGGCAATGGTTAAAATTTCTTTATAGGTTTGTTTGTTCATAATCTCTATTTCAACTGTTTAATATCTACTATTTTATCACAAACAAGATTCAATAACTCTTCATCGTGAGAAATTAACAAAACCAACTTATTCTTCATTTTTAAGTCTACTAAAGCAGAAGCAACTTGTTGCATTCGTCTCAAATCCAAACCGCTCGTCGGTTCATCAAAAATGAAAATTTCCTTATCTGCCAGTAAGCTGGCCACTATCATCACGCGCTGTTGTTCACCACCCGATAAACTAACCGGATGCCTCTCCAACAACTCCGATAGACCAAAACGAGCTACCAAATGTTCATCGACAGCTCTATTTTTCCTTCCAAGAGTAAGTTCTCGCTTAACATTTTCCGCAAATAGTTGGAGTCGAACATCCTGCATAACAAAAGCTGTTTTTTCCAATCTCTGGCGACCAGACAAGGTTTGACCTTGCCAAGAAATCCTACTCTTCTTATCTTCCGCTAAACCGACCAGATAACGAGCAAGGCTTGTTTTTCCAGAACCATTCGATCCAACCAAACCCACCACCTGTCCTGGTGCCAAGCAAAGTTTTTCAATCTCATAGAGAGTATTCTCTTTCTGACTTACCGATAAATTTTCAACAAGTAAACCCTCTTTATCATTAACAAACTGGTCCGCCAGCTCCGCTATTGCCCGTCCATAAGGCTCCGAGTCATAACAACGCAGTCCCATATCCTGACGGCATTCTTCTGTCCGGCTTAAAAACTCATCTGCTAGATAATCCGTCACCACTTGCCCATCTTGAAAATATAAATAGCGATCTGCCAACTGACTGAGATAAGACAGTCTATGCTCGGCAATAATGATGGTCTTTCCTTGGCTTTTTAAAGTTTTCAAGATGTCCTGTACAATCGCAATCCCTTCCTGATCTAGGTTGGCAGTCGGCTCATCTAAAACCAAGACACCTGTCCCTTGCATAGCTGCAACGGCCAAGGCTAGACGTTGTTGCTGACCACCTGATAGACTGGAAATCGTTCGCTGGCTAAGAGAAGCCAAACCAAATAATTCCATAACCCAAGCCAGGCGATTCTCGATTTCTTCTCTTGACAAACCCTGATTTTCACAAGGGAAAACCAATTCCTGCAAGACCTGACTATGAAAAAATTGAGTAGACGGATGCTGAAAGACTGAAGCAATGTGCCGAGATGTTTCTTCCAGACTAGATTTTTGTAAATCCAAGTCCCCTAAGAAAATTTGTCCCGAAAGCTGAGCAGGATAATATTCTGGCGTCAAACCATTCAGTACCTTGAGAAAACTAGACTTCCCAGAGCCACTCTGCCCACATAAAACAACACACTGGCCTTCTGGAATGGTCAAATCCTCTATCTGCAAGGCTGGTTTATCTGCCCCTGAATAAGTTAATGCTACATTTTTTACCGTCACAGCCGGACGAGAATCAGAAAACCGAGACAACATAAGCAAAGACTCCAATCTAGCACGGTCCAAGACGACCGAATATATGCAGGTGATTTTGTAGATACAGCCAAACCTTTTGTCAGACTGGCTACTGTCAATTCCTGAGCTGTTCGCAAGAGAGACATCATCAAGGGAACCAAGAAAAACTCCATGTACTGGAGTGGCTTACAAACCACATCTCTCTTCCGTAAAAAAATTCCTCTAACCTTCAAAGAGGCACAAATCGTACGAGCATCCTGTTTAATGGCAGGTAGGAAACGAAACATTACTCCCAACGTCAAAAGAAATACCTCTGGCAGGTGCCATTTCCGTAAGCCATGAATGAGTTCGTAACCACTTGTCGTCATCAGCAATAGATGTCCTGCCAAAAGCGGAGGCCATGTATAGGTCAATACAAGCAACAAATGCGTCAGCCATGCTGGAAAAAATGTAATATAGGATAACAGACAAAAAATAGAATAGGCTATCGGACTCATTATAGCCATTTTCCGCTTTCCAGAAAACCAGAAAAGCAGGCTAAGGCCTAAGACCAGCACTGCATTTTCTAGTATTGTAAGACGCATCCCATAGGTAAAACTAGTGAAGATGACGAGAATAATTTTTGTACGAGCATCTAATTTCATCAGACCAAACCTGAACGGTCAAAGTAGCGTTTGACCATGTATTGTCCAAAAAGTCCGCTCAGACTAGCTGCCAAGATAATTGTAAAGGACAACCAGAGGACATTGGCAGGTGTAAAGTCCAGCATGACACGAGCTACATATTCAGCCGACTTACCACGGGCCAAGAGATTAGCCTCATAGGCATCTCGCATGAGCCACATGAGAATAATGGGCCCAAGATTGCCAAAAGAGAAGACCGCAAAACTCAGGAGGTTGCTCCATTTGTTCTTATAAGCACCGATCTTGGCCACCCAATCTCCCAGCAAGCCAAAGGTCAAACTGGGCAGAAAGGCCGCTGTCATATAGCCTGACAAGAAAAAGAAGCAGGCCATGACCGCACCGACCAAACTGATAGAGCCAAACTTGCCAACTTTGGCAATCAAGAGCATATAAACCGGACCAGCCAAGAGGGCCGCAAAAGCCGGGGCGTACATCATATTGCCTGACCGGTCAAAAAAGACACCAATCAAGGTCCCTAGACCCACACACAGAAAATACAAACCAGCAAAAGCCCCCGTCACCATGAGGTCCTTCATTTTTAATTGTTTCATTTATCGTTCCTTTACTAATTGTCCGTCTTCCAAGCGGAAGATTCTATCCGCACAAGCCATGGTTGAGCTTCTATGGGAAATCAAGAAGACCATGCCCTGACAGTGTGCCTTGACCATCTGTATAAAGCGAGCTTCATTGAGCGAATCCAAGTTGCTGGTCGGCTCATCAAAGATATAGCAGTCCGCATTTTTGAGCAGGGCCCGCATGAGTTCCAAGCGTTGTCCTTCTCCTGCTGAAAAGTCACTGGCTTCCACAAGCGTATCCAAACCCTGCGGTGCTGCCAAAATCCGTTCTTTCATGTGGCATTTTTCTGCCAAGTCCATAATGGTTTCGTCTGACACATCCGTCCGCCCCAAGACAAGATTTTCTCGAATGGTCTGGCGGAAGATTTGCGGTACCTGAGGTACGTAGGCAAAGGAGCCTTGTAAATGAGCCTTGTCTACCTTCCGACTATCCAAGCCAGACAGGCGGATTTGACCTTTCTGCCAGTCATACCACCGCATGATTAGTTTCATCAAGGTAGATTTTCCTGCACCGGACTCACCGACCAGACCAATGATGCCCCCCTGTTCAAACTGGACAGACAGATTGCGATAGAGCCCTGTTTCTCGGTCATCATAGTCGAAATCAACTTGCTCAATAGCAATATCCGTCACGCTGACCTCAACCAAGTCACCTGTTCGCTCTGCTTCTTTTTCATCCAAAAGAGCATAGATGTTCCGACCAGCATTCATAGCCCGCTTGAAACCAAGAGGCAGACGGCTGAGCTCCAAGAAGGGAGCAAAGGAGCTGGTAAAGGACACCAGGAGGGCCACACCAGTTGCCAAGTCCAAGCTCTGACTGCCGACCAAGTCAAAAGTCAGCCAGGCAAAGCCCATGATAGACAAGCCCACCACCAAGAAGGAAACGGCATACTGCATAAAGTTGGTCTGGGCAACCTTTCGCTCCTGCCCATTGACCTCTTGACTTTTCTGTGTCAGATTGGCAAATCGAGCATCTGTCTGTTGGAACTGCATCAGATCCTTCATGCTCTTAAGACTTTCAATAAAGTAGGAAACATAGCCCTTACGACTGGCATTTTGTTCCTTGAGCAAGGGTTGCAGCTGCTGAGCAAATTGATTTGGAATGGCAATAGCCAGAAGGGCATAGGTCACCAAGGCTAAAAGAGCCAAGCCCCAGCTGGATAGACCAAAATAAACCGTCAAGCCAAGAGCCACCAAAATCCCTGTACAAATCGGGGCAATGGTATGGGCAAAGAAAACCTCCAAAGCCTCGATGTCCTCCCCAATCATCTTGAGCAGACTACCACTGTCCTGCCTGTCCAATTTCCCAGGAGCCAGGGCCCGCAATTTTGCAAAAATCAGACGGCGGTAGGCAGCCAGGGTATGAAAGGCCACATAATGACCAAAGTAGTGCTCGCCATAACGGAAGGCACCGCGTAGAAGAGCCAGAATGACTAGGGCTACCAAAGTCCATAGCGGAGCGGGATTGCCAGCAAGGGCATCAAAAGCCAGATAGACCATGGTTACTGGAATCGCAATGGTCACCACCTGTCCCAAGACCGCAAAGCAGACCGCAACTGCAATCCGTGGCAAGAGGTGTTTCATCGAGCCCAAGAGTCTCGGAATCAGCACCCGTGTCGGCATTTCTTTCTTATCCATAAACGGCTTCCTCCAATTCTCTTTGTTGATTGACTAGCTGACGATAGGCCGAGCTAGTCTGATAAAGTGTAGCATGATTGCCTGTCACAGCCCCCTCCGCAGACAGGAAGAGAATATCATCTGCCTGTTCCACCTGCTTCATCTTATGGGTAATAATAATGACAATGGCATCCTTGGCCACCAAGTTAATCAAGTCGTAAATCAAACCTTCATTGTCCTGATCGACGCTAGAGGTCACCTCGTCAAAGATATAGAGCGAGCGTTTGGCCAAGACCGCACGGGCACAGATGACCTGCTGGCGTTGACCTGGTGACAAGAAAGCACCGTCATCGCCCACAATCGTGTCTAAACCGTCTGGTAGATGCTTAACAAACTGCAAGACCCCGTGCTGATCTGCCCAAGCCAAGATATCTTCCTTAGCAAAATCACCAGCCATGCGTAAATTCTCATAGATCGACTGGTTGAGTAAGGTTGACTGGCCCGACACATAGAGGACCTGCTCATTCAGAGACAACTGGCTGACAGTCGAAATCTCCTGCTCACCCAAGTAAATCGCTCCCTTATCCGCCCGCAAGCGTCGCAAGAGCAACTGGGCCAAGGTCGTTTTCCCCTGCCCTGACTCACCCGCCAAGGCATAGACCTTTCCAGCCGTCATGGTCATGGAAATATCATTCAAGACTGGCTTTTCTCCGTAGGCAAAGGCCAGATTTTCCAGTTTCAGCCTGTCAAAAGCGGGCACATGAGCAGCATCGATTTCCTGCTCCGCTGTCATGCTGTCCAAGAAACCAAAAATGCGATCCGCCATCTTGGTATTCATCATGACCAAGTGCATACCGTAGCCCTGCTCCCGTATGGGTGCAAAAAACTCTGTCGCAATGAGGATAAAGAAAAGCATACTAAAGAGGGAGAGATTGCCTGCCGCTAGGCTATTGACCGCCACAAAACCAGACAGACCAATCCCCAGATACATGACCGCATCCATGTAGCCCACCGCTTGCAGCTGGAAACTGAGCAACTCCATGGTCGCATCGCGGAAGTCCTCCGCCTGCTCATTGAAGCTCTTTTCATAAGCCGCGTCCGCCTGATAGGAATAGAGGGTATTGAGCCCCTTGAGGTCGTCCAAGAAAAGATTGCCCACATCCATGTAGGAGCCCCAGTAGCGATTCATGATCCGCTTGGACCGCTTCTGCATAGCGATAATGGAAATGGGAATCAAAGGCAAGGCTAAGATGAAAATTACCGCACCCAGCGGAAAAATCAGAAAGACCAGCAAGAGCACAGTCGCACAGTTGAACTGGGTCCGCAAGGAAGAAGCCATGTAGTAGGAATAGTAGGTATCCAGGCTGTCAATCCCCTGGGAAGCGATGTTAAAGACATCTGCCGCTGTCGCTTTTGACTCAAACTGACCATCCTTGGCCAAGAGGGCCTCAAAGAAGGACTGCTTGAGCGAATCCCGAGCAAACTGGGAGCCTAGGCCCTGCAAACGCTTGGCAATCAGGGCCACACCGTAACCAAAGGCATTGAGCCCCAGCAAGATAAGGACAAACTGTACTAAATCAACCTGCCCACCCTCATAGTAGGTCACAAAGCCCTTAGCAATCAAATAGAAGGAAATAATCCGCATCAAAAATTGCAGCCAGGATAGAAAGGCTGCCAAATAGACCAGCTTCATCTTGGGCTTGATACGTTCTTTGAGCCGCTTCAAGAGGGCTTTTTTCTTTTCACGAGAAATCTTTTCTTCTTGTGCCATAGTTCACCTCGCTCAAACATATTCCCATATAGTATATCATTCTTTGAATTGTCTGTAAATTTTAATTTTAATAATAATAAAAAACAAACTGCTCAAAATAAGCAGTTTGTCATCAGTCATTTTTTATTACACACCCAAATAACGCTCTACTTCAGCCTGCATATCTGCAGCTGCAACGACGGTATTGTGGCGGACAGGTGCTGTTTCCAAACCGTCCACAGCTGGTGGCAGGGCTACACCTGAAATCTCATGCAATTTTGCCAGGGCTTCGAAGTCAGTCAAGCCTGACTGGCCTGTCACCGCTTCAACCGCAACCACTGGGAACTTGTACGGACTTGCCGTAGAAGCAATCACTGTCGGAGTTTGGTCCCCTGTTTGCTCCACATACTGTTTATAGACAGCTGAGGCAACAGCCGTATGTGGATCTTCAATGTAGTCTGACTCGTCATAGACACGCTTGATTTCCGCAGCGGTTTCTTCTTCTGTCGCAAAGGCGGCAGCAAAGAGAGAGAGGATATCCGCGTCAGCTCCTTGAATGTCATACTGACCAGCTGTGTTCAAAGCTTCCATCAGCTCCGCTGTTTTTGCAGCGTCATTGCCAAAGAGGTGGAAAATCAACCGCTCCAAGTTAGAGGACACCAAGATGTCCATAGACGGACTGGTGGTCACGCGGAAGGTACGGTTCTTGTCGTAAACGCCAGTCGAGAAGAAGTCGGTCAAGACATTGTTGTCGTTGGACGCACAGATGAGCTTGCCAACTGGCAGACCGATCTGCTTAGCGTAGTAAGCCGCCAAGATGTTACCGAAGTTACCTGTCGGAACAGTGAAGTTGACCTTGTCGCCCGCCGCAATCTCGCCAGTCTTGACCAGCTGAGCATAGGCATAGACATAGTAAACAATCTGTGGCACCAAGCGGCCGATGTTCATGGAGTTGGCTGATGAAAACTGGAGTTTCTTAGCCGCCAACTTAGCACGAAGAGCCTCATCGTTGAACATGTACTTGACGTTGGTTTGGGCATCGTCAAAGTTTCCGTCAATAGCCACCACGTGGGTATTAGCCCCTGTCTGCGTGGTCATCTGCAATTCTTGGACCTTAGACACCCCGTCGCGTGGGTAGAAGACGATGATTTGCGTGCCAGGAACGTCTGCAAAACCAGCCATGGCTGCCTTTCCTGTGTCACCTGAAGTCGCGGTCAAGATGACAATCTCATTTTCCAAACCGTGCTTTTTAGCCGCCGTCGTCATCAAGTAAGGGAGGATGGACAGAGCCATATCCTTGAAGGCAATGGTTGAGCCTCGGAAGAGCTCCAAGTTGTACTGACCGTTGAGTTTAACAACTGGGGCAATAACTGACGTGTCAAACTTGCTGTCGTAGGCATTGTTAATACAGTAGTCCAGCTCGTCTGCCGTAAAATCATCCAAGAAAGCCGACAAAATGAGCTTAGCAACTTCTTGATAAGAAGCATCTTTAAGAACAGAAAAATCCAAGTCAACTGTTGGAATCGAAATCGGTGTAAACAAACCACCGTCAGTCGCCAAGCCTTGTAAAATCGCCTGACTAGCCGATACAGTATTTTTAGCATCGCGTGTTGATTGATAAACTAGTGTCATAATATTCCCCGTAAAAATCTATTTTTTCTATTCTACCATAAAACCCACCTAAATTGACAGAAAATTGGCAAGATATGATAAGAAAATACCAGCCTATCCCAAGATAGACTGGTATATATGAAAGTTTGGAGGCAATTTTCCTGTAAATCATATGTCGGTCAACTAACCGAGACAGGATTTACCATACGTTCCTAAACTTACTACTAAATTCATTCTAAGCCAAAAGCTATCTAGACAGATTGACGATGGCTAATCCTATTCAGTTTTAAAATCAGTTTTTCCTAAGAAAATCTAAGCGGCGAAGGCGAAGGCAGCCCAAACCACCAAGGGATGATTTTCTAAATGAGGCGAGGCAAAGCGACGCAGGCATAACTGAAGTTAGGCAAGGAGCTTTAACGACGAATCATGACGAAAATCATTACTTGATGCGACCTGGACGCTCTTTGTAACCATAGTAGGCATCTTCGATGATTTCTTGCATGTGGTCAACCATCGCCAAACGTGGGTTAGCTGGTGTACATTGGTCTTCGTAGGCAAGAAGAGCCAATTCGCGAGAGTGTTCTTTGAGTTCTTTCTCGTCGATACCTTGTGCTTTCAAGTTCATTTGGATACCGATGCGCTCACCGAGGTCATAAACAGCTTGTGCGTAGGCAGCAACTGCTTCTTCTGGTGTTGAGCATGGCAAACCGAGCATACGTGCGATGTCTTGGTATTTTTCATCCGCTTTGTAGTAGTTGTATTTAGGCCATGTCGCTGTCTTAGCTGGACGTGTACCGTTGTAGCGGATTACGTATGGAAGTAAGATAGCGTTTGTACGACCGTGAACTGTGTGGAAACGTCCACCAATCTTGTGGGCCATTGAGTGAGAAATACCTAGGAAGGCGTTGGCGAAGGCCATACCTGCAATGGTTGATGCGTTGTGCATTTTCTCACGTGAGTGGAAGTCCGCATTCTTCACTGAACTTTCAAGGTTTTCAAAAACAAGTTTAATAGCTTGGAGAGCTAAACCGTCCGTGAAGTCATTAGCTACTGTTGAAACATAGGCTTCCGTAGCGTGAGTCAATACGTCCATACCAGTATCGGCAGTAACGTGTGCTGGTACTGTCAATACAAGCGCAGGGTCAACGATTGCCACAGTTGGTGTCAATGAGTAGTCAGCAATTGGATATTTACGGTTATTTGCTTTGTCAGAGATAACGGCAAACGGTGTTACTTCTGAACCTGTACCTGATGTTGTTGGAATCGCAATAAACTTAGATTTTTTACCAAGCTCTGGGAACTTGAAGGCACGTTTACGGATGTCCATGAATTTCTGAACCAGGTCATGGAAGTCAACTGTTGGTTGCTCGTAGAAGAGCCACATAACTTTGGCAGCATCCATTGGTGAACCACCACCAAGGGCGATGATTGTATCAGGTTTGAAGGTACGCATCAATTCTGTACCCTTGTAAACTGTTGTGATATCTGGATCTGGTTCAACGTCTGAGAAGATTTGGTAAACCACTTTATTACGACGGAGATCCAACTGTTCGATGATACGATCCAAGAATCCAAGTTCTACCATGGCATGGTCAGTAACGATCATGACACGTTCAACGTCACGGCATTTTTGGAGATATTGGATAGAATCACGTTCGAAGTATGTTTTAGAAGGAACTTTAAACCACTGCATATTATTTCTACGTCTTCCTACTTTCTTGATGTTGAGCAAGTTCATAGCACTTACGTTATCACTGATTGAGTTGCGTCCGTAAGAACCACAACCAAGTGTCAATGATGGCAAGAAGGCATTGTAAACATCACCGATACCACCGAAAGTAGATGGAGAGTTCCAGATAACACGGATAGCACGCACGATTGTACCAAATTCTTTAGCTAGTTCAGCATCTTCTGTGTGAATGGCTGCAGAGTGACCTAGACCGTGGAATTCTACCATTTGACGAGCAGCTTCAAGACCTTCTTCACGGCCATCCACTTTCAAGACAGCGATAACTGGTGACAATTTTTCACGAGTCAATGGCTCTTTTTCACCGATTTCAGCAACTTCAGCTGCCAAGATGTTTGTACCTTCTGGTACTGAGAAACCAGCTTGTTCAGCAATCCATGCAGCTGGGCGACCAACGATATCTGCATTCAGTTTGCCTTCTGCACAGTTTTTGCTGTTAGCTTTCACACCGAAGCAGTATTCTTCAAGAAGAGCTTTTTCTTTCTTATTAACGAAGTAAGTTTTGTAAGATTTGAATTCTGCTACAAACTCATCGTAAACTTCTTTATCAATGATAACTGCTTGTTCTGACGCACAGACCATACCGTTGTCAAATGACTTAGACATCACGATGTCATGTGCCGCTTGGCGGATGTTAGCAGATTTTTCAATATAGGCTGGAACGTTACCCGCACCTACACCAAGAGCTGGTTTACCACAAGAGTAAGCCGCACGCACCATTGCGTTACCACCAGTCGCAAGGATTGTTGCAATTCCGTCATGATTCATCAACTCAGAAGTTGCTTCCATAGATGGTTTTGTTACCCACTGGATACAGTTTTCAGGGGCACCAGCTGCCACAGCTGCTTCATAGACAACACGAGCTGCATGAGCAGAAGATTCTTGTGCAGATGGGTGGAAGGCAAAGACAATTGGATTACGTGTCTTCAAGGCAATCAATGATTTAAAGATTGCTGTAGAAGTTGGGTTTGTTGTTGGAGTGATACCACAGATAACACCAACTGGCTCGGCAATCAAGGTCAAACCTGTCACTTCGTCTTCTTCAATGACACCAACTGTTTTTGTATGGCGCATATTGTTAACCACGTGCTCGCAGGCAAACAAGTTTTTCGTTGCCTTATCTTCGAATACACCACGTTGGGTTTCTTCAAAGGCATGCATTGCCAATTCACCGTGCTTGTCAAGAGCAGCTACCGAAGCCTTAGCTACAATGTAGTCTACTTCTTCTTGACCGAGTTTGCGGAACTCATCAAGAGCAACCAAACCTTTTTGAACAAGCTCATCAACGTGTTTGCGAGCTTCTACTAATTTTTCTTCTGGTGATACAACTTTTTTATCAGCCATTGTGTTCCTCCAAATTTCCTCGTCAACATTTTGTTAACTTTTTCACAATGTTATTCTACAACTTTTATTTTTATTTGTAAAGAGAAATTGTTAATTTTTTCACATTTTTTCTGTTTTGCTGTAGTAAGCGTTTACTTTTTCTTGTTTTCAGAAAATAGTCAGATTTATTTCAGCGAATTCACTGCCCACATCTTACAAAAACTACCTCCCTTTCATTTGGATTGAATCTATTTCTAGTTTATCAAGAAAACGTTTCCAAGTAAATAGATTTTACTGAAAATATTGTAGTAATTCCGTGATAGTTTTCATTTTCTTATTCATTTGGCTTTCTTTTACTACTCTTGCTTTTTTGTCATGTTTGTGATATCCTTAACATTATAAAAGTATATATTAACACATTTTAATTGACAAAAAATATTAAAACAGGAGGTCTGCTTATGAAGGCAGTCGTAGTAAATCCAGAATCTACTGGTGTTGTCGTTGTCGAAAAAGAACTTCGTCCACTTGAAGCTGGCGAGGCTTTGGTTCAGATTGAGTATTGCGGTGTTTGTCACACAGACTTACACGTTGCTCAAGGTGACTTTGGTAAGGTACCAGGCCGTGTACTTGGTCACGAAGGTATCGGAATCGTGACTGAAATTGCTCCAGATGTGACTAGCTTAAAAGTTGGCGATCGTGTGAGTGTTGCTTGGTTCTTCCAAGGTTGTGGCACTTGTGAATATTGTACAACTGGTCGCGAAACCCTTTGCCGTACTGTTAAAAATGCAGGCTACTCTGTTGACGGTGGTATGGCTGAGCAATGTATTGTAACAGCAGACTATGCAGTAAAAGTTCCAGAAGGTCTGGACCCTGCTCAAGCAAGCTCCATCACCTGTGCTGGCGTAACCTGCTACAAGGCTATCAAAGAAGCACACCTAGAACCAGGTCAATGGATTGTCATCTACGGTGCTGGTGGACTGGGCAACCTTGCAGTCCAATACGCTAAGAAAGTCTTTAATGCCCACGTTATTGCTGTCGATATTAACAATGACAAGCTAGAATTAGCCAAGGAAGTCGGTGCAGATGTCATCATCAATGGTCTTGAAGTGGAAGATGTGCCTGGCTACATCAAGGAAGTAACGGGTGGCGGTGCCCACTCAACTGTCGTAACGGCTGTTTCTAAGGTTGCCTTCAACCAGGCTATTGACAGCGTTCGTGCAGGTGGCTATGTCGTGGCTGTCGGACTCCCATCTGAATACATGGACCTCAGCATTGTCAAGACTGTGCTAGATGGTATCAAGGTAGTCGGCTCTCTGGTTGGTACTCGTAAAGACCTAGAAGAAGCCTTCCACTTCGGTGCTATGGGCTTGGTTGTTCCTGTCGTTCAAAAACGTCCTGTGGACGATGCCGAAGCAGTCTTTGATGAAATGGCTGCTGGTACCATCCAAGGTCGTATGGTATTAGATTTCTGTCACCATCACTAATTTGCTCTCCACTATTTTCAAGAAGTGATTTCCAAATCACTTCTTTTTTTGCTTTCTAAAATAAAAAAGAAGCAGCCTAGACTACTGCTTCTCCAATTCTTCTAAAATACTTGCAAAATCTGTTTTGAGTGCTTCCAAACTTGTTTCAACTTGGCTGCGAGTTTGGTTATTTTTCACCACAACCTGTCCAGATTCAATTTCGCTACCACCAAGGGTAATGATGGCCTTAGCTCCAAATACATCTGCTGACTTAAACTGGGCTTTGAGCTTGCGGTCCAGATAGTCCCGTTCTGCTCGGAAGCCCTGTTTGCGGATGGCTTGAACCAACTCAAGCGCTCCGCCATTGGCCTCCTGACCTAAAACTGCGATGTAGACATCTAACTGGGTGTCGAGAGGAAGCTCAATGCCTTGCTTTTCAAGGACGAGAATGAGGCGCTCAATCCCCATGCCAAAGCCGAAGGCCGGTGTTTCTGGACCACCGAAATAGGACACCAAACCATCATAACGACCGCCTGCACAGATGGTCAGATCGTTGCCACCTACCTCGGTCATAAACTCGAAAATAGTATGGTTATAGTAGTCCAAACCACGCACCATGTTGGTGTCGATGGTGTAAGCAATTCCTAGACTATCCAACATAGTCTTGACCGTTTCAAAGTGAGCTGTACTTTCTTCATCCAGATAGTCCAAGATGGACGGTGCATTTTCCACTGCGGCCTTGTCTTCTTTTTCCTTGGAATCCAACACACGCAAAGGATTTTCTTCTAGACGGCGCTGGCTATCTTTAGACAACTGTTCCTTGAGCGGCGTCAGATAGTCAATCAAAGCCTGACGGTAGGCTGCACGGCTCTCTGGATTGCCCAGACTGTTGAGGTGGAGGCGGATGTCCTTGATCCCCAACTCTTCAAAGAAGTGATAGGCCATAGCAATGGTTTCTACGTCTGTCGCTGGGTTATTGGAACCAAAGCACTCCACACCAATCTGGTGGAACTGACGGAGACGACCTGCCTGCGGACGCTCATAGCGGAACATTGGACCCATGTAATAGAACTTAGCTGGCTTTTGCACTTCTGGGGCAAAGAGCTTGTTTTCTACATAAGAACGAACAACCGGTGCCGTACCTTCTGGACGGAGGGTGATATGACGCTCTCCCTTGTCATAGAAATCGTACATCTCCTTGGTCACAATGTCTGTCGTATCGCCAACCGATCGGCTAATCACCTCATAATGCTCGAAGATTGGAGTGCGAATCTCAGCGTAATTGTACTGTTTGAAAATGCTGCGGGTAAAGTTTTCCACATACTGCCACTTGACCGTATCCTGTGGTAGTAAATCCTGGGTTCCTTTGGGTTTTTGAAGTTTCATAATAAAGTGTATAAAGCCAACTTATATCGCTCGAAGTTGTGCTTCTTCCTTTCCAAATTAAGTCATAAGGGCTCAAACTCTACCAGTCGAGCCTTGCAATCCTCCTTATTTTACCATAAATGCTCTGCTATTTTCCAAAAAAGTGAAAAAAATCTGTCAAGTAACTTTACTTTACAAAAAACTTTTGTTATACTGTTAAAGTTGACAAAAGTCATACACACTATTTTAGATGTAAAAAGGGCTATGCCCTGAATTTAATGGAGGAAGAAAGAAATGGCAGTACCTGCACGTCGCACTTCAAAAGCGAAGAAAAACAAACGTCGTACTCACTATAAAGTAGCAGCTCCAACTGTGAAATTTGATGAAACTACTGGAGATTACTCACGTTCTCACCGTGTATCTTTGAAAGGATACTACAAAGGACGTAAAATCGCTAAGGCTGCTTCAGCTGAATAATAGAAGGGAGATACCATGCGCGTAAATATTACACTTGAACACAAAGAATCTGGTGAGCGTTTGTACCTTACTTCAAAAAACAAACGTAACACTCCAGACCGTCTTCAATTGAAAAAATACTCACCAAAATTGCGTAAGCACGTGATTTTTACTGAGGTGAAATAGGGATTCACTACACGTCAATAGACGGTAGAAACCTTGATTTTATGCGATTCTTGAAATACTGAATTTCATTACATTGCAGTACAAATCAGTCGAATCACTACCTTTTTTGAAATAAGATTTTGATTCGGATAAGTAATAAACCCCACTGGCTAATAAAAGTCAGTGGGGTTTTTGAGTGATTGGGAAAGAGCAAAGTTACTGATTAACAAGATCTACAACGATAATTTCTGGGCGATTAAAAAATCTTGGTACTCGTGTAGATTCTTTGGCCAGACCCCTGCTTACAATAAAATGCGAGTTTTCAAATTCATATAAACCACCTGCATATTTCGGAAAAAATCCTTGATTAGGTGCAAATACACCATTAACCAAATAAGGTATTCTCCATTGTCCTCCATGTGCATGACCAGATAACACTAAATCAAATCCATACTTTTGATAAGTATCAACTAGTTCTGGGCGGTGCGCTAGTAAAATTTGAAAGTCAGTACTGATTTGCTTCCCTTTTATGTCTTCAAGTTGGTCTAGCAAATTCACACTAGTATCATACTTTTGAAAATATTCAGGATCGTCAATGCCTGAAATAGTGATTGACTGCCCCCTTATATCAACTCTACTAGTATTTCCAGATAATATGGCTACATTCTGTTGTCGCAGATGTTCTAGCATCTGGTCATATCGATTACTCCATATTTCATGATTACCTGACACATAGTAAGTATGATTAAATTTACTTAGCCCGCTCAATAGTTCTAGTGTTTTTCTGTCCGAAAGTTCATCATCAAAAATATCTCCACCTAATAAAATGATATCTGGGCTTTCTTTCTCTAATACTTCCAAGATTTGTATCTGATTTTTACCGTAATTTGATGAGTGTAAATCAGTAATTAGAGCAAGTCTGATCGGTTGAGATATTTTGTGACTAACAAGCCTGTAATGAGTTACCTGAAGCCTACTGTCAAAACCTAAAGCAAGAAAAATTAGGATACAAATAAGAATAAACCATCGTGGCTTAATATTTTTTAGTTTTTTCATTATATGAATTATTTTACCAAATTTCTGTAACGAGCAAACATTTTCAAAAGTTTAGTCGATAATAATATCAAAATATTTTGTATCAACTTCTTTTGGAGCGACGTAACTAATATTTCGTTTGGCATTGAATATGTCAGATTCTTCCAGTGATGTAGAGAGTCCGCTCCAAGGTTCTAAAGCGATAAAGGGACTCTGATTTGTAGTTGACCAAATCACTAAATATGGAAAATCATCAAATGCAATCGAAAGTTTTTTCTGATGATTTTTGGATTTCAAAGTTACCTTTCGTGATGCTAATTGATCCAATGTTATGGCATCGTGCTCAAACAGTTGATAGGACAAGTCCAAGATCTTTTGATTTTCCAAGAATGGACGACGATCTCGCAGATCAAGTAAGCCAGTTTCTGGAAAACTTCTAGGTACTGTACAAGATTCTACTTTTTCAAATTCTAAATAATAGTCTTCATAACTCTCACCATCCAACAAAGGACAATTAAAACCTGGATGACCCCCAATAAAGTAAGGTAGCTTTCTATGTCCTTCAAGATTTTTCACCCGATATTCAGTTCGGATTGTATTGCCAAGTAGTGAGTAGTTAATGGAAAGTTCAAATTCAAATGGGTAATTTTTTACGGTTTCCTCATTTGATGAAATAGAAAATTCCAAAGAATTTTCAGTTATTCTTACATTTTTGAACATCATTTTTCGCACAAGTCCATGCCTTGGAATTGTGCCTGTAAATGTCGGTCTTTCTGCAGGTTCATAGATAGCCCAATCATTTCGTAAACTTCCACAAATCGGAAATAGAACTGGTGCTTGACCGCTCCAATAGGCCGGATCTCCTTGCCAAAGATACTCGACACCATCAGTGTCTTTTATCGAAGTAATTTGCCCACCTAATTCAGAAAATTGTACTGTTAAGTTCTCATTTTTTAATTCGAACATAAAGACTGCCTCCCTTATATGAAAACAAGGATGCTAACTTGAGCTAGGCATCCTTGTATTATTTTTATTCAATAACCTGTGTTTCTGCTACTTTTTTATACCAATAAGCACTTTTCTTTGGATAGCGTTCTTGGGTTTCAAAGTCAACATAGAACAAACCATATCGTTTCTCGTATCCATTTGACCAAGAAAATACATCCATCAAGGACCAGATGAAATACCCTTTAACATTGGCACCATCTGAGATAGCATCTGAAATCACTTCTAAATGCTTTTTCACATAATCAATTCGACCATCGTCATAGACTGTACCATCTACAAATTCATCTTTATAGCCTAGACCATTTTCAGTGATGTAGATTTTCTTATAGTTTGGATAGTCATTTTTCACACGCATAATTTGGTCATAAAGACCTTGTGGATAGATAATCCAATCCCAGTCCGTTTTTGGAATATCAACTGGGGACTCTCTACGACCAACTCCTTTGATTTGATACTTAGAACTTCCCTTTTCACCTTTACCATTATGGATAATTTCCGTTTCTCCATCATGTGCTCTCATCCAATCACTCATATAGTAATTGATGCCCAAGAAGTCGTTCAAATCTTTTGCGGCATCTAAGGCAGCAAAGTCTTCATCACGAAGGTCTAATTCCCCACCATTTACTTTCAGAATATGGCGAACACCTTCAAGTGTTTTTTCAGAATAGTAACCCAAGTATGTTGCATCTAGGATAAATTTATTGTGAATAATATCTTCAAGTTCCGCTGCACGGACATCTTCTGGATTGGTTGGATCATAAGGATATTTCGTTGGCAATGCATGTACAACACCAATTTCTCCGCTATAACCAGCATCCTTATAGAGCTTAACCGCCTTGGCATGTGAAACCATCATATTGTGATGAGATTGGAATACTTTAGCTAAATCATACTGAATACCTGGTGGGAACTTCCCAACAAGATACTGACCGTCACCAATTGGGCCGATTTCATTAAAGGTTGTCCAGTAATTAACTTCAGGGAATTCTTTGAAGCAAAATGCTGCGTAATTGACAAAGTGTTCAATGTTATCTCGATTTAGAAAGTCACCATTAGAATGTAGTGTTTCTGGTGTATCAAAATGATGAAGCGTTACAAATGGTTCTACGTGACGTTTATGGCATTCCGCAAATAATTTATGGTAAAACTCTACTCCCTTTGGATTCACTTCTCCAAAGCCAGTTGGGAAGATACGAGACCACGCAATTGAAATGCGAATGCCGTTTACCCCAAATTGTTCACTTAGTTCTAAATCAACTGGATAACGATTATAAAAATCAGAAGCTGGTTCCGCAGTATACCAGTAATTATCTTCTAGATACTTATCCCATGCAACACGACCTTTTCCATCTGTCTTTGTGGCACCCTCTGCTTGATATGCAGCGGTTGCTCCACCAAATATAAAATCTTTCGGTAATGTTTTAACCATATGCCTACCTTCTTCTATCAAAAATAAATAAAGGGGGAGGAGTTGGAGATTTATTACTCCCACCCCCTTTGATTAAGAACCTGTATTCACAAGTGAAGTGCTTGTATGTAAGAGATAGTTTTTCGCTAATCAAGGCAGTTTTTTGAGGGAATACTGACTGTATTTTGAAAAAAACTAACGATGAGTAGCTGAAAAACTATCCTTAGATGGAAGTGCTGAACTGTGAATACAGGTTCTAGAACTGTTGTTTGACAAAGTCAAGAGCACCTTGACCATCACGAGTGAGTTTAATGTATTGAGCCCCTTCAGTTTTGGCGAGTTTAATACCCAATGCATCGGTTTCTTGCTTCATATCATCGTAGTTCGATGCTACTTGAGGTGCAAGGATAACTAATTGATATTCTGGTAAAATCTCACGGTGAGCACCATAGCTTCCTGCTGTCGCTGTGACTGGAACACCGTATTCTTTGGCGGCTTTAGTTAACGCGTTAGCAAGCAATCCACTTGTACCGCCTCCTGCACAAAGTACCAGAACGTTGGTTTGTTCAGAAATTTCGGTATTGACTGCAGCTTTTTCAAGGATAGCATCCGCCTTGGCAGTATTGAAGTTAGCTGCCACTTTCTCTTTCAAGCTATTTTCAACTTTTCCTGATTGTTCCTCAGCAAGAATTTGCTCATCATAAACTTTCAAGAATGGATAATAGATAAGTACATCGACAACGACCAACAAGACAGCTAGTGCAAAGGCAAGTGGAGCAAAGTTTGTTCCCATGACAATTCCCAACGGTCCTGGAGTTGTCCATGGCAAGTTGACGCTGAAACTGTTCATTTTTAGCGTATCAACAAAGAATTTGAAAATCCATACGTTAGCAATTGGAGCTAAAATAAATGGAACAAAGAATACTGGGTTAAGTACAAGTGGTGCACCAAACAAGATTGGTTCGTTTACGCCGAAGAAAGTTGGAACAACTGAAGCACGTCCGATTGCTTTGTTTCGTTTAGACTTAGTCAACCACATAAACATGAATGGTACAACCAAGGTAGCACCTGTACCACCCATTGTCACGATAAACATTTGAGTACCTGAAGTCAGGATTTTATCCGCGTGTTGACCCGCCTGCAAAAGCTGGAAGTTAGTTTCAATATTAGCATAAGTAATGGCTGCAATTGCTGGCTCAACAATTGATGGACCATGAATCCCTACAAACCAGAACAAGGCATAGGCACCAAAGATAATGGTAATACCTACATAACCATCTGCTGCCGTAAATAATGGCTCAAATAATTTTAGAATAGCCTCAGCAACGTTTGTTCCAACCAGTTGACGTGTCGCAAGATCAATTCCATACAAGACAAAGATTGACAATGCATATGGAATTACATCTTTAAATGCCTGAGATACGTTCGGTGGAACTTCGTCTGGCATACGAATGGTGACATTGTTTTTCACACAGACCTTATAGATATTAACCGTAATGAAGGCTGCTAGAAAGGCTGTCAAAAGTCCCTTAGTTCCCATGTAACCATTGGCAAACCCACCTTCAATACCATCAGAAGCCAGTAATAGGAAACCTGAAATTGAGGCAATCATGGTTGAAATGAAGTTGATTTGATTGGTTTTTGGCAATTGACGGTTAAAAGCATCTGTCAAAGATTTTGCGGTCGTTCCTGCAACTAGGACAGCTACAATCCCCATTGTGTAACCGTAAGGTTTCATGATAGCCGCCACTGCTTCATCAGACCAAGTAAAACCAAAGATATTAGGAACAAAAGCTACCAATAGAAAGATACTTGAGAATAAGATAACTGGCATGGCTGCGATAAAACCATCACGGATAGCCCTTAAATAAGGGTTTCTCGAAATCTTTTCAAAGAAAGGCTTCCCTTTCTCAATGAATTCAATCAATTTATTCATTACTTATCACCTCGTTTGTACAGTTCAATCATATGACTCATCATGTCTTTCAATAATAATGTTGTCATGAGATGGTCTTGACCATGCATGAGCGTCACACTAAAGGCTAAATCCTCACCAGCCGCTTCTTTTTGCAACAAGCTAGTCTGAGCATGATGGGCTTCAACAATACAAGCATTGGCGGCTTCAACTAGTTCCTCTGCTTTTGCATAATCACCTTTTTGAGCAGCAGCCAGTGCCTCCATCAAACGAGAACGAGCATCACCAGCGAACGCAACAATCTCAAAACCTAATAACGTAATTTCTTCTCTGTTCATAATATGAACCTCCTATTTTTTATGTACTCAATGGAAATTCAATTCAGACTAGGCGACGAAAACGCAGATAGAACTAAAGTTCATCAAGTTGAGGCAACAACGTCTGAATTGGATTTACGAAGAGTATGATTTACAATAACCGTTGAATATGTAGTACAATATAGAACCTTTCACTGTCATTTACAGGTTCATCAACCAATGATATGATCATCTCAAAAATCTGACTACCAATCAGGTAAGCTCTTGGATTCTGGAGCTTGATATACTGTTCTAAACTAGCAATCGATTCATTTGACTGATGGGACCTATCTAAGTAATTCAGAAAATAGGACAGATGAATCATAAAACGATCATAAAAATTGCTATTTTCTTTTGTGCGTTTAATCCCATTCTCCGTTAGAATTTGTTCAACATATGCTATAATTTTTTTGCTGATGTCCTGTTCTTCACTTGTGGGATGAATTGTTTCACCCTTTGCATTAATTAAGTGAAGTGCAATTCTACCAATCTCATCATTCGGAAAATCTTTTAGCAACTTTTCACGGAACATAGCTAAGGCTTCACGCGCCATTTTATATTCCAAGGGATATTCGGCTGAAATATTGGGTAGCTTACTTTCTTGATAAGTATTCTTTAAAACCGCCTGATAGGCACAATAGATATGATCTGTCAGTGTCACATAGAGATATTCTTGTACAGGGTAATGATAGGTTGCTACAAGATGATTGATAACCGTGTAGGTTGCTGAAATAAAATCTAAGGGAATGTCCTTTAATAAGGTTAGAAAATTTTCCTTGACCTCATCATTTTTTAGCGAAAAGATGTTTTCTATCTTATCCTTAACGATTAAATCCCCTTTCTTCTTTTGAAAGGTTATACCTAAGCCCATCACGACTGCCTGTTCCCCATGTTCATTTTTTACCAGAGCAGCGTTATTATTTAGTGACTGTATAATCCTAAACATATATTCCTCCTATATTTTTAAGCAAAAAAAGACTACAAACAAACCGAGAATATTCTACTCTCAAATCCATTTGTAGTCTTGCCTAATCGAATTAGTTACAATCCACTCTATTCTTGCTGATGAGATTATTATAGCATATTCTCAGAAAATGTAAACCCTTTCTTTAAGAAAAATGGTTATTTTTTATAAAATTTTTCTACCCAGGATGTTGCAGTTTGAGACAAGACTGCATCAAGTCCTTCAATATTTTCACGACCAATAGTTCGTAACCATTCACGTGCTGCTTCTTCTCCTTGTTCGATATAGACTGGCACAACACCAGCCCAAGTCGCACGACCGCAGAGAACACCGTTAAATTTAGCACCTGATTCATGTGCAAACACTAGAGTATCTTGGAAGAGTTTTGCAGAAACACCTGCACTTAGATAAATGTATGGCAAATGAGTTGATGCTTCTTGTTGACGGAAATATTCGGCTGCTTCTTCTTTTGTATAAACGATTTCCCCTGTTCCAAAGCCTTCTACAAAATTCATGTTCACAGGTACTTCTACCTTGAGAACATCTACTCCAAAGCGTTCGTCAGAAAATACTTTCATGGCTTCATTTACTTTTCTAGGTTTAACTTTAGCAAACTCAACACTAGCATTGTCTTCAATCGTTTCATCATAGCTCAAAATCTCCAAGAAGAATGGCAAACCTTCTGCCTGACATTCTGAACCTAGGCGTTCGATATAAGCATGTTTTTGAAGATTAACGTATGAATCACCATCAACGTCATAGTAAAGTAGAAACTTAATGGCATCCGCGCCCTCTTCTTTTAGTCGTTTTACAGACCATTCTACCAGGCAATCTGGCAAACGACTGGTAGAGCTGGTGTCATAGCCAGTTTTCTCATAAGCCAAAAGTAAACCACATTGTTCATTGCGGGCGCGTGAAGCTGGTAAACCAAATTCAGGATCTAAAAGAATAGAAGAAGAAAACTGTGTTAGTTCTTCAGAAACTAGAGTTTTTAGCTCTTCCATCTGCTCCACAGTAGGTTCTTCTGACTGATGTTTTGCCATCATTTTTTTCAAGGCTCCACGTTGGTCGAAGGCAAGAGCTGAAATAACTCCTGCTTCATTGCTTACTTTTTCCATATATTTTCTTTTTTCTGCTGTTACTACCATCTTAAACCTCCTCGACTTCAATTTGAGAATACAATACTTCTGAATGTTCTAAGTTGACATAACCTGTCTGTTCTTCCTGAGCATTTAACATGCCCAAAACATTTGCATTTTTTAGTAGTTCTACATCAGGTAATGCATGTTTCAAACTAGCTGCAATACCTGCAACAGTTGAATCACCCGAACCTACTGGATTGACGACATTTATTTTTGGAATTTTCACACGATAGAACTTGTCATTGTGCTTGGCAAAAGCCCCCTTTGCCCCCAAGGATACAACTATCCATTCAATTCCTTGGAATAATTGACCAGATAGAACTGCTTTCAATTCTTGAATATCATCTGTGACATTTTTGCCAATTAACTGTGATAACTCTTCTGTATTTGGCTTGATAACTGTCGGCTTCTGCTGGCTTTCTAAAACGTTTTTCAGGGCCTCACCAGAACAATCCAGAACAACAACCACACCACATTTTTTACAAAGTTCAATGACCTTAACATAGTAGTTGCTAGCAAGTCCCTTAGGTAAACTTCCTGAAATAACAACAACATCTACATTGTTCAGGATAATTTCATCTACATTGTTCAGGATAATTTCTAGATGTTCGATAAAATTCAAGGCTTCATGTTCTTGAATAGTTGGTCCTTGTTCTAAAATCTCCGTCTGTTTGCCATCATGAAGAACCGCAATACAGTTACGTGTTTCGTTCCCAATTTCCACAAAGGAATTTTTAATATCATTTCGAGTGAGTTGTTTCTTTACATAACTTCCAATCTCACCACCAATGAAACCAGTAGCCACAACATCTTCACCGATTTGTTTCAAAACTCGTGTCACATTGAGCCCCTTGCCTCCAGCTGTTTTTTGAACTTTTTCTACTCGATTGACCGTATCCAAATGAAAGGTATCCAATTGATAGGCAATATCAACCGACGGATTTAAAGTAATCGTCAAAATCATGTGAGCCTCCTAGTCGTGGTATTCTCCACGATCCCACTTTTCAAGAAATTCCGTAAAGAACTCTGGATTAGCCTGCTCTTGATTGAGCGTTTCAACTGCAGCAATCTTTTCGATCAAACGTTTGTTTTCTTCAGTTGGTTTGTATTCTGCTTTAATGAAGGCTTCAATGATGTCGCACATAAGCAACTCACCCGTAATTTTGCCACCAAAACCAATGACGTTGGCATTTAACTCCTCCTTAGCGTAAAGTGCGGAGGTCATATCACGAACCAAAGCTGATCGAATACCAGGAACCTTATTTACAGCATTGTTGATTCCAACACCTGTTCCACAAATACAAATTCCCAAATCTGCTTGTCCGCTTGCAACAGCTTCACCAACTTTTTTACCAAAGATTGGGTAATGAGTACGAACATTGTCATAAGTCCCAAAGTCCAATACTTCATATCCTTGATTTTTCAAATAATCTACCACAGCGATTTTTTCATAGGTTACAATGTGGTCACAACCGATTGCAATTTTCATCTCTTATTCTCCTTTGTTTACAACAATTAGCACATTTTATTTAGCATATCCACACGAATTTGGTGACGGCCGCCATCATACTCACCTTCAACAAATCCTTTAACGATATTTTTAGCAATTCCTTCTCCTACAATCTCACTACCGATTGTAATAATACGCGAATTGTTGTGTCCTCTTGTCATATAGGCAGAACGTTCGTCTGAAACTTCTGCAGCGATCATGCCTTTGACTTTAGTTGCGGTCATAAATGGACCAACACCATAAGCATCAATCACAATACCAAGATTTCCTTCCTCTTGATTGACTGCTGCAACTACCGCCAAAGTAGTATCAACAAAATCACTTCCATCACTGACATCTTTAAAGTCATATGATTTTTCTTGTAAATAATCTTTAATAAGGTCTTTTAGTTTTGAGCCCGCTGGATCAGCACCGATAATGATTGTCATAACCTATCTCCTAACAAAAATAGAAAGTTGTAGCCATATGTGGCAGAAAATCTTTGTTTTGCAAAACTTAGAAAAAGCTTTTTCGCTTTTTATGTTTAAATTATACAACCAAACGAACACAAAGTCAACATATTTTGTTTTATTTTTGTTTATTTTTTTCGTGTACAAACAAAAAACCAACATTTTGCTGTTGGTTTTGATAACTTTATGATTTTGTTGAAATAATTTCAATGTGGTTGTGTAATAATTGGTAATTTTCATCCTTTGCATTCATATCTGTCACTAGAGCAGTTACATCATTCAAATCACAAAAGGAAGTAAAATCATCTTTTCCAATTTTCGAGGCATCTAGCAGTAGATATTTTTCTAAAGAATGTTTAATGGCAATGTTTTGCGTATAGGCTTCGGCTAGGGTAGAGGTCATGACATCCG